>NZ_JBSFDI010000038.1:0-40246 GCF_053593835.1 Streptomyces sp. NPDC002076
AACTGCAGTCGCTCCTCGCGGTCTGGACCGGCGCCTGCCCCACCTGTCACCGCAACACGCCAGAACCGGTACCAACCTGACCAGGCCCTACTAGTCGCCCCGGCCGGGCCCCGGCGCCAGCTCCTCGCCGCTGCGCTGCTGCGGGATCACCACCGCGCCCTGCTGCAGCGCCACCGTCCGGGTGGGGGCCGGGATGCTGATGCCCTCCGCTCGGTAGCGGCGGTGGAGGCGCTTGATGAACTCGTGCTTGATGCGGTACTGGTCGCTGAACTCGCCCACGCCGAGGATCACCGTGAAGCCGATGCGGGAGTCGCCGAAGGTGTGGAAGCGGACCGCGGGCTCGTGTTCCGGTACGGCGCCCTCGACCTCGCGCATGGTCTCCGCGACGACCTCCGCCGTCACGCGCTCCACGTGCTCCAGGTCGGCGTCGTAGCCCACCCCGACCTGCACCAGCACCGTCAACCGCTGCTCGGGATGCGTGTAGTTGGTCATGTTGGCCTTGGCGAGCTGGCCGTTGGGGATGACCACCAGGTTGTTGGAGAGCTGGCGGACCGTCGTCTGACGCCAGTTGATGTCGACGACGTACCCCTCCTCGCCGCTGCCGAGCCGGATGTAGTCGCCCGGCTGGACCGTCTTGGAGGCCAGGATGTGAATGCCCGCGAAGAGGTTGGCGAGGGTGTCCTGCAGGGCGAGGGCGACCGCCAGACCGCCGACGCCCAGGGCGGTCAGCAGGGGCGCGATGGAGATGCCGAGGGTCTGCAGGACCACCAGGAAGCCGATGGCGAGGACCAGGACCCGGGTGATGTTGACGAAGATGGTCGCCGAGCCCGCCACGCCCGAGCGGGACTGGGTGACCGTGCGGACCAGACCCGCGATCACCCGGGCCGCGGACAGGGTCACCACGAAGATCAGCCACACCTCCAGGGCTTGGTTGGTGTGGTGCTGCACGGTCCGGGTCAGCGGCAGCACGGCCGCGGCCGCCGCCGCACCGCTCGCGATCGCCGCCCACGGCACGACCGAGCGCAGGGCGTCCACGATGACGTCGTCGCCGCTCCAGCGGGTCCGCTTGGCGTGTTTGGCGAGCCAGCGCAGCAGGGTGCGGGACATGAAGGCGAGCAACAGGCCCGCCGTGAGGGAGATGCCGGCGAGGACGAGGTCGTCCAGGGTCAGCGCGCGGTTCACCGGACACCTCCGGGGCACGCCCGTGCTGCGGAGTTGCGAAGTCTCGTCACGTAGTCACCTGCTCGATGTGCGGGATGTGCGATCGCGCCGGCCGGCCGGGGAACCCCGTCGACCGGCGCGATCGCTCATCCTGCCGTATCCGGAACACCAGTTCGCACCTGGACCGGCACTCTCGGCGCGGGTGGCTCAGACGATGCCCTCCGCGAGTTCGGCCTGGTCGCGGTCGCTGCCGTACGCGGCGGCGGTGGGCGTGCCGTACGAACGGCGGGCGATGTACCACCAGACGGTCGCGAGGACCAGGACGACGGCGAGTGCCACCGACGCGTAGTTCATCGTGTCGACGGTGACCGGCGAGGCCTGCGGAAGGCAGAACAGCACGGTCACACAGGCCACCCAGATCACCGCGATCCAGCCGATCGGCCGGCTCCAGCGGCCCAACTGCCACGGCCCCGGCCGGAAACGGTCGCCCGCGCGCAGCCGCAGCAGCACCGGGATGGCGTAGGCGGGGGTGATGCCGATGACGTTGATGGCGGTCACCGCGTTGTACGCCGTCGTCGAGTACAGGGACGGCAGGGCGAGGACACCCGCCACGACGACGGACAGCCACACGGCGGCGACCGGTGTCTGCGTGCGGCCGCTCACCTTTCGCCACAGCTGCGAACCGGGCAGCGCACCGTCGCGGCTGAACGCGAACACCATCCGGCTGGCCGCGGCGACCTCGGCGTTGCCGCAGAACAGC
Source organism: Streptomyces sp. NPDC002076 (assembly GCF_053593835.1). NCBI lineage: Bacteria > Bacillati > Actinomycetota > Actinomycetes > Kitasatosporales > Streptomycetaceae > Streptomyces > Streptomyces sp. NPDC002076. Next base: position 1,922 of record NZ_JBSFDI010000038.1, read on the forward strand.
TGGGCGACGATCACCACCAGGAGCAGCGCGCTCGCGCCGCCCGTGCCCAGGCCGTCGAGCAGGATCTGCGCGGGCGGCACGCCCGTGGCGGTGTTGCGCGTGGCGTCGTAGTTCTGGATGGCGAAGGTCAGACCCGCGAGCAGCACGAAGCCCGCGATCCAGGACGCCCAGATGGACCGTACGATGCCGCGCGCGGCGGACACCGAGGCCTGCGAGGTCTCCTCCGACAGGTGCGCGGAGGCGTCGTAGCCGGAGAAGGTGTACTGCGCGAGCAGCAGGCCGATCGCCGCCACGTAGATCGGATTGTGCCAGCCGGTCTCGTTGACGAACTTCGTGAACACGAAGGAAGCCGACTGGTGGTGGTCGGGGACGATCGCGAGCGCGCCCACGATGAGCGCGACGCCCGCCAGATGCCACCACACGCTCACCGAGTTCAGCAGGCTGACCAGACGGACGCCGAACAGGTTCAGCACCGCGTGCAGCAGCAGGATGGCGCAGAAGATCAGCATCGTCCTGCCGGGCGTCGGTGTGAAGCCCCACTGCAGGTTCGCGAACGCGCCGGTGAACAGCGCGGCGCCGTAGTCGATGCCGGCGATCGCGCCGAGCAGACCGAGCAGATTCAGCCAGCCGGTGTACCAGCCCCAGCGCCGGCCGCCGAGCCGGTCGGCCATGTAGTACAGCGCGCCGGACGTCGGATAGGCGCTGGTGACCTCGGCGAGCGCGAGGCCGACGCACAGCACGAACAGACCGACGCCCGCCCAGCCCCACAGCATCACGGCGGGACCGCCGGTGTTCAGGCCGAAGCCGTACAGGGTCATGCAGCCGGACAGGATCGAGATCACCGAGAAGCTGATCGCGAAGTTGCCGAAGCCGCCCATGCGGCGGGCCAGCACCGGCCGGTAGCCGAGTTCGCGCAGCCGCTGCTCCTCGTCCTGCTGGGGCAGGCCCGGGGAGGGCGCGGGATCGGGGGTGGGGGACATGCGGGAGACCTCCGGGTCAAGAGGGGCGGGGACAGGGGCCGTTCAGGTGCGTGAGCCGTCCGCGGCCGCCCGGCAGCGGTCCCGGGCCTGGACGAAGACCTCCACGGCACGGTCGCGGTCGGGCGTGCGGTACATCCAGGGCGGCGGCGTGAAGTACGGTCCGATGGCGTCGAACACCCTTGTCGCATCGGGGAATTGCAGCGAACCCCACAGGGCGTGGGCGAGGTGGTTGAGGTCCGGCAGCGAGCGTTCGGCGCGGTGGGTGTGCTCGAACCAGGAGTGCAGGGCGCGCCACGCCTCGCGGGCCGCGTCCTCCGCCACCCAGTGCAGGTCGAGCGCCGCGTCGTGCCCGCTGTCGCGCCGGTAGCGCTCGACGCGGACGTACAGCGGCAGCAGATGCAGCGCCGAGCCGGGCGGGGCCTGCGCGGCGGCCCACTGGGCGTAGGCGGCGGCCTCCGCGATCCGGCCCGAGCCGCCGCGCGCGTACAGGAACTGGAGCATCCGGTGGTGGGCCTCGCGGTTGTACGGATCGCGTTCGTGGGCCTCGGCCAGCAGCCCCCAGGGGCCCGGCGGCAGCACCGGCTCGGGCGCGGGCGCCCGGTGCTCCTCCCAGCGCTGCTCCGGATCCAGCTGGGCCAGCGCCAGCAGACACACCCAGGGCACCGGGTCCTGCGGGGCGATCCCGGTGGCGGACTGGGCGGCGTCCCAGGCCTCGATCCACGACTCGTGGGTGCGGCGGTGCTTCTCGCGCCGGGCGCGCAGGGCCCGTTCCACCCCGACCCGCGCCTGCATCACCGCGGCGTGGACGCTGTCCGGCTCCTCCGTGAGCCAGGCGCGCACCACGTCGGTGCCGGCGGCGGCCGCCGCGAGGACCTGGGTGCGCTGGGTCCACTGCCGGCCGGGCGGGGTGTCCGCGAGCAGCGCGCGCATGGCCATCCAGCGGCCGGTGCGCAGGTCCTGGAGGGCGGCGCGCAGGGCGTGGTCGGGGCCGGCGGGGTCGTAGGAGGGACGGGGTCCTTCTCTGGCCATCAGCCGTCTGCCCCGGGCCACTGGCACGCGGGCGAGCTGGCGGGGTGGCGTGGCAACAGCCCTCCTGTGGGCGGTGATCGAGGGGTGGGGCGCTGTTCGGCGGTCACTATAGAGGCGCGCGTTCCGCCTTGCCATTGTTGCCAACTCAACGATTTGTTCAGGGCAGTTGGAAACCGGAGGGTGCTTGACGCCGCCTCGCCGCGGCGGCAGGCTGGCGCGGTGATCTTCGGTGCGGAGTGGGGTAAGGCGCGATGACCGGTCCGGTGCTCGCCGTCGACCAGGGCACGTCCGGCACCAAGGCCCTGGTGGTCTGTCCGGAACGCGGCGTCCTGGGTTCCGCCTTCGCCGAGGTCCGCCCCCGGTATCTGCCCGGTGGGCTGGTCGAGGTGGACCCGGCCGAGCTGTACGACTCCGTGGTCGACGCCGGCCGGCGGGCGCTCACCGAGGCCGGCGAGGACGTCGTGGCGCTGGGCCTGGCCAACCAGGGCGAGACCGTCCTCGCCTGGGACCCGGCCGACGGCCGCCCGCTCACCGACGCCCTGGTGTGGCAGGACCGGCGCGCCGAGACCGTGTGTGCCGAACTCGCCGAGAGCGCCGAGGAGTTGCGGCAGCTGACGGGGCTGCCCCTCGACCCGTACTTCGCGGCGCCCAAGATGGCCTGGATCCGCCGCCACCTCACCCGCGAGGGCGTCGTCACCACCTCCGACGCCTGGCTGATCCACCGCCTCACCGGTTCCTTCGCCACCGACGCCGCCACCGCCGGCCGTACCCAGCTCCTCGATCTGGACCGCGCGCAGTGGTCACCGAGGGCGCTGGAGATGTACGGCCTGGCGGGCGAGCGCCTCCCCGAGGTGACCGACGCCGCCGGGCCGGTCGGCACCACCACGGCGTTCGGCCGCGAGATCCCGCTCACCGGGCTGATCGTCGACCAGCAGGCTGCCCTGCTCGCCCAGCGCGTCACCGCACCCGGCGCCGCCAAGTGCACCTACGGCACCGGCGCCTTCCTGCTCGCGCACACCGGCGACCGGCCCCGGCGCGGCACCTCCGGACTGGTCAGCTGCGTCGCCTGGCGGCTCGCCGGAACCACCGCCTACTGCCTGGACGGCCAGGTCTACACCGCGGCCTCCGCCGTCCGCTGGCTCCGCGACCTCGGGGTCATCTCCTCCGCCGCCGACCTCGACCCCGTCGGCGGCGCCGTGGCCGACAGCGGCGGCGTCACCTTCGTCCCCGCCCTCGCCGGACTCGCCGCCCCCTGGTGGCGCGGCGATCTGCGCGGCTCTCTCACCGGGCTCGGCCTCGACACCGGACCCGGCCACCTGGTGCGCGCCCTGTGCGAGGGCATCGCCGCCCAGGTCGCCGAACTCGCCGACGCGGCCGCCGCCGACCTCGGTGCCCCGCTGGACAGGCTCCGCGTCGACGGCGGCCTGACCCGCTCGGCCCTGCTCATGCAGACCCAGGCCGACCTGTTGCAACGCCCGGTCGAGGTCTCGCCGCTGCCCGACGCGACCGCACTCGGTGCGGCCGCCCTCGCCCGGCTCGGCGCGGACCGTACGCTGGGCGTCGAACAGGCCCTGCCCGACTGGAAGCCCGCCGCCGTGTACGAACCCCGCATCACCGCCGACCAGGCCGCCGAACGCCGCGCCGGCTTCCGGGCCGCCGTCGCGGCCCTGCTCGGCTCATGACCGTCACCACCGAAGGCCCGCTGCCCGCACGCACGTACGACGTCGCGATCGTCGGCGCCGGGGTCGTCGGCTGCGCCATCGCCCGCGAGCTCGCCCGCCACCCGGGCCTGGGCGTCGCCCTGGTGGAGGCCCAGGACGACGTCGGGCAGGGCACCTCCAAGGCCAACACGGCGATCCTGCACACCGGTTTCGACGCGGCCCCCGGAACCCTGGAGGCCCGGCTGGTCCGCGAGGGCTACGACCGGCTCGGCGCCTACGCGGCCGAGGCCGGCATCCCCGTCGAACGCGTCGGCGCCCTGCTGGTCGCCTGGGACGAGGAGCAGCTCGCCGCCCTGCCCCGGCTGGCCGCGAAGGCCGAGCGCAACGGCTACCACGACACGCGCCGGCTCGGCCCCGAGGAGCTGTACGCCCGCGAGCCCCACCTCGGCCCCGGAGCGCTCGGCGCCCTGCACGTGCCCGGCGAGAGCATCATCTGCCCCTGGACGACGACCCTGGCGTACGCCACCCAGGCGGTCCGCGCCGGAGTGGATCTGCACCTGAAGGCCGCCGTGCACGACCTGAGCCGGGACGCGGGGCATCTGCTGACCACCTCCCGCGGCACCCTGCGCGCCCGCTACCTGGTGAACGCCGCCGGACTGCACGCCGACACCCTCGACCGGCTGCTCGGCCACGAGGACTTCACCGTCACCCCGCGCCGCGGCCAGCTCCTGGTGTACGACAAGTTCGCCCGCCCGCTCCTCCGGCACATCCTGCTGCCCGTTCCGACCGCGCTCGGCAAGGGCGTCCTGGTCGCGCCGACCGTCTACGGCAACGTGCTGCTCGGCCCCACCGCCGAGGACCTGGACGACAAGCGGGCCACCGACTCCACCGCCGACGGCCTGGACGGGCTGCGGGCCAAGGGCCGCCGTATCCTGCCCGCCCTCCTGGACGAGGAGGTCACCGCCGTCTACGCCGGGCTGCGCGCGGCCACCGGGCAGGAGGACTATCGCATCGCCGCCCACCCCGAGCAGGCGTATGTCACCGTCGGCGGCATCCGCTCCACCGGACTGACCGCGTCCCTGGCCATCGCCGCCCATGTCACCGGCCTGCTGGCCGACACCGGACTCGACCTCGGCCCGGTGCGCGAACCGGAGCCGGTGACCATGCCCAACCTCGGCGAGGCCTACCCGCGCCCCTATCAGCGCCCCGATCTCATCGCCGCCGACCCCGAGTACGGCACCCTCGTCTGCCACTGCGAGCGAGTCTCCCGCGGCGAGATCCGGGACGCCCTCGCGAGCACGATCCCGCCCCACACCCTGGAGGGCCTACGCCGCCGCACCCGCGCCCGTGCGGGCCGGTGCCAGGGGTTCTACTGCGGGGCGGTGGTGCGGGGGCTGTTCGAACGGGGCTGTCCCGAGGGCGAGTCGGTGGCAGGGAAGCCGGCCGGCGGGGAACCGGTGCGGCGCCGGAAGCCGTTCGGGAGGGGGCGGCCATGACGGACGTACGCCATGTCGACGTCCTCGTCGTCGGCGCCGGCCCCGCCGGGCTCGCGGCCGCCGCACGGCTGGCCGCCGCCGGTGCCGGGCGGGTGGAGGTACTGGAACGGGAGGCCGAGGCGGGCGGAGTCCCGAGGCACTGCGCACACGGCGGCTTCGGCACGTGGACGCATCCGCTGACCGGCCCCGCCTACGCCCGCCTGCGGACGCAGGCCGCCGAGCGGGCGGGCGCGGTGATCCGGATCGGGGTGACGGTCCTGGACTGGGCGGGCACGGCCCCCGACGGCCCCGCCGGCGGTTCGCTGTCTGGTGCCGTCGGATCCCGTGCCGATGCGGTGGTCAGCGCCGTCGGATCCCGTACCGGTACGGTGCTCACCGCCGTCGGCCCCGGCGGGCCCGAGATCATCGAGGCGCGAGCCGTCGTCCTGGCCACCGGTGCCCGGGAACGCCCGCGTACCGCCCGGCTGGTGCCCGGCACCCGCCCGGCCGGCGTGTACACCACCGGCGAACTCCAGCAGGCGGTCCACCTGTTCGGGCAGCGCATCGGCACCCGCGCGGTCGTCGTCGGCGCCGAGGAGGTCTCGTACGCCGCGGCCGCCACCGTGCGCGCGGCCGGGGCCGAGGTCGTCGCGCTGGTCACGGAACACCCGCGGGCCCAGACCGGCCGGGCCCGCGCCGGCTCGGCCCGGCTGTACGACCGCATTCCGCTGCTGACGCACACCACGGTCACCGAACTCCTCGGCCACGGCTGCCTGTCCGGGATCCGCGTACGCCATCGCGACGGCCGTACCACCGTACTGGCCTGCGACACCGTTGTGTTCACCGGAGACTTCGTCCCCGACCACGAACTCGCCCGCCGCGGCGCCCTCGCCCTGGACCCCGGCACCCGAGGCCCCGCCGTCGACGGCGCCCTGCACACTTCACGCCCCGGCGTCTTCGCCGCCGGGAACGTCCTGCACGCCGTCGAACGCGCCGGCACGGCGGCCGACGAGGGCGCCCGGGTGGCCGGTGCCGTCCTGGACTTCCTCAAGGGCGTCCCCTGGCCGGAACGGGGAGTCCTGCTCGCCGTCGAGCCTCCGCTGCGCTGGATCGCCCCGAACCGCATCACCCCCGCCGGCGCGCCCGCCCGTTACCTCCTGCGCACCGGCGCCCAGCTGACCCGCCCGGTCCTCCAGATCCACCAGGACGGCCGCCTCCTGCACCGGGAGCGGCCGGGCCTTTGGACCGCGCTGCCGAACCGCACCCTGACCCTCACCGCACGCTGGACGGAGCGAGTCGACCCGAAGGGCGGCGAGGCAGTGGTGAGCGTGGGCTGAGCGGGCGACCGCCGGTGCCATGTACGGCCCCTCACAGATCCGTGAACGACCCGTGCCGCCCGGACCCGGCGGCGAACCGGGCGGCACCCGCCGCGCTCTGCGCCAGCACGCCCAGTCCGTACCGGAGTTCGCCGCGCAATGCCGTCTCCTCGTCCAGCCCCTCCTGGTCGAGGACCGAAGCGCGGTCGCTGCGCAGGCAGGCCTGCGGAAAGCGGGCGATCGCCGCGGCCAGTGCCTCGGCCTCGGCGCGGGCGCGTCCCGTCGGTACCACACGGCTCACGAGCCCCATCTCGCAGGCCTCGCGGGCCGGTACCGGGCGGCCGGTGAGGATCATGTCCATGGCCCGGCCGGTGCCGATCAGCCGGGGCAGCCGTACCGTGCCGCCGTCGATCAGCGGCACGCCCCAGCGGCGGCAGAACACCCCGAACACGGCGTCCTCCTCCGCGACCCGCAGATCGCACCAGAGGGCGAGTTCGAGGCCGCCCGCGACCGCGTGCCCGGCCACCGCCGCGATCACCGGCTTCGACAGCCGCATCCGGGTCGGCCCCATCGGGCCGTCACCGTCCTCGGCCACCCGGTTGCCGCGCTCGGTGCCGATCGCCTTCAGGTCCGCCCCCGCGCAGAACGTGCCGCCCTCACCCCACAGCACCGCGACCCGGGCGCCGTCGTCCGCCTCGAATTCCCGAAAGGCGTCGGCGAGTTCCGTGGCGGTAGGGCCGTCGACCGCGTTGCGGGCCTCGGGCCGGGAGAGGACGACCGTGGTGACGTACTCCGTGCGCTCCACGCGGACCGGCATGGGAAGCCCTCCTTGTTCTGGTCGGAAGGCCACTCTGCCTCAGATGACCTTGAACCGGACCAGCGCCCCCAGGGTCAGCGCCCCCGGCAGCAGCGGCACCCACACGGTGATGATGCGGTAGGCCAGCACCACCGCCGTGGCCACCGCCGCCGGGCCGCCCACCGCGACCAGGGCCACGATCAGGGCCGCCTCGACCGAACCCAGGCCGCCCGGTGTCGGTACCAGCGCCACCGCGACGGTCGCCGCGAGGTAGGCGAGCGCCATGTGCGCCACCGGCACCGGCAGCCGGAGCGCCTGGCCGACCGCGGCGAGACCGGCCGCCTGCAGCGCGGGGAAGGCCAGCGAGCCGCCCCACAGGGCCAGGGCGCGGGCCGGCCGGGTGTGCACCGACCGTGCCTCGCCGAGGGCGTCGCGGAGGAAGCCGTACACGCGGGTGCGCAGCGGTCGTACGAGGGACACGACGGCCGCCGCGACCACCAGCAGTCCGGCCGCGCCCAGCAGCAGCGGCACGGCCGAGCCGGCCGGCAGCAGGGGGCCGAGCCGCAGCGCGTCGGGGAAGGCGAGCAGCAGCACGGACAGCAGACCGAGCCGGCCCACGGACTCGGCCAGCAGATACAGCGCGAGCGCGGCCGAGGAGCGGGCCAGCGGCACCCCGCACACGGTCATGAAGCGCAGGTTCACCGCGCCCGCGCCCAGCCCGGTGGGCAGCAGATGGTTGGCCGAGGCCGCCGCGAACTGGGTGGCCAGCAGTCGCCCCTTCGGCAGCGGCTGCACCACCGCGCCCTGCCGGGTGAACGCGGCGGCCACCCAGGTCAGACAGGTGGCCCCGGCCGCCGCGAGCAGCCATGGCCAGGAGGCGGTGCGCAGCTGGCCGAAGCCCTCGGCGAGCAGGGAGCGGTTGCGTACGGCGACCACGGCGACGAGTGCGAGCGGCACCAGGCACACCGCCTGGCGGACGGGGACGCGACGGGGGAGTCGTCCCCGGGGGGGTGGGGGAAGCGGGACGGCAGTCACATCAGCAGAGGTTCTCCGCGCCGCCCCAACAGCGGGTGAAAAGACAGGAACATTGACCTCAACGAAGCTTGAGGTTCTACGTTCGTTCCCATGAGCATGGAGACCACCGCATGGATGCAGCTGCACAGTGTCATGAGCGCACAGGCCGAGCGCCGTCCGTTCGCCCGCGCCACACTGCGCCGTATCGCCGCCTTCTCCCGCCCGCACCGCGCGGGCATCGTCCGGTTCGTACTGCTCGGGGTGGCCACGGCCCTGCTCGCCGTGGCCACCCCGGTGCTCGCCGGCCGCGTCGTCGACGCGATCGTGGCGGGGCACGACTCCGCCACGGTGGTCCGGCTCTCCCTGCTCATCGCGCTCGTCGCCCTCGCGGAGGCGGGGCTGGGCATCCTCGGCCGGCGCCTGTCGGCGACGCTCGGGGAGGGACTCATCCTCGACCTCAGAACGGCTGTGTTCGATCATGTGCAGCGCATGCCCGTCGCGTTCTTCACACGGACTCGTACGGGAGCGTTGGTCAGCCGTCTCAACAACGACGTGATCGGCGCCCAGCGGGCCTTCGCCAACACCCTGTCGGGCGTGGTCAGCAACCTGGTCACCCTGCTGCTCACCCTTGCGGTGATGCTCACCCTGTCCTGGCAGATCACCTTGCTCGCGCTGGTGCTGCTGCCGGTGTTCGTGCTGCCGGCCCGCCGTATGGGCACCCGGATGGCACGCATGCAGCGCGAGGCCGCGGCGCTGAACGCGGCCATGGGCACCCGGATGACCGAGCGCTTCTCCGCACCGGGCGCCACCCTGGTCAAGCTGTTCGGCCGCCCGGATGAGGAGTCGGCGGAGTTCGCGGCCCGGGCCACCCGGGTCCGTGACATCGGCGTCCGCACGGCCACGGCCCAGTCGGTCTTCATCACCTCCCTGACCTTGGTCTCCGCCCTCGCGCTGGCCCTCGTCTACGGCCTCGGCGGCTGGTTCGCGCTGCACGGCACCCTGCAGGCGGGCGCGGTGGTCTCCCTCGCGCTGCTGCTGACCCGCCTGTACGCCCCGCTGACCGCGCTCGCCGGAGCCCGGGTCGAGGTGATGAGCGCGCTCGTCAGCTTCGAGCGGGTCTTCGAGGTGCTGGACCTGAAGCCGCTGATCGAGGAGAAGCCGGACGCCCGCGAGGTCCCCGAGGGCCCGGTCGCCGTAGAGTTCGACGACGTCCGCTTCTCGTACCCCTCGGCCGACCAGGTCTCCCTCGCCTCCCTGGAGGAGGTCGCCGCCCTCGACACCCGCGGCGGCTCCGAGGTCCTGCACGGCGTCTCCTTCCGCGCCGAACCCGGCCAGACCGTCGCCCTCGTCGGCTCCTCCGGCGCCGGCAAGTCCACCATCGCCCAGCTGCTGCCGCGCCTGTACGACGTCGACGCGGGCGCGGTCCGCATCGGCGGGGTCGACGTCCGCGACCTGACCGCCGCCTCGCTGCGGGGTACGCTCGGCATGGTCACCCAGGACGGCCACCTCTTCCACGACACGGTCCGCGCCAACCTGTGGCTGGCCCGCCCGGAGGCGACGGACGACGAACTCTGGGACGCCCTCGGCCGCGCCCGCCTGGCCGACGTCGTACGGTCCCTGCCCGACGGCCTCGACACGGTGGTCGGTGAGCGGGGCTACCGCCTCTCCGGCGGCGAACGCCAGCGCATGACCATCGCCCGCCTCCTGCTGGCCCGCCAGCGCGTGGTCATCCTGGACGAGGCCACCGCCCATCTGGACAACACCTCCGAGGCGGCCGTCCAGGAAGCCCTCACCGAGGCCCTGGAGGGCCGCACCGCCGTGGTCATCGCCCACCGCCTGTCCATGGTCCGCGCCGCCGACCAGATCCTGGTCGTGGAGTCAGGCCGGATCGTGGAACGCGGCACGCACGAGGAGCTGCTGGCGGGCGGAGGCCGGTACGCGGAGCTGTACCGAACCCAGTTCGCGGCACGGCAGGACGCCCTGACCGCACCACCGGAGGCGACGGAAGCGCTGGGCGAGGCGGTCGAGTTGGCGTAGGGGGCTGCGGTGCGGGGGTGGGGGGCCGGTAGGCGGAGGGGACCGCGGTGTTCGGCGCCCGACGTCCCGGCGCGCGCGGCGAGTTGTTGCCGTACCACTTGACTCCACTGGTCCGGACCTTTAGCTTCACGCCTTAATCAAAGCCTGCGGACGCCCCAACGTTCGCTCTTTTCACCGGCGTTGGCGCGCACCCCCCACGTGAAAGGCCCGCTCCCACACATGGCCAGACCTCTTCCCGCAGCAGTCTCCCTCGGCGTTCTCGCGCTGTCCGCCGGACTGCTCACCGCTTCCCCCGCCCAGGCCGCCACCGGGGCCATCACCGGGCTCGCCGGCAAGTGCCTCGACGTTGCCGGGGCCAACTCGGCCGACGGCACGCCCGTCCAGCTCTACGACTGCAACGGCACCAACGCCCAGCAGTGGACGGTCGGCACCGACGGCACCATCCGCGCCCTCGGCAAGTGCCTCGACGTGACCGGCAATTCGACCGCCGACGGCGCCAAGGTGCAGCTGTGGAGCTGTACCGGCGGCGCGAACCAGAAGTGGACCGTCACCGCCGCCCACGACATCGTCAACCCGCAGGCGAACAAGTGCCTGGACGTCACCGACAACAACTCGGCCAACGGCACCCGGACACAGATCTGGAGCTGCAGCGGCGGCGCCAACCAGAAGTGGAACGCGCCCGCGAGCGGGGGCGACGGCACCCCGTCCGCGCCCATGGCCGTCGCGCCGTACCTCTACAACGGCTGGGGCAGCCCGCCCAACCCGGCCACCATCACCCAGGCCACCGGCGTGAGGTGGTTCACCCTCGCCTTCGTGCTCAGCAACGGCTACTGCAATCCGCAGTGGGACGGCAGCCGTCCGCTGACTGGCGGGGTCGACCAGCAGACGATCAACACCGTGCGGGCAGGCGGCGGTGACGTGATCCCCTCCTTCGGCGGCTACAGCGGCAACAAGCTGGAGAGCTCCTGCTCCAGCGCGAGCGAACTGGCGGCGGCCTACCAGAAGGTCATCAACGCCTACGGTCTGAAGGCGATCGACATCGACATCGAGGCCGACGCCTACAGCAGCGCGACCGTGCAGCAGCGGACCGTGGACGCGCTGAAGACCGTGCAGGCGAACAACCCGGGGCTGAAGGTGTACATCACCCAGGGAACCGGGCAGAGCGGGCCCGACACCAGCCTCATCAACCGGGCCGCGTCCTCCGGGCTGACCGTGGACGCCTGGGCCATCATGCCGTTCGACTTCGGCGGCGCCGGACAGAACATGGGCAACCTCACCACGCAGGCCGCCGAGGGCCTGAAGAACGCGCTGAAGAACGCCTATCACTACAGCGACGACCAGGCCTACCGGGACATGGGCATCTCGTCCATGAACGGCATCACCGACAACAACGAGACCGTCACGGTGAACGACTTCCGGACCATCCTGGCCTACGCCCAGGCGCACCACCTCGCCCGGCTCACCTTCTGGTCCGCCAACCGCGACCGGCCGTGCACCGGCGGCCCCGCCGACAGCTGCTCCGGCGTGAGCCAGTCCGACTGGGACTACACCCGCGTCTTCGCCGCCTACACCGGCTGATCCCGCCACCCCCCACCAGAAGAACCCGTGTTCGCTCGTCCACGCCGCAGACCGACGGCCGCCGCCCTCGTCGCGGCGGCGGCCGCCGCCACCAAGGGCTACGCCGCCTACAAGGTCGCCGACTCGGTCACCGGCCACCAGGCGTACGGCCTCGGCAGCTACTGCTACTTCAACGCCAACCCGAGCGTGACCGCCGACCGTGCCTTCGAGGTGCCGGACAACCCGAACGTCCGCTTCACCAGCATGGTCACCGTGTCCCTCGGCGGCACCGGCACCATCAGTCACGTCACCAACAGCACCGGAGGACCCTCGAACTCCTCGACCGACGTGGCGGACCTGGTCCGCTACCCGTGAGACAAGGGTGTGGCCTCCCGGACGTGTGAGGCGCCGTCGCGTGGATACGCGGAGTGGACGGACACCAGGGCCCGTCCGGAAGGCCATCCCTGCCATGACCAGCGAAAACCAGCTCCCTCCCGAGTCGGAGATCACCCTCCGGGTCAACGGGAAGCCCCACACCCTGCACGTCGACCACCGGCGTGTCCTGCTGGACCTGCTCCGCGAGGACCTCGGTCTCACCGGGGCGAAGAAGGGCTGCGACCACGGCCAGTGCGGTGCCTGCACCGTGCTGGCCGACGGCCGCCGCGTCAACAGCTGCCTGCTGCTCGCGGTCGCCCTCGACGGCAGCGAGATCACCACCGTCGAGGGCCTCGGCGGGGACGGCGAGGAGCCGCACCCGCTGCAGCGGGCCTTCCTCGACCGCGACGCCTTCCAGTGCGGCTACTGCACCCCGGGGCAGATCTGCTCCGCCGTCGGCATGCTCGCCGAGGCCGCCGCCGGCCACCCCTCCCACGTCACCGACCCCGCGGCCCCCTCCGGCCGGCCCGTCCCGCTGGACCGGCCCGAGATCCGCGAGCGCCTGAGCGGCAACCTGTGCCGCTGCGGCGCCTACCCGCGCATCGTCGAGGCGGTGGAGGACGTGATCCGGTGAACGGCTTCGGATACCTCAGGCCCGGCAGCGTCGAGGAGGCCGTCGAGGCGTACGCCACCCACCCCGGCGCCCGCTATCTGGCCGGCGGCACCAACCTGGTCGACCTGATGAAACTCGGCGTGGAGCGGCCCGCCGTACTCATCGACGTCGGCCGGCTGCCGCTGGCCGGCATCGAGGAGTTGCCCGACGGCTCCCTGCGCGTCGGCGCCACCGTCCGCAACAGCGACCTGGCCGCCGACCCGCGCGTCCGCGACCGCTACCCGGCGCTGTCCCAGGCGCTCCTCTCCGGCGCCTCCGGGCAGTTGCGCAACGCCGCCACCACCGGCGGCAATCTGCTCCAGCGCACCCGCTGCCCCTACTTCCAGGACCTGGACAAACCCTGCAACAAGCGTGAGCCCGGCAGCGGCTGCGGCGCCCGGGAGGGCGTGCATCGCGACCACGCCGTCCTCGGGCACTCGGAGCACTGCATCGCCACCAACCCGTCCGACATGGCCGTCGCCCTGGCCGCGCTGGACGCACAGGTCGAGCTGTACGGCACCGAGGGCATCCGGCGGCTTCCGGCAACGGAGTTCCATCGGCTGCCGGGTGAGCATCCCGACCGGGACACCTGGATCGGCCCGGGCGAGCTGATCATCGGGGTACTGCTGCCATCGGCCACCGCCGGCCTGCCGTCCGCCTACCGCAAGGCCCGCGACCGGGCCTCGTACGCCTTCGCCCTCGCCTCCGTGGCCGTAGTGCTGCGGGTCGCGGACGGCGTCGTCGACCACGCGGGGATCGCCTTCGGCGGGCTCGCCCACCGGCCCTGGCGGGCCCGGCACACCGAGCTGGCACTGCTGGGCGGCCCCGCGACCCCCGCCGCCTTCGAGGGAGCCGTGGCGCTGGAGCTCGCGCACGCCGAGCCGCTGCGGGACAACGCCTACAAGGTGCCCCTCGCCCGCAATCTCGCCCTGGACGTCCTGAACCGTCTCGCCCCCGCACCGGCGGTCGCCTGAGCCGGCGCAACAGGAGCGAGCAGACCAGGAGGAACCCATGACCGGCAACTCCCCGGGCACCCCCACCGAATACCGGGACGTACGGAACCCGACCCCTGACGGGGCTTTCGCCGAGCGGCGGCCGGGTGGGGGTCCGGGCCCTGGCGCCTCCACTGGGGCTCTCGGCGAGCGCCGGTCGGGTCGGGGCTCAGCCCTCGGCAGGGCGTCGGGTACTTCCGCTGTACGCCGGGACGTACGGAACACGGTCTCCGGCGGGGCTTTCGATGGCCACCGGCAGGGTGGGGAGCCGGGCCCCGGCAGCGCCTCAGGCACTTCCGTAGAGTGCCCAGACGCGCGGAACTCGGCCTCTGGAGGGGCTCTCGGCGAGCGCCGGGCGAGTGGGGACACGGCCCCCGGCAGCGCCCAGGAAGGGGCCCCGGCCCCGGACAGCGCCCCGCACGCGCGCGTACAGCGCCGCGACGCACGGACCGCGCCCCCGGGCACCCCCACCGGGTCGCTCGCCGAGCGTCTGTCAGGAGGGCACCCCGGTGGTGCCCTGGGTGCGCCCGCCGAGCGTCGGGAAGGGCGGGAGAAGGTGACCGGTGCGGCCCGCTACGCCGCCGAGTACGCGTTGCCCGGCCGCGTTCACGCCTGGCCCGTGCCGGCCGCGATCGCGCGGGGCCGGGTCACCGCCGTCGACACCTCGGCCGCCCTCGCCCTGCCCGGGGTCCTCGCCGTCCTCACCCCCGACGACGCCCCGCGCCTCGCCGCACCCGAGGACGCCACCCTCGCCGTCCTGCAGGGCCCGCAGGTGCCGCACCGGGGCTGGTGCGTGGCCCTGGCCGTCGCCGACACCCTCGAGGCGGCCCGCGCGGCCGCCCGGGCGGTACGTGTCACCTACACGGCCGAACCCCACGACGCCGGTCTGGACCCCGGGCATCCGCACGCCTACGAGCCGGAGGAGGCCAACGCCGGCTATCCGGGGCGGGTCGAGCGCGGCGACCCGGAGGCCGCCTACGCCGCCGCCGACGTCCGCGTCGATGCCACCTACCGGGTGCCGCCGCTGCACAATCACCCCATGGAGCCGCACGCCACCACGGCCCACTGGGACGGGGACCGGCTCACCGTGTACACCTCCAGCCAGGGCGGTACGACCGTGCGGGAGGTCCTCGCCCAGCTGTTCGAGCTGCCCGAGGACCGGATCACCGTAGTCACCGAGCACGTCGGCGGCGGCTTCGGCTCCAAGGGCACCCCGCGCCCCGACGTCGTCCTCGCCACCATGGCCGCCCGGCGCACGGGCCGGCCCGTCACCCTCGCCTACCCCCGCCGCCACCTGCCCACCACCGTCGGCCACCGCGCCCCCACCGTGCAGCGGCTGCGGCTCGGCGCGAGCGCGGACGGCCGGCTCACCGCCGTACTGCACGAGGCGACCACCCACACCTCCCGGGTGAAGGAGTTCGTCGAGCAGGCCGCGGTGCCCTCACGCATCATGTACGCCACCCCGGCCCTGCTCAGCACCCACCGGGTGGTCCCGCTCGACGTGCCCAGCCCGTCCTGGATGCGCGCCCCCGGCGAGGCGCCCGGCATGTACGCCCTGGAGTCGGCCGTGGACGAACTCGCGGACGCCCTCGGCATGGACCCGGTGGAGCTGCGCATCCGCAACGAACCCGAGCGCGAGCCCGACAGCGGCAAACCGTTCAGCAGCCGGCACCTCGTGGAGTGTCTGCGCGAGGGCGCCCGCCGCTTCGGCTGGGCCGAGCGCGATCCACGCCCGGGTGTGCACCGGGAGGGCCCGCTGCTCATCGGCACCGGCGTGGCCGCGGCCACCTACCCGGCCGCCGCCGTGCCGGCCACCGCGACCGCCCGGGCCCTGCCCGACGGCACCTTCGTCGTCCGGATCAACGCCACCGACATCGGCACCGGGGCCCGTACCGTCCTCGCCCAGATCGCTGCCGACGTCCTCGGCGCGCCCCTCGACCGGGTCCGCACCGAGATCGGGCACAGCGACCTGCCGTCGGCCTGGCTCGCCGACGGCTCCATGGGCACCGCCTCCTGGGGCTGGGCCGTGCACGAGGCGTGCGCCGAGCTGGCCTCCCGGCTCGCCGCACACACCGGGCCGCTGCCCGCAGACGGCCTCGGGACCCACGCCGACACCGCCGGAAAGGCCGACGCCGACAGCCCCTACGCCCGGCACGCCTTCGGCGCCCACTTCGCCGAGGCCGCCGTCGACACAGTCACCGGCGAGACCCGGGTACGGCGGCTGCTCGGGATCTTCGCCGCCGGGCGGATCCTCAACCCCCGTACCGCGCGCTCGCAGTTCACCGGCGGCATGACCATGGGCCTCGGCATGGCCCTCACCGAACACAGCACGATGGACCGCGCGTTCGGCGACTTCACCGAGGCGGACCTCGCCTCCTACCACGTGCCCGCACACGCCGACGTCCCCGACATCGAGGCCGACTGGATCGACGAGGACGACCCGCACCTCAACCCCATGGGCAGCAAGGGCATCGGCGAGATCGGCATCGTCGGCACCGCGGCCGCCATCGGCAACGCAGTCCACCACGCCACCGGCATCCGCTTCCGTGAACTGCCCCTCACCCCCGACCGGATCCTCACCGGCCTGTTGTCCGAGGGATGACCGTGACGGGGCCGGCCTGGGAGTACGAGGGCTACCGGCCCGAGGAGGAACGCCTGCGGGAGTCCCTGTGCACGCTGGGCAACGGGTACTTCGCCACCCGCGGGGCACTGGCCGAGTGCATCGCGGACGACGTCCACTACCCGGGCACCTACGTGGCCGGCTGCTACGACCGGCTCACCTCCGAGGTCGCCGGACGCCGGGTCGAGCACGAGGACATGGTCAACCTCCCCAACTGGCTGCCGCTGCGCTTCCGCCCGGCGGGCGCCGCCTGGCTCACCCCGGACTCCGACCCCGTCACCGAGCACTATCTGACCCTCCATCTCGACCCCGGCCTGCTGGAACGCCGCACCAGCTACGGCCTTGAGGGCGGCGCCACGCTCCATGTGCGCCAGCTCCGTCTGGTCCACCTGGCGGACCGTCATATCGGAGCCCTGCGCACCGAGTTCACCGTCGAAGGCCAGGGCACCGAGCTGGAGGTCGAGGCCGCGCTGGACGGACGCGTCACCAACTCCGGCGTGGCCCGCTACCGGGACCTGGACGGCCGGCACCTCACCCAGATCCGGACCGGTCTCGCCGCACACGGGGCGATGTGGCTGCGCTGCCACACCCGCACCTCCCGTATCGAATGCGCCCTGGCCGCCCGGCTGGCCACCGACGCACCGGTGGCGACGGCCCACGAAGCCCTGCGCGCCGTCCAGCACGTGAAGCTGCGCCTGACACCCGGCCGTACCGTCACCGTGGACAAGACGGTCGCGCTGCACACCTCGCACGACCCCGCCATCGGTGACCCGCTGGACGCGGCCGTCGAGCGCGTCGGAGCCGCCCCCGGCTTCGACGCCCTGCTGGAGACGCACACCGCGGCCTGGGAGCAGCTGTGGCGGCGCACCGCGCTGGAGGTGCCGGGGGAGGCGGGCAGCATCCTGCGGCTGCACCTGTTCCACGTGCTGCAGACCCTCTCGCCGCACACGGCCGACCTCGACGCCGGTGTCCCCGCCCGCGGACTGCACGGCGAGGCCTACCGCGGTCATGTCTTCTGGGACGAACTCTTCGTCCTGCCCTACCTCAACCTGCACCTCCCCGAGGTGTCCCGGGCCCTGCTCCACTACCGGCACCGGCGTCTCGACGCCGCCTGCCACGCGGCCGGCGAACTCGACCGGCGCGGCGCGCTCTACCCGTGGCAGAGCGGCAGCGACGGCCGCGAGGAGGCTCCGGAACTCCACCTCAACCCCCGCTCCGGCCGCTGGGTGCCGGACCACTCCCGGCTGCAGCACCACGTCGGTTCGGCGGTGGCCTACAACATCTGGCAGTACTGCGAGGCCACCGGGGACACCGACTTCCTGCACGGCGAGGGCGCCGAGATGCTGCTGCAGATCGCGCGCTTCTGGGCGGACTCGGCCGGTTACGACGACCGCCTCGGCCGGTATCGCATCCGGGGCGTGATGGGCCCCGACGAGTACCACGACGCCTACCCCGGCGCGCCCCGGCCGGGACTGGACGACAACGCGTACACCAACGTCACCGCCGCCTGGGTGCTCGCCCGCACCCTGGACCTGCTGAGCACCCTGCCCGAGCCGCGCCGTCGCGAACTCACCGAGAGCATCGGCCTGGACGAGGACGAGCCCGCCCACTGGGAGGAGATCTCCCGCACCCTCCACATCCCCTTCCACGACGGGGTGATCAGCCAGTTCGAGGGCTACGGCGACCTCGCCGAGCTGGACTGGGACGACTACCGCAAGCGGTACGACGACATCCGCCGGCTCGACCGGATCCTGGAGGCCGAGGGCGACACGGTCAACCGCTACAAGGCGTCCAAACAGGCCGACGTCCTCATGCTCGGCTACCTCTTCTCGACGGCCGAACTCCGAGCCATGTTCGACCGGTTGGGCTATCACCTGGACGAACACACCTGGACCGCGACCGTCGACCACTACCTGCACCGCACCAGTCACGGCTCCACCCTCAGCGGCCTGGTCCACGGCTGGATCCTGACCCGGGCCCGCCGCGCCGACGCCTGGGCGTTCGTCCAGGAGGCGCTGCGCGGCGACATCGCCGACCTGCAGGGCGGCACCACCGGCGAGGGCATCCACCTCGGCGCCATGGCCGGCACCCTCGACCTCGTCCAGCGCGGACTGACCGGCCTGGAGACCCGCGACGGCGCCCTGTGCCTCGACCCGGTCCCCCTGCCCGAACTCTCCTCGTACGGCTTCGCCATCCGCTACCACGGCCACTGGGGCGTCCATCTCCGCCTGCGCAGCGGCCTGCTGGAGATCGCCGTGCCGGACTCCGACCGCGCCCCCATCGACGTCTGCCTGCGCGACCGGGTGGTGCCGGTGGGTCCGGGGGAGGCGGCACGGCTGGTGGTCCCGGACTGACACCGCTCAGCCGTCCGTCACCGGGTACCGGTGCACGGGCGGCAGCCCGGGCAGCAGACCCGGCCACAGGGTGTCCAGGACATGTGCGCTCGGCGTGAACAGCGGCCGCTCGAGCAGCGGCAGATCGCCGACCTCGTGCCACTCCCAGCGGCGGATCAGCCGCGGCTCGGTGACGACGGGTTCGCCGGTGAAGGCGGTCACCCGGACGGCGGCCGTCACCCTCGGGATGCCGTGCACGTAGTCCATCAGGATGGCCCGCACCCGCGTCCCGGCCGGGTCGGCCTTCAAGGACGTCTCCTCCTCCAGCTCGCGGACGGCCGCCGCGGCGAAGTCCTCGTCCGCGTCGTTCTTGCCACCGGGCAACTCCCAGACGCCCCGCACGGACCAGCCCAGCAGCACCCGGCCCGCCGCGTCCGTGACGACGACACCGGCGCCGGTGAGGGCGTGCGGGGAGGGGCGGCCCTTGCCGGCGTATCCGGGCGTGGCGGGGGAGGGGCCGCGCAGGACGAGCAGAGCCAGGCCGTCGGCGTCGTACCGGTCGGCGGACGCCCAGCCGGTGCGGAGCAGACCGATCTCCTGCTCGTCCAGGGCGATGCCGCGCCGGTCGTCCGGCACCCCGTCCGAGAGCGGCGTGATCACACACAGCGCGCCGCCGGGGCGCAGCCGTTCGCGCAGCCGGTTCAGCACCCGGGTGCGGTCGCGGACGAAGGCCCAGCCGAGCCGGATGGTGATCAAGTCGTAGGCGTGGGAAGGCAGTTGACCGAGATCGTCTCGCTCGATGTCCAGGCGGCGGTACGTCACGCCGACCGCCTCGGTGCGCCGGGCCTCCGTGAGCGCGGCCTTGGACCAGTCGACGGAGTCCACCCGGTAGCCGGAGCTGGCCAGCTGACGGGCGAGTTCCCCGAGTCCGCAGCCGACGTCCAGCGCTAGTCCGCCCGCGGGCGCCGGGACGTGCTTCGCCAGCAGCCGCCGTTCGGTGTCGCCCAGCTCCCGGAACCGGCCCCCGCCCGCGTAGTGCGCCTCCCACTGCTCGCGCCTCACGTATGCCACCGGGCCTCCTCGGGCCGCTCGTTTCCCCGGACTTCGGGATCCTCGCCCGGCGGCGCCCGTCGTACACCGGCGTGCGCGATCTCGACGCGGACGGCCGGGCGGACCACCATGCACCGGTAAGCGGTTGAAGCGGGAAGGAGACGGCGGAGATGAGCGCGAGCGACGCTCCCCTGCGTGTGCTGGCGGTGGACGACGAGGAGCCCGCATTGGAGGAACTGCTGTACCACCTGGAGCGCGATCCCCGGGTCGGCACCGTGGTGCCCGCGGCGGGACCCACCGAGGCGCTGCGCCGGCTCGGCCGGGCCGTGGCGGACGGGCCGGACGGCGAGGAAGCCGTCGACGTCGTCTTCCTGGACATCAACATGCCCGGACTCGACGGCCTGGAACTCGCCCGGCTGCTGGGCGGGTTCGCCGCACCGCCACTGATCGTCTTCGTCACCGCCCACGACGACTTCGCGGTCCGCGCCTTCGACCTCAAGGCCGTCGACTACCTGCTCAAGCCCCTCCGCAAGGAACGCTTCGCCGAGGCCGTCCGCCGGGTCGCCGAACTGGTACGCGCCGGGCAGGGCCCCCGGCCGGCCGCCGCCCCCGCCACGACCGCGCCCGAGCAGGCACCCGCCTTCGGTGATCAGGTCCCCGTGGAACTGGGCGGGGTGACCCGGTTCGTGCCCATCGCCGACATCACCTATGTCGAGGCCCAGGGCGACTACGCGCGACTGCACACCCCGCACGGCAGCCACCTGGTCCGCGTCGCCCTGTCCACCCTGGAGGAACAGTGGCGCGCACGTGGGTTCGTGCGCATCCACCGCAGCCGGCTCGTCGCCCTCGGCCGCATCGAGGAACTCCGTCTGGACGGCGGCAACGTGACCGTACGGATCGGCGACCGCGTGCTCGCCGTGAGCCGGCGCAACGCCCGGGAACTACGGGATCTTCTCGCCAAACACGCGGCGGGCAGGGCCCGTTGAACGAGGGAGGCGGTTGCCGGGTGACGGACCTGTGGCGATTCTCGTCCACCCGCTGTCTCGGCGGGGTCCCGCTGCGTACACTCGCCGCAGCACGAGGTGATCACCGCTGCGTCGGGAGTGCGTCATGGGTGCGGAATCCGTCCCTCGCAGAGAGGTGGTCACCGGACGGCCGCGCCCTTCCGCCGGTACGACCGCACCGCGCCCGGACCCCTCGCCGTACTCGGAGGAACGACTGCGGCGGTTGATGCAGCATCAGTTGCGGGCCGCGCTCGCCGCGATGGCCCTGCTCGCTCTCCTGCTCGGCCTGCTTCCCGTGCTCCTGCGCGTCCTGCCGTTCGCCGACGCCGCATCCCGAGTCCCCCTCGCCGTCTGGCTTCTCCTGGGTGTGGCCCCGTACCCCGCCCTGCTGGCCATCGGCGCCTGGTACGTCCGCCGCGCCGAGCGCAACGAGACCGCCCCGGCCGCCGCCGCTCCCGCGGAACTCCCCTGACCATGCGTCGACTTCCCGCCGGGACCGGCCGGTGAACCAGACGTACGGCATCGTGGGCGTGACCGCGGTGATCCTCGCCACGGTCCTCGTCGGCGCGCTCGGGCTGCGCATCTCCCGTACCACCTCCGACTTCTACGTCGCCTCGCGCACCGTCGCCCCCCGTCTGAACGCCTGCGCGGTCAGTGGCGAGTACCTGTCCGCCGCGTCGTTCCTCGGCGTCGCCGGGCTCGTCCTCGCCCAGGGCGTCGACATGCTGTGGTTCCCCATCGGCTACACCGCCGGGTTCCTGGTCCTGCTGGCCTTCGTCGCCGCACCGCTGCGCCGCTCCGGCGCCTACACCCTGCCCGACTTCGCCGAGGCCCGACTGGAGTCCCGGGCGGTGCGGCGGATCGCCGGTGTGCTGGTCGTCGGTATCGGCTGGCTGTATCTGCTGCCCCAGCTGCGCGGCGCAGGTCTCACCCTCCGGCTGCTCACGGGATCGCCCGGCTGGCTCGGCGGTCTGGTCGTCGCCGCCGTGGTGACCGCGGCCGTCGCCGCAGGCGGGATGCGCAGCATCACCTTCGTCCAGGCCTTCCAGTACTGGCTGAAACTCACCGCCCTGCTGGTGCCCGTGGTGTTCCTGCTGCTCGCCTGGCACGGCGACCACGCTCCGGCACCCGCCTGGGACGACCGGCCCGTCTTCCACCGCTCCACCGAGGTGCGCATCGACCGGCCACTCACCCTCACCGTGCGCGAGCCGGTCCGGGTGACCGCGTCCGGCGCCGTCGACGGCCGTGCGCTGCACGGGGTTTCGCTGCGGCTCGGCGAGGGCCGGCACCGGATCGGCGCGGGGACCGCCCTGCGCTTCCCGGCCGGCGCCCGCGTCCCCCTGCCGGACCGGGCCGCCGATCGTGCCGCGCCCTCCAGCTGGGCCGAGCCGCTGTCCTCGGACCGCGAACAGCACGGCCTGTACGCCACCTACGGGCTGATCCTCGCCACCTTCCTCGGCACCATGGGCCTGCCGCACGTCGTCGTCCGCTTCTACACCAACCCCGACGGCCGCGCCGCCCGCCGCACCACCGTCAGCGTGCTCGCCCTGCTCGGCGGGTTCTATCTCCTCATCCCCGTGTACGGCATGCTCGGCCGCCTGTACGCCCCCGATCTGCTCCTGACCGGCGACACCGACGCCGCGGTCCTCGTCCTGCCGCAGCGGCTGCTCGGCGGGGTCGGCGGGGACCTGCTCGGCGCCCTCGTCGCCGGGGGCGCCTGCGCGGCGTTCCTCTCCACGGCGTCCGGGCTCACCATGTCCGTCGCGGGCGTCCTCGCCCAGGACGTGCTGCCCACGCTCGGCGTCCGCCACTTCCGGCTCGCCACGCTGCCCGCGATCGCGGTGCCGACCGCCGCCGCGGCGATGGTGAGCGATCTGCCCGTGGCGGACGCGGTCGGACTCGCCTTCGCCGTCTCCGCTTCCTCCTTCTGCCCGCTGCTCGTGCTCGGCATCTGGTGGCGCGGACTGACCCCGCCGGGCGCGATCGCCGGGCTCGTCCTCGGCGGCGGCTCGGCGTTCACCGCGGTGACGGCCACCATCGTCGGCGGCGCCCGCTCCGGCTGGCTGCACACCCTGCTGGCGTGGCCCGCGGTGTGGTCCGTCCCCGTGGGCTTCGCCACCATGGTCCTGATCTCCCTGGCCACCCGCAGCCGTGTCCCACCCGGCACCGCCTCGACCATGGCCCGTCTTCACCTCCCCGAACCCCCGGCCCCCTCCCGCCCCGAACCGGCGACGACCTGACCGAGGAGCCGTTGTGCACACCAGCGACAAGGACCAGGACGCCGTAGGACGCACCGGCCGTCCCGCACTGCGTGTCGGTCGTTCCGGCAGGCGCTCGGCGCTCGGCTGCGTCCCCCGGCACTCCACCAGCCGCCCCGCCGCCCCGAACCCCCGTCGCCCATGACCGTCCTCGGTACCGCGGCGCTCGCTCTCGCCGCGTTCGCGCTGTTCGTGCTCGGTGCCGCCCTCGGGCACGGGGCGGCGCGCCGGCAGCAGGAGCACTCGCCCGACAGCGAGGGGGCGTCGCGCGCCCTGGCCCATGCCCTGCACACCGCCGCGCTCGCCGCGGCACCCCTGCGCGCCGGGCTCACCCCGGTCACGGCTCGAAAGACGGTCCGCAGGCTGCGCCCCCTGCTCGGCACCCCCGCCCTCGCCCTCACCGACGACACCGCCGTGCTCGCTTGGGACGGCGCCGCCGAACACCACCGCGCGCAGCTGACGGCACAGCTCACCCACCCGTCCCGCGCCCGGACCTTCCCGCTGCCCTGTGACGACACCGGCTGCCCCGTCCGCTGGGGCGCCCTGGTGCCGCTCCCCGCCGACGGCGGCACCCCCGGCGCCCTCGTCCTGCTCGCCGCCGACGAGTCCACCGCTCTCGTCCGCGCCGGCGAGGAAGCGGTCCGCCGGCTCTCCCTGGAACTCGAACTCGCCGGGCTCGACCGGGCCCGCACCAGCGCCCACGAAGCCGAGGTCCGGGCCCTGCGCGCCCAGATCTCCCCGCACTTCATCTACAACTCCCTCGCGAGCATCGCCTCCTTCGTCCGCACCGACCCCGAGCGCGCCCGTGAACTCCTTCAGGAATTCGCCGACTTCACCCGTTACTCCTTCCGCCGCGGCGGCGACTTCACCACCCTCGCCGAGGAGTTGCGCTCCATCGAGCAGTACCTGGAACTCGCCCGTGCCCGCTTCGGCCGTCGGCTCACGGTCACCCTGCGCATCGCCCCCGAGGTGCTGCCCGTGACACTGCCTTTCCTCTGCCTGCAGCCGCTCGTCGAGAACGCCCTCAAACACGGTCTGGAGGGGTCCGCGGAGCGCATCGGCGTCACGATCATCGCCGAGGACGAGGGCACCGAGGCCCGGGTCGTCATCGAGGACGACGGCATCGGCATGGAACCGGAACGCCTGCGCGCCATCCTGCGCGGCACGGCAGGACCCGCCACCGGCATCGGCCTGAACAACGTCGACCGCCGGCTGCGCCAGGTCTACGGCGACGACCACGGCCTCGTCATCGAGACCGGTGTCGGAGCGGGTACGAAGATCACCCTCCGTGTCCCGAAGTTCCGCCCCGGCATCCAGGCCCGGCCCGCACAGCCCGAGACTGAAGGAGGGTTCACGGCCTAGGCGTCCCGGCGGCGGTCCCGTCTCTCAGGAGATCCCGTCGGCTCCGGTCGCCGCCGCCGGAGTGTTCGAGGACTGGCACCGGCTGCTGAGCGAGGCGCTCGCGGCGCACGGCGTCGATCCGACCGGGCGCCCGGTCTCGCGTCCCTCGTCGTGGCGTCCGTCGAGGGCGCCATCGCCATGTGCCGCGCCCAGCACAGCGTGCAGCCCCGCGACCGGGTCGCCCGGAACTCGAAAGGCTGCTCACCGACGCGGTAGCCCGCACGGCCTGACGGCTCGGGGCCGCACAAGGACGCACAGCCCCGACCCGGGGTCACGGCAACGGCGCCCGACCGGCAGGCCGGGCGCCGCCACCGCTCATGTCAGGCCGGCACGTTGGCCGTTCGGCCGAGGTGCCGGGCGAAGAACCGGACCGCGCTGGCGGCCTCGAACCGGGGCAGCTCCTTGTGCCTGCCCGCGTTGGCGTGCAGGGTCTTCTCCGTCGAGGCAAAGGCGTCGAACAGCGCCAGACTGGCCTCGCGCGGGATGTGTTCGTCGTCCCACTGCATGTCGTACTCGATCGGGACGGTGATCTGCTTCGCCTTCTCCGCCAGGACGTCGGGCCAGTGCTGACCGAAGACCGCGGCGGTGATCCTGGGTTCGACCGCCACCAGCGGCACGCCGATCGCGGTGCCCATGTTGATGCCGAAGTAGCCGACCGGCCCGTCGGCGCCGATTTCCGGAAGCTCCTGGAGGGCGTCCAGCGTCGCCTGCCACTCGGGCACGGCGAGCTCCGCCAGATGGGCGTTGTAGCGGACGACGATCGGGCCTTCCGGCTCGCCCGCCGCCCTCGCCCGGAACAGCTCCGCGATCTCCTGCTCGTCGTGTGCCGTGCGCGGCCGGTCGCCGTGACCCGGCGCGTCGATGACCGCGACATGGAAGCCGCAGCCGTTCACCAGGAGTTGGGCACGACCGGCCATCGCCGGATGCTTCTTGTGGTTGCCGCCGCCGTGGCCCATCAGGACCAGGGGCGCACGGTCCGCGCCGGAGGCGGGGGACCAGAGGACACCGGGGACCTCGCCCACGGTGAAGTCGCGTTCGATCATGCCGTTGACGGACGACTCGGCGATGAACTTCAAAGATGTCATGGTGTGTTGCCTTTCGGGAGTGCCTGGTTGTCGAGGCGCTCCCGGCGACACCTACGTCGATCGCCCGACCGTGACGACGAGGGGGAGCACCCACACGAATACAGCCTTCATGGGTCTCACCTCCTCGGCCTTGATCACGGTCAACTGCAAGCTACCAGACCGGTGATCATCCCGCCCAGCCTCTTTCCTGCCACGTGTCTGGCGCGCGAACACACCTGGTGGAGAGGGAGATCACTTGGCAGGGAGGCGGTCTTGGCCATGCGCGTCTGGCGCGGTACGGTCGGTCCGATATCGACGACGGCGAAACGGAAGCCGGTGAGAATCCGGCACGGTCGCGCCACTGTATGCGGGACCCGCAAGGGGCTCGTGAGTCAGACCCGTGGTCGTCGTCCTGTGCACCACCGAGATGGGACGCGAACTCCCAGAGGAGGTCCTGCCATGGCGCAGACCGTCGCCCAGCCGACAGCCACCACCCCCGTCGTTCCCGCCAAGCTGCCGCTGAAGGCGATTGCTCCCTGGGCGGTCTTCTTCGGCATCCTCATGCTGATCCTGCTCTACTTCGTCGGCGCCGAGCAGGGCGCCACCTCCGTGTTCAACGGCACGGACGTCCACGAGTGGGTGCACGACGCGCGCCACCTGCTGGGCTTCCCCTGCCACTGACGCGACGAACACCGCGCGCCCATGAACTCCGCAACCGTACGGAACCTTCTCGTGCGGGGCATGCTCGCCGGCCTCGCGGCCGGCGTGCTCGCCCTGGTCGTGGCCTACGTGCTCGGTGAGCCGAACGTCGACAAGGCGATCAGCTTCGAGCAGGCCCACTCCCACGAGCACGAGATGGAGACCGTCTCCCGCTCCCTGCAGTCGACCGCCGGCCTCGCCACCGGTGTCCTCGTCTACGGGGTCGCCTTCGGCGGCATCGCCGCGCTCGCCTTCAGCTTCGCCCTCGGCCGCGTGGGGCGCTTCGGCCCGCGCGCCACGGCACTGCTGCTGTCGGGCTGCGCGCTGCTCGCCGTGTACGTCGTGCCGTTCCTGAAGTACCCGGCCAACCCGCCGTCGGTCGGCAACCCCGACACCATCGGCAAGCGGACCACCCTGTACTTCCTGATGATGCTGCTCGGCGTCCTGCTGGCGGTCGCCGCCACCCTCCTGGGCAAACGGCTCGCGCCGCGCCTGGGCACCTGGTGGGCCACGGTGGCCGCGGTGGTCGCGTTCACCGTCGTGATCGGCCTGGCGTACCAGTTCCTGCCCGTCGTCAACGAGGTGCCCAAGGGCTTCCCGGCCACCCTGCTGTGGCGCTTCCGGCTCTCGGCACTGGCGATCCAGACCACCCTGTGGGCCGGATTCGGCCTGGTCTTCGGTGAGTTGGCCGAACGGCTGCTGAACCCCAAGCCGGCGACGGCCGCGAAGCGGCGAGCGGTTCCGGCCGCGCACTGACTCCTCGCGTACGGCAGCAGGGCCCGGCGGAACCGTCCGCCGGGCCTTCGGCCGTCCTCCTTGCCTAGTCAGCCTCCGGCGTCGGCGTGCCAAGCGGAGATCCCAGACGCAGATTCCACCGCCCGGCCCGGCCGCTGAGTTCGGTCAGGGTCAGCGGCGGCACGTCGAGGCGCCAGAAGAGCGCTGCGGGCAGGTCCAGTGCGTCGACGACC
This sequence comes from Streptomyces sp. NPDC002076, assembly GCF_053593835.1. NCBI lineage: Bacteria > Bacillati > Actinomycetota > Actinomycetes > Kitasatosporales > Streptomycetaceae > Streptomyces > Streptomyces sp. NPDC002076. The sequence continues at coordinate 29,203 of NZ_JBSFDI010000038.1, forward strand.
GCCGCCCGCACCACCTCCGGCTCGACGACGGCGAGCGTACGACCCGTCAGGTCCTGTGCGCCGGCCAGCCACCGCGCGACCCGCCGGCACAGGTCCCGCACGGACTCACCCCCGTGCGGTGCGCACTCGGGGTCGGAGAGCCAGCGGCCCACCGCCTCCGGCTCGGCGGCCCCCACCTCCTCCAGGGTGCGCCCGCGCCAGCGGCCCACGTCGAGACCCGCCAACTCCGGTACCGGCACACCGTCGAGGCCCAGTGCCGCGGCCGTCTCCCGGCAGCGCACGCCGGGGGAGGTGAGGACACGGGCCGCGGCGGGCAGGGCCGCGGCCGCCGAGCGGGCACGTGCCGCTCCGCTGCCGTCGATCGAGCCACCGTCGTCGAAGCGGGCCTGCCGCAGTGACGCGCTCATGGCGGGGGAGAGGAGAAGAACTCGGCTGGTCACGTGGTTCAGAGCTACCAGCATCGGCGAACGACGCACAAGATCCGGCTGACGAGAGGATCAACCGGGGATTCGCGGCGCACCGTGCGGACTGGCGATCATGGGTGCTCGGTTCCCCCGGAAGAACAGGCGGCGGCACGTGATACCTCCCGTTCCCTCCATCGACCGGCGCCGACTGCTCGGCCGGGTCCTTCCCGCCGCGGCCGCGACCCTGCTCACCGGCACGGCCACCGCCTGCGCCGGGACGGGTTCCTCCCCGCGGGCGGCCGACCCGCTGCTGGCGTTGGTCTACCGGGGACCCGCGGCCTGTGACGGATGTGCCGAGTCGGTCGCCGCGCTGCTGAGGAAGGCCCCGCGTCCGTTCACGGTCGCCTACGTCGGCCCCGACGAGGACGTCCCCCTGACCGCGGCCGGTCTGGCGGACGCCGACGTCTACGCACAGCCCGGCGGCAACGACGATGTCGACGGCACCTGGGAGGAGCTGAAGGGTGCCGCCGGGGCGATCCGTGACTGGACGCGGGCGGGCGGCCGCTACCTCGGATTCTGCATGGGCGGCTATCTGGCCGGGAGGGATCCGGGGTTCGGCCTGCTGCCCGGTGACACCGCCGAGTACATCACCTCACCGCGCGCCTCGGTCCATGACGAGAAGGACACGGTCGTGCCGGTGACCCGGAAGGGCAAGCGGCGCCACATGTACTTCCAGGACGGGCCGTACTTCGTGCTCGCCGACGGTGCCGACGCGTCCGTACTCGCCAGGTACGACAACGGCACGGCCGCCGCTGTCGTCGCGCCGTACGGCAAGGGACGCGTAGGGGTGGTCGGGCCGCACCCGGAGGCGGATGGCTCCTGGTACTCCGACGCGAGGCTGAGGAATCCCGACGGCGTGCGTCTCGATCTCGGCCACGACCTCGTCGAGGAGACGGTCAAGGGGCTGTAGCGGTCCACGCCGCCCGCCCTGAGGAACCCGTTCAGTCGGAATCGTGGGTTTCCTGGTTGGCCTGCTCAGTCGTTCACGTTCTGGTTCGCGGTGCTCCGCCCGTACGGGGGGCCGGGCGGAACACCGCGAAGTCTTGGGGCGGTCGGGCACGTCGGGCGGACGGCCGCCCGCCGGTCCGCTACAGCGCCACGTCTCCGCACAGGTGGACCTCGACGCCCAGCTCGGCGAAGAGGGCGGCCTTGGCGCGCAGCGCCTTGTCGGCCGTCTCCGTGTCGGGGGCGTAGGCCACGTTCAGGTGGTTGGCGCGGTGGCGGGCCATGAACTGGTCGCGGCTGACGCCGTGCAGCACCGCGTGCATGATCGGCCACTGCGGGGTGGTGGCCTCGAGGCGGCGCCGGGTCTCCTCCTCCGGCAGCTCGATCGCCGTGGCACGGCCGAGGTCGACATGGAGCCGGCCGTCCATCAGGAAGACCCGCGACCAGACGATCTCGCCGGGCTTGGAGACCCCGCTGAGCGTGCCGCCGCCGAGCGGGAAGTACATCGGGGGCTGCCGCATGCTGTACGACTTGTCGTAGCCGCCGTTGTGGGAGGCGGGCACCGAGCCGGAGATCTCGAAGACCCACACGAACCGGCCGTCGTACTCCTCGCCCCAGCGGATGTCGTGCAGCGTGGTGGCCGGGTCGAGGCCCATAGCCGTCCAGATCCGGTTGGTGACCAGGGAGTCGACGGCGACCCCCTCGTCCACCTCGTTGAAGTGCGGCAGCGGCGCTCCGGCGTACAGCTCGCGGGCACCGTCACGGCTGAACACCGGCGGGCGCTGGACGTTGTTGAGCAGACCCTCGGCGAGGTCGCTCGCCGGGACGGTGTCCTTCAGGCCCTGCTGGTACTGGATGCCGACCGCGTCGAGCCCGAAGTCGTCGGCGATGCGCAGCGCGGCTATGTACATCCTGAACTGGCTGAGCAGCTGGGCGTCGGTGAGCTCGGTCGCCTCGTCCGTACCGGTGTGGAAGGTCATTCCGGCGTGGTCGAGCCAGGCGCGCACCGCCTGCGCCTCCTCGTCGGAGACCTTCTTCATCTCGGCGACCAGGGCGCTCTGCGACAGCCGCTCCTTGTAGATGCCGAGCGGGTTGAGGAACTCGTCGTCGATGATGGCGTTGTACATGCCCATGCAGCCCTCGTCGAAGACGCCGATGATCGCCTTCTCCTCGCGCAGCTGCCGGGCCAGTGCCACCCCGAGTTCGGTCTCGGGGTCCTCGGGCAGCGGCGGCAACGGCCGGACATGGCTGGTGTCGTGGGTGAGGGTGCCGGTTTCCAGCCAGGTGCGCAGGCCGTCGCGGGCCCAGTCGTCGGTGAAGTCCGGGCTCCACAGTACGGAGTACTCGCGTCCGGCCTTGGTGAGGCTGCCGGCGAGGTTCAACAGGCCCACGAGGCCGGGGAATTCACCGCTCCAGTTGGCGACGACCAGGATCGGGCCGCGGTGGTCGCGCAGTCCGGCCAGGACGTGGTGGCTGTACTGCCACACACCCTCCACGACGATCAGCGGCGCGTCCTTCGGCAGGGTCTTGAACACCTCGAGGCCGGCGCGCTGGCTGTCGATGAAGCCGTGCCCCTTGGCCGCGTCGAAGGCGTGGCCGCGGCGGACCTGCCGGCCCAGGTCGGTCAGCGCCGCGGCGAGGTCCTTCTCCAGCTTCTCCTGGGTCGGCCAGCAGGTGACGTTGGCGGCGGGGCGCAGGTCACCGCTGGCCACGGTGTAGACGGTGTTCGGCTCGCCGGTCGCCGGTCGGCTGGGGACGGGCAGGGTGTATGCGGTCATGCGATCTCCGTAGGGGTGTGCGTATGACGGCCACCCTCCGGCCGACCGAGTCGGGTGGTGGGTGGGCATAGGTCGGCGTCCAGGGGGCGGCGCCCCCGGGCGGGGTTCAAGGGGCGGAGCCCCTTACCTGGTCTCGGCGGAGGTCACCGCTCCTGCAGCGGGGCAAGGGCATGCACGGTCGCCGAAGTCTCCCGGTACAGCCGCCGGTAGAGCGCGTACAGCTCGTCGTAACGGCTCCGGTGCTCCACGCGCGGCGTCACCGTCCGCTGCACGGGGTTCCAGCGGTCGATGTCGGCGTCCCCGACGAGCTGCGCCGCAAGGAGGGCACCGCCGTAGCTCGCGCCGATCGTCGTGCTGCGCAGCTCCTGCGGCAGGCCGGTGATGTCGGAGACGATCTGGGTCCACAGGGCACCCTGGGTGCCGCCGCCGACGGCGACCACGCGGCGGATGTCGCCGCCCGCCTCCTCGATGACCTCGATGTTGTGGCGGACCCCGAATCCGGTGGCCTCCAGCGCGGCCCGGTAGAGGTCGCCGCGGGTGTGGGACAGGGTGAGGCCGGCGATGACGCCACGGGCGTCCGGGTCCATGATCGGGGTGCGCTCGCCGGAGAAGTACGGCAGCATCAGCAGCCCGCCCGCGCCCGGCCCCGACTCGGTGGCCAGGCGGGTCAGTTCGGCGTGGTCGCCGTCGGCGAACAGATCGCGCAGCCAGTTGGTGACCGCGCCCGAGGTGGCCATGCCGCCGGCCAGGTTGCGGGTGCCGGGCAGGGCGCCGACCGTGCCCCACAGCGAGGGGCTGGTGAGCGGCTTGGGCACGGTGTGGATCAGAAACATGGTCGTGCCATACATGAGCATCAGGTCACCGGTGTGCTGTGCTCCTACGCTCAGGGCCTCGGCCCAGGCGTCGATGGTGCCGGTGGTGACGGGGATCCCGGCCGGCAGGCCCGTCGCTTCGGCGGCCTCGGCGGTGAGGGTGCCGGCCGCCTCGCCGGACCAGTGCAGCGGCGGCAGCTCGATGCCGGGGGCCACCTCGGCGGCCCAGGGGCCGCACCACTCGCCCGTGAGCGTGTCGTACAGCGGAGTGCACTGGCTGGCCGAGTGGTGGTCCAGCACATAGGTCCCGGTGAGCTTGCGGACCAGCCAGGAGCTGGGCATGTACAGGCGGCGGGCGCGGGCGTAGAGCTCGGGCTCCTCCTCGGCGACCCAGGCGATCTTCGGCCCGGCGGCCTGGGTGGTGAGCGCGGAACCGCACCGGCGGATGATCTCCTCGGCGCCCAGCTGCTCCTCGATGCGGCCGATCTGGCGGACCGAGCGGGTGTCGACGCCGTAGAGGATCGCGGGGCGCACCGGCGTGTCGTGCTCGTCGGTGAGCAGGACGCAGGGGCCCATGCCGCTGACCCCGACCGCGAGCACGGTGCTGTCGCCCGGGCCGGTCAGCTCGCGGGCGATGTCGGAGAACTCGCGCCACCACACGGAGGCGTCCATCTCGAAGCGGCCGGGACCAGGCCTTGAGGGGGTGTGCTCCCGCACGGCCGAGCGGATCAGGGTGCCGTCGAGACCGACGAGGACGCCCTTGCTGCTCGATGTGCCGATGTCCACACCGATGACTGCGTTGCGAGGCATGACGAGCACGCTCGCAGAAATCGATTTCAGCGTCAAGAGGCCGCGCGGAGTCGGGTCTTGGTGCCGAACACGACCGGGCAAACGGCTCAGTACGGGCGTGGCGGGGCCGGTGAAGTGCGCGGGGATCTCACCCCTTGACACCCCCTGACGGCGGCCCTACTTTTCGCTGAAATGGATTTCACAGGGTGCGCGGCCCGGTTCCGGGCCCGCCCCGCACCCCACCCATGAAGACCGTGAAGGCACAGAACACGATGACGACCTTTGGACTCGACGGCATCTCCCGCAGGAGCCGTGCCGTCAGCCGTTCCATCAGCGCCGAGAACTTCGTTGGTGCCAAGTCCGGCGGCGGCCGCGCCACCGAGGGCACCGGCGCGGTCGCGGCGAGCAGGCTGGGGCCGGGCTGGAAGATCTCCCCGAGCATCGACATCGCCACCGGCGAGACCGCGGTGCTCGCCGACGTCGAGGGGCCGGGCACCATCCGGCACCTGTGGTGCACCACCGACCCGCACACGGCCTGGCGGGGCACCCTGCTGCGGATGTACTGGGAGGCCGAGGAGACCCCGGCCGTCGAGGTTCCGCTCGGCGACTTCTTCTGCAACGGCTGGAACTCCTTCAGCCAGGTCTCGTCCGTGCCCGTAGCCGCCAACCCCAACGGCGGCTTCAACGCGTACTGGCCCATGCCGTTCCGCCGCCGCGCACGCATCACCCTGGAGAACCTGACCGCCGAGAAGGTCACCCTCTACTACCAGGTCGACTACGAACTGGACGAGGTCGGCGAGGACGCCTCCTACTTCCACGCCCAGTGGCGACGCAGCCACCCGGTGCCGTACGGCAAGGTGCACACCCTGCTCGACGGGGTCACCGGCGCCGGCAGCTATGTGGGCACCTACCTCGCCTGGGGCGTCAACAGCCCCGGCTGGTGGGGCGAGGGCGAGTTCAAGTTCTACCTCGACGGCGACGAGGAGTTCCCGACGATCTGCGGCACCGGCACCGAGGACTACTTCGGCGGCGCCTGGAACTTCGACGTCCCCGGACAGGGCTACACCGCCTACACCACCCCCTACCTGGGCCTGAACCAGATCCTGCGCCCCGACGGGCTCTACCGCAGCCAGCAGCGGTTCGGCATGTACCGCTGGCACATCCTCGACCCCGTCCGCTTCTCCCGGGACCTGCGCGTCACCGTGCAGAGCCTCGGCATCGGCCCCGGCCAGGGCAACGGTCTGCCGCACCGCTACCGGCACACCAGCGACGACATCGCCAGCACCTCGCTCTTCTACCTGGACGCCCCGAGCTCGGCCTCCCGTCCGGCCACACCGGACCTGCTGACCCTCGAAGTCGACTGAGCCGCTTCCCCCGTCACAAGCCCGCCTCCCCGTCCCCCAGCAGCCCGACCCCGTCCCACGTCTCTCCGACCACAAGCCCCCCACGCCCGTCCCACCGCAAGTTCCCAGCCCCATCCCACTCCGACAGGAGCGCACGCATGCTCCAGCACGGCAACGAAGCCGGGCGCCCGGCCACCACGTCACGCCGGCGTTTCCTCACCGCGGCGGCGGGCGCCGGCGCGGCCCTCGCCTCCCCGGCCCTGCTCACCGGTTGCGGCACGGCACAGGCGAAGGGGGGCAACCTCCAGTTCTGGAACTTCTACGGCCCCCAGCGCTCGCCCGACCCCGCGATCAACGCCCAGTCCAAGTGGTTCGTGGACATGGTCGCCGCCTGGAACCGCACCCACAAGCAGCAGATCGACCTCGTCTATCTGCCGCAGCCCACCTACCTCAACGGCTTCAAGCTGCCGTCCGCCTTCGCCACCGGCGAGGGCCCGGACATCTTCCTGCTCTCCCCCGGCGACTTCCTGCGCTACTACAACGGCGGTGTCCTCGCGGACCTCACCCCGCACATGGACAAGGCCGCCATCGACGACTACGGCTCCGCGCTCGACAGCCGCAAGGTCGACGGCAAGGTCTACGCCCTCCCCATGGAGATCGAGCCGCTGGCCATGTTCTACGCCCAGGACGTGTGGGAGAAGGCCGGCCTGTCCGAGGCCGACATCCCCACCACCTGGGACCAGATGCTGAACATCGGCGACAAGCTGCGCACGAAGACCCGGGCCGGTCTGGTCTTCGAGACCCAGCCCGGCTACTACCAGAACTTCACCTGGTACCCGTGGATGTGGCAGGGCGGCGGCGACGTCCTGGACCACCAGGGCAAGGTCGTCTTCGACTCCAGGGCCACCCGCCAGGCCCTCGGGCTCTGGCAGGACGCCGTACGCCACGGCATAGCGCCGCGCACCGTGCCCGCCGCCGACGATGTGATAGGCGGCTTCAAGGGCGGCAACGTCGCCATGTGGCAGCAGGGCATCTGGAACGTCTCCAGCTTCAAGGCGTTCGCCCCCCAGTACCGCTACGGCGTCTTCAAGCTGCCCGTCCCGCCGGGCGGCAAGTACGTCACCACGCTCGGCGGCTGGTCCTTCTGCGCCAACGCCCAGGGCCGCAACCCCGAAGCCGCGGCCGAGTTCTGCGCCTGGGCGCTCGGGTCCATGAAGGACGACTCGATCAACCGGATGGTCGACTGGTGCGTCGGCGCCAAGTCCGACGTGGCGCCCCGCACCAGCGCCCTGGAGCGGGGCGCCGCCAAGGGTGGCTACGACTCCGAGATCATGAAGAAGTTCAAGGACGAGATCTTCCCCGGCGGACGCGCCGAGCCGCGCTACCCCCCGGTCGTCTACAAGGCGATCTCCGACGCCATCCAGGGCACCATGCTCGCCGGCCGAAGCGTGGCCGGTGAGGCGGCAAGAGCCGCCCAGTCCATCGCTGCGTACACCAACAGCTACAAGGGGGCGAGCCTGATATGAGCAGCGTCGCCGCAGAACGGCGCCGGCGGGCCGCGGCCCCGGCGCAGGCACCCGCCTCCGCGGACACACCGAGACTCAGCCGCAAGCACCGCGAATGGCTGGCCGCGGGCCTCTTCCTCGCGCCCGACGTGCTCGGGCTCCTCGTCTTCGTCGCCATCCCGATGGTGCTCTCCATCGCCCTGAGCTTCTTCCAGGTCAGCGGCTTCGGCTCGTACAAGTGGATCGGGCTCGGCAATTACCAGCGGATGATGCACGACCCGCTGTTCTGGGACTCGATGAAGATCACCGGCGAGTACGTCGTGATCCTCGTCCCCGTCCTGTTCTGTGTGAGCCTCGGCCTCGGCCTGCTGGTGAAGCAGAAGCTGCCCGGCGTCGGCGTCTACCGCACCGCGCTCTTCCTGCCGTACGTGATCAGCCTCGTGGTGGTCGGTGTGCTGTGGAAGTTCCTGCTCGACGAGCAGACGGGCGTGGTCAACCGGGCCATGCGCGCGGCCGGCTTCGGCGGCGAGTCCTGGCTCGGCAGCCCCGGCCTGGCCCTCGGCTGCGTCATCACGGTCATGGTCTGGGTGATGATGGGCTACTACATGATCATCTTCCTGGCCGGGCTCCAGGAGATCCCCAGGGAGTTCTACGAGGCCGCGAAGCTGGACGGCGCGGGACCGTGGACCACCTTCCGCACCATCACCTGGCCGCTGCTGCGCCCCACCAGCTTCTTCGTCCTGCTGATGTCGACGGTCGCCGCCATCACCGGAGGCCTCGACCTGATCTTCGTCCTGACCAACGGCGGCCCCGCCAACGGCACGTCCCTGGCGATCTTCTACATCTACCAGCAGGCCTTCGGATTCGGCGAGTTCGGCTACGCGGCGGCCATGGGCTCGTTCCTGGTGCTGATCATGGTCGTGATCTCCGCCGTGATCTTCAAGCTCACGAGAGGCGGGAGGTTCGACGATGGCGAGTGACGCCCTGACGACCCGGGCGGGCCGGGAGGGTGGACGCCGGCCGCGCTCCTCGCGCGCCGGACTGACGGCCCTGGCTGTGGTCCTGTCGCTGATCAGCATCTTCCCGGTGCTGTGGATGGTCACGTCGTCCTTCAAGACCCGGGCCACCGTCACCGACGGCAACCTGATCCCGAAGGACTTCACCTTCGACAACTTCGTCTACGTCTTCACCGAGGTCCCCTTCGGCCGCTACCTCTGGAACAGCTTCTTCATCTCCGCGGTGATCACCGTGGTGGCGCTGTTCTTCCACTCCATGGCCGCCTATGCGCTCGCCCGGCTGCGCTTCCCGGGCCGCGAGAAGCTCTTCGGCGCGATCTTCGCCACCCTGCTGGTCACGGCCCCGGTCGTGCTGATCCCGCTGTTCCTGGTCGCCCGTGAGCTGGGCCTGCTCAACAGCTACGCCGGCCTGATCATCCCGGCCATCTTCAACGCCTTCGGCATCTTCCTGCTGCGCCAGTTCTACCTGGGGCTGCCCAAGGAGCTGGAGGAGGCGGCGATCGTCGACGGCTGCGGACACTGGCGGGTGTACTGGAACATCGTCCTGCCGATGTCCCGGCCCATCCTGTCGGCCCTGGCGATCTTCTTCTTCCTCGCCAACTGGAACGCCTTCGTCTGGCCGCTGGTCGCCACCAACGACCAGTCCCTGACGGTGGTCCAGCTCGGCATCGCCTCGTTCCAGAACCAGTACACCTCCAACTGGAACTACATCCTGGCGGCGGCCACGGTCGCGGCACTGCCCATGCTGGTGCTGTTCTTCGTCTTCCAGCGGCAGATCGTGGAGTCGATCAAGACGTCCGGACTGAAGTAGCTCCGGACCCTGGCGTGGGCCCGGGCGTGCGGCGGCGCAGGGCCCACGAACAAGGGCGCGGTACCGGTCACCTGACCGGTACCGCGCCCTTCGCGTGCCTGGCCGGCTCAGGGTCCGGCGGTGCTCTCCCGCACCTGGAGCCTGGTGCGCAGCACCACGGTCTGCAGCGGCGACGGCTTGCCCTCGATGCGCTGCAGCAGCAGATCGGCGGCGGTACGGCCCAGCTCGTACGACGGCAGCTCCACCGCGGTCAGGGAGGGCCGCAGCAGCGACGCCCACGGCACGTCGCCGAAGGACAGCACGCCGACGGCCGGGGGAGTGCTTCCGACCTCGCGCAACGCGTCCAGGACACCGATCGTCATGAGGTTGTTGGCGACGAACACGGCGTCCGGCGGCTCGGGCAGCGCCAGCAGCTCGCGCATCGCGGCCCGGCCGCCCTCGACCCGGAAGTCCGCGTGCCGTACGTAGGCGTCGCCGGCCTGGACGGCGTCGCCCGCGGAGTACAGCGCCATGCGGTACCCGGCCAGGCGCTCCTCGGAGGTGGAGGCGCCCCGGGGGCCGGTGATGCAGGCGATGCGGCGGTAACCGGCCTTGAGCAGATGGCGGGTGGCCACCTCGCCGCCGTGCTGGTTGTCCACCTGCACCGCGTCCACCTCGGCCGCGTGCGGCCGCCGGTCCACGGCGACCACGGGGACGCCCCGGGCGATCAGCGGCGCCAGATCCGTCCCGTCCTGCGAGGCCGCGGCCACGATCACACCGGCCATCTGCTCGCCGAGGGCGACCTCGAGGTAGCGGCGCTCCTTGTCGGTGTCCTCGTCGGAGTTGCACAGGACGACCGAGAGGCTGGTGCGCTGTGCGGCGTCCTCGACCCCGCGGGCGAGCGAGGTGAAGAAGGGGTTCTCGATGTCCGGGATGATCAGGGCGATCACGCTGGACTGCTGCTTGCGCAGCGACCGGGCCACCCGGTTGGGCGCGAAGCCGAGAGCCGCGGCGGCCTGCTGGACGGACAGGGCGCGTTCCGGCGTGACCTTGCCGCCGTTGAAGACACGCGAGACCGTCGCCGGGGAGACCCCGGCGGCTCGCGCCACGTCATGGATCGTCACCACCTGAGTGCGCATCCTTTCAGCCGTGTGTGGAACCACCCTACCTGTGTCTGAAAAGGTTTTCACCCCCGAATGCGGCCAGGCCAGGGCAGACGCGGACGTCATCCCGCCGCCCGGTGCGGACATGCGGGGCCCCTGGCCGAGTGGTGCAATGACGGCAAGGTGTCCCCGAGTTCGACGCACGCGAGCGCCTTCGTGACGGCGGAGCTGCCGCCCCCGGCCGTGCCTTGCCACCGATGGACGAACCGGCCGGCGCACCCGCTGCCCGGTCGGTCGCGGCCGTGGGCGACCGTTCCGAGTCCCGGAGGAGTTTCCGATGACCTCGCACCAGTGGCCCGCTTCCGCGTGCTCCCCGGCGCCGCGGCCCCTGTCCGAAGCGGCGTTCCGTGAGCTGTACCGCAGGCTGCGGGAGCAGGCGCTGGACGGTGGGGACCGGCGGCGTGGCGCGCTGGACCGGTTGACGCCGGGGCGGGTGGTG
>NZ_JBSFDI010000038.1:40341-60468 GCF_053593835.1 Streptomyces sp. NPDC002076
CGCAGGCTGCGGGAGCAGGCGCTGGACGGTGGGGACCGGCGGCGTGGCGCGCTGGACCGGTTGACGCCGGGGCGGGTGGTGGCGGCCGCCGCCGAGGTCCGGTCCGGGCGGACCGTGTCGCTGGCCGCGCCCGTCGAGACCCGGTCCGGCCCCGACAGTCCGGAGCCCGCGACCCACCGGATGACGGCACCGACGCACCCGGAGACCTCCGAGCGCGGGCTCGACTTCGCGCGTGACCGCTTTGCCATGAATGTGCACGGCGATGTCGACAGCCACCTCGACGCCCTGTGCCACGTGATCTTCGACGGCGAGCTCTACGGAGGCGTCCCCGCGAGCACCGTGACGCCGGACGGCGCCGAGGCGCTGACGCTCGATCTGGTGCGCGACGGCATCGTCGGACGGGGCGTCCTCCTCGACATCCCGCGCCTGCGCGGTGTGCCGTGGCTCGACCCCGGGGACCAGGTGACCGCCGAGGACCTCGTCGCGGCCGAGACCGCGCAGCGGACCGCGGTCGGACCGGGAGATCTGCTGTTCGTGCGCGTGGGGCACCGCCTGCGCCGGCGGACCCTCGGCGCCTGGGACGTGACGCGGTCCCGGGCAGGTCTGCACCCGACGGCGATGCGCTTCCCGGCCGAGCGGGGCGTGTCCGTCCTGGGGTCGGACGGCAACAGCGACGCGGCGCCGAGTGCGGTCGCCGGGGTCGCGTTTCCCGTCCATGTGCTGGCCGTCAACGCCATGGGGCTGCACCTGCTGGACTACCTGGACCTCGAAGACCTGGCGGAGGTGTGCGAACAGGAGGGGCGCCGGCACTTCTTGTGCGTGGTCGCCCCGCTGCGGCTGCCGGCGGCGACCGGCTCCCCGGTGAACCCGATCGCCGTGCTGTGACCGTGCCGGTGCGCCGCCAGCTCCGGGTGCCGCACCACAGCAGGGCGCGTACGTTCGAAGAAGCAACGGCCGCAGACCACGCGAGCAAGGACGGTGGTTGGCGTGGACGCCCTGCCCTCGTACGACGTCATCGTGATCGGCACCGGTGCCGGCGGCGGCACGCTGGCCCACCGCCTCGCCCCGTCCGGCAAACGCGTCCTCATCCTCGAACGCGGCGACTACCTACGGCGCGAGCGCGACAACTGGGACTCCACGGCCGTGTTCGTCAAGGCCAAGTACCGGGCCCCGGAGTTCTGGCTGGACCGGCACGGCAACGAGTTCCCGCCCGAGGTGAACTACTACGTCGGCGGCAACACCAAGTTCTACGGCGCGGCCCTGTTCCGGCTGCGGCCCGAGGACTTCGGCGAACTCCGCCATCACGACGGCATCTCACCCGCCTGGCCCATCGGTTACGACGACCTGGAGCCGTACTACACCCAGGCGGAGCACCTCTACCTGGTGCACGGCCGGCACGGCGAGGACCCCTGGGAAGGGCCGTGCAGTGCGCAGTACGCCTGTCCGCCGGTCGAACACGAGCCGCGCATCGAGCAGTTGAGCCAGGACCTGGAGAAGCGGGGACTGCACCCCTTCCATCTGCCGATCGGCGTCAACCTGACGCAGGACGCGGTCGGCCGGGCCACCCACTCCAGTGCCTGCATCCGCTGCAACCGGGTGGACGGCTTCCCCTGTCTCGTCCGCGCCAAGTCCGACGCCCAGGTGATCTGCGTGGAGCCGGCACTGGGGCACCCCAACGTGGAGCTGCTCACCAACGCCCGGGTGACGAAGCTGGAGACCGACCCCTCCGGGCGCAGCGTCACCACCGTCGTCGCCCAGCTCCCGGACGAGCAGGAGGCCCGGTTCTCGGCCGACGTCGTGGTCGTGGCCTGCGGCGCCGTCAACTCCGCCGCGCTGCTGCTCGCTTCGGCCGACGACCGGCATCCGAACGGGCTGGCGAACAGCTCGGACGTCGTGGGCCGGCACTACATGCGCCACAACAACCTCGCGCTGATGGCCGTTTCGAAGGAGCCCAACGACACCCAGTTCCAGAAGACCCTTGCCCTGCACGACTGGTACCTGGGCGCGGACGACTGGGACTATCCGCTCGGCGGGATCCAGATGCTCGGCAAGTCGGACGCCGAGCAGATCCACGGCGAGGCGCCGCGCTGGGCCGGATCGGTGGCACCGGACATGCCGTTCGAGGTCCTGGCCCATCACGCCGTCGACTTCTGGCTGTGCGGAGAGGACCTGCCGCAGCCGGGCAACCGGGTGACCCTGGAAGGCGACGGCCGGATCCGGCTCACGCTGGACGAGGGGAACAACATCGCCGGCCTGACGCGCCTGCGGCACAAACTGCAGCACATGCTCGGCCATCTGGGCATGCACGAGCACCGGCTGCTGTCCCGCAGCATCTACCTGCACAAGGGCATGCCGATCGGCGCCACCGCCCACCAGGCAGGCACCGTGCGTTTCGGCACCGACCCGGCGTCCTCGGCCCTGGACATCAACTGCAAGGCCCATGACCTGGACAATCTCTACGTCGTCGACACGAGCTTCTTCCCGAGCATCGGCGCGGTCAATCCGTCCCTGACGGCCATCGCGAACGCCTTGCGCGTGGGCGACCACTTGCTTGAGCAGCTGGGCTGACCCGCCACGGCGCACGGAGCCGACCGGGCGAAGATGCTCAGCCGGGCAGCGCAAGACGGTCCGCCCCGGGATGCCGCGGCCCCTGTGCGGTGCTTCGGTGATGCCTGGGCCTCCGGGCGACGGACCCGGCGGACATGGGCACGCAGTGGAGGAGCAGGACATCGTGAGTTCCACCGAGGGCGCACCCCAAGGCGTGATCCCCGCCCAGCTGCTGCGGGGGCAGAAGGCACTGGTGACCGGCGCGAACTCCGGAATCGGCAGGGCGACGGCGGTCGCCCTGGGCCGGGCGGGTGCCGATGTCGTGGTGAACTACGTGGCCGGCCGTGAGGACGCGGAGAAGGTGGTCGAGGAGATCACCGGCTTCGGGGTCCGCGCGGCCGCCTACGAGGCGGACGTGTCCGACGAGCAGCAGGTCGTCGCCATGATGGACCGCATGGTCCGGGAGTTCGGCACGATCGACATCCTGGTCGCCAACGCCGGACTGCAGCGGGACGCGCCGGTCACGGAGATGACCCTCGCCCAGTGGCAGAAGGTCCTGGACGTCAACCTCACCGGGCAGTTCCTCTGTGCCCGCGAGGCGACCAAGGAGTTCCTGCGCCGCGGGGTCGTCCCCGAAGTGTCGAGTGCCGCCGGGAAGATCATCTGCATGAGCTCGGTCCACCAGATCATCCCCTGGAGCGGTCACGTCAACTACGCGTCGTCCAAGGGCGGCGTGCAGATGATGATGGCGACCCTGGCCCAGGAACTCGCCCCGAAGCGGATCCGGGTCAACGCGGTCGCCCCCGGAGCCATCAAGACCCCCATCAACCGCAGCGCCTGGGAGACACCCGAGGCGCAGCAGGACCTCATGCGGCTGATCCCCTACAAGCGGATCGGCGATCCAGAGGACATCGCCCACGCCGTCGTCGGCCTCGCGTCCGACCTGATGGACTACGTCGTCGGCACCACCCTGTACGTCGACGGCGGGATGACGCTCTTCCCGGGCTTCGCCACCGGCGGCTGACCCACCCACCCGTGCCGGCCTCCGGAGACAGCCCATATGCACACGGTCCTGCTGCTGGCGGACGCGCCGGCGCAAATGCTGCCGGCCCGATCGATGATGGCCTTCACCCTGGCCTCGCACATCGTCCTGGTGCCCCTCGGCGTGGCGCTGCCACTGATCACACTCATCATCCACGGATACGGACTGCGCCGTGACGACGCCACCGCCCTGCTGCTGGCCCGCCGGTGGTCGGCCGTCATGGCGGTCCAGTTCGCGATCGGTGTCGTCACCGGCACCGTGCTGTCCTTCGAGTTCGGGCTGCTGTGGCCGGGCATGATGGGCCGGTGGGGCGATGTCTTCGGCATCGGTTTCGGCGTCGAGGCCTGGGCGTTCTTCCTGGAGGCCGTGCTCATCGCCATTTACCTCTACGGCTGGCGGAGGCTTCCCTCCCGGACCCACTTCCTGCTCGGACTTCCCCTGCCCCTCGTGGCCCTGCTCGGCGCCTTCGGCATCCTGGCCGCCAACTCGTGGATGAACACCCCCCGGGGCTTCACCCTCGACGCCGCCGGCAAACCGGTCGACGTGAAGATCTGGAAGGCCGTCTTCACCCCCATGTTCGGCCCCCAGTACTGGCACTTCGTCATCGCGATGTTCGTGACGGCGGGCTATGTCGTGGCCGGTGTCTACGCCGTCGGATGGCTGCGCGGCCGCCGGGACCGCTACCACCGGCTGGGTTTCACGATCCCCTTCACGCTCGCCGCCGTGTGCACACCCGTGCAGTTCGTGCTCGGCGACTCCATCGCCCGGCAGGTCTTCCACAAGCAGCCGGTGAAGTTCGCCGCCATGGAGATCGTCTGGAAGACCGACACACACCAGCCGGAGTACCTCTTGGGCCGGCTGCATCCGGACGGCAGCATCTCCGGCGGCATCCGGATCCCGCAACTCGACTCCATCCTCGCCGGATTCCACGCGTACACCAAGGTCACCGGACTGACCTCGGTGTCCGCCAATGACCGGCCGACGGCCACCCAGGCCACCATCGCCCACTGGGCCTTCGACATCATGGTGGGGATCGGCTCCCTGCTGGTGCTGCTCGCCCTCTGGTACGCGGCGATGTGGCTGCTGCGCCGCCGGATGCCCGCGAGCCACTGGTTCTTCCGGTGCGCGGCCGTGGCCGGCCTCGCCTCCGTCGTCGCCGTCGAGTGCGGCTGGATCACCACCGAGGTGGGCCGCCAGCCGTGGATCGTGTACCAGAACATGCGGGTCGCCGAAGCGGTGACGGCCACGCGCTCCACCAGTCTGTGGATCATGTTCGGTCTGGTCGTCCTCGTGTACGTCTTCGTCTTCGGGTCGTTCCTCGTGGTGCTGCTGAAGATGCGCGCCCGCTGGCGGCTCGCCGACCGGCCGGGCGGACCGCGGCCGCCCGAGGAGACACCGGAGACAGACACGCCGTACGGGCCGCGCCCCGCCGGGAGCCGACTGTGATCGCCGGAGTCGTCGCCGTCGTCCTGCTGCTCGCGATCGCCGCCTACGCCTGCGGCGGAGGCACGGACTACGGAGCCGGCTTCTGGGACCTGACCGCGGGCGGAGCGGAGCGCGGCAAGCGCCCGCGCCGGCTGATCGACCACGCGATGGAGCCCGTCTGGGAGGTCAACAACGTCTGGCTGATCTTCGTACTGGTCATCATGTGGACAGGATTCCCCGTCCTCTTCCAGCGGGTGTTCACCACGATGTGGCTGCCCCTGGCGCTGGCCGCCGTCGGCATCGTGCTGCGCGGCGCCGGCTTCGCCCTGCGCAAGCCCGTCCGGCGGCTGGCCGGCCGGCGCCTGTACGGCGCGGTCTTCGCCCTCGCCTCACTGCTGACGCCGTTCTTCCTCGGCGCCGCGGCCGGGGGAGTGGCCTCGGGCCGGGTGACCGCCACGACGACGGCGTCGACCGACGCCTGGGCCAATCCGACGTCCCTGCTGTTCGGTCTGCTCGCCATCGCGGCCACGGCGATGCTCGGCGCGGTCTTCCTCGCCGCGGACGCCCGCCGCTACGCAGCGGAGGACCTGGACCGGTACTTCCGCCGGCGGGCCCTCGCCGCCCTCGGCGCCGTCGCCGTGCTCGCCGTCATCACCCTGTTCGTCACCCACGGGGACGCGCCGCACGTGTGGCACGGGCTCACCCACGGAGTGGGGCTTTTCTTCGTCGCCGCGGCCGTGCTGGCCACGTTCGCCACCGCATGGTCGCTGACCCGTCCTTCAGCGGCGTGGTCCCGGGTCACGGCGGTCGGCGTGGTCGCGTCGGCCGTCATCGCCTGGGGCATGGCGCAGCGCCCCTACCTCGTCCCGACCTCGCTGACCATCGCCGAGGGCGCGGGCGCGCACACCGCACTGCGCTGGCTCGCGTTCGTCACCCTCGTCGCCATCGTGCTCGTCGTCCCCGCGGTCGCCCTGCTGTACTGGCTGGACACCCAGGGGGAGCTGGAGGGCCTCACCGACGCCGACCTGCGCGGCGACGCCGCCGTCGACGAGGTCTGACCCCGTGCCGGGCCCCCCGCACGACCGCCGCGCACGGTGAGAGCGCGGTGAGCGCCGACGACGTCGGAGGGCTGAACCGGGGTGTGCACTACCGCCGGTCGAGCGCCTCGTTCAGGGTGAGGGCCGAGTCGATGAGAGCCAGATGCGTGAACGCCTGCGGAAAGTTGCCGAGCTGACGGCCCGTCGGATCGATCTCCTCGGAGTACAGGCCCAGATGGTTGGCGTACCCCATCATCTTCTCGAACACCAGCCTCGCCCGGTCGGTCCGCCCCGCACGGGCCAGGGCGTCGACGTACATGAACGTGCACAGCGAGAAGGTGCCCTCGGAGCCGCGCAGGCCGTCGGGCGAGGCGTCGGGGTTGTAGCGGTAGACCAGGCTGTCACTGACCAGTTGCTGTTCCATGGCGTCCAGGGTCGACGCCCACATCGGATCCTCCGGCGTGAGGAAGCCGACCGTCGCCATGCGCAGCAACGCGGAGTCCAGTACCTCACTGCCGTAGTGCTGGACGAAGGCCTGCCGTTCCTCGCTCCATCCCTTCGCCATGACCTGCTCGTAGATGGCGTCCCGCTCGCTGCGCCAGCGCCCCGACGCCGACGGCCACCCCTTCGACTCGGCCAGTCGCAGGGCCCGGTCGAACGCCACCCACGACATGACACGCCCGTACGTGAAGTCCTGGCGACCGCCGCGGGTCTCCCAGATGCCCTCCTCCGCCTGGTCCCAGTGGTCGGCCAGCCAGTCCAGGTCCGCCCGCATCGAGGTCCACCCCCCGTGCCCGACCTGGAAGCCGTGCCGGTGCGCGAAGTAGATGCTGTCCAGGGCCTCGCCGTAGATGTCCAACTGGAGCTGCGTCGCGGCGCCGTTGCCGATCCGCACCGGCGCGGAACGCGCATAGCCCTCCCAGTGGTCGAGGATCTGCTCGTTCAGGTCGGAGGAGCCGTCGACCTTGTACATGATGTTGAGCGGACCCGTGGTCCCCTCGCTCCCGACCCGCTCCTTGACCCGGTCGCTCAGCCAGATGATGAACGCCCGGGCCTCGTCCGTGAAGCCCAGTCCCAGCAGGGCGTACACGGAGAAGGAGGCGTCACGGATCCAGGTGAAGCGGTAGTCCCAGTTGCGCTCGCCGCCCAGTTGCTCCGGCAGAGCCGCCGTCGGAGCGGCCACCACGGCGCCACTGGGGGCGAACGTCATGAGCTTCAGCGTGATCGCGGAACGCTCCACCACCTCCCGCCAGCGCCCGGTGTACCGCGACTGCGCCAGCCAGGACCGCCAGAACGCCACTGTCTCGTCGAAGAGCCGCTGGTGTTCGTCCCGGCGTACCTCAGCGGGCGGCCCCTCGGCGCCCATCTCCAGAACCAGCCCGCGCAGATCGCCGGCCCGCAGGTTCAGCGAGAGGTGCAGGTCGGCGTCCCGGTCCGTGAGCACGTCCATGAGCCGCTCGTCGTCCGGTTCGCGGATCGGGTGCACGGTGAGTTCCGTGCCGTCCGCCGCGGCGAAGACCGCTCCGTGCGGGGTGAGGTGCAGCACGTGGGGCATGCGCCCGTAGTCGAACCGCGGGGCGATCTCCACCTCGAACGTCATGCTGCCGCGCACACAGCGGACCAGGCGGACCAGCCGGTGCCGGGAGGTGACCGTCGTACCGGTCACCGGCATGAAGTCGAGCACCTCACCGGCGCCCGCCTCGGTCATGAACCGCGTCACCAGGACCGCCGTGTCGGGGAGGTACAACTGCCTGGTCGCATGGGTCAGATGCGCCGGCCGTACCGTGCAGTGCCCGCCCTTCTCCTTGTCCAGGAGCGCTCCGAACACACTCGGCGAGTCGAAACGCGGGGAGCAGAACCAGTCGACCACTCCTTCGGTGGTCACCAGTGCCGCGGTCTGCAGATCTCCGATCAGGCCGTGGTTCTCGATCAGCGGGTAGTCGTCCATCGGGGCGCCCCTTTCGGTGTGCGTCTCACCCGGATGGGCCCACTCGATCAGCGTAAGCCGGGGGTCCTGCTCCGGCCACGGGGCCGGTACGGGGCCCCGGCTGCGGCCCGGGTGCTGCGGACGGTCGTCCTCCTCACCGTGCCGCCCCGGCTGCGGCCCGGGTGCTGCGGACGGTCGTCCTCCTCACCGTGCGACTCCGTGGCATCTGGCGGATAGTGAAGAGCGGACAGTGAAGAAGGGACGAGATCCCCGGCAGCTCCCCGCACCTCAGGAGGCGCTCGATGCCCCCTTCACGGTTGTTGGCCGCGCTCACCGGCGTCACGCTGCTCGGTGTCGCGCTCACCGCCTGCCAGGACCAGGCGTCCGGTCAGATCGTGGCGCGGAACGGCATCAGGATCGTGGAGACCTTTTCCAACCCGCCGATCCACGGATGTCACCGATTCCCCGAAGGCGTGACCCACGTCAACAATCAGACACAGAGCAGCCTGCTCCTGTACACGACACCGGACTGCACCGTGCCGAAGGGTGAGCAGAGCGACTACCTGGACATCGGGGCGTCGGACCGGTTCGTCAGGAGCACCGGCCTGTGGCAGAGCTTCTCCTTCGCCCCTGGCTGACGTCCTGTCACCACGTCAGCGGGACGTCGTTACGACCCCGTGGGCGACCAGGCCGGCGAGCCGGTCGTGACCTGACACGAATTCAGGCGCGGTCACTGTGATGCCGCGACCGATGCCGCCGTGAGTCTGTCCACGGCCTTCGCGACCGCCTCGGGGCTGGAGATCATCGTCAGGTGCCGGGCGCCGGGGATGAGCGTGGCAGGCGGTGCGCCGATGCGCCGGGCGGTCTCCTGCGGCGTCTGCCGGGTGAACACGTCGTCCTCGGTGCCGAACACTACCGACTTGGGCAGGCGGACCGCGGCGAGCCGAGCCACCTGGTCCGCGGGCAGACCCGGCACGCCCGCGGCCAGCATGCTCCAGAGCGCGCTCTCCGCGCCCGGCACCCGGAGCGGGCGTCGCCACTGATCCAGGCCGGCGGCGTCCAGGCGCGGACAGGCAGGTCCGCACTGTGCGTCGTACACGCTGCGGATCAGCGAGTCGATGCCGAGCCCGAGCCGCAGCAGACTGGTGCGGTACGGGTCGATCAGCACGTACTTGAAGGCCGGCGGCGGCCCGGCACCCGTGTCGAGGGCGTCGCCGTCGAGGAGCATCACTCCGCCCAGCCGGCCAGGGGCCTTGAGCGCCGCCTCGGTGACCACGGCGGCTCCGCTGGAGTGCCCCACCAGCAGCGGGCGCTCGCCCGGACCGCCGAGGTGCATGGCATCCAGGAAGCCCAGGAGCTGCCGGGTGAAATGGTCGACGGTGTACGGGCCGTGGCGCTCGCTGTATCCGTCGCCCGTCAGGTCGAGCGCGTACACCCGGTGGTCGCGGGCGAGCAGCGGGGCAAGGCGTGACCAGGTGTCGACGGTTTCGAAGGCGCCGTGCACCAATGCGACCGGTGGGCCCGCCGTGCCCCAGGTCTGGTAGCGCGTGCGGATGTCGGCGGCCTGCACGTACCTGAGCCCGCGCGGCGGCGTGGCGCGCCCGGCCGTGACGCCGTTGTAGACGAACGAGGCCACTGTGACGACGGCCAGCAAGACGGCACAGCCCAGCGCCGCGCGCCGAAGCCACCGCCGCAGCCGGGAGCGGCGTGGCCGGTGTGCGCGCTCGGCAGAGAGCGACGACGGAGCGGATGCCGGAGCGGCGCCCCCGTCTCCGTCGCCTTCCTCGGGTTCGGCGCCGACTCGGCGAAGATCAGCTGTCACAGCCCACAGCATCGCCCATGGCACACCCGCGGTCATCCTGCGGGGGGAGCCATCGTGACTACTCCGCCGGGTGTAGGGGAGTGCCGGCCGTACGGGAGGGCCGATCACGAGCCGTGCGGCAATCAGGCGGCGTCTTCTCGTCGACACGGGCATCGGCAACGGCAAGGAGCGGATAGCCACACCCAGCATCCTTGGGCGGCTTGGTGATCGTGACGGTTCGATGTGCGGTGACGTCCGAAACTCGGAGACGCAGGCCGCGACCAGCAGTCGTGGTGGGGGAACCGCGGCGTCGGCGGTGATCTGGCATCTGGGCGTTTGTACAGCTCAGAGCCCTGTCGGCGCGCAGAGGTCAGCGCCCACGCCGTCGCTGCCTGGCATGCCCTTCCTTGGTCGAGTCTTCGCTTGTCGCTGGAAAGCGCGACAATTGTCTATATATCTTCTCCGTCGCCGGAGGGATGTGGGCATTGGTGGTCTGGTGGCCCGGGCGGGGACTGCGGCCGGGCGGCCGCAGGCGCAAGCTCTCGCAGCGGATCCTTCTCGCCCTGCTGCTGATCCTCGCGGTGATGAGCGCCGTCGGTTTCGCATTGTTCGCATTCGCCCAGCGCGCTCGCCTGGACGCCCTGTACGAGCAGCGGGCGGTGTCGATCGCGCGGATCGCGGCCGGCAATCCGCAGATTCGCGGTGCGATTGCTGTCGGAGCGCCGCCGACGCGTCACGGTGTCGTACAAAACGTGGCCCAGCGTATCGCCGCTGACTCCGGTGCCTCCTACGTCGTGGTGATCGACCTGCACCATGTCCGTCATTCGCATCCCATACCTGCCTTGATCGGCCAGCGGGTCTCCGATCCGATCGTGGCCCGGGACGGAAAGTCGCACACGAGGATCAACGTGGGCGCGACGGGCCGCTCGGCCAATGGGATAGTGCCGCTGTACGCGCCGGGTAACGGCCGCCGTCTGGTGGGAGAGGTCTCGGCCGGCATTCCGGAGACCCAGGCGTCCGGCGAGCTGGTGCGTGAGCTGCCCGCCTTCGGTATCTACGCCGGGATCGCCCTGGC
Source organism: Streptomyces sp. NPDC002076 (assembly GCF_053593835.1). Classification (NCBI taxonomy): domain Bacteria; kingdom Bacillati; phylum Actinomycetota; class Actinomycetes; order Kitasatosporales; family Streptomycetaceae; genus Streptomyces; species Streptomyces sp. NPDC002076. Next base: position 51,196 of record NZ_JBSFDI010000038.1, read on the forward strand.
GGTCGGAGCAGGCGCCGCCTTCCTGCTGGCCGCCCGGCTCAAGCGGAGCACGTTCGGACTGGAGCTGGAGGAGATCGCGGGCCTGCTCCAGGACCGGGAGGCCACGCTGCACGGCATCCGGGAGGGCGTGGTCGGCCTCGACCCGCGAGGCCGCATCACGGTGGTCAACGACGAGGCGCAGCGGCTGCTCGGTCTCACGGGGGATGCCGAGGGACGGCCCTTGGACGAACTCGGGCTGGACCGAGCGGCGGTCGAGCTGCTGGCTCCGGGACGCGTTGTCAGCGACGAGGTGCTCACCGTCGGGGAGCGGTTGCTGGTGGTCAACTGCTGGCCCACGGGGCGCGACGGCGGCCCGCCGGGGAGCGTGGCCACGCTGCGGGACTCCACCGAACTGCGGCTGCTCTCACAGAAGGCCGAGGCGGCTCGTAGGCGCCTGCAGTTGCTGTATGACGCCAGCGGCTCCATGGGGACCTCACTCGACGTGAAACGTACCGCCGCAGCACTTGCCAGGGTCGGGATACCGCACTTCGCCGACTTCGCCGTGGTCGATCTGGTGGAGGGCGTCCTGAACGGCGAGGAGCCGGCGCCCGACGGGAGCGTTCCGATGCGCCGGGTGGCTGTGCACGGCATTCGCGACGAGCATCCCTTCATGCAGCTCGACGAGGTCTTCGAGCTGGATTCCGCCACACCGCAGGCGTGGGCGTTCGGCCACCAGCAGGCGGTGCTGGAGCGTGATCTCGCTGCCGCGCAGGTGTGGCGAGCCCAGGACCCGGCGCGATCGGAGGCCATCCTCGAATCCGGCGTCCGCTCGCGCATCGTGGCCCCGCTGCGTGCCCGTGGTGTGCTGCTCGGCGTGGCGTACTTCTGGCGTATGCGGGAGCGTGAGCCGTTCGACGAGGACGATCTGTCGCTGGCCGAGGAGCTGGTGGCCCGCGCGGCGGTGTCCGTCGACAATGCCCGCCGGTACACCCACGAGCACATGATGGCTGTTGCCCTGCAGCGCAGCCTGCTGCCGCGTGGCATGCCCGACCAGAACGCCGTCGACCTCGCCCACCGGTATCTGCCGGCCCAGTCCGTGGGCGGCGACTGGTTCGACGTCATCCCGCTGCCCGGCGGGCGGGTCGCACTGGCGGTGGGCGATGTCGTCGGTCACGGCCTGCACGCGGCGGCCACCATGGGGCGGCTGCGAACGGCCGTGCGCAACTTCTCCGCACTCGACATCCCACCCGATGAACTGCTGTGGCATCTGGACGAGCTCGTCGCACGGATCGACGAGGAGGACGCGACCGACGACGGCGTGCCGGGGGTCACCGGCGCATCCTGCGTGTACGTGATCTACGACCCGACCACACGGGCCTGCACGATGGCACGCGCCGCGCATCCGCCGCCCGCGGTGGTGATCCCCGACGGCACCGTGGAGTTCCCGGACGTGCCGGCCGGGCCGCCTCTGGGCCTGGCAGCGCTGCCGTTCGAAACCACTCGGCTGCGGCTGCCCGAGGGCAGCCAGATCGTGCTGTACACCGACGGGCTGATCGAGACCCCCGACCGCGACGTCGACGAGAGCCTGGCGCGGCTGAGCGCCGTCCTCGGCGACGCGAGCCGCACCCCGGACCAGACCTGCACCGCGGTGCTGGACGCGCTGCTGCCCGCACGTCCCAGCGACGACGTCGCCCTGCTCGTCGCCCGGACCCGCGCCTTGGCGGACGACCGGATCGCCACCTGGGAGGTGCCCTCCGATGCCGCCGCGGTGGCGGATGTGCGGGCCAGGGTCAACCGCCTGCTGTCGGAGTGGGCGCTGGAGGAACTGGTGTTCACCACCGAACTCATCCTCAGCGAGCTGGTCACCAACGCCATCCGCCACGCCACCGGGCCGATCCGGGTACGCCTGCTGTACGACCGCAGCCTGATCTGTGAGGTCTCGGACACCAGCAGCACCTCGCCCCACCTGCGCTACGCGGCCACTACCGACGAAGGCGGCCGAGGACTCTTCCTCGTCGCCCAGCTCGCGACCCGGTGGGGCACCCGGTACCTGTCCACCGGCAAGATCATCTGGGCCGAGCAGGCGATCCCGGCACCAGTGGTGGACACCGCCGAACCACAGAAGGGCGACTGCTGCAACAGCCCCCGTGCGGGTGCGGGTACCACCCCTGGTACCGCCTGCCGGTGTGTCAGCGGTCGGTCCAGGCGTGTGCTGCCTGAGTGGACGACCGCCCAGCGGCCCGCTTGATCTGTTCAGCGTCGGTGGTGCTGAACGCGCAGGCCCAGGTGGTCTTCTGGGGTCCAAAGGCCGAGGAGCTGGGCACGGCCTCGGGGCGCGCCTCCGCGGCTGACATGGCGTTCAACGCCAGCGTCAAGGAAAGCCCAGGTAGTTGTGGTTCGTCTGCTGGTTTCCTTGCTTCGCCGATGACGAGCGCCGGGCGGCCGGGGGCCGCTGTGTCCCCCTGCCGATCAGGGCCCCAAGCGCCGACTCCGTGCGGACCCGGCCGCCGCCGCGGTCGGTGCTCGTGGTCACGGCAGTACCTGGATCTTCCGGCCCTTCCCGGCCTGGAACTGCCGCAGAGCATCGGCGTAGTCCGCCAGCGGCAGCCGGTCGCTGATGAAGATCTCCGGGTCGAGCACTCCACCGGCGAACAGTTCGGCGGCGCGTTCGTAGCTGTGCAGGACCGCCATCGAGCCGGTGATGGTGATCTCCTCGTTGTAGATCCGGTACGGGTCGATGGTGGCCCGGGTCGCGTAGTCCGCGACACCGAACTGGAGGTAGGTGCCCCCCTTGCCGACCCGGCCCAGGGCGTCCTGGATGGCACGGGCGTTGCCGGTGGCGTCGATGACCACATCCCAGCCGCGCGGGCGCTCGAGCGCGTCGGCGGTGGTCACGGCGTTGCTGCAGCCGAGCGTGCGGGCGGTGGCGAGCCGGTCCTCGTTGATGTCGACCATGTCGACGGTGGCCGCGCCGGTGCGCTTGGCGAGTTCGAGCATCATCAGGCCCATGGTGCCCGAGCCGTAGATCAGTACATTGCTGGCGAGCGTGCTGCGCAGGATGTCGTAGCCGCGTACCGCGCAGGACAGCGGTTCGATGAGGGCGGCGTCCTGGGTGCGGACGTGTTCGGGGAGTTTGACGCAGTTCGCGGCGGGGGCGGCCGTGTACTGTGCCGCGCCGCCCGGGACGGTGACACCGATGGCGTTCCAGCGCTCGCACATGTTGCCGCGCCCGATACGGCAGTAGTGGCACTCGTGGCAGTACAGAGAGGGGTCGACGGCGACCCGGTCGCCGACGGCCAGGTCGCGTACCCCGGAGCCCAGGGCGACGATCTCGCCGGCGAACTCGTGCCCGGGAACAATGGGCAGGGTGGGGGCGAACTCGCCCTGAAGGATGTGGAGATCGGTGCCGCACAGGCCGCAGGCGGAGACCTCGATCACCACCTGCCCGGGGCCGGGTGTGGGGTCGTCGACGGTCTCGACGCCGACCTGGCCGGGCGAGCTGATGACGGCGGCTTTCACTTGACTGCTCCAAGGGACAGGCCCTGGACAAGCTTGTCCTGGGCGGCGAATCCGGCGATGAGAACCGGAAGGGAGATGCAGACGGCGGCGGCGCACACCTTGGCCAGGAAGAGGCCCTGGCTGGTGACGAAGCCGGTGAGGAACACGGGGGCGGTGCCGGCGACGACGCCGGTGAGCACACGTGCGAAAAGCAGTTCGTTCCAGCTGAAGATGAAGCAGATCAGCGAGGTGGCGGCGATGCCGGGCGCGACGACGGGTGCCACGATCCGGGCGAGGACGGTGGGCAGTCCGGCGCCGTCGATGGAGGCCGCCTCCAGGATCTCGACGGGGACCTCGGCGAGGAAGGAACGCATCATCCATACCGCGATCGGCAGGTTCATCGAGGTGTAGAGGATGATCAGCAGCGCGACGTTGTCGAGCAGGCCGCTGTTCTCGGCGATCAGGTAGACCGGCAGCAGTCCGGCCACCGCGGGCAGCATCTTGGTGGACAGGAAGAAGAACATCGCGTCCGTCCACTTGCGCACCGGCTTGATGGACAGCGCGTAGGCGGCCGGGACGGACAGCACCAGCACCAGGAGCGTCGACATGAGGCTCGCCGAGAAGGAGTTGATCAGCGGCGGCCAGGGGGAGACGCCGGTACTCGCGCCGAAGAACTCCCGGTAGCCCTGGAGGGTCAGCGGCGCTCCCACGCTCGGTGGGTTGGTGGCGGCGTCGGACTCGCTGTGCAGCGAGGTGAGCACCATCCAGGCGACCGGAAGGAAGAACACGACTCCGCAGAGCCAGGCCAGCAGGCCGAGTGCGCCGCGTCGGCGTCGGGCCGCGGAGTCAGGGCTGCCCGTGGTGTGCCGGCGGGTGGCGATGGTCCCGGCCATCAGCGGGTCTCCTCTCGGAGCAGGGACGAGACGGTCCTGAGCGCGAAACTGCCCACAAGGAGGGAGCAGACCACGACGATGACGCCTTCCGCGGAGGCCTGTCCGTAGTCATGCGCCTGGTAGAAGGTCTCGTAGACGGTGTAGGGCAGGTTGGCGGTGCCCAGTCCGCCGCCGGTGAGAGTGAAGACGGCGTCGAAGTTCTGCACCACGTAGATGCTGCCGAGCAGTGCGGCCAGCTCCAGGTAGCGGCGCAGATGAGGGAAGGTGAGATAGCGGAAGACCTGCCAGGTGGTCGCACCGTCCACGCGGGCCGCCTCGACGGCGTCCATGGGGCGGCTCTGCAGCCCGGCCAGCAGGATCAGCATCATGAAGGGCGTCCACTGCCAGATCAGCGACGCCTCCACGGACATCAGCGGCAGTGAGGACAGCCAGTCGGGCTGCGGCGCGTTGTCGCTGCCGAACAGACTCCACAGCCAGGTCAGCGATCCGTTGATCAGCCCGTAGGTGGCGTTGTACAGCGCGTGCTTCCACAGCAGCGCGGAGGCCACGGGCACGACGAGGAACGGTGTGATCAGCATGGTCCGGACGATGCCCCGGCCGCGGAACTGACGGTCCAGCAGCAGCGCCAACCCCAGGCCCAGTACCAGGCTGACCAGCACCACGGTGACCGTCAGCACGACGGTCGTCAGCAGGGACGAACGCAGCTGCGGGTCGGTCACCGCGTCCTTGTAGTTCTGCAGGCCCGCGAAGGCCCGGTTGCCGGGGTCGAGGGCGTTCCAGCGCATGAACGAGATCACCAGAGTGCCGACGAACGGCAGCTGGGTGACCACGATCATGAAGATCAGGGCCGGGAGCAGCGGGGCCCGCCGGGCCCATGCTCCCCGGGATCGCCGTGAGGGCGCCGCCTGTTGGCCGGTCCGCGGTGCCCGGGTACGCCTGGTGAGCGAGTGAGTGAGGGTCATCGGTGTGTCTCCGCTGTGCTCCCGTCCCCCGGTCCCGCGTGGGCGGGACCGGGAGGTCGGGAACGTCGGGTGGGTCGGGCAGGGATCACTTGGCCGCGTACTTGGCGGCGACCTTCTCGGCGAGCGCCTGGCTGGCCTTCAGCGCCTGATCGACGCTGGTCTTGCCGGCGATGGCGGAGCTGATCTGCTGGGAGACCTGTGTGCCCAGATCGGTGAACTCTGGGATGCCGACGAACTGGATACCGGGGGCGGGCCGGGGCTGCACACCTGGGTTCTGCGGGTCGGCGGCCTTCAGCGCGTTCGCGGTGGCGCCTGCGAAGGCCGACGCTGCGGCGACGTACTGCGGGTTGGTGTAGGTGGAGCTCCGCTTGCCCGCCGGGACCCGGGACCAGCCGAGCTTCTTGCCCACCAGGTCCTCGTACTGCTTGCTGGACGCCCAGGAGATGAACTTCCAGGCGTCGTCCTGGTGCTTGCTCGCCTTCTGCAGGCCCCAGGCCCAGGTGTAGAGCCAGCCCGAACTCTTGGTCCGGTCGACCGGTGCGGGCGCGTAGGCCATCTTGCCGGCCACCGGAGACCCGCCGGCTTCGAGCGACCCGGCCGCGGAGGTCGCGTCGTACCACATGGCGACCTTGCCCTGCTCCATGTCGTTGAGGCACTCGGCGAACCCGGACTGCGGGGCGCCCGCCTCACCGTGGGACCGCACCAGGTCGACATAGAACTTGGTCGCCTTCGTGAAGGCGGCGCTGTCGACCTGGGCCTTCCAGTCCTTGTCGAACCAGGTGCCGCCCATGGTGTTGACCACCGTGGTCAGCGGAGCCATCACCTCGCCCCAACCGGGCAGGCCGCGCAGGCAGATGCCCTTCATCCCGGGCTTCGCGCCGTCGGCCTTGGCGGCCAGGGCGGCCACCTGCTGCCAGGTGGGGTTGGCCGGCATGGTCAGCCCCTTCTCCTTGAAGACGTCCTTGCGGTACATCAGGAAGGACGACTCGCCGTAGAACGGCTCGGCGTATATCTGTCCGGACGCCGTCAGGGACTGCTGCATGGAGGGCAGGATGTCGCTCTGGTCGAAGGCGGTGTCCTTCTGCGCGTACGAGGTCAGCGGGGCGAGCCAGCCGTTCTTGGCGTAGATCGGAGTCTCGTAGTTGCTGATCGTCGCCACGTCGTACTGGCCGGCCTGGCTGGAGAAGTCCTGGGTGATCTTGTCGCGGACGTCGTTCTCGGGCAGCACCGTGAAGTTGACCTTGATGCCGGTCTGCTTGGTGAAGTTGGCCGCCGTGAGCTTCTGCAGGTCTGCCATCTGCGGGTTGTTCACCATCAGCACGTTGATGGAGTGCGAGCCGGAGCCACCCCCCGCGCCGCCGGCGCCCGCGCACGCCGTGAGTAGTGTGCCGCACATGGCCAGTGCGCCCAGCGGCACAGCGCGCCGCAGAACAGTCGGTCTCGAAATCATGATCGTCCCTTTCATGAAATGTCGGGTGTGGGCAGCGAAGGGCAAGGGGAATGTGGGATCGGGCAGACGGTGGTGTTCGGCTGTGCAGGCAGGGAGGTGCCGTCGGCGCGGCTCCGGCGGTGCCGTCCCTGGCGGTAGGGGGGCGGGCTGAGTTGGTCAGACCCGGTGGACGCGGGGTCCCATCAGTGAGTAGCGGTGCGCCTCGGCGCTGGACAGTGCGGTGTCGGTGACGATCGCCTCGAAGTCGCCCACGCCGGCGAAGCGGCAGAAGCTGCTCGCGCCGAACTTGCTGTGGTGCCCGATGAAGACGCGTCGGCGCGACACGGCCAGCGCCTTGGCCTTGACGTCGGCCACCACCGGATCGGGGGTCGTCAGGCCGAGCTCCCGGGAGATCCCGTTCGACCCGAGGAAGGCCAGGTCGATGACGAATCGCTCGAGCATGGCGCAGGCCCATGAGCCCACCGTGGCCAGGGTCCGAGCCCGGACACGGCCTCCGAGGAGCAACACGGTGACATGCGGAGAGTCCACGATCGCGGCTGCTGTGGACAGCGACGCGGTGACCACCGTCAGGGGCCGGTCGCCCGGGAGGAGCGCGGCGAGGAGCTGGGGGGTGTAGCCCTCGTCCACGAACACGGTCTCCGCGTCACCGAGGAGCTTGACCGCCTCCGCGGCGATCCGGCGTTTGTCCTTGACGTGCAAGGTTTCTCGTTCGGGGAGGCCCGTCTCGAAGCCCGCGCCCTCGACGGGATAGGCGCCTCCATAGGTGCGGCGGAGCAGGCCCCTGCGTTCCAGGACGCTGAGGTCGCGACGGATGGTCTCCGGCGCGACAGCAAGGTCGACGGCCGTGGTGGTGACCTCGACACGTCCCTGGTGACGAGCGAGCGCGAGAATCCGGCTCTGACGCTCTTCGGCGTTCATCGCACTCACCTCGCCTTCCGTACCCGGTCCGGGCGCGGCGTGCCCGGTCTTGCCGCACATTTATACCAATCACCTTTTCGAGCAAACCGGCCCGTAATGGGCCTGAAACCGCCCGATGATGCCTGAAGTGATTGAGCGAAACCCCAGGTCACGACCCCCGTCGTGCATTTTGTTCTATTTAATGGCGCCCGTGTGGGCCACTTGCAGTGCCCGGTTCGGGCGGACGGCGAAATGAAATCGACCTCATCACTGCTCGTGCTCGGCCACGGTTGGAAAGAACCGGGGCGGCGCGACTCAGCAGGTCTGCCCGGTCCGCTGAACGATGGCGGGCGCGTCGTCGTCCGGCCGTCCGGGCCGGTCCGTGGATCTCTGCGTCGTCGCTGAATCTCTTTGGTGGCTTGGTGACTTGGTGACTTGGAGGCGCCTGCCTCGATGTCGGAGCCCCGGTCCCCCCAGTCGCCGTCCCCGGCGCGGTGGTTGACCAGGCCGTCCGCCTTCAGACTCGACAGGTCCAGGTACTTCCTCACCGCCGGGTAGGCGCCCGTGACGGCGTCGGCGTTGCCGGTGCAGGCAGCCCTCCTTGAGCTGGTTGACCACGTCCCGATTCCCAGTACTTCAGGTCCAGGATGGTCACACCCGCCCGGATCGTGCAGCGCACGGCCGTGCCGCTCATCCAGGTCGTAGTGGTCGGTCTGGACACCGATCACGAGCCGGCCGTGGCGTCCACCTTCAGTACCGAGGTTGCCGTCGGGTGCGCCACCGCCGAGCCATATGGCGCCGTAACCGAGCTTTTCGACCTCTACTGCCAGTTCAGTGCTGAGCCACATCCAGGGCCGGAAGACGCCGAGTTGGCGATTTGGTTGGCGATGTCGCGTCTGCTGCCGATTCGCCTCGGTGCCGGATGCCGGTCGGTTCAATTCCCCTCGGACAACCGCGTTCGTGGGCAGTACTCCAGCTGTAGATCGTGATCCGAGAGAGGTGCGTCGGCGGGGGCGGCCGTTATTCCAGCCACATCCCGTCGCGCATGATGACTCTCCCGCGTAGTTCCGGCTCGCCGCGCCAAGCGCGCACAGTCCTCGGGACCACGCGTACATACAGAAAGGAACCCTCTTCCACGCGTGGATCCCACCCGAACTTGTCGGCGAACGCCTCCGCCGCGTCTACGGGCACCTCCTGTTCCGGGAAGCACTCCGCCTCACCCTGGAGGAGCACCACGTCGAAGGTGTCCGGTAGTGCCAGGCGCACGCGCGGCTCTTTGCGGACGTTCCGCGCAGTCACGGAAGTGGCGCTGGTGCACATCCACACCGCTCGCCCATCCCACAAGAACCACAGCGGCACCTGGTGCGGCCCGTGTTCAGGGTGAGCCGTCGACACCCATACGTCCCGCTCGGTAACGAGCCGCTCCAGAGCGTCGCGCATACGCTCCGCCGTCTGGCGACGAACGATTCCCGTGGTCTCGGTCTCCATGGGGACCGACCCTAGTGCCGCATCAAGCAACGTTCGCCCTGTCGACGAAATCGCGAAGGCGTTCGTCGGCGGCGTGCTTGTTCCGCCAGATGATGTAGCGGCGGAT
>NZ_JBSFDI010000039.1:0-54800 GCF_053593835.1 Streptomyces sp. NPDC002076
TCATCCTCCCGAGCGGCGGCCACAACTTCAACACCTGGCGGCGGGAGATCCCCGCCACCCTCCAGTGGCTCAGCTCGCGACTGGTCGCCCACTGAGCCCCCGCACGACCGATGCCGCGTGAAGCCGGTGATGTGGCCGGGTTTTTACGGGGCGGGGGTCCGCGATTCGCCTACGCGCGGTAAGTTTCTGGCCATGCCACGTGGACGCCACCGCCATTCACCACCCCTGCATCGGTTGTTGCCTCCTTCGGCGATCGCCGGTGTCTCCGTCGTCTGCGCGCTGGGTCCCTGGGTGTTCTCCGAGGCCATGGTGCTGCGCGCGCTGGCCGGGGCCGCTGCGGCCACTGCGGTCGTGGGCGCGTTCGTGATGCGCCGCTGGGACATCCACGCGGGCAAGCAGGTCGCCGACCTCACACGCGCGCGTGCCGGTGACGAGTGGCGGTACGAGGAGCGGGTCGCCGAACTGGAGACCGACCTGGAGGAGTCGCGCGAGCTGCGCACCAAGCTGGAGCAGCGGCTGCGCGCCAAGCGCGCGGAGCTGGCCGGCCTGCGCAACGAGCACGCGGCCCTGCTGCGCCGGTACGCCACGGCGGAGACCGAGCGCGCCAGCGCCCTGGAGGGGCGCCGGCTGCTGGAGATCGAGGCGACCGTGCCCTCGCCCGCGCTGCCGCCCGCGCGCCGCGCCGAGCCGGACCTGGAGCCGGCCGAGGAGCCCGTGGAGGCGGCCGCTGAGGCCGCTGAGGCCGGGGACGAGCCGACGGCGTACGCGGTGTTCTCGCCCGAGGGCGCGCGGCTCTACCGGCAGGCCCTGACGGCCCTGGCCCGGTTCGACGGCGAGGCCGCGGACGACTCCGTGACGGACGCAGAGGCTTCCGTGGACACGGCCACGCGCGTGGCTTCCGAGGAGGCGGATTCCGGCGAGGCGGCTTCCGGGAACACCAAGGCGGCGGCTTCTGAAGCGGGTGCGCCCGACGCCGGCGAGGCCAGGGTCGACGCGGGCGCTGTTTTGGCGGGCAAGGCCGATGTCCGCAGGGCCGACGCGGGCAGGGCGGACTCCGCCGCGCGGGCGGAAGGCACTGCGGAAGGCGCCCGTGAGGACGCGGCGGAAGGCGTGACGGACGGCGCCGGTGCTTCCGCGAGCGAGGCCGGTGCGCCGGCCGCCCAGGAGGACGAGGCGCAGGGGAAGCCCGTGGCGGCCGACGGGCACGCGCGTGCGGCCGCCGCCCCGATGGCACCGGCCGAGGCCGCCAAGCCCGTGGGCCGGCCGCCCGCCGGGCACTTCACGGTGCCGACCGCGGTGGCCGTCGTACCGGCCGCGCCCGCGCGGCGCCCGGTGGTCGAGGGCGGTTTCGACTTCTTCGGCACCCAGAAGGACGCACCGAAGGCCGCGCTGGACTCCGTGCAGAACGAGGATCTCGCCGACGTCGTCGGCCCGGAGGCCCTCGCCGTGCACAAGGCCGAGGCCGAGGCCGAGTTCAAGCACGCCGGCGCTCAGTCGGACGGCGCCGGCCAGGTCATCGACCTGACCGCGCACGACGAGACCGAGCAGATCGACGTCCAGCGGCTGCGCAGCGCGGCTTCCTGACACGGCACCACGCATCAGGCGCTACCGGGCCCGGCTTCCCGCGAGGGGAGCCGGGCCTGATGTCATCCGGTCATCCAGCGGTCGGGGCGGGCGTCCCGGCGACCCGTACGCGACCGCTCCGCCTGGGCGCGCAGAAGCCGCGCGGCCTCCTGGGCGTCCCGCAGACCGGCCGTCACGGTCTTGTCGGCCCCGGTGTCCACGTGGACGTCGGCGAGCCGCCACAGACGCTGCCAGGGCCCCTGGCGCAGCCGCACGCTCTGCACCTTGGCATGCGGGACCAGCGACAGCCGGCGCCGCAAAAGACCGTGCCGGGTGGCGAACACCGCGCCGGTGACCGCGAGACGCCGGCCGCGCCACCACACCGGCACGCACCAGCGGGCCCGCCGCGGCGGCCGCGACAGCTCCTGAGGCACCGTCACACCCGGCAGCACGCACGCGACGACCGACTCGGCGATCGGGCGCGGAGCGACCGGTACCAGCACCGAGTTGGCGGATCCGGCCACGTCCAGTTCCACCCGCACCCAGCCGAGCCACCGCCACAGCAGCGGCTCCACGATCCGCACGGTCTGCACCCGGCCGGGCGGGACCGTCTCGTGCGTACGGTCGAGCAGCCCGCGGTCGATGCGCAGTCCGTCCGGTGACTCGCTCACCTTCCAGTCGAACTCGCCGGTGAACCGTCCCGCGCTGCTCGCGCCGGCCGCGCCGAACAGCGGCAGGGCGGTCGCGAGGACCGTCCACAGGTTGTGGGTGGTGAGCCACAGCACGGTCGGTACGACGAGCGCGGCGCACAACGAGCCCCAGGTGGCGCCCGTCAGCAGCAGGGAGAGCGCCAGCGCGCGCGGGGGCACGCGCAGCAGCTCGCGCGCCGGAGCCTCGCCGACTTCGCGCGCCGTCTCGGGTGCGAAACCCGCCGCGCGCGCCAGCAGCTCCGCGCGCAGGGCGCGCGCCTCCTGCTCGCCGAGGAAGGCCAGTTCGTCCTTGTCGTCGGCGCCGACGACGTCGATCCGGAGCTTGGCGACACCCGCCACGCGCGCGAGGAGGGGGCGGGAGACGTCCACGGCCTGGATGCGCTCCAGCCGGATGTGCGCGGCGCGCCGGAACAACAGGCCGGTACGGATGCGCAGTTCGGCGTCGGTGACCGCGTAGTGCGTGAACCACCAGGACAGGAAGCCGTACAGGCCGGCCACCGGCACCAGCACCGCGAGCCCCAGCAGCAGGGCGGTGGTGGTCAGCCGCGCCAGCTGCACCTGTGGCCCGTTCGGGTCGTGCACCGCCCATCCGGCGACCACGGCGACCGGCGCCCACGCCCGGCGGAACGGCGTGACGGGGTGCAGTCGGCGCTCGGTCACCGGCGCGGGCGCCGGTATCTCCTCGTCGTGGTCCGCAGTCCTCTCCTCGTCTTGGTCCGAGGTCACCTTCTCGCCGGGGTCCGGGGTCGTCACAGGCCCGCCGATCGCGCCTCGCCCAGCTCGGTGAGCCGGTCGCGCAGCCGTTCCGCCTCGGCCGGGTCCAGACCGGGGATGGTGGCATCGGTCGCGGCGGCCGCCGTGTGCAGTTGCACGGTCGCCAGCCCGAAGCGCCGCTCGACGGGCCCGGAGGTGACCTCCACCAGCTGCATCCGCCCGTACGGCACCACCGTCTCCTCGCGCCACAGGACACCTCGACTGATCAGCAGGTCGTCCGCGCGCTCGGCGTACCGCCACGAGTGCCAGTTGCGCCCCACCAGCCGCCAGCACCACGCGCCGCAGGCCACGGGCACCAGGGCGACGGCGGCCCACGCGGGCCCCACGAGCAGGCCCGGCAGCAACCCGGTGACGGCCGCGAGCACCGCCGCCCACACCACCACGAGCAGTCGGCGCACCCGCATCAGGGCGGGCTGCAGTCTCCGCCATTCCAGCTCGGCCCCCGGTGTCCCGGTCTCCTCCGGGCTCCCCGTTTCCATGGGGCCAGCGTACGTAGGGGAAACTGGGGCCATGACTCCTACGACGGAGACCACGGTCGGGATCGGCGGCGCCGCGGAAAGCACCGACATGGTGCTCAACATCGGGCCCCAGCACCCGTCCACGCACGGCGTGCTGCGGCTCAGGCTCGTGCTGGACGGGGAGCGCATCGTGCGCGCGGAGCCGGTGATCGGCTATATGCACCGCGGCGCCGAGAAGCTCTTCGAGGCGCGCGACTACCGCCAGATCATCGTGCTCGCCAACCGCCACGACTGGCTGTCGGCGTTCTCGAACGAGCTGGGCGTGGTCCTCGCCGTGGAGCGGATGCTCGGCATGGAGGTGCCCGAGCGGGCGGTGTGGACTCGCACGCTGCTCGCCGAGCTGAACCGGGTTCTGAACCACCTGATGTTCCTCGGCTCCTACCCGCTGGAGCTGGGCGGCATCACCCCGGTGTTCTATGCGTTCCGGGAGCGCGAGGTGCTCCAGAACGTCATGGAGGAGGTCTCCGGCGGGCGCATGCACTACATGTTCAACCGCGTCGGTGGCCTGAAGGAGGACCTGCCGGCCGGGTGGACCGCACGCGCGCGTGCCGCCGTCGCCGATGTGCGCTCGCGCATGGACGTCTTCGACGACCTGGTGCTCGGCAACGAGATCTTCCGGGGGCGCACGCGCGGCGTGGGCGCGATGACGCCGCAGACCGTGCACGCCTACGGCGTGAGCGGGCCCATCGCGCGCGCCTCGGGCGTCGACTTCGACCTGCGCCGCGACGAGCCGTACCTGGCGTACGGCGATCTCCAGGACACCCTGAAGGTCGTCACCCGGAGCGAGGGCGACTGCCTCGCCCGCTTCGAGGTGCTCCTGGACCAGACCCACAACGCGCTCGACCTCGCCGACGCCTGTCTGGACCGGCTCGCCGAGCTGCCGCCCGGGCCCATCAACCAGCGGCTGCCGAAGGTGCTGAAGGCGCCCGAGGGGCACACGTACGCGTGGACCGAGAATCCGCTCGGCATCAACGGCTACTACCTGGTCAGCAAGGGTGAGAAGACGCCGTACCGGCTGAAGCTGCGCTCTGCCTCGTACAACAACATCCAGGCGCTGACCGAGTTGCTGCCGGGGACGCTGGTGGCGGACATGGTGGCGATCCTGGGCTCGATGTTCTTCGTGGTCGGCGACATCGACAAGTAGGCCGACCGCAGGCAGCAGGCAGCAGGCTCAGGCGAGCGGGTCCGGAATTCCAACGGGCTGCACCAGCCAGCCGAAGTCACCGAGCCCGCCCGGGGCGGTGAGCTCGGCGGCCTCTCCGGCGCTCGCGAGGGCGCGCACATAGGCCGCGGGGTCCGTGGAGGCCAGCGCGAGCGGGGGGCGTGCGCCGGTGAGGTCCAGGGCGCGCAACGCGGCGCGCTGGGTGAGGAGGCGGGCGGGGGGCAGCGTGCGCGCCGTGTGGGAGGGTGCCCGCGACCTGTCGGTGGGCGTGCGCGCCGGACGTCGGGGCGTGCCCGAGGTTGCACGCGTGGTGTCGGGCGGTGTGTGCGCCGTATCGAGGGGCGTGCGCGGTGTGTCCGAGGGCGTGCGCGCCATGACCGCCGCCGCGCATGCGTCCAGGGCGACGTGCGCCGTGATGTCGCACGACCCGTCCGGCACGGGCGCCGTCTCGCGCCCTTCCCGAAAGCCGGTGAGCGTCCCGAACGGGGGGCGCGTGCCGACGGTGTGCGCGTAGTCCACGGCCACCGCGAGCCCGCGCACCACCCGGTCCACCGCCGACGCCCACGCCAGATCCCGGGGCAGCCCGATCTCCGCGCGCAGCCCCTCCTCGGCCGGCAACGGCCACCACCGGGCGAGCCAGTCCGCCTCCGCGCCGGTCGCCGGCTCCCCGAGCCGTTCGGTGCCGTCCTCGGCGACGAGCACCAGCCGGGGCACGCCCGCGGGGTCGACCTCGGCCACGTCCACGGGCACGTTGTCCAGCCACTCGTTGGCGAACAGCAGCCCCGTGACGGTGGCCGGGGGCGTGTCCAGCCAGGTGATCCGTTCGTCCAGCCCGGCCGGGCGGTCGGCGAGTTCGACGGCGTACCCACGCGCGCGTGCGGCCACATCGGCCGGCAGGGCGGCCAGCACCCCGGTGACCAGTTCGCCCCGCCCCGCGCCCATGTCGACGAAGTCCAGTACGGGGGGCCGGCCCAGTGCCTCGTCGACCCGGCACAGCAGCCGGGCCACGGCCTGCGCGAACAGCGAGGAGGCGTGTACGGACGTACGGAAGTGGCCGGCCGGGCCCTCCGGGCGGCGGTAGAAGCCGCCGGGCCCGTACAGCGCCGCCTCGGTCGCCGCACGCCAGCCGCGCCAGCGGCCCCCGCCGTCTCCGTCGCCGGGGCGCGGCCCCGATCCCCGTGCCGTCTCATCCGTCACCGGAACAGACTAGGCGCACAGATGATCACTTCCTCCACCTTGCGGAGTACGCGCCCCGGGCACGGATCGGCCCTCCGGTTGACCCCTGCATGCATCCGGTTTCCCTACTCTGGGTTACGTGCAGCGCCTCTACGACTTCCTCCGCCGCCACCCGACCTGGGTCGACACCTTCTGGGCCGTCGTCCTGTTCGGGCTGTCCGGTCTGAGCGTGGTCAATCTCCACGGGGTGCCCGGTCACCACATGACGCTCGCCGGGGGGATGGCCGTGTCCGCCGTCCTGTGCGTCGTCGTCGCGCTGCGCCGCCGTTTCCCGGAGCCGATGCTGCTCGTGGCCCTCGCGACGGGTCTGTCCCAGCTGGTGGTGGACGTCGAGACGACCGTCGCCGACTTCGCCATGCTGGTGATCACCTACACGGTGGCAACGGTCGGCGCGCGCTGGGCCTCCCGGCTCGCGCTCGCCGCCAGTCTCGTCGCGGCGCCCCTCGCGCAGATCCGCTGGCCGAACGAGCACACCAATTTTCTGGGGCAGATCGCGATAGTCGTCTTCCAGACGGTGCCCTTCGCGCTCGCCTGGGTGCTCGGTGACTCCATGCGCACCCGGCGTGCCTACTTCGCCCAGCTGGAGGAGCGCGCGGCCCGCCTGGAGAAGGAGCGCGAGGCGCAGTCGAAGGTCGCGGTCGCCGCCGAGCGCGCTCGTATCGCGCGCGAGCTGCACGATGTCGTGGCGCACAACGTGTCGGTGATGGTGGTGCAGGCCGACGGCGCCGCCTATGTCCTCGACGCCGCCCCCGACCAGGCCAAGAAGGCCCTGGAGACGATCTCCTCCACCGGCCGTCAGGCCCTCGCCGAGATGCGCCGTCTGCTGGGCGTGCTGCGCACCGGGGAGCACCAGGAGAGCGGGGAGTACGTCCCGCAGCCGGACGTCGGGCAGATCGACGAGCTGATCGAGCAGTGCCGCAGTTCCGGTCTCCCGGTCGACTTCAAGGTCGAGGGCACCCCGCGCCCGCTGCCGAGCGGCGTGGAGCTGACCGCGTACCGGATCGTGCAGGAGGCGCTCACCAACACCCGCAAGCACGGCGGGCCCAACGCGGGCGCCAGCGTCCGGCTGGTCTACTTCGACGACGGGCTCGGCCTGCTCGTCGAGGACGACGGCAAGGGCGCGCCGCACGAGCTGTACGAGGAGGGCGGCGCCGACGGCCAGGGGCACGGGCTGATCGGTATGCGCGAACGGGTCGGCATGGTAGGCGGCACCCTGGACGCGGGCCCGCGCCCGGGCGGAGGATTCCGCATCAGCGCCCTGCTCCCGCTCAAGCCGGCGCACTGACGCAGCCGTACGCCACGGTTGACACCTGTACCCCCTCGCCCTGAAGCCATCCCCACCGCCCCGAACGAAAGAGGCCCGATGACGATCCGTGTGATGCTCGTCGACGACCAGGTGCTGCTGCGCACCGGGTTCCGGATGGTGCTCGCCGCCCAGCCGGACATGGAGGTCGTGGCGGAGGCGGGCGACGGCGTCGAGGCCCTCCAGGTGCTGCGGTCCACGCCCGTCGACGTCGTCCTGATGGACGTCCGCATGCCCAAGCTGGACGGCGTGGAGGCCACCCGGCGGATCTGCGTGGAGCCCGATCCGCCCAAGGTGCTGATTCTGACCACCTTCGACCTGGACGAGTACGCCTTCTCCGGGCTGAAGGCGGGCGCCTCCGGCTTCATGCTCAAGGACGTGCCGCCGGGTGATCTGCTGGGTGCGATCCGGGCGGTGCACAGCGGTGACGCGGTCGTGGCGCCCTCCACCACCCGGCGCCTGCTGGACCGTTTCGCGCCGATGCTGCCGTCCACCGGCAAGGAGCCGCAGCACAGGGAGCTGGACCGGCTCACCGACCGCGAGCGCGAGGTGATGGTGCTGGTCGCGCAGGGCCTGTCCAACGGTGAGATCGCGGCCCGGCTGGTGCTGAGCGAGGCCACGGTGAAGACCCACGTGGGCCGCATCCTGACCAAGCTGGGCCTGCGCGACCGGGTGCAGGTCGTGGTGCTCGCCTACGAGACGGGTCTGGTACGCGCGGGCGGCCACGGCTGACACCCGGGCCTGCGGGCTGCCTCGGCGGTCACGGCTGGGGCGGGCTGTGGCGGCGGGCAGCGGCCCCAACGGTCCGAGACCCGGCTCAGCCGACTGCCTCCGCCGTCACGGCGGGGACGGCCTTTCCGGCTGCCCCGCGGTCACGGCTGAGAACCGGGCCCCCTTCCGGCTGCCTCGCGGCCACGGCTGACGCCCGCTGCGGCGCGCGGTGCGTCAGCGCAGGACGCCCTCGATGAAGTCGGTGCCCAGGCGGGCCACTGCCGCCAGGTCCAGTTGGTGCTGGACGTACCGGCCCCGGCGGCAGTTGGTGATCAGGCCCGCCTTCTTCAGCACCGCCAGGTGCCGGGATATCTCGGGCGCCGACATGCCGTGCGCGTCGGCCAGTTCGCTCGTGGTGTGCGGGGCGCGCGCCAGATGCCGGCACAGCCGCATCCGCACCGGGTGGGCCAGCGCCTCCATCCGGCGGGTGAGCTGCTCGACGGACGGGGCCTGCGGGCGGGAGACACTCGCCGGGTAGGTGATCGAGGGCTGCCAGCCGTACCGGTGCAGGACCATCACGTGCGGCCAGCCGAGGCTGGTCGGGACGAGGACCAGGCCGCCGTCACCGGTTGCGGTGCGGCCCACGAGGAGCTTGTCGACCGTGATGAGCGCGGCCTCCTCGTCCAGGGAGATGGCCCCGGAGAGGGCCGCGAGCGCTTCGCCCAGGCCCTTGCGGCGCAGCAGTTCGGTCTTGTGCCGGGCGTCGGCGGCGAGCTGGGGCTGCAGGCGGGCCCAGATGTCGGCGAAGAACGCCGCGTCGCAGTCGAGCATCAGCTCCCGGAACCAGGCGCGGACGGCCGGCGGATCATCCAGCAGCCGGCGCGTGAACCGCTCCTGCACAGCACCGCGGGCGGCGGCCAGTTCCAGGGAACGGCGGCGCAGCTCCAGGTCCTCCAGCGGGCCGGATTCCTGGACGTCGTAGCGCAGCTGGCAGGTGAACTCCAGGGCGGCGGTGACGAACTGGTCGTCTGTCAGCTTGTCCAGCTGGTCCAGTTCCTCGGCGAGGGTGGCGCCGGGGAGCGCGCGGCCGCCGGGAATGCCCGCGAACGGGGCGAACACGTCCGAGAACGTCGTACGCCACAGGAAGTCGGCCTCGCACAGGCGGTCGGCCAGGCGCGGGTCCAGCCGGGAGGAGACGGCGGTCGTCCAGCCCTGGAGGCCGGGGTGGTGGCCGGGCTCGCTGAGGGCGTGCAGGGCCATCCCCAGTTCCGCCAGCGGAGAGGGCACGACGGAGACCCGCTCCAGTGGCAGCCCGGTGATGTCGATGGTCACGCTCATGCCCTCCATCGTGCACCCGGCCACTGACAGCGCCGCCGCGGATCGACGGCGGCAGTCAATCCACGCGACGCCCGGGCCGAGGTCGGAGGCACCGGGGCGCGTGCGCGGCGCCCTGCGCCGGCTGCACCCGCGCGCCTTGCGATCACACCTTGGGCAGACGGGTCACGAAGTCGCCGACGGCCGCCCGTACGTCGTCCGCCGTCCACTCGAGGCCCGGCGAACGTACGGCGACCTCGGTGAAGGACAACCCCGGCCTGCTGCGGTCCCAGGGGTTGGCGAAGAGGAACGTCCCCGTCTCCTCGGCCTGGCGCACCGCCGCCTCCATGAGGACGTCCGAGTCGTACGGCAGCCAGACCTGGAAGTCGTGGGTGTGCGGTTCCTCGGGGTGCACGCGTACCCACGGGACCCCTGCCGCGGCGAAGCCCTCCCTCAGCGCGGCGGCGACCACGCGCGCGTGCCGGACGTAGTCAGGCAGCCGGGGCAGCTCGCGCTCCAGGCCGGCGAGGGCCGACAACGCGGTGGGGAACTGCTGGAAGACCATGCCGCCGTACCGGTGCCGCCATGTCTTCGCCTCCGCCACCAGCGTCTTCGGTCCCGCCAGCGCGGCGCCGCCGAAGCCGTCGAGGGACTTGTAGAACGACACGTAGACGCTGTCCGCCAGGCCCGCGATCTCCTCAAGGGGCCGGCCGAAGTGGACCGTGCACTCCCACAGGCGCGCGCCGTCGAAGTGCACCACCGCGTCGCGCTCCCGCGCGGCCTCGACGACCTCGGTGAGCTCCTCCCAGGTGGGCAGCACGAAACCGGCGTCCCGGAGGGGCAGCTCCAGCATCAACGCCCCGAAGGGCTCGTCGAAGTCGCGTATCTCGGCGGCGGTGGGCAGCCGGGGCTCGCTGGTCACGTGCACCGGACGCAACCCGCTGACCTGGCTGAACGCATGCCGTTCGTGCACCTCCGGGTGGGCCAGGGCGTGCAGGGCGACCGTTCGGTCGCCGGTGCGGCCCGCCCAGCAGCGCAACGCCACCTGCTGGGCCATCGTGCCGGTCGGGAAGAACGCGGCGGCCTCCGTGCCGAGCAGGGCCGCGACCCGTTCCTCCAGGTCCGCCATGATCCCGTTGCCGTAGATGTCCGTGTTCCGGTCCAGGTCGTACACCTCGGGTGCCGCTTCCTGGAGAGCTGCCAGCCGCTCCCGGATCGTGCGCTGGAAGCCCGGGCGCGACAGCACACGCTCCGCCTGCGCGAAGGCGGCCCGGCGCCGCTCCCGCATCCGTTCCCGTTCGGGCTGCTCCGTCTGCTGCTCGTCGCCCGTCTCCGCCGTACCAGTCATGTGCGGATCATGCCCTGAGAGGGGCCGTTCGGGCAGCCGGATTTCAGGCGCACGCACGCGTGGTGGCGCTCGGGGGCGTCGGGCGCGGCCGGAGCGCCGGTGGACACGCGACTGCGCGGCGTACACGTGGCGTAACCCACAGCCTGTGGACAACCAATCGGCTCCGGACCGAGATAGCGTTAACATGACGAGAAATCGTCCGGTACCCAGAGCGGACTGGAACGGGAAGGCCGCCGTCGCGTGAGTACAGTCCACCAGCAAGACCTCAAGGACCGCCCCGCGCGGCTCACCGTCGGCGTCGTGGGCGCCGGGCGGGTGGGCCCCGCGCTCGCCGCGTCCCTCCAGCTCGCCGGGCATCGCCCGGTGGCCGTCTCGGGCGTCTCCGACGCCTCCCGGCGGCGCGCCGAGACCATGCTCCCGGACGTGCCGCTGGTACCGCCCGCCGAGGTCCTCGAGCGCGCCGACCTGGTGCTGCTCACCGTCCCCGACGATGTCCTGCCCGGACTGGTCACCGGTCTCGCCGAGACCGGTGCGGTACGGCCCGGCCAGCTGCTCGTGCACACCTCCGGGCGGTACGGCGCGAGGGTCCTCGACCCCGCCCTGCGCGCGGGCGCGCTGCCGATGGCCCTGCACCCAGCGATGACCTTCACGGGCACTCCGGTGGACGTGCAGCGCCTGGCCGGCTGCTCCTTCGGCGTCACCGCGCCCGAGGAGCTGCGGCTGGCCGCCCAGGCCCTCGTCATCGAGATGGGCGGCGAGCCCGAGTGGATCAGTGAGCAGAACCGCCCGCTCTACCACGCGGCCCTCGCCCTCGGCGCCAACCACCTGGTGACCCTGGTCGCCCAGTCCATGGAGCTGCTGCGCACCGCGGGCGTCGAGGCGCCCGACCGGATGCTCGGCCCGCTGCTCGGCGCCGCCCTGGACAACGCCTTGCGCTCCGGCGACGCGGCGCTCACCGGGCCCGTCGCGCGCGGCGACGCCGGTACGGTCGCCGCCCACATCACCGAGCTGCGCAGGCACGCCCCGCAGACCGTCGCGGGCTATGTGGCGATGGCCCGCGCGACCGCGGACCGGGCGCTCGCGCACGGCCTGCTGAAGCCCGAACTCGCCGAGGACCTGCTCGGCGTGCTGGCCGACGGCGCCGGCGGAACGAGCGGCGCCGACGGCGGCAACGGCGGTGGCACGAACGGCACTCACGGCACCGAGGGGAACGACCGATGACCACCGCCCTGCTGAGCACCGCCGACGAACTCCACGCGCGCGTGCGCCGCGGCCGTCGCGCCGTCGTGATGACCATGGGTGCCCTGCACGACGGCCACGCCACCCTGATCCGCGCCGCGCGCCAGATCGCAGGACCGGACGGCGAGGTCGTCGTCACCGTCTTCGTCAACCCGCTGCAGTTCGGCGCGGGCGAGGACCTGGACCGCTACCCGCGTACCCTCGACGCCGACCTGAAGATCGCCGATCAGGCCGGTGCGGACGCGGTGTTCGCGCCCTCCGTGGACGAGGTCTACCCCGGCGGCGACCCCCAGGTACGGATCACCGCGGGCCCCATGGGCGAACGCCTGGAGGGCGCCTCGCGGCCCGGCCACTTCGACGGCATGCTCACCGTCGTCGCCAAGCTGCTCCACCTCACCCGTCCCGACGTGGCCCTCTACGGCCAGAAGGACGCCCAGCAGCTGGCCCTGATCCGGCGCATGGTGCGGGACCTGAACTTCGGCGTCGACATCGTCGCCGTACCGACCGTGCGGGAGGAGGACGGGCTCGCCCTGTCCAGCCGCAACCGCTACCTCTCGCCGGACGACCGCCGTACCGCGCTCGCGCTGTCCCGCGCGCTGTTCGCGGGCCGCGACCGGCACGCCGCGCAGGAGGCGTTGCGCGCGCGTGCCCGCGAAGTCCCCTCCACGCACGCGCGTGCCGAGGCGCTGAGCGCCCTCGGGGAGTCGCGCGCGGCCGCCGACGCGCACGCGGTCGCCACGGCGTCCCCCGGCGGTCCGGCAGCCGTCCGCGCGGCCGCCCGCCAGGTGCTGGACGAGGCCGCCCGGCTCGTCCCGCCGCTCGAACTGGACTACCTGGCGCTCGTCGACCCGTCCGACTTCACCGAGATCGGCGACGACTTCACCGGCGAGGCCGTCCTCGCCGTCGCCGCCCGGGTCGGCACGACCCGGCTGATCGACAACCTTCCCCTGACCTTTGGAGCCGCCTCGTGACCAGCACAGGCACCAGCACCGGCATACGACTGCACGCGCCCGCCCCCGGCTGGGCCATCTCCGCGGACGTGGTCGTCGTCGGCTCCGGCGTGGCAGGCCTGACCGCGGCCCTGCGCTGCGAGGCCGCGGGCCTGACGACGGTCGTCGTCACCAAGGCCCGCCTGGACGACGGCTCCACGCGCTGGGCGCAGGGCGGAATCGCCGCTGCCCTCGGCGAGGGCGACACGCCCGAGCAGCACCTGGACGACACCCTGGTGGCCGGCGCGGGCCTGTGCGACGAGGAGGCCGTACGGATCCTCGTCACCGAAGGCCCCGACGCGGTACGGCGCCTCATCGACACCGGCGCCATCTTCGACGAGTCCTCCGAAGGAGGACTGGCCCTCGCCCGCGAGGGCGGCCACCACCGGCGCCGGATCGCGCACGCGGGCGGCGACGCCACCGGCGCGGAGGTCTCCCGGGCGCTCGTCGAGGCCGTACGCGCGCGTGGGCTGCACACCATCGAGAACGCGCTCGTGCTGGATCTGCTGACCGACGCCGACGGCCGTACGGCGGGCGTCACGCTGCACGTGATGGGCGAGGGCCAGCACGACGGCGTGGGCGCCGTGCACGCGCCCGCGGTGGTGCTCGCGACCGGCGGCATGGGCCAGGTGTTCTCCGCGACCACCAACCCGTCGGTGTCGACCGGCGACGGCGTGGCGCTGGCGCTGCGCGCGGGCGCCGAGGTCAGCGACCTGGAGTTCGTGCAGTTCCACCCGACGGTGCTGTTCCTCGGCCCGGACGCCGAGGGCCAGCAGCCGCTGGTCTCCGAGGCAGTGCGCGGTGAGGGCGCCCACCTGGTCGACGCCGACGGGGTGCGCTTCATGGTCGGGCAGCACGAGCTGGCCGAGCTGGCGCCCCGGGACATCGTCGCCAAGGGCATCCTGCGGCGGATGCTGGAGCAGGGTGCCGAGCACATGTACCTCGACGCCCGGCACTTCGGGGCCGAGACGTGGGAGCACCGCTTCCCGACCATCCTGGCCGCCTGCCGCGCCAACGGCATCGACCCGGTCACCGAGCCCATCCCGATCGCCCCGGCCGCCCACTACGCCTCCGGAGGCGTCCGCACCGACGCCCGGGGCCGCACGACCGTGCCCGGCCTGTACGCGTGCGGCGAGGTCGCCTGCACCGGCGTGCACGGCGCCAACCGGCTCGCCTCCAACAGCCTCCTCGAAGGCCTCGTCTACGCCGAGCGGATCGCCGCCGACATCGCGGCGGCCCGCGCGGAGAACGGCCTCCACGCGCGCGTGCCCGTACCGGTCGAGCACCCCGAGACGCCCGCGCATCCGTTGCTCGCTCCCGAGACCCGGTTCGCCATCCAGCGGATCATGACCGAGGGCGCCGGCGTGCTGCGCTCCGAGGAGTCCCTCGCCAAGGCCGCCGAACAGCTGCAGCGGCTGCACACGGAGGCCCGCGACGCCCTCGAGGAGAACGGCAAGACCGCCGAGCCCGGCGTCGACACCTGGGAGGCCACCAACCTCCTGTGCGTCGGCCGCGTCCTGGTCGCCGCCGCCCGGCTGCGCGAGGAGACCCGCGGCTGCCACTGGCGCGAGGACCGCGCCGAGCGCGACGACACCCACTGGCGGCGGCACATCGTCGTACGGCTGAACCCCGACCGGTCGCTGGCCGTGCACACCACCGACACCGCAGACTTCCCCCCTACCCGGTAACACCCAGCGCCTCAGGAGCAGTGACAGACGTGAGCACCGACGACCTTCCCCTCGCCCCGACCGGCGGCTGCGGCGACGGCTGCGCCTGCGGCGCCGAGGGCGACGAGGAGTACCTGGAGAGCGGGCTCGACCCCGCGCTCGCCGAGCTGCTGGCCGCCGCCGGGCTCGACCCGATCGAGGTCGAGGACATCGCCAACGTCGCCATCCAGGAGGACCTGGACGGCGGTGTGGACGTGACGACCGTCTCGACCATCCCCGAGGACGCCACCGCCACCGGCGACTTCACCGCGCGCGAGGCGGGCGTCGTGGCGGGCCTCAGGGTCGCCGAGGCCGTGCTGTCCGTGGTCTGCACGGACGAGTTCGAGGTCGAGCGGCACGTCGAGGACGGCGACCGCGTCGAGGCCGGGCAGAAGCTGCTGTCGGTCACCACGCGCACGCGTGACCTGCTGACGGCCGAGCGCAGCGCGCTGAACATCCTGTGCCGGCTGTCCGGCATCGCGACAGCCACGCGCGCGTGGGCGGACGTGCTGGAGGGCACCAAGACCAAGGTCCGCGACACCCGCAAGACGACCCCGGGCCTGCGCTCGCTGGAGAAGTTCGCCGTCCGCTGCGGCGGCGGCGTCAACCACCGCATGTCGCTGTCCGACGCGGCCCTGGTGAAGGACAACCACGTGGTCGCCGCCGGTGGCGTCGCGCAGGCCTTCAAGGCCGTACGGGAGGCCTTCCCGGAGGTGCCGATCGAGGTCGAGGTGGACACCCTGCACCAGCTGCGCGAGGTCGTCGAGGCGGGCGCGGACCTGATCCTGCTGGACAACTTCACGCCCGACGAGTGCGCGGAGGCCGTCGGGATCGTCCGCGGCCGGGCCCTGCTGGAGGCCTCCGGCCGGCTCACGCTCGACATCGCGCGCGTGTACGCCGACACGGGCGTGGACTTCCTGGCCGTCGGCGCGCTCACCCACTCCGCGCCGATCCTGGACATCGGCCTCGACCTGCGCGAGGCGGAGTAACCGCGATGCTCCTCACGATCGACGTCGGCAACACGCACACCGTCCTCGGCCTGTTCGACGGCGAGGACATCGTCGAGCACTGGCGCATCTCCACGGACGCGCGCCGTACGGCGGACGAGCTGGCGGTGCTGCTCCAGGGCCTGATGGGCATGCACCCGTTGCTCGGCGAGGAGCTGGGCGACGGCATCGACGGCATCGCGATCTGCGCGACCGTCCCGTCGGTGCTGCACGAGCTGCGCGAGGTAACCCGGCGCTACTACGGCGACGTTCCCGCCGTGCTGGTCGAGCCGGGCGTGAAGACGGGCGTGCCGATCCTCACCGACAACCCCAAGGAAGTCGGCGCGGACCGGATCATCAACGCGGTCGCGGCCGTCGAGCTGTACGGCGGCCCGGCGATCGTCGTGGACTTCGGTACGGCGACGACCTTCGACGCGGTCTCCGCGCGCGGGGAGTACGTCGGCGGGGTCATCGCGCCCGGCATCGAGATCTCCGTGGAGGCGCTCGGCGTCAAGGGCGCCCAGCTGCGCAAGATCGAGGTGGCCAGGCCGCGCAGTGTGATCGGCAAGAACACGGTCGAGGCCATGCAGTCCGGCATCGTGTACGGCTTCGCGGGCCAGGTCGACGGGGTCGTCGGCCGGATGGCGCGGGAGCTCGCCGACGACCCGGACGACGTGCGGGTCATCGCCACGGGCGGGCTCGCGCCGATGGTGCTGGGGGAGTCCTCGGTGATCGACGAGCACCAGCCGTGGCTGACGCTGATCGGGCTGCGGCTGGTGTACGAGCGGAACGTGTCACGGCTGTGAGCTGACCGGCCGGTGAGGTTACCGGCGCCTGTGCGGGGAGCCGGTTTCCTCGCTCCACGCGCGTGTGCCATAGCCCCGGTCGAGGGAAACCGGGAGCGACACGCGGTGCAAAGATCATCCATATTCGTCACTTTTGTCCGATTAGCGGTAGCGTCGCCGCATGCCCACGCCATACGGATCCCGCGGCGGCATGGCGTTCGGCGTGGAGGAGCTGCGTGTGCTCCGCCGCGCCCTCGCCCTCGCCCTTCACCCCGGCCAAGCGTCCGCCGAGGACGTCCAGGACTGCTTCCGGCTCGCCGAGTCGCTCGACGAGGCGCTGCGCGAGGGGGCGAGACTGCGCGCTTTCCTGCTGGCCGACCTCGGCCGGTATCGGGCGGCGCTGCCGGGTGCCGCCGCCGGCTACCTGACCCTCCTGGAGGAGGTGCTGGGCGCCGGGCACCGGCCGACGCCGGACGATCTCGCGGCGCTCCGGGCGCTGCGCGGGAACCCGGCGGCGGCCGCGCTGCTGGACCGTTGCCAGGCGCTGGCCGAGCAGGACGTACGGGCCCGGTTCGCGCAGGGCGCGCGCAAGGTGCCGGCGCGCGCCGTGCCGCCCTCCCGCGCCCGCCTGCTGGCCCTTCCAGGCGGCGGAGGAACGTCCGGGGTGCCGCAGGCCCGGGAGGGTGCCGGAGAGCCGCAGAAGCCGGCTCAGAGGCCTCCGCAGAAGCCCGCGCCGAAACCCGCGCCGACGCCTGGGGAGCGGCCCGGTACGGAGCCGGCGGCGCCGAAGCGGCCCATTCCTACGCCGGGGGAGGTCTTCCCGCGCCGCAAGCCGGCGCCGCCGGCGAACCCGACCGAAACCCGCCAGCTGGCCGCCGGCTGAGCGACCTTGGCCTCTGCCTTCGGCCGGACCCGTCCCACTCGCATCCCCGTGCAGCTGTGGCGGTCGAGTGCGGGTGGGCAGCGTCGTCGGGTGCGGGTGGCCCTGGTGGGGCGGGCCCGCCGTCGGCGGCCGCCGGGTTGCGGTGGTGGCCCCCGTGGGCGATGAGCGCCATCGGCTTCTGAGGCGGCGGCGGGTGGGGCTGCAGATGGAGGCGCAGATGGGGAGGCGCAGGTGGGGAGGGGGCCTGGGGGGTTTGCGTACCCCGTACCTTTCGGGTGTCGGCGCGTGGCTACTCTGGTGGGCATGGACTACGTCTCCGCGCTCGTGCCCCCGGTCGTCATGGCCGTGTTCTTCATCGGTGTGGTCAGGGTGATCGTGAAGACCCAGGGCGGGGCCGCCAAGGCCAAGGAGGACGCGGCCGTCGACGCCGCCCTCGCGCGTGCGGAGGGTGTGCGCAAGACCTCCGCCGCCGGCGACGCCTGAGTCCGCCCGCCCGGCCCCGGCTCCGCGACTTCGAGCCTTGCGCCCTTTTTGTTCGCGTTCATGGGCTTAGTGCACGTCCGGCACGCCGATGCCGGGATCTCCCACTATTGTTCTGAGTTGTGCCTCGCCCATTGGGAGAACTCGAAGACGCGGTCATGACGCGGGTGTGGAAGTGGAACCGCCCGGTGACCGTTCGAGAAGTCCTGGAAGACCTCCAGCAGGAACGCTCCATCGCGTACACCACCGTGATGACCGTTTTGGACAATCTCCATCAGAAGGGCTGGGTGCGCCGCGAGGCGGAAGGCCGGGCCTATCGATATGAGGCCGTCTCGACGCGAGCCGCGTACGCCGCCGCCCTCATGAACGACGCCTGGTCGCAGAGCGACAACCCGGCAGCGGCTCTCGTCGCCTTCTTCGGGATGATGAGCGAGGAACAGCGCCAGGCCCTCCGGGACGCCGTACGCATCGTCCAGGGACCGGAAACCCCGGAGGCCCCGGAACCGCGGCAACAGGAAGCCGGGCGAGAAGAGGAGAACCCCGGCGCCGCACCGGACGCGGACGGGCGATAGCGTCCGCTCATGTCAGCAGAGCGCCCTGAAGTCTCCGCAAAAGCCATCACGGTCCGCCGCGCCCGGACCAGCGATGTGCCGGCCGTACGTCGCCTCCTCGACGCCTACGTCCGCGACCGCATCCTGCTCGACAAAGCCACCGTCACGCTTTACGAGGACATCCAGGAGTTCTGGGTCGCGGAACGCGACGACAACGCCGAGGTGGTCGGCTGCGGTGCGCTGCACGTCATGTGGGAGGACCTCGCGGAAGTCCGCACTCTCGCGGTGAAGCCCGGTCTCAAGGGCGCCGGCGTCGGCCATCAGTTGCTGGAGAAGTTGCTGCAGACCGCACGCTGGCTTGGCGTTCGCCGGGTTTTCTGCCTGACCTTCGAAGTGGACTTCTTCGGGAAGCACGGCTTCGTGGAGATCGGGGAGACGCCGGTCGACACCGATGTGTACGCGGAGCTCTTGCGTTCCTATGACGAGGGTGTCGCGGAGTTCCTGGGTCTCGAACGAGTGAAACCGAACACCTTGGGCAACAGCCGGATGCTTCTGCATCTGTGATCGTCATTGCCCCGGTGCCCTATGTCCGAAACGCGTATGTTTCCGGACGGAGGCGGTCCGTCGGTCCTCTACCGGTCCTCTCCCAGGGGTTTGTGTTTTTCCGGCAAAAGCGGTTTGCTTTCCGACGTACTGCAGTACTGCATATAACAGGGGCGGCGAAACGGCGGACGCCGCACACCCCTGGCCCTCAACGTTATCGATGAAAGGAAATCCGGTGGCACAGAAGGTTCAGGTCCTTCTTGTCGACGACCTCGACGGCGGCGAGGCGGACGAGACGGTGACGTTCGCGTTGGACGGCAAGACGTACGAGATCGATCTCACGACCGCCAATGCGGACAAGCTGCGCGGCCTTCTCGACCCCTACGTGAAGGGCGGTCGTCGTACCGGTGGCCGTGCGTCGGGCGGACGCGGAAAGGCGCGTGCCGCTTCCGGCGGCAACCAGGACACCGCGGCGATCCGCGCCTGGGCGAAGGAGAACGGTTACGAGGTCAACGACCGCGGTCGCGTTCCCGCGTCCATTCGCGAGGCCTACGAGAAGGCCAACGGCTGATCCCGCCGGCAGGCGGTCGGCAGTCCCGCGCGCGGGCGCCGCAGCCGGACCCGGTGACACTGTGCTGCCACCGTGTCCAGCAGTCGTACGAGATCGGGGGCGCCCTCTTCGCGCCCCATGGCCGGCAGCGCCGGCAGCGAGGCCTCGACCTCGCCTCCAGGCCCAGGGGGCCGCAGCCATAGGGCGGCCCCCTGCACGGACCCGGTCCACCCGGCCCCGTCGGACCCGGTCGCCGGTGGGACCGGTGCTTCCATCGCGTCGCCCACGCCCAGGACCCGCAGGTCGAGGGCCACGGCGCTCCACTCCAGCCAGTCCAGCAGCCCCGGCAGCTCCTCGGCGCTGCCCACGGCCACCAGCAACTGCATCCGGTCGCCCCGAAGGGCCACCGGAGAGCCCGGCGCGAGATGCCGGAGCGCCCCCGCGCCCGCCTCGGCCGGCACGTCCAGGACGTCGAACCGCACCCCGGTGACCAGCCGCAGCGGCCGTCCGGGCACTGTCGCCCAGCCCAGATCGTTCTCGTACCAGTGCCGGATCCGGATGTCCGGGCCGTGCGGAAGATCACTGGTGTCCGGTACGTCCGGATCCAGTGGGCGACGGGGAAGGGGGACTGTTGAGGCCGTGGGGGCCGAGCCAACCATGCCAAGTGCAACCGCCGAAGCACGCCGCGAGTTACGCTGAGTGGCAGATCAATTGCACTCGGTGCCGAAAGAGGGGGCGCGCGGGGGTGCGGGGAGGCGCAAGGTTGTTCGCCCATAGCGGAGGGAACCGGTGCGCGCCGCATGGAGTGTCAGTCCCAGCGGGTAAGACATGCCTAGTGGGAGGGGGCGACACGCAGGTCGGGCCGTCTCACGTTCGCCATCGGCGTACTGGCGATGGGGGTAACTGCCTGGCCTGCGGGAACATCGTCTCGCACCATCGGGTTGGAGCAGATGTCGGCGTTAGCGGGGTCAGGAGGCCATCGACGGTGTCGGCAGTTGGAATGAGCGGTCCCCGCTTGCGGGACTAAGCTGCGGAAGGACAGGGAGGGGAAGTTCCCCCCACTGCCTGACCGCTCTGAGGAGCGATTAACGATGTTCGAGAGGTTCACCGACCGCGCGCGGCGGGTTGTCGTCCTGGCTCAGGAAGAAGCCCGGATGCTCAACCACAACTACATCGGCACCGAGCACATCCTCCTGGGTCTCATCCACGAGGGCGAAGGTGTCGCCGCTAAGGCCCTGGAGAGCCTCGGCATTTCGCTTGAGGCGGTCCGCCAGCAGGTGGAGGAGATCATCGGTCAGGGCCAGCAGGCCCCGTCCGGCCACATCCCCTTCACCCCCCGTGCCAAGAAGGTCCTGGAGCTGTCGCTCCGTGAGGCTCTTCAGCTGGGCCACAACTACATCGGCACGGAGCACATCCTGCTCGGCCTGATCCGTGAGGGCGAGGGCGTCGCCGCCCAGGTCCTGGTCAAGCTGGGCGCAGATCTCAACCGGGTGCGGCAGCAGGTCATCCAGCTGCTCTCCGGTTACCAGGGCAAGGAGACCGCCGCCGCCGGCGGCCCGGCCGAGGGCA
Source organism: Streptomyces sp. NPDC002076 (assembly GCF_053593835.1). Lineage (NCBI taxonomy): Bacteria > Bacillati > Actinomycetota > Actinomycetes > Kitasatosporales > Streptomycetaceae > Streptomyces > Streptomyces sp. NPDC002076. The sequence continues at coordinate 20,921 of NZ_JBSFDI010000039.1, forward strand.
CCCCCTCGACCTCTCTCGTCCTGGACCAGTTCGGCCGGAACCTCACCCAGGCCGCTCGTGAGTCCAAGCTCGACCCGGTCATCGGGCGCGAGAAGGAGATCGAGCGGGTCATGCAGGTGCTGTCCCGCCGTACCAAGAACAACCCGGTGCTGATCGGTGAGCCCGGCGTCGGCAAGACCGCCGTCGTCGAGGGCCTCGCCCAGGCCATCGTCAAGGGCGAGGTGCCCGAGACGCTGAAGGACAAGCACCTCTACACCCTGGACCTCGGCGCCCTGGTCGCCGGCTCCCGCTACCGCGGTGACTTCGAGGAGCGCCTGAAGAAGGTGCTCAAGGAGATCCGCACCCGCGGCGACATCATCCTGTTCATCGACGAGCTGCACACGCTGGTCGGTGCGGGTGCCGCCGAGGGCGCCATCGACGCGGCTTCCATCCTGAAGCCGATGCTGGCCCGCGGTGAGCTGCAGACCATCGGTGCGACCACGCTGGACGAGTACCGCAAGCACCTGGAGAAGGACGCGGCCCTGGAGCGCCGCTTCCAGCCCATCCAGGTCGCCGAGCCGTCCCTGCCGCACACGATCGAGATCCTCAAGGGTCTGCGCGACCGGTACGAGGCGCACCACCGCGTCTCCATCACCGACGAGGCCCTGGTCCAGGCGGCCACCCTGGCCGACCGGTACATCTCCGACCGCTTCCTGCCGGACAAGGCGATCGACCTGATCGACGAGGCCGGTTCCCGGATGCGCATCCGCCGGATGACCGCTCCGCCGGACCTGCGCGAGTTCGACGAGAAGATCGCCGCCGTCCGCCGGGACAAGGAGTCCGCGATCGACTCGCAGGACTTCGAGAAGGCCGCCTCCCTGCGCGACAAGGAGAAGCAGCTCCTGGCCGCCAAGGCCAAGCGGGAGAAGGAGTGGAAGGCCGGCGACATGGACGTCGTCGCCGAGGTCGACGGCGAGCTGATCGCCGAGGTCCTCGCCACGGCGACGGGCATCCCGGTGTTCAAGCTCACGGAGGAGGAGTCCTCCCGTCTGCTCCGCATGGAGGACGAGCTCCACAAGCGGGTCATCGGCCAGAACGACGCCGTCAAGGCGCTGTCGAAGGCGATCCGTCGTACGCGTGCCGGTCTGAAGGACCCCAAGCGTCCGGGCGGTTCGTTCATCTTCGCCGGCCCGTCCGGTGTCGGTAAGACCGAACTGTCCAAGGCGCTCGCCGAGTTCCTCTTCGGTGACGAGGACGCGCTGATCTCCCTCGACATGTCGGAGTTCAGCGAGAAGCACACGGTCTCGCGTCTCTTCGGTTCGCCCCCCGGCTACGTGGGCTACGAAGAGGGCGGTCAGCTGACGGAGAAGGTGCGCCGCAAGCCGTTCTCGGTGGTCCTCTTCGACGAGGTCGAGAAGGCCCACCCGGACATCTTCAACTCGCTGCTGCAGATCCTGGAGGACGGTCGTCTGACCGACTCCCAGGGCCGGGTCGTGGACTTCAAGAACACGGTCATCATCATGACGACCAACCTCGGCACCCGGGACATCTCCAAGGGCTTCAACCTCGGCTTCGCCGCCGCGGGTGACACGAAGACCAACTACGAGCGCATGAAGAACAAGGTGTCGGACGAGCTCAAGCAGCACTTCCGCCCCGAGTTCCTCAACCGCGTCGACGACGTCGTCGTCTTCCCGCAGCTGACGCAGTCGGACATCCTGCGGATCGTCGACCTGATGATCAGCAAGGTGGACGAGCGCCTGAAGGACCGGGACATGGGCATCGAGCTCTCCCAGTCCGCCAAGGAGCTGCTGGCCAAGAAGGGTTACGACCCGGTGCTGGGCGCGCGTCCGCTGCGCCGCACGATCCAGCGCGAGGTCGAGGACACGCTCTCGGAGAAGATCCTCTTCGGCGAGCTGCGTCCCGGTCACATCGTGGTCGTGGACACCGAGGGCGAGGGCGAGTCCCAGACCTTCACCTTCCGCGGTGAGGAGAAGTCGGCGCTGCCCGACGTCCCGCCGATCGAGCAGGCGGCCGGCGGTGCCGGTCCGAACCTGAGCAAGGAGGCGTAAGCCTCCGGCCCAGTGGGCGACGAAAGGGGCCGGTGCTGCACAGCACCGGCCCCTTGTCCATGCCTGCGAAAGCCGTGGCTTTACGACAACTGCCCGTTGTAGTCCGGCAGCTTGAAGGTCTTCTCGGCGTGGCCGCCGGACAGGTCGGTGGCGCTGTTGCCGATGTTCGCGATGATCGTGTAGCCCTTGTTCTCGATGTCGACGCGCTGGGCGGTCTTATAGGCGGCGACATCCTTGAACAGGTCGAACAGGCCGCGGACGTAGAGGCCGGAGACGTCGTAGCCGTCGTATTCGAGGTTGTACTCGGTGGGCAGGTAGATGATGCCCGGGCGGGCCGTGACGAAGAACAGCGAGACGCCGTGCTCCTGGGCGTACTTGGCGACGTTCAGGACGGGCTTGTTGGCCGGCTGCGGGTAGCTGAAGCCGAAGTCGGTCTCCAGCGTGGTGTTGTCGATGTCGAAGACGATCGCCTGCTTCTCGCCCGGCTCGGCGTCGGCGATCCGCTCCTTCAGGTACGGCAGGGCCTGGTCCATCACGGCCTGGCAGTCCTTCTGCCAGGTGGCGTAGTCGACCTTGGCGGTGGGGCTGCTCGCGGTTGCCGTGGCGTCCGCCGCGTGGGCCGGGACGGCCATGGCGGCCAGGGCGGCCACGGAGACGGCGGTTGCGGATATACGGCGCGCCCAGGGGCGACTGGTCATCGGTGGGGGTCCTCTCACGTCCGTACGCGTGCCGGAAATGGCAGGTGCATGATCTGTGGTGAGGATGGCGCAAGGGGAACCGTAGGGTTACTGAACGGTAGGTGACCGGAGGTGTGCGTCACATTTCCGTGATCGCCGGTTGAGATTGCCGGTGATATACGACACGGGCGACATATCCCTTACGAGGGCTGATAGTGGAATCCGGCTGCCGTGCAAATGGGACTCAAAGCGAGGCAGAAGGGCCCAGCTACTACCGTGTGCCGCAGAAAGGGGATTTTGGGGTAAATGGGGTGTTCGGTTAACAGGGGCCCTGTCTGAGTCAGTCCTGCTGCCGGGCGTGTTCGTGCGCCTGGCCGATCAGGTCCAGGGCGACTTCGAGAACCGCCGTGCGCTTCTTCTCGAAGTCGCCTTCGAGGTCCTGCATCAGGAACATCCCCGCGTGCAGGGTGAACATCGCGCTGACCGAGCGCACCTGGTCGACGAGTTCGGCCTTCGGGTCGATGAGGATGTCCCGCAGATCGCGCATCCGGTCCTTGAAGCTGTCACCGATGCGCAGGTCCCGGACCGTGCCCTGGTTGTCGTGCATGAAGCGGAAGAGCGGTTCGGCGTCGGCCAGCACGCGGCTGTAGCGCCGTACCACCTCCTGCTTGGTCTCCAGGGTGTGCGGCCGGCTGCGACCCCACTCGATCAGGTCCTCGATCGGTTTCGTCAGATCCTCGAAGAGGCTGACGATGATCTCTTCCTTCGTCTTGAAGTGGTAGTACAGGGCCGCCTTCGTGACGTCGAGACGCTCGGCGATCTCGCGCAGGGAGGTCTTCTCGTAGCCCTGCTCCGCGAAGAGTTCGAGCGCGACGTCCTGGATGCGCTGGCGGGTGTTGCCGCGGCGCTGCTGCTTGGTGCCGTCCATGGTGACGCCCATCCTCGTACTCCTCGCGCTCCCGCGGAAACTTACTTGACGCCCGGCTAGTTACAGGTCTACTTTCCCCAGTGTAGTGAACTAGCCGGGCGGCAAGTAAGTGGCCGCCGTGGGGGAATGGGAAGAGATGGCGGACACGGTCGAAAGCGTCATGGAAAGCAAGCCGGAGGGCAAACAGCCCAAGAGTGTGCGGGTGGTCCTGCTCGCACTCATGATCGCGATGATGCTCGCGATGCTCGACAACATGATCGTCGGTACGGCGATGCCGACGATCGTGGGCGACCTGGGCGGCCTGGAGCACCTGTCCTGGGTGGTCACCGGCTACACCCTGGCCACCGCGGCCTCCACCCCGATCTGGGGCAAGCTCGGTGACATGTACGGGCGCAAGGGCTCGTTCCTCACCTCGATCGTGATCTTCCTGATCGGCTCGGCGCTCAGCGGCATGGCCCAGAACATGGGCGAGCTCATCGGCTTCCGGGCCGTCCAGGGCCTGGGCGCCGGCGGTCTGATGGTCGGCGTCATGGCGATCATCGGCGATCTGATCCCGCCGCGGGAGCGCGGCAAGTACACGGGCATGATGGCCGGCGTCATGGCGCTGGCGATGATCGGCGGCCCGCTGGTCGGCGGCACCATCACCGACAACTGGGGCTGGCGCTGGTCCTTCTACATCAACCTGCCGCTCGGCGTCGTGGCACTGGCCCTGGTCAGCGCCGTCCTGCACCTTCCCAAGAAGCGGGCGCGGGCGCGCATCGACTACCAGGGTGTCGCGCTGCTGACCGTCGGCATCACCTCGATCGTGCTGGTCACCACCTGGGGCGGCACCGAGTACGCCTGGACCTCCGCGCGGATCATGGAGCTGACCAGCATCGGCGTCGTCGCGCTGATCGGGTTCGTCTGGTGGCAGACCAAGGCCGCCGAGCCGGTCGTACCGCTGCACATGTTCCGCAGCCGCAACTTCACCCTGATGTCCGTCATCGGCTTCATCACCGGCTTCGTGATGTTCGGCGCCACGCTCTACCTGCCGCTCTACCAGCAGGCGGTGCAGGGTGCCTCCGCCACCAACTCCGGTCTGCTGCTCCTGCCGATGCTCGGCGCGATGCTCGTGACCTCGATGGTCGCGGGCCGGGTCACCACCAACAGCGGCCGCTACAAGATCTTCCCGATCGTCGGCGGTGCGCTGATGATCGTCGGGCTGTATCTGCTGTCCGTGATGGACACGGGCACGACCCGGTTGACCTCCGGTATCTACATGGCCGTACTGGGTCTGGGCATGGGCTGCCTGATGCAGATCACCATGCTGGTGGCGCAGAACAGCGTGGAGATGAAGGACATGGGCGTCGCGTCCTCGTCCACCACCCTGTTCCGTACGCTCGGCTCCTCCTTCGGCGTGGCCATCATGGGCGCGCTGTTCAACGACCGGGTCAAGCACGTGATGGCCGAGCGGGCCGGCGCGCTGGGCAAGGGCGTCACCGAGAAGTCGGCGCAGCTGGACGCCAAGCACCTGAAGATGCTGCCGGCCCCGGTCAAGGACGCGTACCAGCACGCGGTGTCCGCCGGTACGCACTCGGCGTTCCTGCTGGGCGCGGGGATCGCGGTGATCGTGCTGATCGCGGCGCTGTTCGTGAAGGAGGTCCCGCTCAAGGGCGGGAAGCCTTCGGCGGAGAGCGGCGAGGACATGGCCCCGGTGCAGGTCGCCGAGGCCGTCTGAGCCGCATCTGAACCGCAGACCCCCGGTCGGTGTCCGCCCCGGGGGTCTGCCCCTTTTTGCGCCTGAACCGGCGCCGCTCTCGCGGACGTGGCGGATCGCCGTCGTGGTTCCCCCATTGATGATTGCGGTCGTCATGGGCCGAAAATCGACTGTCAGTCCCCCATGTCACCATCGACCCCGTGGACAAGCTGCGCCGTATGCGTCTGGCCAAGGACGCCATGGACCGGGACTGGGCGGACCCCGGCCTCGATCTGGACGCCGTGGCGGCCTGCGCCGGGTACTCGCGGTATCACTTCCTGCGCGCCTTCAAGGAGGTCTACGGCGAGACGCCGGGCCAGTATCTGACCCATCGCCGCATCGAGCGGGCCGAGGAGATGCTGCGCTGCGCCAACCTCACCGTGACCGAGATCTGCACACTGGTCGGCTTCAGCAGCCTCGGCACGTTCTCCGCCCGCTTCAAGGCCCGCACCGGACTCACCCCGAGCGAGTACCGCGCGCGGCACGTGGGGCGCGGTGCCTCCCTCATACCCGGCTGCTACGCCATGCTCTGGGCCGGCGGATTCAGCACCGCAAGATCGGAGAAGCGCTCCGGGCCCGGCCCTGCCTACGGTGACGAAGGGCAGTCCGCCGCGGCGGACAGCACCACCAGCGCCATCAGCACCGCCGACAGGAGAGCACAACCATGATCAAGGGGCTTGCCATCACGACCGTCTGGGTCCTGGACCAGGACCGGGCCAAGGAGTTCTACACCCAGAAGCTGGGCCTTGAGGTCCGTACGGACATGACCATGGGGGAGGGCGGCATGCGCTGGCTCACCGTCGGTGCCCCCGACCAGCTCGACGTGGAGCTCACGCTCATGGTGCCGGGGCCGCCCGCGATGGACCCCGAGTCCGCCGAGATGATGCGGAAGCTCATCGCCAAGGGGGCGCTCGGCGCGGGGGTGCTGGCGACCGATGACATCCACGGCGACTACAAGAAGCTCAAGGAGCGCGGCGTGGAGTTCCTGCAGGAACCGCAGGAGCGGCCGTACGGCACGGAGGCGCTCTTCCGTGACGACTCCGGCAACTGGTTCTCCTTCACGCAGCGTCGCGAGGGCGGGCTGGATATGGAGCGGGACTGGGCCTGCTGAGCGCCTGATGGCCCGGCGCGTTGCCCGGGCCCCTTCCGGGGCGCTGGTCAGCGCCCGGTTGCCAGCGTTGCCCCGCCCGTCGCCTCCAGCACCACGCCCGTCACGAAATCGTTGGCCGTGAGCATGTGGATCGCGCGGGCGATGTCCTCCGGGCGGCCGACGCGGCCGACGGGGGTGATCGCCGCGAAGCCGTCGAAGAGGGACTGGCGCTGTTCGGCCGGTACGGCGTCCCACCAGGGGGTGTCGATGACGCCGGGGGAGACGGCGTTGACCCGGAGCGGGGCCAGTTCCACCGCCAGGGGCGGGATCATCGCCTCCAGGGCGCCGTTGATCGCGGCGAGGCCGGCGGTACCGGGCAGGGCGGCGCGGGCGGAGGCGGCGGTCACCAGCGTCACCGAGCCGTCGCGGCGCAGCGCCGGCAGTGCGGCCTGGAACACCTGGACGTGCGGCCAGAACTTGCCGTCGAAGCCCTCCGCCAGCTCGGCCAGGTCGAGTTCGGCGAAGGGGCCGCCGCCCTTGCCGCCGCTGAGCGCGAGGACCAGGTGGTCGACCGGCCCCGAACCGGCGAAGAAGGCGTCCACCGCGGCGCGGTCCGCCCCGTCCATCCGGTACGTCGACACCTTGCCGCCGATCCGGTCCGCCGCGGCGTCGAGGCGGTCCTGGCTGCGGCCGGTGATGACCACCTCCGCGCCGTCCGCCGCGAAGAGTGCGGCCGCCGCCTCGCCGATCCCGGAACTGCCGCCCATGACGACGACGCGCTGTCCGGCGAGGGGGTGCACAGGGTTGTTCTGCGTGCTCATGAGTGGCTCTCTCTCCCGAGGAATCACCGGGCCCGACGCTTTGCCGAGACTGTCGGTCTCGTTAAAGCTTACCGAGACCAGTAGTCTCGTCAAGGGGGTGGAGGGGCGGACGGACTCGGTCGGATCCGGTGGGCCGGGAAGCCGCCGGACTCGGAGAGGATGGGCCCGTGCACGACAGCAACGAACCCCGCCCGCACACCGGGCGCCGCCGCAACGAGGCCGCGCGCCGGGCGATCCTCGACGCCGCGCTGGAACTGCTCGCCGACGCCGACGGCGCCCCGGTGAGCGTGGAGACCATCGCGCGCGCGGCCGGGGTGGGAAAGCAGACCCTCTACCGCTGGTGGCCCTCGAAGGGAGCCGTCCTGCTGGACGCCCTCACCGACCGCGCCGCCCAGGACGTGCCCGCGCCGGACACCGGAAACCTCCGCGACGACCTGCGCGGTCTGGCGGTCGCCACCTTCGAGGCCTCCCAGCGGCCGCCGTCCGCTCCTGCTCTGCGCACTCTGGTCAGGGAGGCGGCCCGTGACGAGCATCTGGCGGAGCTGATGCGGGAGTTCACGGAGTCCCGCAGGGCGGCGGTGCGAGCGGTGCTCGAACGGGGGCGGGAGCGGGGGGAACTGGACGCCGACAGGGACGTCGACCTCCTGGTCGACCAGTTCTACGGGTTCTTCTGGTACCGGTTCCTGTTGGGGCACGGGCCGTTGGACCGGGGGGCAGCGGAGCGGCTGACCGAGTCATTGCTTCGCTGAGTGCCGTCGAGCCCGCCCCTCTTCGGGGCGCTTCAGCCGGCGTTCCCCGGCAACGGCAGCGTCGGATAGGTGCCCGTGGCCGTCGGGGCGTGCTCCGGCAGCCACAGCACCGCCACCGCGCCCTCCGCCGGGAGGTCGGCCGGGGTGCCCGCGGCCCGTACGTTGCGGAAGGTGAGGCGGGCGCCCAGAACGCGGGCCTGGCCTGCCGCGATGGTCAGGCCCAGCCCGTGGCCCGTACCGGCACGGTCCTTGCTGCCCGTGCGGAAGCGGCTCGGCCCCTCGGCGAGCAGTTCCTCGGGGAAACCGGGACCGTGGTCGCGGACCCGGATGACCCGGCCCTCGACGGTCACCTCGATCGGCGGCCTGCCGTGCCGGGCGGCGTTGGCGAGCAGGTTGAACAGGACTCGCTCCAGGCGGCGCGGGTCGGTGGTGACCTCCGACTCGTGCACCACCCGTACCTCGATCTCCGGGTCCTTGGCGGCCACGCGCCGGGCGACGAACTCGCCGAGCATGATGTCCTGCAGCTCCGCCCGCTCCGAGGCGCCGTCCAGGCGGGCCACCTCCAGGACGTCCTCGACGAGCGTGCGCATCGCCTTCGCCCGGTCGAGGACCAGTTCCGTGGGACGGCCGGGGGGCAGCAGTTCGGCGGCCGTGAGCAGGCCCGTCACGGGGGTGCGCAACTCGTGCGCGATGTCGGCGGTGACCCGCCGCTCGGCCTCCAGACGCTGCTGCAGCGCGTCCGCCATGGCGTCCACCGCGCGCGCCAGATCGTCGGTCTCGTCCCGTACGACCCCGCCGATGGCCTCCCGCACCCGGACATCGGTCTCGCCCCTGGCGACCTGGTTCGCGGCCGCGGCCGCCTTGCGCAGCCGCCCCGACAGCTGCCCGCCGATCAGCACGCCGAGCGCGCTGCCGCCGAACACGACCGCGATGGAGCCGATGACCAGCGCCTGGTCGAGGTCCTTCATCACAGCGGTGGAACGGTCCGGCATATGGGTGTGCAGGGACAGCACATGCCCGTCCTTGGCCGGCATGGCCGCCCAGATGTCCGGCACCCCGCCGTGGACGATGACGTCGCTGGCCTTCCTGCCCCGCTCCACCTTCTCGCGCATCGACTGCGGCAGCTCGGGGTCGTCGACCTTGATGTTGGGGAAGTTCGGCCGCTGGCTCAGCTCGTAGTTGCGCTGCGCGTACTGGACGCGCTGGGTGGCGAGGTCGCGTGCGTTGTCCAGCATCGAGACCATGGCCGCGTTGTGCACGACCAGGCTCAGCGCGATCGCGACCAGCCCGGCCACCAGCGCGATCGCCGCGCTGAGCTTCCATCTGAGCCCGGTGTGCAGGCCGGCGCGCTCCATGCGCCGGACCGGGTAGCGAAGGATCCCCCGCATGCCGCCCCGCTCAGGCCTTCAGCTTGTAGCCGAAGCCGCGGACCGTCTCGATCCGGTCCTGGCCGATCTTCTGGCGCAGCCGCTGCACATGCACGTCGACGACCCGGGTGTCCCCGCCCCAGCCGTAGTCCCAGACCCGCTCCAGCAGCTTGTCACGGGAGAGCACGGTGCCCGGCGCCGAGGAGAACTCCAGCAGCAGCCGCATCTCGGTCGGGGTGAGCGCGACCGGCTGCCCGGCCCGGCGCACCTCCATGCCCTCGGTGTCGATCTCCAGGTCCCCGAAGGTCAGCACGCCACCGCTCACCGTGTCCTCGGCCGCCTCCGCCCGGTCGCCGCCGCCCGCGTGCCCGAAGCGGCGCAGCACCGCCCGGATCCGCGCGACCAGCACGGCGCCGTCGAACGGCTTGGTCACATAGTCGTCGGCGCCCGCCTCCAGGCCGAGGACGACGTCGATGGAGTCGGCACGCGCCGACAGCATGATCACCGGCACGGTCGACTCGTCCCGGATACGACGGCACAGGCTGACCCCGTCCAGGCCGGGGACCATCACGTCCAGCAGGGCGATGTCGGGGCGGTTCGCCCGGAACGCCTCCAGGCCCGACAGGCCGTCGGGCATGGCGGTGACCGCGAAGCCGTCCCGCTCCAGGGCGAGTTGGGTGGCCTCGCGGATGACGTCGTCGTCCTCGACGAACAGGACGTGGGTCTGGTCTGCCATCCCGGTGCTCTCAGTCCTCATGTGTGCGTGTGGGGGGTCAGTTGTCCGTCGGGGCCGCCGCGTCGCCGCCGGTTCTGCTGTAGAAGGTGTCATGCCGGTAGCGCTCGGTGAACCGGCCCGCCTTCCACCTGTACGTGATCACGGTTTCCCGGGACGGGTTCGACACCTGGTCGTCCGTGTCGTACACCTGCTTGGTCACGGTCAGGTCGGTGCCGTCGATCTCCGAGACGACCGGCGAGTCCTCCGCCTTGAACACATTCTTGTACGTGCCCCCGACGTCCCGGTACACATACGTGCCGATGCCCACCCAGTCACTGCAGGCCGACACGTTGATGAGGACGTCGTTGACCGATCCGCCGGTCAGATAGCCGTAGGTGACCTCGATCGGGTAGTCGTTGCCGCCGCACGGCTTCAGCCCGCGCTTCACCGTCGCGGAGACCGCCGGGTCGTTCTTGATCAGCGAGACGGCGTTCACCCGCCGATAGCCGGTGGTCGTGCTCGGACTGGGTGAGGCGACGGCTCCCGCGATCGCCGACGCGTGCGCGGGCCCCTCGTCCCGGGTGCCGGTGCCCCCGGTGCCGCAGGAGGCGACGAAAAGGGCGATGGCGGCGAGCGCGGCACCCGCCGCGATCACCGCCTGTGAACTGTCTCGGGCCCCGTCGGGCCCGGCCCCGGTCAGGCCGCGCAACGCTCCCGCTCCTCACGCTCCAGCGCGCGTGCGTCCAGATCGCGGGCCTCCAGCTCCTCGCGGAGCCGGGCGAGCGCCCGGTGCAGCGTGCTCTTGACCGTACCGGCCGACATGCCGAGGGCCGCGGCCGTCTCCTCTGTGGACATCTGCTCCCAGTGTCGCAGTACTACAACACTGCGCTGCTTCGGTGCGAGCACTTTCATGACGTCCATCAGCAGGGCCCGGTCGGCGTGCTGCTCGGTGGAGTCGTCCACGGACGCGTCCGGCAGCTGCTCGGTCGGGACCTCCTCCAGCTTGCGCGCCCGCCACCACTCCGTACGGGTGTTGATCATGACCCGGCGCAGATAGGCGTCGGCGAGGCGCTTGTCGGCGATGCCCTCCCAGCGGCCGTACGTCCGCACCAGTGCCGTCTGCAGCAGGTCCTGGGCGTCGACCGGGTCCGGGACCAGCCGGCGTGCGCTGCGCAGCAGCGCGTCCTGCCTGGTGCGGACGTACTCCTCGAATTCGAGCACCTCGCCCTGCGCCATGATCAACCGCCTCCGTTCCCCGTTCACTCCGGCTCATGCCTGAAGTCCTGCGTCTCCGTGTCCGGTGGTCTGCCGGGCACGGACAAGAAGTTAGGGAGCGGTTGTCACGGCGCTGTCCGAACCAGCCTGCGGCTAGCAATCGGCTATCCGTCAGTTGTGTAACAGCCGTAGGGAGGGGGTAAGGGGTGCGCCTGTTATGTCCCTTTATGCGGACCTTTGTCGGCCGGATCGGGCCGTAACAGAGGCGGGGTGACTGTGACTTGGCTGTCCGTCAGCTCAACGGCAGCCGATACAGACCGCCCGGCAGCGGCTCCACCAGACCGTCCGCGACGAGCCCGTCGAGCGCGCGGGCGCGCTGCACCGGCTCGTGCCACACCCGGTCCAAGGCCGCCTGCGGCACCGGCGCGTGGGCCTCCCGCAGTACCGCCAGCAGCTTGCCGCGCACCTGCCGGTCCGTGCCGGCGTAGGTCTGCCCACGGCGCGGCGGCCCCTCGTGCTCCGGCTTCCCGGCCAGCAGCCAGGCGCACTGCGCGGCGATCGGGCAGCGCCCGCACCCCTCGTTCTTCGCCGTGCACACCAGCGCGCCCAGCTCCATGGAGGCCGCGGCCCAGCGCGCCGCCGTCTTCTCGTCCTCGGGCAGCAGCTCACGGGCGAGCCGGCGCTCGGCGGCCGTGGTCGCGTTCGGCGGGTACTGCACCCCCGTCACCGCCCGCGCGAAGACCCGGCGCACATTCGTGTCCAGCACCGGATGCCGCTGCCCGTACGCGAACGAGGCCACCGCGGCGGCCGTGTACTCGCCGATGCCGGGCAGCGCCAGCAGTTGCGCGTGGTCCGTCGGTACGTCCCCGCCGTGCCGTTCCGTTATGGCCAGCGCGGCGCCGTGCAGTCGCAGGGCCCGGCGCGGGTAGCCGAGCCGGCCCCAGGCCCGCACCGCCTCGCCGGGCGCCTCCTTCGCGAGGTCGGCGGGGCGCGGCCAGCGGGCCAGCCACTGCTCGTAGACCGGCAGTACCCGGTTGACCGGCGTCTGCTGGAGCATGAACTCGCTGACCATCACCCCCCACGGGCCCGCCTCCGGGCGGCGCCAGGGGAGGTCGCGGGCATGGGCGTCGAACCAGGCGATCACGGGGGTGTGCAGCTTCTCAGTCATGGCCCTCCGATCCTGCCACGGCTCGGCACGCAGGGCGGGTGACGGCGCGGTCACTGAGCGTGGCGAAGGCGAAGCGCCCTGGACGTCAGGGCAGTTGCCGGAATGATGATCCGGAAAAGTTGGCGCTCGTGCGGCGGGTGGGGCAAGCAAGCACGGCGTTCTCTCGTACAGTTTGCGCCGTGGGATCTCTGCGCAATCCGGTCGGGCCGCTTCCCTCCTCCATCTACTGGCGAAGGAGGGTCGTACTGCTGTCGGTGATCGCCCTGTTGGCGCTGCTGATCACGTGGATCGTCACCGCCGGCGGCGGGGGCGGCAAGAAGAACGCCGGCGAGTCCAACGGCAAGAATCCCGCGCACACCATCACGCCGGGGCCGTCCTCGTCCGGGCCCGCGATCAGCCAACACCCGGGCGGGCGCGACGACTCGGGCGGCGCCTCCGGTGGGAGCGATTCCGGTTCGAGCGGCGGCAGCGGTTCGGACACCGGCTCCGGCGGCTCCTCCGGGTCCGGTGACGGCTCGGCCGGCGGCTCGGGTTCGGGCTCCGGCGGCGGCAACGTCGGTACGGGCGACGCGCTCCCGGCGTCCTCCACGCTCCCCAACTGCACCTCCTCCGCCGTGGCGTTGAACCTGCGGAGTCTGCACAACTCCTACTCGCCGGACCAGACGCCGACCTTCGAACTCACCGCGAAGAACGCTTCGTCCGCCGACTGCAAGGTCGATCTCGGGCCGAAGAACGCGGTGTTGACCATCACACCGGCGGACGGGAGCGACACGTTCTGGTCGTCGGCGGACTGTCCCCAGGGCGCGGGGAGCCTGGTGTTCCGGGTGCCGGCTGGGCAGAGCATCACGTACACGGTGAAGTGGGACCGGAAGCCGAGCGCGCCCCAGTGCGCGACGCCCTCCGCGGGCTCGGCGAAGGCGGGCACCTATCTGCTGGAGGCGAGGGCGCCCGGGTTCGGGAAGATGCAGGCGTCCTTCGTGCTGTCGGCCGACTGAGCCGTCGCCGCAGAAGAAGCACCCCCGGCCTCGACGAGGCCGGGGGTGCTTCTGTCACGCGTGGCGAAATGTGGTTCAGCTCCAGCGCTGGGCCGGGACGCGCGCGTCGTCCGCGGTGCTGACCGACCCGTCGCCCCACGCCTCGAGGACGCGCCCGGTGGCCTTGTCCTTCAGCCGCCAGCCGGAGGAGTCGTGGCTCTCGTACCACTTCTGGTAGTCGCCGCCGTTGCAGGTGCCGATGTACACGTCACCGTTGCGGTTGCTGTCGAGGCACTTCCCGGTCCCGTGGTGCTTCATGAGGTAGGTGCCGTCGGACTGCTTGTACTCGTCCCACTTCAGGGACGCGCTCTGGGACGGGTCCGCGTTCGTCGTACGGACGCGGAAGTTGAAGTACGCCAGGTACTTGCCGGTGCCGTTGTTCTTCCAGGTGACGGGGTTGCCGGCAGCGAACGCCTGCCCCGTGCCCGCAAGGGTCAGTGCCGGGGCGAGAACAGCCGCGGCGGCGAACGTGCCCATGAGGCGCTTCTTCATATGATTTCCCCCTACGCAGTTCGAATTTAAAATCGAACATTTTGGTCGGGGCCACGCTACCCCGGCGTGATCGCCGCGGGCAAGGTGATTTGGATCAACTGGGAGAAGCCGTACCGGAGTTGGGGCGCACGGTCCGAACTCAGACGTACCGCTCCAGAATGGAGGACTCGGCCAGGCGCGACAGGCCTTCCCGGACGCTCCTCGCCCGGGCCTCGCCCACGCCGTCCACGGTCTGCAGGTCGTCCACGCTCGCGGCGAGCAGCTTCTGCAGGCCGCCGAAGTGCTCCACCAGCCGGTCGATGATCGCGCCCGGCAGCCGCGGCACCTTGGCCAGCAGCCGGAAGCCCCGCGGGGACACCGCGGAGTCGAGGGTCTCCGGCGAACCCGTGTAGCCCAGCGCCCGCGCCACCGTGCCGAGTTCGATCAGCTCGGCGTGGGTCAGCGCGTCCAGCTCGGAGAGGGCGTCCTCGACCGTACGGGAGCGCTTGGCGGTCGGCTCGGGGACATAGTCCCGGACGACCAGCTCACGGTCGGGCTCGACCCCCGCGATCAACTCCTCCAGCTGGAGCGCGAGAAGACGACCGTCCGTGCCCAGTTCGACCACGTACTCGGCGATTTCGGTGGCGATGCGCCGGACCATCTCCAGGCGCTGCGCGACGGCGGACACATCCCGCACCGTGACCAGGTCCTCGATCTCCAGCGCCGAGAGGGTGCCGGCCACCTCGTCCAGCCGCAGCTTGTACCGCTCCAGCGTGGCCAGCGCCTGGTTCGCGCGGGAGAGGATCGCCGCCGAGTCCTCCAGGACGCGCCGCTGACCGTCGACGTAGAGGGCGATCAGGCGCATGGACTGGGAGACGGAGACCACGGGGAAGCCGACCTGCTTGCTGACCCGGTCCGCCGTGCGGTGCCGGGTGCCCGTCTCCTCCGTGGGGATCGTCGGGTCCGGCACCAGCTGCACGCCCGCGCGCAGGATCTTCGACAGGTCCGAGGACAGCACGATGCCGCCGTCCAGCTTGCACAGCTCCCGCAGCCGGGTGGCGGTGAACTCCACGTCCAGGACGAACCCGCCCGTGCACATCGCCTCGACCGTCTTGTCGGAACCGAGGACGATGAGTCCGCCGGTGTTGCCGCGCAGCACCCGCTCGAGCCCGTCACGCAGGGCCGTACCAGGAGCCACGGCGCTCAGGGAGGCGCGCATCAGGCCATCGGAACCGGCACTCCCACCGATTTTTCCGGGAGCTGCTGCCCGGTCGTTGGCTGCCACTGCACTCCTCCGGTCGCAGGTTCTGACGCGCCCCCGTGACCCGCACTCGGTTCGTACGGACGGGCGAGACCTGGGCAAAGTCTACCGGCGGTCCTCCGCCTCCCGCGGGGCCTCTCGGCGACGGGAGCGCGGCAGCACCCGCAGCGCGTCACCCATGTCAGCGACTTCCAGGACCTTCATGCCGGGCGGCACCTTGCCCGGATCGGTCGGCACCAGCGCGTGCGTGAAGCCCAGCCGGTGGGCCTCGGTGAGCCTGCGCTGCACGCCCGTGACCCGTCTCACCTCGCCCGCGAGGCCCACCTCGCCGATCGCGACCAGGTTCTTCGGCAGCGGAGTGTCGCTGGCGGCGGAGGCGAGCGCGAGGGCGATGGCGAGGTCGGCGGCCGGCTCCGACAGCTTCACCCCGCCGACCGTCGCGGAGTAGATGTCCCGCTTGCCGAGCGCGCTGATCCGGCCGCGCTGCTCCAGGACGGCCAGCATCATCGACACGCGCGAGGTCTCCAGGCCCGAGGTCGTACGCCGCGGGGAGGGGATCTGGGAGTCCACGGTCAGCGCCTGCACCTCGGCCACCAGCGGGCGGCGGCCCTCAAGGGTGACGGTCAGACAGGTGCCGGGGACCGGTTCGGCACGACGCGTCAGGAAAAGTCCGCTTGGGTCGGCAAGTCCGGTAATGCCCTCGTCGTGCAGTTCGAAGCAGCCGACCTCGTCCGTGGCGCCGTAGCGGTTCTTCACACCGCGCACCAGGCGCAGGCGCGCGTGCCGGTCGCCCTCGAAGTGGAGGACGACGTCCACGAGGTGTTCCAGGAGGCGGGGGCCCGCGATCGCGCCGTCCTTTGTGACATGGCCCACGAGGAGCGTGGACATCCCGCGCTCCTTGGAGGCGCGGATGAGCGCGCCCGCGACCTCCCTCACCTGGGCCATGCCACCGGGTGCGCCCTCGATCTCCGGGGAGGCGACCGTCTGCACCGAGTCGAGGATCAGCAGGGAGGGCTTGACCTCGTCCAAGTGGCCGAGGACGGCGGAGAGATCGGTCTCGGCGGCCAGATACAGCTCGTCATGGAGGGCGCCGATGCGATCCGCGCGCAGCCGCACCTGGCTCGCCGACTCCTCGCCGGTCACATAGAGGGTGCGGTGCTCGGCGCTCGCGGACTTGGCGGCCACGTCCAGCAGCAGCGTGGACTTGCCGACGCCGGGCTCGCCCGCGAGCAGCACGACCGCGCCGGGGACGAGACCGCCGCCGAGCACCCGGTCCAGCTCCGGCACGCCGGTGGTGCGGGCGGTGGCCTGCCGGCCGTCGACCTGCCCGATCGGCAGCGCGGAGGTGGTGACCCGACCCGCGGCCGTCGTACGGACCGCGGGCGCGCCGTACTCCTCGACCGTGCCCCAGGCCTGGCACTCGGGGCAGCGGCCGAGCCACTTGGCCGTCTGCCAGCCGCACTCGGTGCAGCGGTAGGACGGGCGGTCCTTGGTGGTCTTGGTACGGGCAGCCATGCGGAAACCGTAGCCCGCGGCACTGACAACGGATCCCCGGGATGTGTGTGGGTGAACCGGTATCGGCCATCAGCCGTCGGCTTCGAGCCACGGAACAAAAGGTTCCTGTCCCCTTATGAGGGATCGTTTCACCCGTACGAATTAAAAGTGCTCAAGCTTGGAGAAGGGGCACTCCGGCGCCGCCTACGGTCGCACGGGTGATGAGCAGCAGTCCGGAGACCACCACCCGCACCACCGGCGCGCACCGAGTGCGCGGCGAGGCGCGTGAAGCACGAGGGGCGCGCGAAGCACGAGAGGCGCGGGAAGGTCGTGATGCCCGCGAGGGTCGCGGTGCCGGAGAGGCCCGCGATGCGCGGGAGGGTCGCGACCGCGCCGCCGCGCGCACCCTCGCCCAGCGGCCGCCGGCGCGCTACGAACCGTACCTGGACGGGCTGTTCACCTACTGTCTGTCGGTGCTGTGCGACCACGACGCGGCCACCGCCGCCCTCGGCGACGTCCTCGCCCTGGCCGAGCGGCGCGCACACCGTGTCCCCGAGGCCGCCGCCGACCGCAGGGCCTGGCTGTACGCGCTGGCCCGCTGGGCGTGCCTGCGCAAGCTGGCCGAAGCCAAGCAGAAACGTCAGGCCACGCATGCGGCGGGCCGCCCCGCGACCCGGCGCCAGGTGCCCGAACCGCCCGTCGCCCCCGAGGTCCAGGAACAGCGGCGCCGCGAACTGGCCCTGCTCGCCTGGCCGGAGGCGGCCGGTACGACCCCCGAGCAGCGCGAGGCCCTGGAACTGGCCGTGCGCCACCACCTGGCCGCGCAGGAGGTCGCCGCCGTCCTCGGCATGGAACCGGCGGCCGCACGCGAACTGCTCGCCTCCGCCGCCTGCGAGGTCGAACGCACCCGCGCGGCGCTCGCCGTGGTCGAGACCGGCGGCTGTCCGGGCGTGGCCCATCTCACGGGGGACAGCGGGCTGGTCCTGAGCACGGCGCTGCGCCGCGAACTGGTCCGGCACGTCGACGACTGCCCGCGCTGCCGCCGCACCGCCGAGCGCGCCGTGCCCGGCCACTGGCCCGGCGCCACGGTCACCCCCGCCGAACTGCCCGTCCTGGAGGCACCCAGAGGGGCCCTGCGTGTCGCCCTGGCGCACCAGCCACGCGCGCGTGGAGCGGCGGTCCCCCGCTTCGACCGGCGCGGCTTCCCCATGGACCCCAAGGACCGCGCGGCCCGCCGTGACCGGCTACGCGCGCGTGCGGTGACGACCACGGTCGTCGCCACGGTGCTGGCCGCGCCCGTCCTGGCCCTGTGGGCCGCCTACCGGGGCGCGCCGACGGCGGACGGGGAGGGGCCCTCCGCCACGGCGCGCGAGGCCCAGGGACCCGACGTCCTCGGCAGTGATCCGGCCGGCGGCTACGAGAACGCCGGGAACGCGAGCGTGAAGCCGGGCGTCCGCATCGGCAAGGACGGCAAGGCGGACGTCTCCGTGGAGGTCGTCAGCGTGACCGGAGCGGGCACGAAGGGCGCCGGGCACCTCGCGGTCAGCGCCGCGAACGACGGCGACACCACCCTGATCACCCTCACCGCGTCCGGCTCCTCCCCGGTCCGCTGGTCCGCGTCCACGACAGCGCCCTGGCTGTATCCGAGCCAGTCCACGGGAACCCTGAAGCCCGGCGACACGTTGACGATCAAGGTGTACGTCGACCACCTCCGCGAGCCCTCCGGCCACTGGCAGGCAAAGCTGGCGATTTCCCCGGCGGGCGCGGTGGTCACGATCGACGGCTACGGCACGGCCCCCACGCACGGCCCGACCCCTCCACCCACCAGCGCATCCCCCACCCCACCCCCACCGACCACACCGCCCACGACGCCCCCTTCCACCCCGCCCTCCACGCCACCGACCACCGACCCCCCCACCTCCCCAGACCCGACCCCACCGGATTCCCCACCGCCGACCTCACCGCCGCCGCCGTCCGGCAGCGATGCGTCGAGTCCGTCTGGGGGGTAGGGCGGGGCTTGGCCGGTGGGGAGGGGTGCCGGGGGCGGGCTGGCCGGAGGTCGGCCGGCGGGGGAGGGGGAAGCGCCGGGGGTGGCCTGTACCGGCGTCGGCGCGAAACGTCGAAGGTCAGGCGGTGCTGTGCCGGGACGGAGGGGTGGGTGTGGGTGGAACGGATCTGCCAATCACCGTGGCCGGGGCCGCCGTGGACCGCGAATGGGCGTGGGCGGACGCCGGTGGGCCGGCGGGGGAACCCCGGCTCGCCGCGGTTATGGGGTCGGGTCGGCGGGGTGGGGGGCGATCAGGGGCAGCTGGGAGGCCAGGCGCTGTTCGCAGAGCTCGGCCAGGCGGTCGTAGCCGGCCTTGCCCATCAGTTCGGTCAGCTCGGCCCGGTAGGAGACGTAGACCGGCTCGCCCGCGCCGTGTGCGGAGGTCGCCGAGGTGCACCACCAGTGCAGGTCGTGGCCGCCCGGACCCCAGCCCCGGCGGTCGTACTCACCGATGGAGATCTGCAGGACCCGGGTGTCGTCGGGGCGGTCGATCCAGTCGTACGTGCGCCGGATCGGCAGCTGCCAGCACACGTCCGGCTTGGTCTCCAGCGGCTCCCGGCCCTCCCGCAGCGCGAGGATGTGCAGCGAGCAGCCCGCGCCGCCCGCGAAGCCGGGCCGGTTCTGGAAGATGCAGGAGCCCTGGTAGGGGCGGGTCTGGCGGGAGCCCTCCTCGTCCTTGGACACCCAGCCGTTCCGCGTGCCCTCGTCGTGGTGCTGCCAGATCTCCGGCGTGAGCCGGGCCACATGCTCGGCGACCCGCTTCTCGTCGTCCTCGTCCGAGAAGTGCGCGCCCAGCGAGCAGCACCCGTCGTCCGCGCGGCCCGCCTGGATGCCCTGGCAGCCGCTGCCGAAGATGCAGTTCCAGCGAGAGGTCAGCCATGTCAGATCACAGCGGAAGACCTGCTCGTCGTCCGCAGGATCGGGAAACTCCACCCAGGCGCGCGCGAAGTCGAGCCCCTTCTCGTCGCTCATCTGCGGAGCCTGCTTGGCCTGCTTCGACTTCTTGGTCACGGACGACGCCTTCGCCTGTGCAGAATCCTTCAATCCCTTGGAGGATTTGTGGTCCTTCGCCTTTTTCGTCTTTGGCACATGTCCAGGGTAAGTGGCCGAGGGCCGCACCGGGGACCGTCGGCGGGCGATCTGGCAGTAGCGTTCCGTATATGAGACTCGGTGTCCTGGACGTGGGTTCGAACACGGTGCATCTGCTGGTGGTGGACGCCCACCCCGGCGCGCGCCCGCTGCCCGCGCATTCGCACAAGGCCGAACTTCGGCTCGCCCAGCTGCTCGACGACAGCGGTGCCATCGACGACGACGGCATCCGCAAGCTGGTCGCAGTCGTGCAGGACGCGCTCCAGGCCGCCGAGGACAAGGGCGTCGAGGACCTGCTGCCGTTCGCGACCTCCGCCGTCCGGGAGGCCACCAACGCCGACGAGGTCCTCGCGCGCGTGGCGGACGAGACGGGCGTACGACTCCAGGTCCTCGCCGGTGCGGAGGAGGCCCGCCTCACCTTCCTCGCGGTCCGCCGCTGGTTCGGCTGGTCCGCCGGAAAGCTGCTGGTCCTGGACATCGGCGGCGGCTCCCTGGAGATCGCCTACGGCATAGACGAGGAGCCGGACGCCGCCGTCTCCCTGCCGCTCGGCGCCGGCCGGCTCACCGCGGGCTGGCTGCCCGGCGACCCGCCCGCTCCCGGGGCCGTGCGCGCCCTGCGCCGCCATGTCCGTACCGAGATCGCCCGCACGGTCGGCGAATTCAGCCGCTTCGGCGCCCCCGACCACGTGGTCGCCACGTCCAAGACCTTCAAGCAGCTCGCCCGCATCGCCGGCGCGGCCCGCAGCGCCGAGGGCCTCTACGTCCAGCGCGAACTCAAGCGCGAGTCCCTGGAGGCCTGGGTCCCGCGCCTGGCCGGCATGACGGCGGATCAGCGTGCCGAGCTTCCCGGCGTCTCCGAGGGCCGCGCCGGCCAGCTCCTGGCGGGCGCCCTGGTGGCGGAGGGCGCGATGGACCTGTTCGGGGTGGAGAACCTGGAGGTCTGCCCGTGGGCTCTGCGGGAGGGCGTGATCCTCCGGCGCCTCGATCACATGGGGAGCGATTAGCGCCCAGAAAGGGGCACGGGCTGCATCGATGTGCGGCTCCGCCGCGCGGGCGCGAGAAGCGGCCACACACCCGCACTCGCGCAAATGGCGAAAGTCACAACGGCGAATGGGCACCCAACACCGGCACCACTCAACGCCGTAAGGTGACGGACGTGGCTGAACCAACGGACGTGCGTATCGCGCTGTCGACGGCCTCCGTGTACCCGGAGTCCACCGCGACCGCCTTCGAGATCGCCGCGCGCCTCGGCTACGACGGCGTCGAGGTCATGGTGTGGACCGACCCGGTCAGCCAGGACATAGAGGCGCTGCGCCGCCTGTCGGACTACCACGGCATCCCGATCCTGGCCGTCCACGCCCCCTGCCTGCTGATCACCCAGCGGGTCTGGTCGACGGACCCCTGGGTCAAGCTCCAGCGGGCCCGGGCGGCCGCCGAGAAACTGGGTGCCTCCACCGTCGTCGTACACCCGCCCTTCCGCTGGCAGCGGCAGTACGCGCGCGACTTCGTCGACGGGATCTGGCGGATGGCGGACGAGACGGACGTACGCTTCGCCGTCGAGAACATGTACCCGTGGCGCTACCGCGACCGCGAGATGCTCGCCTACGCCCCCGACTGGGACGTCACCCAGCACGACTACCGGCACTTCACGATCGACCTCAGCCACACGGCGACGGCCCGCACGGACGCCCTGGAGATGGCCGGCCGCATGGGCGACCGCCTCGGCCACGTCCATCTCGCCGACGGCCGGGGCTCGGCCAAGGACGAGCACATGGTGCCGGGCCGCGGCACCCAGCCCTGCGCCGAGCTGCTGGAGCACCTGGCCGTCTCCCGGTTCGACGGCCATGTGGTCATCGAGGTCAACACCCGGCGGGCGATGTCCAGCGCCGAGCGCGAGGCCGACCTCGCCGAGGCCCTGGCCTTCACCCGCAAGCACCTGACGTCCGCGGTACGGGTGCCTCGGCGATGAACGACCACGAGCAGTCCCCCCGCAGAAGAGGCAGGCCGCCGCGCACGGAATCCGCCGACACCCGCGACCGCATCCTCTCCGCCGCTCGCGAGGAGTTCTCCGAGCGCGGCTACGAGAAGGCGTCCGTGCGCGGTATCGCCAAGGCGGCCGGTGTCGACTCCGCGCTGGTCCACCACTACTTCGGCACCAAGGAGCAGGTCTTCGAGGCGGCGATCGCGGTGGCCTTCGCGCCCGCGCTGAACGCCCCCGAGGCGGTGGCCGCCGGTCCCGTGGAAGCGGTGGGGGAGCGGCTGACCCGTTTCATCTTCGGCGTCTGGGAGAACCCCACGACCCGTTCACCGGTCCTCGCGATCGTCCGGTCCGCCCTGAACAACGAGACCGCCGCCGCCGTCTTCCGCCGGCTCATCGCCTCCCAGCTGCTGCGCCGCGTCGCCGCCCAGGTGGACCTGCCGGACGCCGAGCTGCGCGCCGAGCTGGCCGCCGCGCAACTGGTGGGTACGGCGATGATGCGGTACGTCGTCAAGCTGGAGCCGCTGGCCTCCGCCGACCTGGAGCAGATCATCGCGCGTGTGGCACCGGTCGTACAGCACCATCTGACCAGCGCCTGAGCCGCACACCGGGGTCCGTACCGGCGAGATGGGCGTCCCGCATTCCGGACAGCCGTGTCCAGCGTTTGGAGCACCGGCGTACGCTCGGAGACAACCAGAAATGTCTGGCAGATCTTCGAAGGAGCGAGCGACGATGCCCGAGCTGAGGTCCCGCACAGTCACCCACGGCCGCAACATGGCGGGCGCCCGCGCCCTTATGCGCGCCTCCGGTGTACCTGGTGCGGACATCGGCCGGAAGCCCGTCATCGCCGTCGCCAACTCCTTCACCGAGTTCGTGCCGGGCCACACCCATCTGCAGCCGGTCGGCCGGATCGTCAGCGAGGCGATCAAGGAGGCGGGCGGCATCCCGCGCGAGTTCAACACGATCGCCGTGGACGACGGCATCGCGATGGGCCACGGCGGCATGCTGTACTCCCTGCCCTCCCGCGACCTGATCGCGGACTCGGTGGAGTACATGGTCGAGGCCCACTGCGCCGACGCCCTGGTCTGCATCTCCAACTGCGACAAGATCACCCCGGGCATGCTGCTGGCGGCCCTGCGCCTGAACATCCCGACGGTCTTCGTCTCCGGCGGCCCGATGGAGTCCGGCCGCGCCACCCTGGTCGACGGCACGGTCCGCACGCTCGACCTGGTCGACGCGATCTCCGACGCCGTCAACGACAAGATCTCCGACGAGGACATCCTCCGGATCGAGGAGAACGCCTGTCCGACCTGCGGCAGCTGTTCCGGCATGTTCACCGCCAACTCGATGAACTGTCTGACCGAGGCCATCGGCCTGTCCCTGCCCGGCAACGGCTCGGTCCTCGCCACCCACACCGCGCGCAAGCAGCTCTACGTCGACGCGGCCGGCACGGTCATGGACCTCACCCGCCGCTACTACGAGCAGGACGACGACACGGTCCTCCCGCTGAACATCGCCACCTTCCAGGCCTTTGAGAACGCCATGGCCCTGGACATCGCGATGGGCGGCTCCACCAACACGATCCTGCACCTGCTGGCCGCCGCCCAGGAGGCCGGCGTCCCCTTCGGCCTGGAGCAGATCGACGCCGTCTCCCGCCGGGTGCCGTGCCTGGCGAAGGTGGCGCCCAACGTGGCGAAGAACCGCACGTACTACATGGAGGACGTGCACCGCGCCGGCGGCATCCCGGCCCTGCTGGGCGAACTCCACCGCGCGGGCCTGCTCAACGAGGACGTGCACGCCGTCCACAGTCCGTCCCTGGCCGACTGGCTGAAGACCTGGGACGTCCGTGGCGGCAGCCCGTCCCCGGAGGCGGTGGAGCTGTGGCACGCGGCCCCGGGCTGCGTCCGCTCCGCCGAGGCCTTCTCCCAGTCCGAGCGCTGGGAGGCGCTGGACGAGGACGCGGAGGGCGGCTGCATCCGCTCCGTCGAGCACGCGTACTCCAAGGACGGCGGCCTCGCGGTCCTCAAGGGCAACCTGGCCGTCGACGGCTGCGTGGTGAAGACGGCCGGCGTGGACGAGTCGATCTGGACCTTCGAGGGCCCGGCGGTCGTCTGCGAGTCCCAGGAGGAGGCCGTCCAGCGCATCCTCACCCACGAGGTCAAGGACGGCGACGTCGTCGTCATCCGCTACGAGGGCCCCAAGGGCGGCCCCGGCATGCAGGAGATGCTCTACCCGACCTCGTACCTGAAGGGCCGCGGCCTGGGCAAGACCTGCGCCCTGATCACCGACGGCCGCTTCTCCGGCGGCACCTCGGGCCTGTCCATCGGCCACGCCTCCCCCGAGGCGGCCTCCGGCGGCACCATCGCCCTCGTCCAGGACGGCGACCGCATCCGCATCGACATCCCGAACCGCACGATCGAGCTCCTGGTCGACGAGGCCGAACTCGCCCGCCGAGAGCAGTCCCTGAACGGCGTCTACGCCCCGAAGAACCGCGACCGCAAGGTCTCCGCGGCGCTGCGGGCCTACGCCGCGATGGCCACCAGCGCCGACAAGGGCGCGGTGCGGGACGTGACCAAGCTGGGCTGAGACCCGTACGACCGGCAGGGGCCGCCTCCCGCGCGGGGGCGGCCCCTTCGCATGTCACCAAGTCTTCGGGTCGCGTCCGTCACCAGGTCTTCGGGTCGCGTCCGTCCACGGCGAAGACGGTTCCGTCGGGGGAGGCGGCGTAGACATGCGTGCCGATGAGCAGCGGGCTGGGCAGGGCGGCCGAGACCTCGCCCGCGTTCGCACCGAGCCGCGGCGATGTCTGTCCCACCAGGCTTCCGTCGCGTGCGTCGACGGCGAGCAGGCGCCCGTCGGGAGCGGTGAAGTAGACGTGGTCGGCGGAGGCGACCGGCGCCGAACCGCGGCTCACCGACGTTTCCGTGTGCCACAGCCGCTTACCCGTGCCGAGGTCGACCGCGTCCAGTGACCCGCCGGTCGCCAGCAGCTGCACGACATTGCCGCGTACGTCGGCGTGGGGTGCCGTGAGCGGGAAGGACAGGGCGACGCGGCGTACGGCCTTCACGGCCGGTGTGTACCGGACGACAGCCTTCGCGTCCCCCGAGACGGGGTCGAGGGACAGCAGGAACAGGGAATGGCCCTGGCTGCCGATGGGCCGCAGCAGGCCCTTCAGCCGCGCTTCCCACCGCACCGCACCGGTGCGCGGTTCCAGGGCGGTGACCAGCGTGTCCGCCCCTTGCGCCGAGGCGCCGGTGGCATAGGCCAGCGGATCGCCGTCGTAGGAGGCCAGAAGAGGGGTCGTACTCCCGGACACCCGGCGATGCCACTTGATCTCTCCCGATTTCCCGGCCACCCCGGTGACCGCACCGTCCGTGCCGGTGACCAGGAGCATGGACCCGGTGAACCGTATCCCCGTGTTCGCGGGCATGGCCCGTTGCCAGCGCGGCCTGCCCGAGGCGGGATCGAGCGCCACGACTCGCCGGCCGCCGTCCGTGGGCAGCAACAGGAGGCCGCCCGAGAGAGCGGGAGCGTCGCTCGTCCGTTCCTCGGCGACCGGCCGCCGCCACAGGAGGGAGCCGTTCGTGGGATCGAGGGCGAACGCCAGGCCGGAACGGAAGCAGAGCAACCTCCCGGCCCCGTGGACGCATTGAGGCATCCCCGAGCCCTTCCCGACGGGCTTGGCGCGCCATGCGGCGAATCCGGCAGCGGTGGTGGGGGCGCTGGTCTCCTTGGCCGCGGGACCACCGTCGTCGCCGGCGCGCAGCAGGCCGGTGAGCACACCACCCAGGGCAAGGGCAAGGACGAGCGCCCCGGCGCCGAGAGCCGTGCGCTTGGCGAAGCGCCTGCGGGAGCCGGGCACCGGCTCGGCGCCGGAGGGTTCGTCAGTCGGCGCGTCGTCCCCGGTGCGCTGCGCCGGTATGAACGCCTGCGTGTCGTACGACGCCGCCACCGACCGCAGCTCACGCATCAGCTCGTCGGGAGTGGGCCGGTCCTCGGGCTCCTTGGCGAGACACCGCAGCACCAGCGGGGCGAGACTCTCCGGCACCCCGGTCAGATCCGGCTCGTCGTGCACCACCTGGTACGCGACGACATAGGGGCTGTCGGAGTCGAACGGCCCCCGCCCGGTCGCCGCGTGCACCATCACCGACCCGAGGGCGAAGATGTCGGCCGCCGGCCCCACTTCCCGGGGCCGCCGGAACTGCTCCGGTGCCATGAACGGCGGCGTGCCGATCAACTTGCCGGTCTCGGTGCGCAGTTCACTGTCCTTCGGCCGGGAGATGCCGAAGTCGATGACCTTCGGCCCGTCCTCGGCCAGCAGCACATTGCTCGGCTTGAGATCCCGGTGCACGACCCCCACCCGATGGATGTCGCGCAACGCCTCGGCGAGCCCGGCCATGAGCCGCCGCAACTGGGCCGCCGGCATCGGCCCGTTCCGCTTCACATACTCCGAGAGAGTCGGACCGGGGATGAACAGCGTGGCCATCCAGGGCCGTTCGGCCTCCGGATCGGCATCGACGACGGGCGCGGTGAAGGCGCCGCTCACCCTCCGGGCCGCCGCCACCTCCTGCCGGAAACGGCCTCTGAACTCGCGGTCTCTCGCGAACTCGGCGTGTACGACCTTCACGGCGAGCCTCAGTCCAGAGGTGCTGCGGGCCAGATGCACCACGCCCATGCCCCCGGACCCCAGACAGGACTCCAGGTGGTAGTGACCGGCGTATTCGGGAAGTTCCGCTTCCGCGCCCGCTCCGGTGCTGCGCTGTGGCGTCATGGACCACCCCCGTGCTGTTCGTCCGCGCGCGCGACGCACGGAGCCTAGTCGATGACTCGTGCGAGACAGAGGCGGCTTGCTAGCCTTCGCGCGCGAGTTACGCACACGTGTTTCAGAACACGATTCGAGGGAACCAACGGGCCCCAGCACAGTCGTGGGGCCGAGCGGGGGAGGTCTGTCATGTCTGTCGAGCACACGGAAGCCGCGAGCGGCGGCGAGAGCGAGTCTTTCACCACGGAGTCGGGTGTCCACACGTACCCGGTCGCGCCGGGTGTCCGCCTGAACGTCCGCAGCGGACCGGGCACCAACTACAGCATCGTCCGGGTCCTCACCGAGGGGATCCGGGTACCGATCTTCTGCCAGACCCCGGGCACGACCGTGACGGGGCCCTATGGCACGTCGAACATCTGGGACAACATCGACAGCGGCGAGTACGTGTCCGACGCCTACGTCCAGACCGGCAGCGACGGCTACATCGCCCCGCGCTGCGCCTGAGACGCATCATCACTGAGAGGACGAGGGCAGAGAGGGCTTCACTCACGCGCAGGACCGCCGTACTCGCCGCCGCGGGAGCCTTTCTCACGGTGATCGGTTCGGCGGCCTCGGCGTCCGCCCTGGACCTCCGCTACTACCCGGTCGCCCCGGGTGTCCGCCTGAACGTCCGCAGCGGCCCCGGCACCAGCTACAACATCGTGCGCGTCCTGGCCGAGGGAGCGCAGGTCCCGATCTTCTGCCAGACCCCGGGCACGACGGTGACCGGCCCGTACGGCACGTCGAACATCTGGGACAACGTCGACAACGGCGAGTTCGTCTCGGACGCCTACGTCCAGACCGGCAGCGACGGCTACATCGCCCCGCGCTGCGGCTGACCCCCCTCCGGGAGCCCGCCGCCACCCGGCGCCATAATCGTTCCGTGAGCGACGAAACCGGTACCCCGGACACCCCGGCGGGCTCCTCGGACGGTACGGCCCTGGGCGGCGGGCCCCGCCCCGAGCCCCTCCGCTTCTTCGGCACCACCTGGGTGAACCACGACAACGGCTACGCGGCCCGCCGCGCCGGCGTCGCCGTCGGCTCCCTCGCCGCGGCCGTCGCCTCCTGCCTGGTCCTCCGCTTCGCATACGAGGGCATCCGGATCGCCGACACCGGCTCCTTCGTCACCGTGCTGATCATCGCCATGTTCGCGATCTGCAGCGCGCTCGCCTTCCGCAACACCTGGGAAGGCTTCGGCAAGCGCCACGACCCACAGCGCCAGGCCTCCCTGCGCGGCCTGCTCGCCATCGGCTTCGTCGGCTCCCTCCTCGCCTACTTCTTCCGCTCCCTCACCGAGGCCCCGGGCGAGAAGCTGCACCGTGAGGAGTACGAGAAGGCCCGCGAGGACCACGCCCGCCGCACCACCCGCCGCACCGGCAACCCGTCGAAGAAGAAGCGCCGCCGGTGACGTGAGCCTCCG
Source organism: Streptomyces sp. NPDC002076 (assembly GCF_053593835.1). NCBI lineage: Bacteria > Bacillati > Actinomycetota > Actinomycetes > Kitasatosporales > Streptomycetaceae > Streptomyces > Streptomyces sp. NPDC002076. Next base: position 49,029 of record NZ_JBSFDI010000039.1, read on the forward strand.
GCGGTTGGCAGGGGGCTGGTGGCAGGGGCTTGCGCTGGTCAGATGGGTGGTCAGGTGAGGGGGCGCCGTTGATGTCTGCTCTTGGTGGTCAGTAGGGGCTGGCGGCAGGGGGCTTGGGTGGGCAGCGGATGCGTCGCCGGTGAGGCTTGCTGGCCGTGGTTGCTTGGTGCGGTTGGAAGTGGGTGCTGGCGACAGGGTCCGCGGTGGGCGGATGACGGGGCGCCGGTGATGCCTGCTCCCCGTGGTCCCCAGGGGCGCTGGCTCCAACGGCTCGTGGTGGTCAGATGAGGGGACGCCGGTGATGTCTGCTCTTGGTGGTCAGTAGGGGCTGGCGGCGGGGGGCTTGGGTGGGCAGCGGATGCGTCGCCGGTGAGGCTTGCTGGCCGTGGTTGCTTGGTGCGGTTGGAAGTGGGTGCTGGCGACGGGGTCCGCGGTGGGCGGATGAAGGGGCGCCGGTGATGCCTGCTCCCCATGGTCTCCAGGGCACTGACACCAAGGGCTCGCAGTAGTCAGACGAGGGGGTCGCCGGTGATGCCTGCCCCCGTGGCCACCGGGGCGCTGGCGGCAGGGGCCGGCGGTGGACGGCGGATGCGCCGCCGGTGATGCCTCGTACCCGTGGTCGGACTGCTCCGAAAAGCCGCTGACGTCACGTTCCCGCCGCCCCACCATGGTCGTATGACCGTGACACAACCGCCCGCACCCCCGCCCTCGCCCGCGGCCCGCGCGCGCTCCTTCGACTCGGCTGCCGCCCAGTACGCCGCGAACCGCCCCTCCTACCCGCCCGCCCTCTTCGACGCCGTCGAGGAACTGGCCGGCCGGTCGCTGTCCGGTTCCAGGGTCGTGGACGTCGGGGCCGGTACCGGTATCGGGACCGCCCTCCTGCAGGCCCGCGGCGCCGACGTGCTCGCCGTCGAACCCGGTGAGGGCATGGCCGCCGAGTTCCGCCGCGTGCTGCCGCATCTCCCGATCGTCCGCGGCAACGGCAACGCCCTTCCCATCGCCGACGCCCACGCCGACTTCATCACCTACGCCCAGGCCTGGCACTGGACCGACACCGCCCACTCGGTGCCGGAAGCGCTGCGGGTGCTGCGGCCGGGCGGTGCGCTGGCGCTGTGGTGGAACCGCGACGCCTTGGACGTGGAGTGGATCGCCGAGGCAGCCCACCGTATCGGCCGCTTCCTCGGTGTGGACGTCGCCGCCGAGAAGCGGAAAGCCAGCCGCACGGAACTGGCCGACCCCAGCGGCCGCCTCCGCTTCAGCCGCCGGGAGGTCCGCTGGAGCCGCCGCGTCACGATCGACACCCACCTCGCGAACATCGGCAGCCACTCGGCGCTCCTCCTCACGCCCGAGGCCCGCAGGACCGCCTTCCTGGAAGAGGAGCGCGCCCACCTGTTGAAGACCTTCCCCGACGGCATGGTCGAGGAGACCTACGACGTGCTTCTGCTCGTCGCCACCAAATCCTGATCAGCGAACAGACATCAGCGAAGAAACATCAGCGAAGAGGCGTCGCCCGGAGCGGCGGCCGGGCTCGTCCCGGCCGCCGCTTGCGCATCTGTGACCGGCCGGCCCCTTGACGCACGGACCCATCCGCGAACATTATTCATCGCATGATGAATTACGTGCCGGACCCACCGAGCCAGGCCTCCACCCCAGCGGTCCAGGCCCACGACCTCACCGCCGTCCGCGGCCCCCGCACCGTCCTCCACCATCTCGACTTCACGGTCCCCCGCGGCCAGGTCACCGGCCTGCTCGGCCCCTCCGGCTGCGGCAAGTCGACCCTCATGCGCTCGATCGTGGGCACCCAGGCCAAGGTCACCGGCACCCTTCAGGTCCTCGGCCATCCGGCCGGCCACCCCGCCCTGCGCACGCGCATCGGCTACGTCACCCAGGACGCCTCCGTCTACGACGACCTGACCGTCCGGCAGAACCTGGAGTACTTCGCCGCGATCCTCGACCCCGGCCGCGCAGCCGCCGAACGCCGCCACGAGCACGTCACCCGGGCCATCACCGACGTCGACCTCACCAGCCACGCCGACGCCCTCGCCGGCAACCTCTCCGGCGGCCAGCGCAACCGGGTCTCACTGGCCGTGGCCCTGCTCGGCGCCCCCGAACTCCTCGTCCTGGACGAACCCACCGTCGGCCTCGACCCCGTACTGCGCCGCGACCTGTGGCGCCTCTTCCACGACATCGCCGCCACCCGCGGCGCCACCCTCCTCGTCTCCTCCCACGTCATGGACGAGGCCGAGCGCTGCCACCGCCTCCTCCTCATGCGCGAGGGCGAGATCCTCGCGGACGACTCCCCGGACGCCCTGCGCACCCGCACCGGCAGCGACACCGTCGAGGCCGCCTTCCTCCACCTCGTCGACGAGGCCGCCGCGGCAGCCCGACCCAAGGAGAGCACCCGATGAGCACGATCAGCACGACGAGCACCACGACCGCCCCGGCCCCGACCGGCGTCATCAACGCGGGCCGCACCACCGCCACCGCCGCCCGGGTCCTGCGCCAACTCCGCCACGACCCGCGCACCATCGCGCTGATGATCCTCATCCCATGCCTGATGCTGATCCTGCTGCGCTATGTCTTCGACGCCAGCCCGCGCACCTTCGACAACATCGGCGCATCCCTGCTCGGCATCTTCCCGCTGATCACGATGTTCCTGGTCACCTCCATCGCCACCCTGCGCGAACGCACCTCCGGCACCCTCGAACGCCTCCTGGCGATGCCCCTCGGCAAGGCCGACCTCATCGCCGGCTACGCCCTCGCCTTCGGCGCGATCGCCATCGTCCAGTCCGCCCTCGCCACCGGACTGGCCGTGTGGGTGCTCGGTCTCGACGTCACCGGCTCACCTTGGCTGCTCCTCCTCGTCGCCCTCCTCGACGCCCTGCTCGGCACGGCCCTCGGCCTCTTCGTCTCCGCCTTCGCCGCCTCGGAGTTCCAGGCGGTCCAGTTCATGCCGGCGGTGATCTTCCCCCAGCTCCTCCTCTGCGGCCTGTTCACTCCCCGGTCCGACATGCAGCCCGTCCTCACGGGCATCTCCGACGTCCTGCCGATGTCCTACGCCGTCGACGGCATGAACCAGGTCCTGCACCACACCGACATGACCGCGACCTTCGTCCGGGACGTCCTGATCGTGGCCGGCTGCGCGCTGCTGGTCCTGGTACTGGGCGCGGCCACCCTCCGGCGCCGCACGGCCTGACCGCCCTTCGCCGATCCCACGGCGCCGGACGGCCGCACTGCGCCCGTGTTCCGCCTGCCGGACAACCCCCGCACCCTCACGGCCCGGTGCGAGGATGACCCCATGAGCCAGAAAGTCGCAGTCCTCGGCACCGGCAAGATCGGCGAAGCCCTGCTCAGCGGAATGATCCGGGCCGGCTGGGCCCCCGCCGACCTCCTGGTCACCGCCCGCCGCCCGGAACGCGCCGAAGAACTCCGCACCCGCTATGGAGTCAGCCCGGTCACCAACACCGAGGCCGCCAAGACCGCCGACACCCTCATCCTCACGGTCAAGCCGCAGGACATGGGCACCCTCCTGGACGAGCTCGCCCCGCACGTCCCCGCCGACCGCCTGGTCATCAGCGGCGCCGCAGGTATCCCCACCTCCTTCTTCGAGGAGCGCCTGACCGCAGGCACCCCGGTCGTCCGCGTCATGACCAACACCCCCGCCCTCGTCGACGAGGCCATGTCGGTCATCTCCGCCGGCAGCCACGCCACCGAGCAGCACCTCGCGCACGCCGAGGAGATCTTCGGTGCCGTGGGCAAGACACTCCGCGTCCCCGAAACCCAGCAGGACGCCTGCACCGCCCTGTCCGGCTCCGGACCCGCGTACTTCTTCTACCTGGTCGAGGCCATGACCGACGCCGGCATCCTGCTCGGCCTGCCCCGCGACAAGGCCCACGACCTCATCGTCCAGTCCGCCATCGGCGCCGCCGTGATGCTCCGCGACAGCGGCGAACACCCCGTCAAGCTCCGCGAGAACGTCACCTCCCCGGCCGGTACGACGATCAACGCCATCCGCGAACTGGAGAACCACGGCGTACGAGCCGCCCTCATCGCCGCCCTCGAAGCCGCCCGCGACCGCAGCCGCGAACTCGCCTCCGGCAAGAAGGACTGACCCTGCGCCCGGGGGCGACGGCGCTCACCGGCAGCCGCCCGCCCCCGCACGCACGAGCCGCACGGGCAGGCCCAACGTCCGGCCCTACCGCCCGACCCCGCTCAACGCCGTATCGAACACCGGCGGCAACAGCCCGATCGCCCGGTACGCCGCATCGACGGTCGGCCGGGCCATCGCCCTCGCCTTCTCCGCACCATCCCGCAGCACCCCCTCCACATAGGCAGGATCGGCGCACAGCTCCCTGTGCCTGGCCTGTACGGGCCTGAGGACCTCCACCACCGCTTCCGCGGTGTCCTTCTTCAAGGCGCCGTACGAGTCGTAAACGCCTGCCAGTGACTCAGGGTTCCCGTCCGTGCACGCAGCGAGAATCTCCAGCAGGTTCGAGACCCCCGGCTGCCGCTCGCGGTCGTACTCCACGTCCCGCCCGCTGTCCGTGACGGCCCGCATGACCTTCTTCCGCACGTCGTCCGGCTCGTCCAGCAGATAGACGACCCCCAGCCCCGAGTCGTCCGACTTCCCCATCTTCGACGTCGGGCTCTGCAGATTCATCACCCGCGCCGCCACCGCCGGCCGCGTGGCCCTCGGCACCACGAACGTGTGCCCGAACCGCTGGTTGAACCGCACCGCCAGATCCCGCGCCAGCTCGACATGCTGCACCTGGTCGTCCCCGACCGGGACCTCCTCCGCGCCGTAGCCCAGGATGTCCGCCGCCATCAGCACCGGATACGTCAGCAGGGAGAGCCGCACGGTCCCGCCGCGCTCCCGCACCTTCGCTGTCTTCTCCTTGTACTGGATCATCCGGCGCATCTCACCGTCGGTCGCCACGCACTCCAGCAGATACGACAGCCTCGTGTGCTCGTCGACATGGCTCTGCAGGAACACCGTGCACACCTCGGGATCGAGCCCCGCCGCCAGCATCAACGTCGCCGTCTGCCGACTGAGCCTGAGCAATCGCGCCGGATCCTGGTCCACCGTCAGCGCGTGCAGATCCACGACGCAGAACACCGAGTCGGCCTGGTGCTGATCCGTGTCCACCCAGCGCCGCAGGGCTCCCAGGTAGTTGCCCAGCGTCAGGTGCCCGGTCGGCTGAATCCCGCTGAAGACCCGCTTCATCTCCACTCCACCTCCTGGTCGGGACCGCCGCTCCTGCGGCCGGCCCCCGGAGTCCGGAGGAGATACGAGAACGGCCGCCGAAGCGGCGGCCGTTGGATGCATACGTGAGTACGGCCGCCGTCAGGCGGCCCACCACAGCTGGGTACACGTACGCGTCGTCATGTGGATCAGAGTACGCCTCCGGAGCGCACCAGGGGCAAGAGTTGACACACGCCACGCCGATCCGTAGTGTTCTCCGAGTTGTCCGACGTGAGCGCCGACTCCGGTCGGTCCCCGGACAGCCACTTCGCAAGTACCAACCAGCAATCGACGCTCCGGTGTCGAGTGTTTTGGCATGCGTAATTGCGGAATGAGGAATCCGCGTTCGAAAGGACGCAGCCCCCGATTAGCTCGGGAGCACGGAATCCGCTAAAGTCTCACTCGTCGGAACGGCCCAACGGCCGCGAAGACAAACCCCCTGACTGGGAGTCAGACGCCGAAAGGATCTGATAGAGTCGGAACCGCCGGAAAGGGAAACGCGAGAGCGGGAACCTGGAAAGCACCGAGGA
>NZ_JBSFDI010000040.1:0-52087 GCF_053593835.1 Streptomyces sp. NPDC002076
GGCACGGCTGGCATGAGTCTTCCGGTCGTTTGAGCAAAGAGCCGGGGGCACTCCCTTTGGGGGTGCCCCCGGCATGTGTTTTCTAGCGAGCAGGTCCGGCCGGTGCCGGTCGTCCCGGCGGCGGCGGCGGTCGTCCCGGCGGCGGTTTCGCCGGTCGTCCTGGTGGTGGCGGCGGCGCCCGTCCGGGCGGTGGCGGCGGTTTCGCCGGTCGTCCCGGCGGCGGTGGCGGCGGCTTCGGCGGCGGCCCCGGCGGTGGCGGCGGTGGCCGTCCCGGCTTCGGCGGCCGTCCCGGCGGTCCCGGTGGCCGCGGTGGCACGCAGGGCGCCTTCGGCCGTCCCGGCGGTCCCGCGCGTCGTGGCCGCAAGTCGAAGCGGCAGAGGCGCCAGGAGTACGAGGCCATGCAGGCCCCGAGCGTCGGCGGCGTGATGCTGCCGCGCGGCAACGGCGAGACCATCCGTCTCTCCCGCGGCGCGTCGCTCACCGACTTCGCGGAGAAGATCAACGCCAACCCGGCGTCGCTCGTCGCGGTCATGATGAACCTCGGCGAGATGGTCACCGCGACGCAGTCCGTCTCCGACGAGACGCTGCAGCTCCTCGCCGACGAGATGAACTACGCGGTTCAGATCGTCAGCCCGGAGGAGGAGGACCGCGAGCTGCTCGAGTCCTTCGACATCGAGTTCGGCGAGGACGAGGGCGACGAGGAGGACCTGGTGGTCCGTCCGCCGGTCGTCACCGTCATGGGTCACGTCGACCACGGTAAGACCCGGCTGCTGGACGCGATCCGCAAGACGAACGTCATCGCGGGCGAGGCCGGCGGCATCACCCAGCACATCGGTGCCTACCAGGTCGCGACCGAGGTCAACGACGAAGAGCGCAAGATCACCTTCATCGACACCCCGGGTCACGAGGCGTTCACCGCCATGCGTGCCCGTGGTGCGAAGTCGACCGACATCGCGATCCTGGTCGTCGCGGCCAACGACGGCGTCATGCCGCAGACGGTCGAGGCGCTCAACCACGCCAAGGCGGCCGACGTGCCGATCGTGGTCGCGGTCAACAAGATCGACGTCGAGGGTGCCGACCCGACCAAGGTGCGCGGTCAGCTGACCGAGTACGGCCTGGTGGCCGAGGAGTACGGCGGCGACACCATGTTCGTCGACATCTCCGCCAAGCAGGGTCTGCACATCGACTCGCTGCTGGAGGCCGTGATCCTCACGGCCGACGCCTCGCTCGACCTGCGGGCCAACCCGGCCCAGGACGCGCAGGGCATCTCGATCGAGTCCCGCCTCGACCGCGGCCGTGGTGCCGTGGCGACGGTCCTCGTCCAGCGAGGCACGCTGCGGGTCGGCGACACGATGGTCGTGGGCGACGCCTACGGCCGGGTCCGCGCCATGCTCGACGACAACGGCAACAACGTCGCCGAGGCCGGCCCGTCGACGCCGGTCCAGGTCCTGGGCCTGACCAACGTCCCGGGTGCGGGTGACAACTTCCTGGTGGTCGACGAGGACCGTACGGCCCGTCAGATCGCCGAGAAGCGCGCCGCCCGTGAGCGCAACGCAGCCTTCGCCAAGCGCACGCGCCGCGTGTCCCTGGAGGACCTGGACAAGGTGCTCAAGGCCGGCGAGGTCCAGCAGCTGAACCTGATCATCAAGGGTGACGCTTCTGGTTCCGTCGAGGCCCTGGAGTCCTCCCTGCTCCAGCTGGACGTCGGCGAAGAGGTCGACATCCGCGTCCTGCACCGCGGCGTCGGTGCGGTCACGGAGTCCGACATCGACCTGGCGATGGGCTCCGACGCCATCGTGATCGGCTTCAACGTCCGCGCGGCCGGCCGCGCGGCGCAGATGGCCGAGCGCGAGGGTGTGGACGTCCGGTACTACTCGGTCATCTACCAGGCGATCGAGGAGATCGAGGCGGCCCTCAAGGGCATGCTCAAGCCGGAGTTCGAAGAGGTCGAGCTGGGTACGGCGGAGATCCGCGAGGTCTTCAAGTCGTCCAAGCTGGGCAACATCGCCGGTGTCCTCATCCGCTCGGGCGAGGTGCGCCGCAACACCAAGGCCCGCCTCATCCGAGACGGCAAGGTGGTCGCGGAGAACCTCAACATCGAGGGTCTGCGTCGCTTCAAGGACGACGTCACCGAGATCCGCGAAGGCTTCGAGGGTGGTATCAACCTCGGAAACTTCAACGACATCAAGGTCGACGACGTCATCGCGACGTACGAGATGCGGGAGAAGCCGCGGGCGTAACGGCCCACGGATTCTGAAGCTGGCCGGCGGGACCACGGTCCTGCCGGCCAGCTTGCCGTTGCGGGAGCTGTTGCGGGGGCCATGGAAACCCCGTCGAGTGACCGCGCGGGTTCGCGTAACCTTTTGGTGTCCCCGGCCCACACGGGCCCGGGGCCATCGATCCCGTACCGGCGGGTGAACCGGTTACACATGTACGTGGGGACTCTGTCCTTCGACCTCCTCCTCGGCGACGTCCACTCGCTGAAGGAGAAGCGCTCCGTCGTCCGCCCGATCGTCGCCGAGCTCCAGCGGAAGTACGCGGTGAGCGCGGCCGAGGTGGACCACGTGGACCTCCATCGGCGAGCGGTCATCGGCCTCGCCATGGTCTCCGGCGACGCGGCGCACCTCACCGACGTACTGGACCGGTGCGAACGGCTGGTCGCCGGCCGCCCCGAGGTCGAGCTGCTGTCCGTGCGACGGCGCTTCCACGGCGAGGACGACTGACGACCAGACCCAACACCAGAGCAAGCAGAAGAAAGAACGGGAGACGGACCAGTGGCCGACAACGCGCGGGCGAAAAGGCTGGCGGACCTCATCCGGGAGGTGGTGGCCCAGAAACTGCAGCGCGGGATCAAGGACCCGCGGCTCGGCTCGCACGTCACCATCACGGACACCCGGGTCACGGGTGACCTGCGGGAGGCGACCGTCTTCTACACGGTCTACGGCGACGACGAGGAGCGGAAGGCCGCGGCCGCGGGCCTGGAGAGCGCCAAGGGCATCCTGCGCTCCGAGGTGGGCCGCGCGGCCGGTGTGAAGTTCACGCCGACCCTGACCTTCGTCGCGGACGCCCTTCCGGACACCGCCCGGACCATCGAGGACCTCCTCGACAAGGCACGGCAGTCCGACGAGAAGGTCCGCGAGGCCTCCGCGGGCGCCAGCTACGCGGGCGGCGCGGACCCGTACAAGAAGCCGGCGGACGACGAGACGGACGGCGACGCCGCGGAATGACCCAGAAGCACACCACGCCCGACGGCCTCGTCATCGTCGACAAGCCGTCGGGCTTCACTTCGCACGACGTGGTCGCCAAGATGCGCGGCATCGCACGCACCCGCCGCGTCGGCCACGCCGGCACCCTCGACCCGATGGCGACCGGCGTCCTGGTCCTCGGTGTCGAGCGCGCCACCAAGCTCCTTGGGCACCTCGCCCTCACGGAGAAGGAGTACCTGGGCACCGTCCGCCTGGGCCAGAACACGATCACCGACGACGCCGAGGGTGAGGTCACCTCGTCCACCGACGCCTCGAAGGTGACCCGGGACGCCATCGACGCCGGCATCGCCAAGCTGACCGGCGACATCATGCAGGTGCCGTCCAAGGTCAGCGCCATCAAGATCGACGGCGTGCGGTCGTACAAGCGGGCCCGCGAGGGCGAGGACTTCGAGATCCCGGCCCGTCCGGTGACCGTCTCCTCCTTCACGGTGTACGACGTCCGGGACGCCGTCGCCGCCGACGGCACCCAGGTCCTCGACCTGGTCGTCTCCGTCGTCTGCTCCTCCGGCACCTACATCCGCGCCCTCGCCCGTGACCTGGGCGCCGACCTCGGCGTCGGCGGCCACCTCACCGCGCTGCGCCGGACGCGCGTCGGACCGTACAAGATCGATACGGCGAAGACGCTGGACCAGCTCCAGCAGGAGCTGACCGTGATGCCGATCGCGGACGCCGCCGCGGCCGCGTTCCCGCGCTGGGAGGTGGACGCCCGGCGCGCCCGGCTGCTGCTGAACGGCGTCCGGCTGGAGATGCCCGACGAGTACGCGGGCGCCGGTCCCGTCGCCGTCTTCGACCCCGAGGGCCGCTTCCTCGCGCTGGTCGAACAGCACAAGGGCAAGGCCAAGAGCGTGGCCGTCTTCGGCTGACACATCCGCCGAGACACCCGCCGTGGGCGCTGCCCGTGGAGCGGCGGCCGGCCACGGGGTGGGCCCCTGCCGCCGCTCCACGATCCCCCCTCGGTTCCCCCACCTCTAGGGTTATCCATCGGCTCCCGCCTATTCACCCGACCGGGCAGGCGCTCGGAGTGAACCGGGGGAGCGGAAGGGGGCGCGTTCGCCACTCGATCTGTCCCGCCGATCATCGCGCGCCTACCGTCGTCAACAGGGCACATGGGCAAGGGCGGGGAGGTACGGCCATGGCGGGACGGGGCCCGCACACCGGAAGCGGTCGCCGGGCAGCGGCGGACCGTACGCGGGAGACGGCGGACGGCTTCCGGCGGGGGCACCGGAACCGTACGGACGGCATGGGCGCCGCCGGCGCCACCGGATACACCACCGGTACCACAGGTATCGGCGGCCCCACGGGCCTCTCGGACCCCGCAGCAGGCCTCTCGAACCCCTCGGTCATCCCAGGCCCGCACCACGACGGCCCCGGCCTTGACCCGGCCCTCGTCCAGATCCGCGACCTCGCCGGGCGACCCCGGGGCGTCGGCTTCCTCGCCGATCACCAGGGCACCCTGCTCACCAGCCACGAGGCGGTCGACGGCCTGCCCCGGCTCGTGCTGCAGATCGCCGGCGGCGACCGCACCTGTGTCGTCGCCGCCGACGCCGTCACCCCGCTGCCCGAGCGCGGTCTGGCCGTGGTCCGCACCGAGGGCCTGGGGCTCGACCCACTGCCGCTGTCCGTGCGGGAGCGGATCGACGCCGGAACCTATGTACGGATCCCCGCGGGCTGCTGGCGGGAGGCACGGGTGCTGGCCGCCACCGAGGTGACGTACACCGCCACCGACCGCTTCCACCTCCTCCCGGACGCGCTGGAGCTGGCGATCGGCACCGCAGGACGGGACGCGCTGCGGCTGGGCGGCGGGGCGGCCGGGGGACCGGTGCTCGACGCGGAGACCGGCGCGGTGATCGGCGTCCTCGGCACCGCCCTGCACTGCGCGCAGCGTGACACGGGCTTCGCGGTGCCGCTCCGGCCGGCCGATGGCCCCCTCGGCGAGCTGCTCGCCCGCAACGCGGCCACCGTGCCCGTCTACGGCCCCGACCTCAACCCGGCCGGCATGCTGCAGCTGACCGCCACCTCGGTCGGCCAGGACGGCCCGCAGGGCTTTCTCGCCGGCGTCGTGGAGCCGGTCGAACGCCACGGTGTCGCCCGGGAGTTGGTCGCCTTCACGGCCGGCGACCGGGCCGTGCTCGGGCTCGTCGGCGCCCCCGGCAGCGGCCGTACGACGGCACTCGCGGCCCTCGCCGCCCGCCGGGCCGGCGAGCGGCCCGCCCCGACGCTCTGGCTGCGCGGCGCCGACCTGGAGGATGCCGACGACTCCGTGGCCGACGCGGCCCGCCGCACCCTGGAACGGGCCGCCAGGATCGTCGCCGCCGCCCGCTCCGTCCAGCCGGAATCCCTCGGGGACGTCAGCCCCGAACACCTGGCCCACCTCGCCGCCCGGGCCGGCGGCCCGCTCCTGCTCCTGCTGGACGGCCCCGAGGAGATGCCCCCCGTGCTCGCCCACCGCCTTCCTGACTGGACCAGGGGAACGGCCGCGTGGCTGCGCCGGACCGGGGCACGACTGGTGGTGGCCTGCCGGGAGGAGTACTGGGAGCGAGCGGGGGCGGAATTCCCCGCCGACCTGCTGCACGCTCCGGCGGCTCCGGCTGCTCCGGCAGCCGCGGCGGCTCCGACGGCATCGGCGGCTCCGGAGGCTCCGGCGGCTCCCTCCACCCTCCTCCCGCCTTGCCTCCGCCTCCCCGACCTCACACCGGACGAGGCCCGGCTGGCCCGGGGCCGGTATGCCGTCCCCGACGGTGCCCTCTCCGACCGCGACGCCCGGCATCCGCTCACCCTCCGGCTGCTGTCCGAGGTGCGGGCCGCCGCTCCGGACGTCCAGACCGGCGCCGGACCCGTCGACCGGCACGAGGTGTTCGCCGCCCACCTGGATCTGATGTGCCTGCGGATCGCGGTCCGGCTCGCCGCGGAGAGCGGCCTGCGCGGCACCGCCGTACGCCGGCTCGCCGCTCGCGTGGCCGGGCAGGTGCACGAGGCCGCCCGGCGGAGCCTCGGCGCGGGGCAGGGCGAGCTGGACCGGGCGTCGTTCGAGGCGGTGTTCCCCTGGGGGCCCGCCCCGGCCCGGCTCGGCGGCGGCACCGGCTGGGCGTCCGCCGTACTGACCGAGGGTCTGCTCGTCCCGGCCGGCCGGGGCTACCGCTTCGCGCACGAGGAGCTGGCCGACTGGATCCAGGGCATGCATCTCGACCTCGACGAGGCCCTGCGCGCCCTGGTCCACCGCCCCCGTACCGACCGGGAAACCGCACCCGTGCCGGTGCCACACCATCGCGTCGGCCCCGTCGTCCAGGCCCTGCTGCTCCTCGCCCGGCACCACGGCGACCGCCAACTCGCGGCCCGGCTACGGGACTTGACGGACGCCCTGGACCGCGACACCGGCTCCTGGTGGGCTGCCCGGCTGCTCGCCCGCACCCTGCTGCAGATCCCGGACGCGACGCCGTACACCGACGTGCTGCGGCTGCTCGCCGACCGGATCGTCGCCTGGCGCCGCGCTCAGCGGCCCGTGCCCGCCGAGTTCGGCCCCGGCTTCTGGACCGAGCTGCCGGTCCACGACACCGAGCGGCTCGATCTGCTGCGCCGGCTCGTACTGGCCGACCCGGCGCCCCCGGAGACCGGCGAGCGCTACCTGGACGCCGTCGCCCGGCTGCTCGCGGCCGCGCCCACCGTCGTACAGCCGCAGCTGACCCGCTGGTTCGACGACGAACGGCCGCTGCCCGCGACCCCGCACGCCACGGTCGCGACCGCCGCGCAGGCGCTGCTGCACACCCACCGGCACGGCGCGCTGGACGAGCTCATCGAGAACCTGGTGGCCAGTGCGCACCGGCGCGCCGACGAACTGCTCGCGACCCTCGCCGAGGACGAGCCGTCGGCGATCTGCCGGGCGGTCGACCGCTGGGCGCACGACGAGCGCCCCGCCCGCCGGGCCGCGGCCGTGGCCCACGGCCTGCGCGCGGCGCCGCACGCCCATGCGGAGGCCGACCGCGAGCTGCTGCGCTACGCCGCCCTCGCCCTGCTCGCCCGCCCCGCCGACCGCGCCCTGCACGGCGGCGCCCTCGCCCTGCTGGTCCGCGACCCGCACACCCGCGACCGGCACCTCGCCGCGGCCCTGCGGCACTTTGCCGACGGCGACCCGCAGCTCCCGCCGAGCGCCCTGGTCCCCGCCCTGGCCGGCCACCCGGAACCGGTCCTGGAGGCCTTCCGCGCCCGGCTGCGCGGCCCGCACGCGGGGGAGGCGCTGCGCACCCTCGCCGAGGCCACCACCCCGGCCCTGGCCCGCCGCATCGCGCCCCTGCTCCAGGAGGCGGTACGGCATCACCCCCAGGCCGCCGGCCACCTCGCCGCCCATGTCGACCGCCGCCTCGCCGAGGGCGCCACCGCCCGCGCCGTTCTGCTGCCCCTGGTCACCGGCCTGCTCGACGACGCCCCCGAACAGCTCCGTGCCGCCCTCGCCACCGTCCTCGCCGCCGCCGGTACCCCCGCCTCCCGTCCGCTGCGCCGCGAGCTCCTGGAGTTGCTGCTCGCCCGGGAACAGGAGCCGTCCGTGCTGGACGCCGTCCTGCACGCGGCCGCCGAGCACGGTGACGACTACGGTGACGGCCGGGAGGAGGAGGTTCGCGGGCTCGTCCACCGCACCGGTCTGCTCCTCGTCCGCACCCCCGAGGGCGCCACCCGATTCGACCGCGGCCTGGTCGACCTGGGCCGGCACGTGCCCGGCTTCGCCGTGCGGATGGCCGGCTGGCTCGCCGCCACCCCGGACGAATGGGCCGCCGTCGTGGGACCCAGCACCCGCCGCATGCTGGAGAACCTCGCCGGCGTCCGCGTACCGGCGTGAGCGGCCACAGGGCGTCGCCGGGAACGTGCGCCCGGTCACAGCCCCGATACCGATGAGGGTCCGGGGCACCCGGCATGGCACCCTTAGACCTGCGCAAGTCTTAGGCGTCGATATGGACACGGGTTCGAGGAGCGGTCACAGTGCAGCGCTGGCGTGGCTTGGAGGACATCCCCCAGGACTGGGGGCGCAGCGTCGTCACCATCGGTTCCTACGACGGCGTCCACCGCGGCCACCAGCTGATCATCAAGCACGCCGTCGACCGCGCCCGCGAGCTGGGCGTCCCGGCCGTCGTGGTCACCTTCGACCCGCACCCGAGCGAGGTCGTCCGCCCCGGCAGCCACCCGCCGCTGCTCGCCCCGCACCACCGCCGCGCCGAGCTGATGGCGGACCTGGGCGTGGACGCGGTCCTCATCCTCCCCTTCACCACCGAGTTCTCGAAGCTCTCGCCCGCGGATTTCGTGGTGAAGGTCCTGGTGGACAAGCTGCACGCGAAGGCGGTCGTGGAGGGCCCGAACTTCCGCTTCGGCCACAAGGCCGCCGGCAACGTCGAGTTCCTCGCCGAGCAGGGCAAGACCTACGACTTCGAGGTCGAGGTCGTCGACCTGTACGTCACCGGCGAGGCGGGCGGCGGCCTGCCGTTCTCCTCGACCCTGACCCGCCGCCTGGTCGCCGAGGGCGACGTGGAGGGCGCCCGCGAGATCCTGGGCCGCCCCCACCGCGTGGAGGGCGTGGTCGTCCGCGGTGCCCAGCGCGGCCGCGACATGGGCTTCCCGACGGCCAACGTCGAGACGCTCCCGCACACCGCGATCCCCGCCGACGGCGTGTACGCCGGCTATCTGCACGTCGAGGGCGAGGCCATGCCGGCCGCGATCTCCGTCGGCACGAACCCGCAGTTCGACGGCACCGAGCGCACGGTGGAGGCGTACGCCATCGACCGCGTCGGCCTCGACCTGTACGGCCTGCACGTCGCCGTCGACTTCCTCGCCTACGTGCGCGGCCAGGCGAAGTTCGACTCGCTGGAGGCCCTGCTGGAGAATACCGCCGCGTATTTTACGGGGGCCCGGGAGATCGTGGCGGGGTTGGTCTCGCCCTTGGGCGGGATAAACCCCACGAGCGGGGGGCCGGTGCTCACCCCCCCGCCCCCCCTCTCGTTCACCGCTGCTACTGCTGCGGGGGCGGGCCCTGCGGCGGCTGCTGCTGCGGGTAGCCGGGCTGCGGCGGCTGCGGGTAGCCGTACGGCTGGCCGGGCTGCTGCGGCGGGTACGGCTGCTGACCCGGCGCGGCCTGCGGGTACGGCGGCTGACCCGGCGCGGCCTGCGGGTAGGGCTGCTGGCCGGGGGCGGCCTGGGGGTACGGCTGCTGGCCCGGTGCCTGCGGGTAC
The DNA here is from genome assembly GCF_053593835.1 of Streptomyces sp. NPDC002076. Classification (NCBI taxonomy): domain Bacteria; kingdom Bacillati; phylum Actinomycetota; class Actinomycetes; order Kitasatosporales; family Streptomycetaceae; genus Streptomyces; species Streptomyces sp. NPDC002076. The sequence continues at coordinate 9,476 of NZ_JBSFDI010000040.1, forward strand.
GGCTGGCCCTGCTGGGGCGGATAGGGCTGGCCCGGCATCGGCTGGCCCGGCATCGGCGGGGCGGCCACCGGCGGCGGGTTGCCGTCGCTGGTCCACAGGCCGTGCGCCTGCTGGTGCCGTACGAAGTCCTCGGCCACCAGCGCGGCGAGGTTGAAGTACGCCTCGCGCGTCTTCGGCCGCATCATGTCGAGGTCGACCTCGGCACCGGCGGCCAGATGCTCGTCGAAGGGCACGACCACGACCGCGCGCGTGCGCGTCTCGAAGTGCGCCACGATGTCCTCGACCTTGATCATCTTGCCGGTCTCCCGGACACCGGAGATCACCGTGAGCGAGCGGGAGACCAGGTCGGCGTAGCCGTGCGCGCCAAGCCAGTCCAGCGTCGTACTGGCGCTGCTCGCGCCGTCCACGGACGGCGTGGAGATGATGATCAGCTGGTCGGCGAGGTCGAGCACCCCGCGCATGGCGCTGTACAGCAGACCCGTGCCCGAGTCGGTCAGGATGATCGGGTACTGCCGGCCGAGGACGTCGATCGCGCGCCGGTAGTCCTCGTCGTTGAACGTGGTCGAGACGGCCGGGTCCACGTCGTTGGCGATGATCTCCAGACCGGAGGACGCCTGCGAGGTGAACCGCCGGATGTCCATGTAGGAGTTGAGGTACGGGATCGCCTGCACGAGGTCACGGATCGTCGCACCCGTCTCCCGGCGCACGCGCCGCCCGAGCGTACCGGCGTCCGGGTTCGCGTCGATCGCGAGGATCTTGTCCTGCCGCTCGGTGGCGAGAGTGGAGCCCAGCGCGGTGGTCGTGGTCGTCTTGCCGACGCCGCCCTTGAGGCTGATGACCGCGATCCGGTAGCAGGACAGCACCGGCGTGCGGATCAGCTCCAGCTTGCGCTGCCGCTCGGCCTCCTCCTTCTTGCCGCCGAGCTTGAACCGGCCGCCCGCCGCCGCGGGCCGTCCGCTCTTCGCCTTCTGCCTCTTGTTGTTCAGCAGCCGGTCCGAGGACAGCTCCACGGCGGCCGTGTAACCGAGCGGCGCGGCACCGGGGTTGGTCGGCTGGCGCTGGTCGTGCTGGACGGGCTGCGGCCACGCGGCACCGGACCGCGGATCGACCGGCGCCTGCGGGGGCTGCGGTGCGGGTGCCTGCGGGGCATGCGGTGCGGGTGTCTGCGGGGCCCCGGCCGCCGGCGCGCCGTCCGGACCCTGCGGGTTCTGCGGCGGCTGCGGGAAGCCGTAACCGCCGGGCTGGGGCTGGGGCTGGGGGGCGGGGGTGCTGGGTTGGGGGAAGCCGTAACCGCCTGCCGTGTTGGGGTCGTTGGGGTTCGGCTGCGGCGCGGGCGGTTGCGGGAAGCCGTAACCACCCGGCTGGGGCTGGGGGGTGGGGGCGCTGGGTTGGGGGAAGCCGTAACCGCCTGCCGCGTTGGGGTGGTTGGGGCTCGGCTGCGGCGCGGGGGGCTGCGGGAAGCCGTAACCACCCGCCGCGGCGGGGCCCGTCGGGTTCGGCTGACCGGGCTGTGGTGCGGCGGGCACGCCGGGCTGGTTCGCCTCGTTCCCCTGGTTGGGCTGGTGCCAGGCGGCGGGCGCGGGCTGCGGAGCCTGCGGCTGGAACGGCGGCTGCTGGCCGGGCATCGGGCCGGGCTGCTGCTGCGCGGGCCACTGGGCGGCCGGAGCGGGCGCCGCGGGTTGGTAGGACGGCGGCAGTGGGGGCACCCCGCTCTGCGGCGCGGGCGGCGGCGTCCAGCCGGGCTGGGCGTCCTGGGCGGGAGCGGGCGGTATGGCGGCCTGGGGCGCGCCGGTCTGCGGCGAGCCGTCCGGCTGGGCGCCGCTCTCCGGTACGCCGGGCTGGGGCGCGGCGTCCTGCGGCACGGCGGCGTCCACGGACGCGGAGGCGTCGGCCTCGGCGTCGTCGGACTTGGCGTCGGCATCGTCGACGGATGCGTGCCGGGCACCGTCGGTGTCCCCGGCTCCGGCCTCGGCACCGGCGTCGCCCTCGGTCGTGTCCTCGACCTCGGCCTTGCTCTCGCCTTCGCCCTCGTCCTCATCGGTGTCGGCATCGGAGACAGCCGCGTCCGCCCCGGACCCGGCCTCCGCGGAGACCACCTCCGCGGGCTCCGTACCCGACCGCTCCTCGGCACCCTCGGCGTCCTCGGCCGAGCCCTCCGGCGCGGATGCTTCGACCGCGTCGCTCTCGGCACCGGCGCAGCCCGTGTCCGTACCCTCCGTCGCGCCCTCGTCGCCCGCGCCGTCCCGCATCGCGGCCGCACGCTCGGCGATCTCGGCCATCTCGCGCTTCAGGGCCACGGCGGAGAACCGCATGGTGGCCCCGCTCTCCAGGTCCCCGTTGCTCGTCTCCGGCTCGACCGCGGGCACCGGCGGCTCAGGCTGAGCCTGCTGAGCCGGCTGCGCGGCCTGCGGCTGCTGCGCCTCGTAACCCTCCGGCAACCGCGGCATCGGGACAGGAGTTCCGACGGGCGGCGCCGGCGGCGCGGGCGGTATGGGCGCGGCGTAGGGAGCGCCCTGGGCCTGCGGGGGCGGTGGCGGCGCGTACGAAGTCCCCTGGGGCGGCGTGAACGGAGCGCCCTGCGGGGGCGGCGGGGGGACCGGAGCCGTCGCGGGCGCACCGGACGAACCCTGCGCGTTCTGCGTGTACCAGGCGGGCGGCGCATAGTCGATGGTGAACTCGCCCGTCATCTCGATGGCGGACTCCGCGTCGGTCTGATCGTCGTCGGGTGTGTCCCAGCCCCCGCGGATCCCGTCCCGATCGCTGTTCACAGTTCCTCCTGGTGTGGTCGAACACCCTCATGCCGTGCTTGGGGGCGACCGTTCCTGTCGTACGATTCGCCGGGCTTCCCCCTTGGGTCGACGGACCCCTGCGTCGCAGCGCGCGCACCGCCCGACCCCAGCCTAATCACCAAAGCGACGCAACTGGCAGGTCCGGCTGCCCCTTCCTGCCCGTCCGACGCGTCACACCGGGCCCGAGACGGCCACGGCGCATGCGGACGTACACCAAACCGTGACAACAGCGCTCGTGAAAAACCAGGCAAGTTGGACGTGTCAGTCCATCCGGCGCGCCACGCCCAGCAGTCCCGTCTCGGCGTCGGTCGCCCGGGTCACCACGTACTGCCGGTCCCGCTCGGTGCACCAGAGGGTCACCCCGTCCGGAAGTGTGGGCAGCGTGTCGAGTTCGGGGCGCGGGAGCCCCATCACCCGCCCGATCTCCACCGCTTCGTCCGGCGACACCCGCTGCACGCCCACCAGGCGCGCCTGACGCATCAACCGCGGCGCGACCGGGCTCAGATACGGCAGCAGCGTCAGCACCGACTGCCAGGGAGCCGACACCACGCGTCCGCGCGGCGGCCGCATGCCGCAGTCCCGCACCACCAGCACGGGCGTGCCGGCCGAGGCGCCCTGCGGGGGCACCCGGCCGACGTCGTACACCGCGAGGCCGTTCTGCCCGCCGCCCATCGCGTGCACCATGGGCATCCAGGCCTGCGCGCGCCCCGTCTCGACGGCCACGCGCGCCCCCGTCGCCGCCGCCCGCAGCGCCATGACCTGCGCGGTCCACAGGCCGCCGATGAGCACGATGTCGTACGGCGTGGGGCGGTTCACGCCGAGCACGGCGGGCTGGCCCTCGGCGTTGACGCCGACCACCACGCCGTCGTCGCCGATGGGCAACGACAGCGCGTCGGCCTGCTCCACGGGCAGCACGTGCCGCGGGTGGCGTGGGCCGAGGAGGCCGAAGCCGGTGCGCAGCCGTTCGCCGAGGCCGGGCGTCGGCGAGGCCGTGCGCGACGGCGTGGGAGAGGTGGACAGGGCCATCAGCGGGCACCTCCGAGCGGCAGAGTGGCCAGAACGCCGGGGAGTTGTTCACGGTCCAGGCGGGCGAGTCCGGTCCGCGTCTGCCGAGCCGCCTGCTCCAGACTGCGCCGGGCGTCGGTCAGTTCCTGGTTGTTGCGGCCGGTGATGCGGACATGGCCGGTGAGAGCCACATCCTGCTGCGCGCCCTTGGCCAGGGTCAGGCTGAAGGTCGTCGCCAGGGCGGGCACCTCCGTCAGCTGCGCGACCAACTGCGCCAGCGAGCCGCCGGATCCGCCCAGTTGGGGCCAGCGGCGCACCCAGTAGGTGGTGTGCCGGCGGTTGTCGCAGCGCCAGCTGCGGCTGGACTCCTCGGTGCGGCGCTGCGGCGCCTCGCCGCGCCCGGCCTGCGCCGTCACCATGGGGTTGGCGCACGCGGACGTCGCGATGGCGGCCGTCAGCTCCTCCTCGGTGAGCACGCTCGCCCGGAAGCCGGCACCGGTCAGCCGGCTCGACAGATGCTCGGCCGAGCGGGTCAGGCACTTCTGGGCGCCCTGCAGCCCGCCGCCGCGCGCGGCCACCGCCTCCGGGCACAGCTCGGGATCCAGCTTCAGCGCGATCCAGGTGATGCGGACCGCGGGGGAGCCGGTCTGGGCCTGCAGCGGGGCGTAGTTGCTGACGACCACCGACTGCTGGGGCAGGTGCAGTGCGGGCGCGGGCTGGGTGTGCACGACGATCTGCGCCGACTCCAGCCGGATTCCGTCGACTTCGAGGGCGTCCCGTACCAGGCCCACCGGCAGCGGTCTGCGGCCGCGCTCCGCACGCAGCGCGCCGGCGTCCGACTCCACCTGGAGGACCGCGGTCAGGAAGCCGCCGTCGCCGACCATGCCGATCGGCCGCTGGTCGCGGTCGTCGCCGCGGCTGTAGCTGTAGGTGCGCAGGGTCGGGTCGCACTCCACGGCCGGCGCGAGTCCGGCGTCGGTGCCCGCCGGCACCGGTGTCCCCGCCGCCCGCCGATTGCGGGCCCGCAGCGCCAGGAGGGTGCTGAGCCATTCCGGCAGGGAGCGTCCCCGGCGGCGTACGACCGCGAGCACCACGAACAGCACGGCCACCGGGGCGACGGCGATCAGCGCGACCGTCCCGACGAGCCACCCGCACAGCACGAGCGCGCCCGCGATCTCCAGCAGCACCAGCCGCTGCAGCACGAGCGAACCGCCACGGCCCGAGCGGGACTCCAGATGCGGCGCGAAGGAACCCTGGTAAACGGTCGGTGCCTGCTGGGTGGTGGGCTGAGAGGCGGACGAACCGCGGGCACCCGACCGGCGTGTGCGACCAGGTCGTGATCCCGATTGCGATCGCGACCGGGTCCGCGTTGCGGAAGCCATCACTCCAAAACCCCCGAACTCACCCGGAAACCCTTTGAGCTCCGGTCCCTTCAAGCCGTGAGCACCCTACCCGTGCCACAACCACACCCACGCAACAGGCATAGTAGGGGGCGGGTCTGACAGTCGAGGCACCAGAGGCAACCGAGGGCGGGGGACGGATCTTCACAGGTCCCCCACGGCTCCGCAACGGGGAGAGAGCGGACACAGATGGCATCACGGCGGGACGAACTCAACGCCTACACCTTCGCGAAGCGCCGCACGCTCGCAGCATTCCTTCAGCCTTCGCCCTCCGGCTCGGAGGAGGGCGCCCCCAAGCCGCTGGGCGCACTGGTGCCCGGTCTCGTCGTCGGCGCCGTGGTCCTCGCGGTGTTCGGCGGGATCGGCATGTTCAGTCCGACGGCGCCCAAGGGCTGGGACGACCCGGGGAAACACGTCATCGTCGCCAGCGAGTCGACGACGCGGTACGTCGTCCTGAAGACGGGCAGGCAGGTGCAGTTGCACCCGGTCCTCAACATGGCCTCCGCCAAGCTGCTGCTGAGCCCCGAGAACGACAGCGTCATCACCGTCGACGAGAAGGTCCTGGACAGCGGCAAGCCCCCGCACGGCGTCACCATCGGCATCCCCTACGCCCCCGACCGCCTTCCCTCCGCGGGCGAGGCCTCGGCCGCCAAGCGCTGGGCGGTCTGCGAACGGCCCGGCGCCGGCGGCCGGGCCATCCAGAAGTCGGCCTTCGTCCTCGCGAAGAAGGAATGGCCCAAGACGGAGGGACCCGACCGGCTCACCGGCGGCGACCTGATGTACGTCGTCGCCCCGGACGGCAAGACCCAGTACGTCGTCGACGCACAGGGCACGGCGTACCCGATCGGGAAACCGGACGACAAGGAACTGCTCAAGGCCCTCGACACCCAGGGCCGCGCCCCGCAGCGCGTCTCCCAGGAGTGGCTCGCCACCCTGCACAAGGGCAGCCCGGTCTCGATCCCCCGCATCCAGGGCACTCCCGGCGCGAAGGCCGGTGCCGGGTTGCCGGCGCAGTACGACAAGGTCGGCGAGGTCATCAAGGCGTACGACGGCCATATGCTCCGGTACTACGTCGTGCTGCAGGGCAAGGTGGCCCGCATCTCCGAGTTCACCGCCACGCTCCTGCTCAACAGCGGACAGCTCGTCGACGTCGGCCAGGCCGGTGAGGCGCAGCAGGTCGCCCCGGGGGCGATCGCCGACAGCAGCACGTTCGAGGGCGACAAGAACTGGCCGGCGTACAAGCCGAGGACGGTGAACGACGGCTCCAGCGCCACCAGCGGCCGCAACACGGTCTGCAACGTCCTGCGCTCGGTCGGCGCCCAGGGCAGCACCACCCTGTCGACCTGGGCGGGCGATGACTTCCCCGCCCAGCTGCCCACCGGCTCCTCCAGCGGCTACGTCACCCCGGGCTCCGGCCAGCTCTACCGCCAGTTCCAGGGCACGGAGACCTCGGTCGGCGGCGTCTTCCTGGTGACCGACACCGGACTGCGCTACGCCCTGCAGTCCAACAGCGACAGCGACAGCAACAACGAGGGCATCGGCACCTCCGCCAAGCAGCGCAAGGAGGAACTGCAGGAGGCGAGGATCGCCCAGACCCATCTCGGCTACGAGAAGGTGTCTCCCACCCCCGTCCCCATGGAGTGGTCGACGTTCCTGCCGACGGGCCCGCGCCTGTCGGAGGCGGCGGCGCGGCAGCCGCAGGGCTCCTAGCGGCGGGGTGGAGGAGAACGGAATCATGCTGAAGGCAAGGACGCCGGTGACCAGGACCTCGGGCACCGCGGCCAGAACGGCGGCCCTGGCCGCCGCGCTGGCCCTCACCGCCACGACCACGGTGCTCGCCCTTCCCGCCGCCCCGGCCCTGGCGGACGACGGCCAGTGCACGTTCCCGTCGAAGCCCTACACGGGCCGGCCGTGGGCGCTGCAGCGCGTCAACCTGGACGAGCTGTGGGCGCTGTCGACCGGCAAGGGCGTCCGGGTGGCCGTGATCGACACCGGGGTGGACGTCAAGAACCGGCAGCTCACCAAGGCCGTGGACGCCGCCAAGGGCAAGAACCTGCTGCCGCCCACGAACTCCAAGGGCGAGAAGATCGACCGCGGCAACAGCTCCGGCACCACGGACACGGTCGGCCACGGCACCCGCGTGGCGGGCATCATCGCGGCCCGCCCGCTGAAGGGAACGGGCTTCGTCGGCCTGGCCCCGGACGCGACGATCATCCCGATCAAGCAGAACGACGCCGAAGGCGACGGCACGGCGGACACACTGGCCCATGCGGTGACCTACGCGGTGCAGGCCGGCGCCGGCGTCATCAACATCTCCCAGGACACGGCCAACGCGCTCGACCCGCAGGACTCGAAGCTGAAGGACGCCATCGACTACGCCCTGCGGCAGAAGGTCGTGGTGGTGGCCTCGGCCGGCAACGACGGTCTCGGCGGCAACGTCAAGGTGACGTACCCGGCGTCGTACCCGGGCGTCCTGGCGGTGGCGGCGTCGGACCGCAACAACGAACGGGCGCCCTTTTCACAGTCGGGCTATTTCGTGGGAGTCGCCGCTCCCGGTGTCGACATGATCTCCACCGTCCCGGGCGGCGGCCACTGCTCGGACAACGGCACGAGTTTCTCGGCCCCCTATGTGGCGGGCGTGGCAGCCCTGTTGAAGGCGAAGTACCCCAACTGGACGGCCCAGGAGGTTGTCGCCCAGATCGAACAGACCGCGGAACGCTCGATCCCGGGGCACGACCGGCTCGTGGGCTGGGGCGTGGTGGACCCGGTGAAGGCCCTGTCGGACGTGGATCCGGAGCACCCCGTCCAGTCCCCGCAACCCGAGGGCGGCGTGTCCAAGGCGGAGGCCCCGGACGTCACGCCCCTGCACTTCGGCGAGACGGCGGAGCAGCGCGACAGCCGCATGGCCACCTACGTGATCGTGGGCGCCCTGGTCCTGGTGGCGGGCCTGAGCGGTACGGCGGTGGCGGTACGGGACGCGCGGCGCAGGCGCGGCAGGCTGCAGACGGGGCGCTGAACGCCCTGGCCTGTTCCGGTCCGCCGTGCTGCCGGCCATGGGGTGCGGGCGAAGACGGACCGGCTGACGTCACAGCTTGCCGAAGACCACTCCTCGCCAGGTCCAGCCGGACTTGAGGACGGTGTCGCGGAGAGGGGCGCGGAGCTGGGAGCTGTCGAAGCGGAAGGTCTCGGTCACTTCCAGCCGACCGTTCTCTCCCCGCCTGATGGTCCCCGAGCGGCTGACGGTCCGGCTGGGCCCGCGCGTGTATGCGGACGTCACCTCGAGCCTCGTCGGGTGCCCGACGCGCTTGACCTCCCACTGCTCCTCGAGAGCACGCACCTCGTGCCCCTTGTGGTCGAGCCGCATCCGGATCCGCACCGCATGACTCGTCTGGGACTGGACGAAGACGTGCTGCCAGGCGGGCTCCGTCAACCGCCACTCCGCCAGCAGGTCACACCCCTCACCGCCGCCGTAGCGGATGACGTACGGCACATCGGGCTGACTGAGTCCGAGGAGCGCCGCCCGCAGCTCCTCGCCCGGGAGGGGTGTAACCCCCTCCGGGGGGTGCTGGGTGCCGGTGAGCTTGTCGAAGAGGCCCATGGGGTCAACCCTACGAAGGACGCCGCGGTCAGTTCGGGGCCGGGGAGGCTTTGTCGTCGGCCTCGATGCCGAAGTTGACCTGGGTTCCCTTGACGGAGGTGACGGTGATGGTCACGCCCAGCGTGCTGCCGTCATCCGCGGTCAGCTTGCAGCGGGTGCTGCTCCCTACCTTTCCGGTGAGGTCCTCGGGGCAGGTGATGTGCGGCTTGGGCCGGCCCGACTGCTCGGCGAGCCGCTCGGAAACCGTGGTGGCCAGCTTGCCGGCGGACACCTTCGGCTCGGACTTCCCGACGCTCACGGAAGCCGAGCAGCCGGCGAGAAGCGTGCCGGCGGCCACGGCCGAGAGAATCGAAACAGCTGTGCTCATCCGGGCTTGGGACATTGTGACACCCCGCGTTGACTGGTGATGAAAAGAAGGCCTGGAGAGCATACTTGGCGAGGCCCTGTGGTCATACCGAAGTCGCATCAGGGTATTTGCGGTCACCAACCGATGCTTCAGGTTTCCTTCACTTTCTTCCCAGTCAATCCTCGCTGCCCCGAAACCCACCCGACTGGTCAACGAGATCCATGGTTTCACTCAAGAGGGTGAATTCGGCGTTGGTCGGGGACGGTAACTGCGCCGAATCTCCCACCATCGCATGATGATGTTGCTGCTAGCGTGAACGGGCGGCGGCCGTCAAGGCGCCAATGAGCAGGCTGAGTTGAAGGAAAAGGGGACGGGGCCTCGTGTCGGCTGAACTTGGTGTGGGGCCAGGGGTCCTCAAGAAAGGCGCATCGGCCATTCTGGAATGCCTTACACCGGTCCAGAAGGTGGATCTGAAGGATCCTGCCGAGCAAGGGTCGTCTTTCGGGGACGATTCGGCGACTGCCGCGCTGGTCACTTTCTGCGGCACTTGGCAGTTGGGAGCACAGTTTCTCGCGGATTCCGCGGCAACCCTGGCGGGCGGTCTTAACAAGGCCAACAGCAACTACGCGGAGACGGACGAGGCGATCCGTGACGCTGTGAAATCGGTCAAGTCGGATTTGAGGTAAGGGTGGGGAATTCGCAGCCATGGCAAGCGAGCTGGGGTCCACGAGCGACCCAAAGGACCTTATTCCGGGCGACCCTGGAAAGCTGCATGATCTCGCCACCACGCTCAACGGCTGGTCCAAGAAGTTCGAGAAGATCGGTGACAGCCTGCGCGACCTGAAAATCCCGGGCTGGACCGGTCAGGCCAGCGACGCGTTCTGGCCCACCTTGGGCAAGGAGAAGACCAACTGGTACCTCGCGGCCGACGCGATGTCGGGCGCGGCCAAGCAGATCTCCTCGTACTCCTCGACCCTGGGATGGGCTCAGGGGCAGGCCTCCGCGGCGATCAAGCAGTGGAGTTCCGGGGATCACGCCGCGGCGGAGACGACGCTGAAGGCGGCGCAGAAGCAGCTCAAGCCTGAGGTTGAGGCGCTGACGAAGAAGCTGGATGACCTGGCGGGAGGTACCGCCCATAGTCCTGCCTGGCTCAAGGAAGCCAGACAACAGGTCGACGACTGGAAGTGGCTCCAGGATCATTCTGTCGGCAGGACCAGTCAGAACCGGTGGAATTGGGAGACGGAGCACTGGGCGCCCAAGGGTGACGGTGAGCACCGCACCGAGAAAGTCTGGGGCAAGGACGAGAACGGCAACTGGTTTGTCCGGGACAAGCCTGCGGATACAGGGGAGGACGGGGAAGAAAGGGCCACGCCCGGCAAGAAGACCAACACGAACATCAAGCTTGCCGAGTGGTCGGGTGGGGCCAACGCATGGTCTACAGGGGACGATTGGGAAACCTCATTCCTGGGTGACGGCAAGATCAAGGGTTCAATGGGCTTTGCCGCTCTCGGGGTGGACGGGAGCGCAGGCGCGAGCGTCACCAACGGTCGGCTGCAGGCTGGCGTTTCGGCTAGTGCCTATCTGGCCCAGGTGTCCTCGAGTGGCAATGCGGAGTACGGAATGGCCGCGGTCCAGGGCGAGGCGAAGGCGTACGCGGGAGCCGATGCCTCAGCGACCGTCGGCGTCGGCAAGGACGGCCTGCACGCCGGCGCTGAGGCGTTCGCCGGAGCCAAGGCCACAGGGTCGCTCTCCGCCGATGTCGGCGGTGTCGGTGCCGGTGCGAGCGGCGAGGCCTGGGCGGGGGTTGGTGCCTCCGCCGATGCCGACCTGGGCATGAAGGACGGCAAGTTCACCATTGGTGGCGAGCTAGGAGTCGGTCTCGGTGTGGGCGGCAAGCTCTCTTGCGACGTCACCGTCGATCCCCACAAGATGGTCGATTCGGTCGGTGATGCAGCCGACTGGGTGGGCGACACCTGGGACGACAGCGTCGGCAGTTGGCTCTAGTCCCAACCGAAGCTCATCAAGGAAGTGGATTCACCATGACGACCGCGCTGCCGGTCAAGATCTCCTTCTCACTGCCGGACGGTTGGCAGGCGGCGCCGCCGGACGAGGTGGGGGCACCCGGCGTCGCCTTCGTCGCACTCCACCCCGCCTCCATCGATGACTTCACGGCGAACATCACCATCGCCGGGCGGATGCGCAACGACAGCGCCACGATGTGGAAGATCGCCGAAGAGTCGGTACGGCGGCTGGAGCAGGGCGGCACCGTGGAGGTCGTCAAGAAGGCGGAAATCGGCACGCCGGACATTCCGGGCCTCACGGACTCCCCTGGTGTGGTTCAGAAGCTTCGCCTTCACACCACCTTGCAGGGAGAGCCGCTGGAACTGCTACAGACCCAGGTGTACCTCGGCATGGAGGACGTAAGGAATCCGGCGCAGCGTGCCGTCCTCGCATTCGTGCTGACCGCGAAGCCGACCCAACTCGACGCGGTGCTCGATGACTTCAAGACCTTCCTGCGGACGGTACGCCCGGCCGAGGAAGACCCTGGTTGAACGTGAAGGTGCCGTGCCCCTCGCCCCAACGATTCTATGACCTCGGGCCAGAGGCACTCCGATTGCTCAGACGGCAGTCCTCCACGCCTGTTTCGGAATCCGGTCCAGGACATCGCACAGGTAGTTGAGCTTCTCGTCGACGGTCTGCGGAGACAAGGTGCCCCTATACCACGTGAACAGTTCGCTGTTGCGCAGTTGGAGCGGGGAATTCTTGGTCCTGGTGCCCGCCAGCAGGTAGGGCACCACCGTGTCGCACAGGGCGTTGCGGACGAATTCCTCGTCCTCCGTGATGATCCGGAAGTCCTGATCGAACTCCGGTACCCCAAGCTTCATCTTGTGCCGGCGGTCGAACAGGGTGTCCAGCACGTTCGGACGCAGTATCTGCAGGAACGGCCCCGGACCGGGAGTCGTGACGACGAAGACGGACTCGATGGTTGGCTGCTTGCGTTCTCCGGTGTCGGCGCCCGATGGCACACTCATGTACCGGTACTCGAAGTACGTGAACTGGCGACCTCGGAACTCTCCCGTGGTGTAGTGCCAGGCACGCAGATTGCTCCCACGGACAGGAAACGGACGCAGGCCGCAGTGCTGGTCGATACGTCCCTGCGTACGTGTCTCGTACGTCCAGCCGCGCTCCAGAGCGATCCGGGCGAGCTGTGCGTAGTCCTCCTTGATTTGCGCATCCCTCTTGCGTCCGTGCGCGGAAACCGCGAACACGAGGGTGAACACGCCCACGATGACGGCGAACAGCAACGCCAGCACCAGAATCCCAGCCCATTGCGACATGGCCCCAGGGTATGGCGGACGCGGATGGCGCCGGGAACGGATCAATCCGGTTGATGCTTGTGTAGAAGTTCGATGAAGATCGCAAACGATGCGGTGTTGGCGCAGCCGGCCGCGGCCAAGATGGAGTGGCACCCCCTCTGGCGTCGCTGGCCAGGAGCTGGCGAACCCCTCTCCTCGGCTGGGCAAAACGGGCAAAGCGCGGCATCGGGTCCGCCACCGTAACTCAGTTAACACACAGGCCGGTTGGACCCGTTGTACGGGATGACTACAGTGGTAAAGGCGTTGTGAGGCGCGGCTCGCTTTGCGATCGTACGGCGAGCGGTTGGTCGGTCTCGATCCGGTCGCGACCGATGGATGTACGGGGAAACGGGGAGGAGCGTCGTGCTTCCGGCAGACATGGTGGGGGGCGTGTCGGCGACCAGGGCGGCGAACCTGGAAGCCAGCGGTGAGGCGCTGGATGTGTTCGTGAAGCGGGTGGACAACGTCCTGAAGACACTTGAGGGGTCCGCGGGCAACCCGGCGAAGGTCGAGGCGCAGAAGATCAGGCAGACGTCTCTCACCTCGGGCGGGGCCGACATCTTCCCTGAGGCGCACGGCCTGTACTACCAGTACACGCGGGTCCACGGCGAGCTGACGAAGCTGTCCAGGGATCTGCATCTGCAGATCGAGGCGATCGGTATCGCGGTGCAGGGGGCGCGCGTTGGCTTCGACAACCTCGAAGAGGAACAGCGTCAGCGGTTCTGGGCGATCCAGCAGCACATCCAGGGCACGCAGGACACCAATGACGGCAAGCAGCGCACCGGCACCGGCACAAAGATGAAGGCGTGACGATGACCGACAAGCATGATGCCGATCTGCAGCGAGTCGGCGATCAGAACAAAGCCACTGACTGGGTTCGGGGCTACGAGAGCAGCCCACACAGCGGGTTGCTTCTCGGTTGGGTTGACACAGCAATCAGGGCCACGCCTGTCGGGGCAGGGGTCGCCGCTCGGACAGACTTCGGCCACCTCGACCTCCCTCTCAACAAGATGATCGACCTGGTTGAGCAGACCGACTCTGAGGACCTCGAGTCCTCCGGCAAGGCGTTGTGGGACGCGCGCGACGCCATCAAGGCGGCAGCAGATGAGCTCGACGGTCACATCCAGAAGGTCCATTGGGTCGGAAAGTCGGGTGACTCTTTCCGTGAATGGGGTGGCAAGCTCGTCACACATACTCATTATTTGAGTGAGTTCGCCGGAGCTGCGGGTGACCAGATCACGGCCGCCGCCGTCGGTCTTGCCGCCGTTCGTGGTGCCATGCCGCCTCGTGACACGGAGGCGAACCGGACGCGGCCCGACAAGTTCACGGCGGCCGAGAAGGCGGCGGACAAAGAGGGGTACGCCACTGCCGTAAAGGTGGAGAAGGACCGTCAAGAGGCGATCAACCAGATGAACCGGTTGGCGTCGTACTACGCGGTGTCCGAAGAGGTGCTGTCGCTCCTTCCTGAGAAGGACAAGACTCCGTCGTTCACGTCGATGCCCGACGTGGGTGTTCCACAGCCCTCGAAGAGGTATGGCGTTGACCAGCCGGTCTCGTCTGTGGGGTCAGGCGCTCACAGAGGCACCGGACCGGTATCCGGTGGCGGTGATCACGCGACGGCGACGGTTCCGAACAGTGACGCTCCCAGGCACGTCACCAGTGACGGCCCGACACCTGCCCAGCACATACCCGACCGGATTCCGTCGCATCCCGACCAGCCTGTGGGCACACACATCGACCACACCGGCACGCTGCCTCCGCCCACGACCAACGCCCCTGGGCCCAGCCATACTCCGCCGGTCACGGGCACTCCTCCCACGACTGGTGGTCAGCCCAATGCGTTCGACGGTGGTGGATACCGGCTTCCGATGCCCAATGCCACCTCGGGCCGCGGTCTGAGCGGCGCCGGCGGGTTCCGTACGCCGTCGTCCGCCCAGGGGCGAACGGGAACGTCCCGTTTGACCAACCCGGGATCCGGGCGTGCCACCGCGAGAGGGCCCGTGGACGAGATGGGCCGCGCGGCGTCGGAGGGCCAGTCAACTGTCAAGGGCACCGCTTCCGGGCCGAGGCCGTCGTCGCCGATGGGCCGAGGGGTCACAGGCGGTACGCCACGGCCCGGAGGTGCCGAGGCAGCACGCACGAGCAGAGGGCCGGCCACCGGCGCCGGACGGTCCAACGGAGTCGTCGGGGGGCGGCCCTCCGCCACGAATCCGTCGTCGAAGAACGGGTCCCGGCTGCCACGAGGCACGGTCATTGGGGGGGAGGAGGAGGCCAACTCCCGGTCCACGACCGGTCGGCTCGGCCAGCGCGGTGTCATCGGAGCGCCCGAGTCCACGGCGCGACCCGGTGCGAGAGCGACCGGCTCCCGACTTGGTGAGGGAACATCCGAGCCCGTCACCGGCAGCCCCACCTCGCGCAACTCCGCGGCAGGTGCTGAGCGCAACGGCATGACCCGTGGTGGTGCCGGTCTCACTCGCGGCGCCGGCCACAACGGAAAGCCCGGCGACGAACGAAAGACGGAGGGATCGCCGCGGCCCGACTACCTCGTCGAGGACGAAGAGACACACCTGCCCGACAAACCCCGGCGTGATGTGCCGCCGGTGGTCAACTGAGCGCGAGCGAGGACAGAAAAGACGATGAAGTCAGGGATCAGCCGACGAGCCGAGCAGGCCACGGTTCTCAGAACACGCCGCGGTAGACGAGTGTGTGCTGTGGCCGCGGCCGTCGGCGCCCTGGCCGCCACGACTGTGGGCCTGGCCCCGAGTGTGTCCGCTGCCGACGCCCAGTCGAAGCAGTGGTACCTGGGGCCAATGCAGGCCGAGAAGATGTGGAAGGCCAGCACGGGGAAAGGCGTGAAAGTCGCTGTCATTGACAGCGGAGTGAACGTGAACACCTCGTCGCTCAAGGGGCAGGTCCTGACAGACGAGGTCCCGGAATCGGTCGACTATCGGACCACCGACGATTACGACGGCCACGGCACAACCATTGCAGAGTTGATCGCCGGGACGGGAGCAGGTGGCGGCCTGAAGGGCCTGGCGCCTGGAGCCAGGATCATCCCGTTCCGGGTCAAGTTCGATGACCTCAAGGGCAGTGCGTCCGAGTTGAAGAAAACGCCTGACCCCACGCAGGCGATCAGGGCTGCGGCCGACACCGACGCAAAGATCATCAACATGTCCTTTGGTGCAGAGGGGCCGAGCTCCGAGGAAAAGGCTGCGGTCGAATACGCTGCCTCGAAGGGGAAGTTGCTGATCGCTGCAGTCGGTAATGACGGTCAGAAATCGGGTGACACGATCGGTTATCCGGCTGCTTTCCCTTATGTAGTCGGCGTAGCGGCAGCGGATAAGTCCCTCACCGTATCGAAGTTCTCCTCCTCTGGAAACTACGTCGATCTCTCGGCCCCAGGCCAGGGATTCCCCGGCTGGTGTGACGCGACCTTCCACTCGTACTGCGACAACATGAACGGCACGAGCTCGGCAGCAGCCATCACCTCGGGAGCTGCCGCCCTGATCTGGTCCGCCCACCCCGACTGGACGGTGAACCAGGTAACCCGCGCCCTGATCGACACGGCCGGTCGCACGTGGCCGAAGAACAACCCGAGCAAGTACGCCGGCTACGGGCTCATTCGTCCTCGTCTGGTTCTCGCGAATCCGAACTACAACCCAGGACCGGCGCACGTCGACCCGCTCGCCAAGGACAATGGTGGCGACCTGCTGGCCAAGTCCGGTTCCCCGGTTGCCGCTTCGTCCTCCTCTGACTCTGCATCAACCCCGTCACAAGCCCCGGAAAAGGGTTCTACCGGTGGAACTTCAGCGGCAGGATCGAGCGCGGAGTCGTCAAGCGGCGGTAGCAGCAACACCACTTGGATCGCACTGGGCGCCGTTGGCGCGGTCGTCGTGATCGGTGGCGGCGCTCTGGCCATCGCGCGGGCACGACGCGCCAGGTGAGTTCCTCGGCATCAACAGCCGTAGCAGCCCTGTGCAGTTCGAACAGGACAGGCACTGCGTGCTCACCGCCGGAAGTGACAAGCAACAACGGTGAGCCGAACCCATCAGATCAACATCGGACACACGAAAGGCAGGGCCGATCATGGCCGGCGGAACGCAGAAGCTCCACGATGATGCAGTAATCCGTCTCGAGAAGCAGATGCTCGAGAAGTACGAGAACATCCAGAAGCGCGTGCACGCGCTTCAGGGCGTCATCGACAGCCTCGAGGGCCAGTGGCAGGGCATCGGCCGTGCCGCGTTCGACAAGAAGCAGTACGAGATCAACCTGTCGCTGCGCAACATCGGCAACATCCTGGGCGACGTCATCGAGGCCATGACCACGACGCGCAACATCAAGGACAGCAAGGAAGACGAGGTGCGCGCGGCCGTCAACAAGATCAGCCTCCAGGACGGCGCTTCCACCGTTCCGACGTCGTCCCTGAGCTCCTACTGAGTCGAGCGAGACGCAGGACATCTGCCGGGCAACCGGCGCACTCATCAGCTACACACCAGCGAGACGAGGTAAACAGGCATGGCCAACAACGCTGAGGGGCTTTCCGTCACTTACGACGGGCTCGACACCGCGGCTACCAGCATCGGTAACCAGGCGAGCCAGCTCGAGCAGGATCTGCAGGACCTGCGCGGCCTGGTGGTGAACAGCCTGCAGTACTGGGAGGGCCAGGCCCAGGGCACCTTCCACGAGAAGCTGCAGCACTGGGACAAGGCGGCGAACGACATCCACCAGGCACTGCAGGGCATCGGTCACGTCGTCCGTCAGTCCGGCGGTACGTACATGGAAGGCGACAAGAAGGCGGCCTCCTACTTCCAGTAGGACACGGCTCGCAGAAGCAACTCCAGGGTGGGCGCGCGCGGGAGGCGCCCACCCTGCTGTTGTGCCGAGCGACGCAGGCCGAGCGGTTGAATCAGAGGAACGAAGAGTGAGCATGCGCGCGTCAGCCACCGGACCGAGTGCCCGAAGCACTCGGCAGATCGGCCCGTACACGGTTGTCACACGGCTCGACTCCGGCCTTCCCGCGCACACACCCGTACCCGAGCACCGCTTCATCGCCCGCAGCGCCGACGGTGACCGCACGGTACTGCTCAGCAGCCCTTTGGCTACGGTCGACCCGCAGCGCTTCATGGCCGAAGCCGATGTCTCCCGCTATCTCCTGGGGTCCTGGGTCCTCCCGGCCGCCGAACTCGCCGCCCCGGGTGAGCCGGCGTGGCATGCGCGTCCGTACTTGCCCGCGCTTCCGCTGCCCGTCGCCCTCGCCGTCCACGGCGGCCCGCTGCCCGAGCGGACGGTCCGGGCGCTCGGCATCGCGCTGGCCGAGAACCTCGCTGTCATCCACGGGCAGAACCTCACCCACGCTGGGCTCTGCCCGGCCGCCGTGCTGATCGCCGCGGACGGGCCCCGGCTCACCTGCTTCGGGGCGGTACGGGCCGCTGCGCCGGACGGTGCCTCGCGGCAGGAGGTGCCCGGGCTCGACCCCGGTTCCCTGTCGCCCGAGCAGGCAGCCGGCGGGCAGCCGCGCCCGCTGGGGGACGTGTACGCCCTCGGGGCGACACTGGCCTACGCCGCCACCGGGTACACGATGCCGGAACGGGAGGAACTTCCGCCCGCCTTGCGCTCGCTGGTCTCGCGGTGCCTGACCCGCGACCCAGCCCATCGCCCACAACTCACCGAGGTCATCGACGAGTTGGCGGGAGGCGCCCCACCGGACACTCCGGCCGGTTTCGCTCCGCCCTCGCGTGCGGACGCCCTCCTCGCCCCCGGCTGGCTGCCCGCGCGGCTCATCGCCGCCGTCGTCCACCAGTCGGCCTCCGTCCTGGCCGCCGAGGTGCAGTTGCCCACGCCGGCACCGGCGCACGTGTCCGGGCCGCCCGGCGCAGCGCCACGCCCGGCCCCCGTCACCCACCCCAGCCACTGACGACAAGAACCCCATGCCGACTCCCCTCAACCATGACGATCCCGTTGCCCTCGGCCCCTTCCGGCTCATCGCCCGGCTCGGCAGCGGAGGCATGGGTACCGTCTATGCGGCACGCTCCGCCGGCGGTCGTACCGTCGCCCTGAAGACCATGCACGCCGCCATCGCCACCGATCCCGCGGCCCGCACCCGTTTCCGGCTGGAGGTGGACGCGGCCCGGGTCATCGGCGAGCAGTTCGGGGCGCGGGTGATGGACGCCGATCCGCTCGCGGAGACGCCCTGGCTGGCCACGGAGTACGTACTCGGACCCCCGCTCGACGAGGCCGTCGAAGCCGGTGGGCCGCTGCCCGAACAGTCTGTACGGGCCCTGGGCGCCGCCCTGTGCTCGGCACTCGGCCAGTTGCACCGGTCGGACGTCGTGCACCGCGACCTCAAGCCGTCCAACATCCTCCTCACGGCCTACGGGCCCAAGGTCATCGACTTCGGCGTTGCGCGGGCGATCGGTGACGACCACCTGACCCGGGCCGGTGCCGCCGTCGGCACACCGGCCTTCATGTCCCCGGAACAGGCCACCGGGCAGGACCACGACGCGGCCGGCGATGTGTTCGCGCTCGCCGGAGTGCTGGTGTACGCGGCCACCGGACGCGGTCCGTTCGGGCACGGGCAGGCCGCGGACCTGCTGTACCGGGTGCGATACGCGGAGGCGGACCTCAGCGGCGTACCGGCCTCCCTCGCTCCGGTGCTGACCCAGTGCCTGGCCAAGGATCCGGCGGCCCGGCCGACCACGGCCCAACTCGTCGCCCAACTCCACGACGGCAGCGGCGAGTTCGCCGATCATCTGCCGCCCGGGCTGCTCGCGGACATCGGGCGCCGGGCCGCCGACGTCTGGCGGCTGACGCCACAGCGGCTGCCGGCGCCGGTCGATGAGGCGGGCCCCACCACGGTCACCTCGCCGTCCAAGCGAGGGCTCTCGCGCCGCGGGTTCCTGGCGGCGGGTGGAGCGCTGGCGGTGACCGCCGCAGCGGGCGGGGGCGTGTGGTGGTACCGCGGGCATGCCACGGCTCCGGCCAAGAAGGCGCCCCGGCAGACACGCAACCTCTCCGCGTTGTGGAACTACGGCGGTAAGGGCGGCATGGAATACGACAACTGGGGGATTGTCGTTCCCTACCACGCCAACGGATCGATCTGGCTTGCGCTGAACGCGGAGTTTCAGCGCATCAACCCGTCGAACGGGACGAATCGCCAAATGGCGATGGACGGGAACTGGTGGCAGGCAACGGCGGCCGACGGTCGGCTGTACATGCTCGATCGGGACTGGGACCACCACGGAAGCGGAACCGCCATGGCGATCTCCACATGGGACGAGGGCCAGGACTACGTGAAGCCGAGCTCCACCCGTCTGGCGGACGCTGATTTCAGCATCCTGCCCAACCAGTTGCTCTGCCTGGCGGACAACGTCGTGTACGTGGCGCTGGGGGCAGGAAAGAAGGCAGAGAACGAGGGAGCGGGATTCCAGCCCTCGCAGACCTGGACCCTGCGCGCGGCCGACCTCAAGACGGGCAGGACTCTCTGGACGAAGCCGTTGCCGAAGCGGTCGAACAAGAGCAAGCGGCTGCACTTCCTCGCCGCCAAGGTGGTCGGCGAGCGCCTGGTGACCTTCCAGGAGGTGGAGGACAAGAAACCGCACATCGTCGTACGGGACATCCGCAGCGGAGCCGTGCTGTGGGACAAGCCCTACGACATCGAGGATGTCGACTCCCTCAGGAGCGAGATCGCCGCGGACGACGATCACATCTACGTCGGTGGTGCGCAACTCCGGGCGCTGCGACTGAGCGACGGGGCCCAGGTGTGGGCGACCAAGAACGGGCAACGGTACAGTCCGCCGGCGCTGGGGAAGGGTGTGCTGTACGCCGTGGGAGAGGGCATCGGACTGACGGCGGTGGACACGGCACACGGCAAGGTCCTGTGGACCGAGGCGACCGCGGAAGTGGACGAGGCGTACACCGGCTGGCAGCCGATCATCGGCACCCGCTGCGCGTACTACAAGAACGGGCTGCAGCTGCGGGCCGTTTCGCTGGCGACTCACGCCATTGCCCTGACGTACAAGACGACTGCTGTGCAGTTCCACGCGGACACCCAGTCGGAACTCGTCCTCGGTATGGACACCGACTACATCTCCGCCTACCCGCTCAACTGACCGCAGGCAGACCGCGGAGCGGGTCACCATCCGGACAGCCGCCCGGAAACCGTCCCGTCCTTCTCGGCAGAAAGACAAACCCACGATGAAACCGCTCGGCACCGGTGACCCGATCCGCCTCGGCCCCTACCGCCTGCTCGGCGTCCTCGGCGAGGGCGGCATGGGCAAGGTCTACGTCGGGCAGGACGGCGCCGGCACCCTGGCCGCCGTCAAGGTGCTGCGTCCCGAACTCGCCCACGACACCGACCTGGCCCAGCGCTTCGTGCGCGAGGCACAGGCCGCACGGGCCGTGCGCAGCAAGGGCGTTGCTGCCGTGCTCGGGGCACACACCGAGGGCGCGCGGCCGTGGATCGCCACCGAGTTCCTCGCGGGACTCACCCTGGACCAGGTGGTCGACACCTACGGCCCGCTTGCCGAGCCCACGCTGCGGGCGCTGGCCACCTCCCTGGCGCTCACCCTCGCCGACATCCACGCGGCGGGCTTCATCCACCGGGATCTCAAGCCTCCGAACATCGTGCTCACCTCGAACGGGCCGCGCGTCATTGACTTCGGCATCGCCCGGCCGGAACACGGGCTCACTCTCACGACCACAGGACAGATCCCGGTCACGCCGGGCTACGGCGCACCCGAGCAGGTACTCGGGCGACGAGTCGCCCCGCCCGCGGACGTGTTCTCGCTCGGCGCCGTGCTCGTGTACGCCGCCACCGGCCGACGAGCCTTCGACGGCGGGCACGTGGCGGCGCTGCAGTACGAGGTGGTGCACGGTGAGCCCCGGCTCGGTGACATGCCACCGCAGTTGCAGGAGCTCATCGCCCCATGCCTCGCGAAGGACCCGGCCGCCCGCCCGCTGCCCGCTCAGATCGCGCAGGCCATGTCGGCGCCGAGGGGGGCGGACCGGGCGTGGCGGCGCGGGAAGGTCGCCGATGCGATCAAGAAGCGGGAAGCCGAAGCTCATCGCCTGACCACGCAGATCACGGCGCACTCGATGGCCGGAGCACCGTCCGTCGGTCGGCGGCGCCTGCTCGTCGGACTCTCCACGGCGGGCGTCGTCGTCGCGGCCGGGGGCGGTACGACGGCCTGGTGGTTCGGTACCCGAGGAGGCACCACGTCCCGGACCATCAAGAAGAGGGACCCCTTCGACATCCCGCCGGCCGTGCGTACCCCCGTGCAGCCGTTGAACGCCGACCCCGACAAGGATCCGAGCAAAACCGGGGAACCGGCCAACATCTGGTCACTGGGCGACGTGGCGGACGTCTACTCGCCCCAGCTGCTGCCTGTACGCGATGTCCTCGTCTTCGGCGCCGCGAGTGGCGGCATCGCCGCGTACGACGTCAGGGACGGTAGGAAGCGCTGGACGGCGCCTGGCATCGTGGCGAAGGCCGGCTATCTGTCCCTGTCGGACCGGCTCGTCGTCGGTGCGGACAGCCAGGGGGTGCTGCGGACCTTCGTCCCGTCCACCGGAGAGCCCAAGTGGACATGCCCCGGCGCCGAAGCCATGACGCTGCTCGCCGCCGACGCGGAGGCGGTGTACGTCCTCACGAAGGAGGGCAGAGTGCGCAGCATCGGCCGCGCGGATGCGAAGGTCCGCTGGACGGCCACCGTCCCCACTGACTTCCGTCAGAAGGTCATCCCGCCCGGCGCCGTCAGCCAGGGCAGGCTCATCATCCCCGCGTCGACGAACGGAAGCGTCCTCGCCGTACGGACGAGCGACGGCCGCACGGTGTGGAGCCGGACGGCTCACCTCAACAGCGATGACTTCGCGGTCCGCCCGGCGGCCGACGGCGACACCGTGTATCTCAACGGCAAAACGCTGGAAGCCCGTCGGCTCAGCGACGGACAGGTCACGTGGGCCGCCAAGCCCGGCGAGGAAGACGGTTTCGGCGCGCCGGCGGTCTCCGCGGACGCGGTTTACGCCACCAGAGGCAGCTACTGCACGCGCCTGGACAAGCGCGACGGCAGTGACATGTGGACGCCCGAGCGCACGGGGTCGTACACCTCACCGATGACCGCGCTGACCAACAGCCGCGTGGTGCTGAGCGGTCACGGCGTCTGGGCGTTGGACAACGGTTACTCCGAGACGGACCCGATGGAGCTCAAGACAGCGAAGGCGACCGACGGCAGCCAGGGATGGGCGTACGACGTCGACCAATTCACCTATGGTCACTTGGCCTCCGCCGCCAACCGCGTCTTCCTCATGCACGACAGCGGGGTCGAGGCCCTGACGACGTTCTGAGCGGCACCCCGCGGCGGTGTTCCCGCCCCTCACCCATCCCCGCTCGCGTGGGTGGACCCGGCGCACTGCCTGGACGAGGACACCGCCTCGGTGAACTTCGTGATGGCCTTCTCCATGGCCGCCGTGCCGACCGTGCCGTGCTCCTCGCGGATCATGGTGAAGATCTCATGGCCTTCCTTCTGCAGCCTGCCGCACGAGGCATGCCCCACTCCCACCGAGTCGGACACGACGTACCGGGCGCTCTCCTTCTTCACACTCCCGGCGGGCAGGTGGTAAGCGGTGTAGGCCACGTCGCTGAGCGTCGTCCCCGGCTCCCATTGTTCGGTGACGCTGGTGACGACGACCTGTCCGTCGAGCATCAGTCGGCAACGGGTCAAGCCGATAGGGCCGCTCTTCACGGATGAGATCCTTTTCCCCGCCGGCAGAAGCGGCTGGAGAGCCGATGCGGACACGGCCGTTCCGCACAGCGACGAGGGAACGGTGTACTCCCGGTTGCCCTCCGAAGATCGCGAAGAGCAGCTCGCCAGTGTCAGGCTGACGGCAAAGAGGCCTGCGACGCGGGCCGAGAGGGAATGAGGACGGACGCGCGACATCGGATTCGTTTCCTCGTCAGGAGATTTCCGGATGGAGGTCGTCGGCCATGCGTCGCCCGTCCGTGGAAGCGTCGTTGAAGCCGTCCTGGGTGCCGTAGCGTGCCCACTCGCTCACCTGGCCCGCATACGGGGAGTGATGCGCTTTGGCCGCCTCGATGGCGGCTTTCTGCGCCAGCGCGATATTGCGCTCGCGGCTGTCCTCCCAGAGCTGGGCGGAGGTGACGCCTTTGTCCTCCAGATTGCTGCCCTCGACACCGTTGAACAGTTCGCCGAGTACGACACCGCTGACAGTGCCGACGACGCCACCGACAGCGGCACCTGCGACAGGGGACGCGATGAAACTCGTCCCCACTCCGACACCGGTGCCGATGACGCCGTTCGCCACGTTCTGCCACTGCGACACGGCGTGGTCGTAGTCCTCGTCCGCTTCTTTCGCGGGACCCAGTACGGCCTCTTGGCGCCCGATGGCCAGGCAGCCTCCTTACTTCCGCCGACCGCCGGGAGATCTCCGTGACTGTGTTCTCCATGCTCTGCCCGTACCGCTGGTCCTCGGGCAGGTCCGGATTCAAGTGGTAGCCCATGAGGGCCTTCTGGCCGACCTCCACCGCTGAGTAGCCCTCGGGGTTCTGCCCGACCGCGATCAGGAATCGGGACACGTCGGCGTGGTCCATCTGTGCCGACGCCCCGGCGACGGGGAAGAGTTTCTCGATCTGCTGCCATTCCTCGGAGTTGGCATCCGGCTTGACGCCGGTCGAGGCACGGTTGATGTCCGGGAGATATTCCGACGCCATCTGGCCGATGCTGTCGGACATGTAACCGTTCTTGGTCAGGCGGTCGGGGTCGTCGCTGACGGAGGCGACGACGCTCGCCATGAGCTTGGCCTGCTGATCGTTGTGTGCCGGGGTGTCCGCCGTCGGCAGTTCGCCTGCCGGGTGCCCGGTCGTGGCTGCTTCGATCGCCATGGCCAGGTTGTTCTGCCCGGGGTGGATGTCGTCGCCCTTGGCGTCGGTCTCCTTGGGCCACTCACGGTCCTCGAAGAGGTACGTGAAGGTGGGGACTGCCTCTTTGTGGTCTCTCCCCTTTGGCAGGTACTCCTCGTTGAAGAAGTCCGTGGCCGCGTCCGGGCTGTTGGACAGTGCCTTCAGGTACCCCGTCAACGGGTCGTCGCCGCTGTCGTCGCCCATGCGGTTGAGCCACGGGTCCACGCCCATGTGCTGCCAGGCCAGGTTGCCATGCCCGCCGTTGCCGGTGAGCTTGCGCTCGGTGGACATGAGAGCGGTGCCCTAGCTCTTGAGGAACTGGTCGTCGTAGTCGCCCGCCCGTATGAGGTTGCTCATGGCCTGGAAGCCCATGGGTCCGGTCTGCCCGCCGATCGGCTGGTTGCCGAGAACGATCATCTTGCTCTTCCACTCGGTCATGGCGGTCGAGTCGCTCTGCGAGGTGCCGGCGAGCGTCAGACTCAGGTTGCGCTGGAGGCCGCCGTACTCGTCGAAGCGTTGGAACAGGCGCAGCATCAACCCCAAGTACCCCCGAAACCTCCACTTCGGTCCCGCAGCTGCCCGAGAACGCCGGATGCCGCGGACCGGCAAGGTCCGCGGCATCCAGGTCGGGCCAACAGCAGCAGCCCGACAACGACTCCGAAAGCAAAGGCCTCCTAGGACTCCACCAACCCCACCTGCACCACAGGCTTCCCCCGCTTCCGAGAAACGAAGATCCCCCGCCCCGCCGGCATCGGCCGCGGCCGTACTCCGCCGAGCAGTTCGCCCTCCGCCGGGTCGCCGGCGAGGACCACGCCCTGGGCGCCGAGTTCCTTGATGCGCTGCATGAAGGACTCGTAGCCGGCGCGGCCGGCGCCCGCTGTCGAGCGCGCGATGATGAAGCGGACGCCGACGTCGCGGGCGAAGGGGAGGAGTTCCGTCAGGCCCGCCAGCGGGTTGCCGCTCGATGTGGACACGAGGTCGTAGTCGTCGATGACGACGTACACCGTGGGGCCCCGCCACCAGCTGCGGTTGCGCAGCTGCTCGGGGGTCACGTCGGCCGTCGGCGTGCGGCGCTGCATCAGGTCGGCCAGCGCGTCCATGTGGTGCTGCATCTGGTTCGACATGGGGATGTACTCGGCCAGGTGCGAGTCCGGGGTCACCCCGAGCAGCGAGCGCCGGTTGTCGACGACGAACAGCTTGCAGCTCTGGCCGTCGTAACGCTCGGTGAGGCGCTTGATCAGCAGCTTCAGCAGGTTCGACTTGCCGGACTCGCTCTCGCCGAACACCAGGAAGAACGGGTCCTGCTCGAAGTCCACGAACACCGGCTCGAGGTTGTCCTCGTCGAGGGCGAAGGAGACACCCCGGTTCGGGAACCGGTCGCCGGGCGGGAGCTGGGCCGCCGGGAACTCGCGGGGCAGCAGGCGCACCTCGGGCGCGCCGGGCTCCTGCCAGTGCCGGGTGACCTCGGCCGCCAGCGCGGTCGTGGCCTCCGCCAGGTCCGTGTCGGAGGAGAGACCGTCGATGCGCGGGACCGCCGCCATGAAGTGCTGCTTCTGCGGGGTCTGGCCGCGGCCCGGCACCCCGGTGGGCACGTTGGCCGCGACCTTGCGGTCGATGTCCGAGTCCATCGGGTCACCGAGCCGCAGCTCCAGGCGGTTCATCAGGTGGTCCTTGAGGTTCGACCGGACCTCCATCGAACGCGACGCGGTGATGATCACGTGGATGCCGTAGCCGAGACCGCGCTGGGCCATGTCCAGGACCAGCGGCTCCAGCGCCTCGTAGTCCGTGCGGAAGTTGCCCCAGCCGTCGATGACGAGGAAGACGTCACCCCAGGGCTGGTCGGTCACCGAGATGTCGCCGCGCGCCCGACGGGAGCGGAACTCCGCGATGGAGGAGATGCCCGCCGAGCGGAAGTACTCCTCGCGCCGGGTCATGACGCCGTACGCCTCGGCCGCCGTACGCCGCACCTTCTCCGGGTCGAGGCGTGAGGCCACGCCGCCCACATGGGGCAGGCCGGACACCGCGGCCATACCGCCACCACCGAAGTCCAGGCCGTAGAACTGCACTTCCCGAGGGGTGTGGGTGAGGGCGAACGACGCGATGATCGAGCGCAGCAGTGTCGACTTGCCGGACTGCGGGCCGCCGATGATCTGCATATGGCCGGCCGCGCCGCCGAAGTCGAGCCACAGCGGGTCGCGCCGCTGCTCGTAGGGCTTGTCGATGAGGCCGACGGGGACGACGAGCCGGCCGGCGCCCTCGTAGCCCGGCTGGGTCATGCCACGGCCGGGCACCGGAGCGAGGCCCGGCAGCAGCGCGTCGAGCGACGGCGGGCTGTCCAGCGGGGGCAGCCATACCTGGTGGGCGGCCGGCCCCTGCGCCTCCAGGCGCCGCACGATCACGTCGAGGACGGTGTCGGCGAGCGCGTCGTCCTGCTGCTCGGTCGCCACCTCCTTGCGCTGCTGCGGGATTGGCGCATACTGCACCGGCACCTCCGCCGCGGTGAACAGGACCGGCCTGCGGTCGACGGGCAGCGGGCCGCCGAACGCCGCGGCCTGCTGAGAGCTCGTGCGGTACACGCCGGAGACGTACGCCGCCTTGAACCGCGTCATTTCGTCGGTGCCGAACTTCAGGAAACCGGAACCCGGCACGTTCGGCAGCTCGTAGGCGTCCGGGACACCGATCGCGGCGCGGGACTCGGCCGCCGAGAACGTGCGCAGGCCGATGCGGTACGACAGATAGGTCTCCAGGCCGCGCAGCCGGCCCTCCTCCAGGCGCTGCGAGGCCAGCAGCAGGTGCACGCCCAGCGAACGGCCGATACGGCCGATCTGCACGAACATCTCGATGAAGTCCGGCTTGGCGGTCAGCAGCTCGCTGAACTCGTCGATCACCAGCACGAGGGACGGGATCGGCTGCAGGGGGGCGCCGGCCGCGCGGGCCTTCTCGTAGTCGTGGATGTTGGCGTAGTTGCCCGCGTCGCGCAGCAGCTCCTGGCGGCGGTTCAGTTCACCGCGGATCGAGTCGCCCATGCGGTCGACGAGGGTCAGGTCGTCGGCCAGGTTGGTGATCACGGCCGCCACGTGCGGCAGTTGGGCCATGCCCGCGAACGTGGCACCACCCTTGAAGTCGGCGAGGACGAAGTTCAGCGTCTCGGAGGAGTGGGTCACGGCGAGGCCGAGAACCAGCGTGCGCAGCAGTTCCGACTTGCCGGAACCGGTGGCGCCGACGCACAGGCCGTGCGGGCCCATGCCCTCCTGCGCGGCCTCCTTGAGGTCGAGCATGACGGGCCGGCCGTCCTCGCCGACACCGATCGGCACCCGCAGCCGCTCCGACTGCGAGCGCGGCCGCCAGGTCCGCTTCGGGTCGACCGAGGCCGCGTCGCCCAGGTTCAGCAGGTCGGTGAACTCCAGGTTCGCGAGCAGCGGTTCGTCGTCGTCCCCGCCCGACGCCACCCGCAGGGGCGCCAGTTGGCGGGCGAGCGCCTCGGCGGCCTCGTACGACAGGACGTCCGGCGTTCCCTCGTAGACCATGCCGTGGGCCGACTCCAGGCGCAGCTCCCTGGGCTGCACGATGACGGACAGGTCGCCGCGGCCGATGGTGAGGTCGCCCGGCACGATCTCCAGGACCGTCACTCCCTGCATGCCCTCGGGGCTGGCCAGCAAGGAGGTCGGGGGCAGGGAGGCGCCGTCGAGCACGACCACCACATGCGGCTGCTCGGGGACCGGGGGGCCGCCGGGGTGGAAGCGCGGGCGGCCCTGGAGTCGGGAGGCGAGCCGGTCCTCCAGCTCCACCGGGTCGGTGGTGATCAGACGGATGCTGCCGGCGCCGTCGGCGAGGCCAGGGGCCTGCACGTGCGGCAGCCACTTGGCCCACTCCCACTCGGGTGCCGACTGGCGCTCGGCGACGACGGCGATGACCAGGTCCTCGGGGGAGTGCAGCGAGGCGAGGGAGGCGGTGACGGCACGGGCGGCGCCGCGCACGGTGCCGGGCTCGCCGCTGATCGTCACGTGGTAGAAGGCGCGCAGCGAGACCGCCATCGGCAGCTCGTCGAGGGTGCTGTGCGTGGCCAGGAAGCGCTGCATGGCTCCCGCGGTGAGCGGCTCCAGCTCGTCCACCGGAGCGGTCTCCGGTGGGATCAGGGGAGTGGCCAGGGACTGCGGACCGAGACCCACGCGCACCTGTCCGAAGTCCTCGTCCCCGGTGCGCCGTTCCCACACCCGGCTGCCCTCGGCGA
The DNA here is from genome assembly GCF_053593835.1 of Streptomyces sp. NPDC002076. Classification (NCBI taxonomy): domain Bacteria; kingdom Bacillati; phylum Actinomycetota; class Actinomycetes; order Kitasatosporales; family Streptomycetaceae; genus Streptomyces; species Streptomyces sp. NPDC002076. The sequence continues at coordinate 38,115 of NZ_JBSFDI010000040.1, forward strand.
CCAGCGCCCACAGTTGCTCCGGCGAAGGGTGCAGGTAGTACTGCGCGTCGCGCTGGGCCTTGGCGGTGTCCAGGGCGGCGCGCCGGGTCTGCGACAGATAACGCAGGTAGTCACGGCGCATGTCGGCCATCTGCCCCTGGTTGCCGCGCCGGTAGCGGACCAGCATCGAGATGCCCATGGCGACCGTGGAGGCCACCATCAGCAGGCCCATGATCTTCATGAAGGGCTGGGCCTGCGGGTTGAAGAAGAACACCACCGACCCGCCCATGCCGAGCATGGGCAGGAGCTGCATCCAAGCGCTCTCCTGCTGGCCGCGCGGAAGTTCCGGCGGAGCTTGCAGCAGGACCTCGTCCGTGGGCACTTCCTTCGGCAGTGCCCGCGGTGGGCGCTTGACGACGATGTGGCTCACTACGCACCAATTCCCTTGCCGGACCGAGATTTTTCGTCCGCCGCCCCGTGTCAGGCGAACGTCGATCGCGAAGCGCGATCCTACTGACAACCACTGACAACGGCTGGCGGTAGGGTGCCGGTGAGACGCGTGAGCAGTTGCGAATCGTTCCGGGAAAACTCGGGCAATCCGCAACGGTTCGAAGGAGGCGCCTCCCCGCAAACCCCGGATGCGACCGCTCGGTTGACCGGTGGAGCGTGTGGCGCCGCACAACCTACACAGGATTTTTACGGGCGGAAGGTGCGCGGCGGTACCGCGGCCGCCCCACCACCGACGAGGGGGAACAGCAGGTGAGCATGACGGCCTCCGCGCCGGCCGGCGCGACCGGCGGACACGGCACCGGAGCCCCTTCCGGGGCGGGCATGGGATTCGGCTTCTGCCGGGTCACCATCGTGGCGCCCGACAGCCGCATCGACGTGGCGCTGCCCGACGACGTACCGGTCGCCGACCTGTACCCGGAGATACTGCGCCTGTCCCAGCAGAGCCCCGCCGAGGGCGCTCCGGTCGGCTATCACCTCGTACGGCGCGACGGCACCGTCCTCGACGGCGCCCGGTCCTTCACGGCGCAGCGCATCCTCGACGGCGAGCTGCTCACCCTGCGCCCGTTCGCCGAGTCGCTGCCGCCCGCCGTCCTCGACGACGTCTCCGAGGCGGTGGCCTCCGCCGTCACCCGCGACCGCACCCTGTGGAGCGGCGACCTCACCCGCGCCGCCGGTCTCGTCGCGGGCGGCATCCTGCCCGCGCTGCTCGCCTTCGTGGCCTGGAGCGCCCAGATCCACCACGACATGCACAGCCTGCAGGGCATCATCGCGGGCGTCACCGGCATCCTGCTGGTCACCATCGCCTGCGTACGCGCGCGTGTGTACGACGACCGGGGCTCCGCAGTCGCGCTGGGACTCGGCGCCCTGCCGAACATCGGCGTGGCCGGTTCAGGACTGCTGCCGCTCGCCCATCACGAGGGCATCGGACGGCTCCAGTTCCTCCTCGCCTGCACGGCGGTCCTCGTCGCCTCCCTGGTGCTCACCCTGGTCTCGCCCGGCGGTGACGGACCCTTCGTGGCGTTCCTCTTCGCCTCCACCATCGGCCTGGTCACCACCTTCATCGCGACCCTCACCGATCTGAAGCCCATCGAGACGGCCGCCATCTGCGCCCCGCTGTCCGTCGTGGCGCTGGCCTTCCTGCCGGGGCTGTCCATGCGCTTCGCGCGGCTGCCCATCGGCTTCGAACCGCCCAACCCCTCCCGCGGCGGCTACGACACCGGCGAGCCCGCCCCGCAGGAGCCCGTGGACGCCGAGCGGGTGGCCGCCCAGGCCCGGCGCGGCCATGAACTCCTCGTCGGCCTCGTCGGAGGATGTGCCCTGGTGGCCGTGGGCGCGTCGATCGTCCTCGGCTTCTCCAGCAACGTCTGGGCCCAGCTCCTGGCCCTCGCGACCGGCGTGGCGATGCTGATGCGGGCCCACCTCTTCCGCTACACCGCACAGGTCGGTGCCACCCTGGCGGCCGGCCTCGCCGCCCTCGTCTTCCTCGGCCTCGGACTCGCCCTGAACCCGCCCCGGGGCTACCTGATCGACGCCTTCCAGGGCGACACCTCGGCGCTCGACATCCGCAGCATCTGGCTCGCCGCGGCGGTCGGCGCGGCCGCCGCCCTGGTCACCGCGATCGGTCTGATCACTCCGCGCCGCGGTGTCACCCCCTTCTGGGGCCGCTTCCTGGAGATCGCCGAGAGCTTCGTCCTGCTCACGCTGATCCCGCTGGCGCTGGCCGTGTTCGACGTGTACGCGCGTGCACGGGCGATGACCAGCTGAGGACCGACGCCGGGGAAAGCCACGGAAAAAGGGCGGCACGCATGCGTGCCGCCCTTTCTCGTCTTCCGCTCACTGCGCCGAAAGCCCCCCGTTGCGCTCCGACGGCTCCAGATCGAACTCCCCGTCCCGCGCCCCCAGCACGAACGCACGCCACTCCGCCTCGGTGTAGCGCAGCACGGTGTCGTGGTCGAGGGAGGAGCGCATCGCCACCGCCCCGCCGGGCAGGTACGCGATCTCGACCCGCTCCTCGTGCTCCTCCGTGCCGGGCGCGCACTGCCACTCCACGCCGGAGATGTCGAGCGCGTACAGCTCGTCCCGTTCCCGCTCCTTGCGCGCTTTGACGTCTTCCTGCGATTCCGGCGCCGGTGTCCCGGCGCTCGTGCCCTGTGTCTCGGCCATGGTGAAGCGGCCCCCTTCGGCATACGGACAGCGTTGCGCCGTCACCCTACTGGGAGACCACGCACGCGTACCGTGAAACCGGCTGGTCAACGCCTGGAGGAGGGACGGCCGATCTCACCGGGCGGCCGCTTGTGCCCGGAGAGCGGAGATTTCGTCACAGGCACGCAACGCGCGTGCCCATGGCATGCCATGGGCACGTAAATTCCCGGGCATGAGCATGCCTGGCACCGCCCCGTGGTCCCTCCCGTCGACCGATGCCCTCGCCCTGGGGCGCGGCCGGGGCGGCGGTCACCGCAGCATCTATCACGGCAGCTACTCCAGCGGCCACCGCCACTACGGGAGCCACGGATCCGGTGGCGGCGGCTTCGTGTGGATCACGGTCATCGTCCTGGTCCTCGTGATCGTGGCCGTCCTCATCTGGAACGCCCGGCGCGACGGGTGACACGGACGGCCGAACCGTACTGGTACCCTGAGTGACGGCCGTTTGTGTACGCACCTCCGGAGCCCACTGAAAGGGCTCTGGTGGCCGCGCCCAGCGGATCCCCGCCTCCCGAGTAACGGAAGCTCCCCCGAGACGTAGACCGGGGGCACTCGGTGGCATTCAACAGACTATGAGGAGTACGCGTGTCGCTCGACGCCGCTACGAAGAAGCAGATCATGGCCGAGTTCGGTACCAAGGAGGGTGACACCGGCTCCCCCGAGGTCCAGGTCGCTCTGCTCTCCCGTCGGATCTCCGACCTGACGGAGCACCTCAAGACCCACAAGCACGACCACCACTCCCGTCGTGGCCTGCTGATCCTCGTCGGTCAGCGCCGCCGCCTTCTCCAGTACCTGGCGAAGAAGGACATCCAGCGCTTCCGTACGCTGGTCGACCGCCTCGGCATCCGCCGTGGTGCGGCGGGCGCCAAGTAAGACGCCGTGAAGGGAGCGGTTCCCGGAAGGACCCGGGGGCCGCTCCCTTCGTCGTACGTGCGGAAACCTTCCTCGCACGTGCGGAAACGTGCGGAGTGTCACTCACGCTTTGTAGTGTGGTAGCACAACGCAATACGTACGACACAGAACGACGTACGACACAGAACGAGGAGAAGCGCACCTAGCCGCCGCCGGTCCTCGGTAGTGGCCCCCGGGGGGAAGCGAGCCCCGGGTGCTTCGATCGAAGACCGGCCCGCACCGCACGGCGCGCTTCTCCACCGCCGTCCCCCTGCCACACGGGCAGCCAAGGGACGAAAGACGATATGTAACGGAGAAAACGCTAGTGGAGAACGAGACCCACTACGCCGAGGCCGTCATCGACAATGGCGCCTTCGGCACCCGTACGATCCGCTTCGAGACGGGCCGCCTGGCCAAGCAGGCCGCCGGTTCCGCCGTGGCGTACCTGGACGACGACACCATGGTGCTGTCGGCCACCACCGCCTCCAAGAACCCCAAGGACCAGCTCGACTTCTTCCCGCTGACGGTCGACGTCGAGGAGCGGATGTACGCGGCCGGGAAGATCCCCGGTTCCTTCTTCCGCCGTGAGGGCCGCCCCTCTGAGGACGCCATCCTCACCTGCCGCCTCATCGACCGCCCGCTGCGCCCGTCCTTCAAGAAGGGCCTGCGCAACGAGATCCAGGTCGTCTGCACGGTCATGGCGCTCAACCCCGACCACCTGTACGACGTCGTCGCGATCAACGCCGCGTCCGCGTCCACGCAGCTGGCCGGTCTGCCCTTCTCCGGCCCGATCGGCGGCGTCCGCGTCGCGCTGATCCGCGGTCAGTGGGTCGCCTTCCCGACGCACACCGAGCTCGAGGACGCCGTCTTCGACATGGTGGTCGCCGGTCGCGTCCTGGAGGACGGCGACGTCGCGATCATGATGGTCGAGGCCGAGGCCACCGAGAAGACCATCAAGCTGGTCGAGGGTGGCTCCGAGGCGCCGACCGAGGAGGTCGTCGCCGCCGGTCTGGAGGCCGCCAAGCCCTTCATCAAGGTCCTGTGCCGCGCCCAGTCCGACCTCGCCGCCAAGGCCGCCAAGCCGGTCGGCGAGTTCCCGATCTTCCTGGACTACCAGGACGACGTCCTGGAGGCCCTGACCGCCGCGGTCAAGCCCGAGCTCGCCCAGGCGCTCACCATCGCCGGCAAGCAGGAGCGCGAGGCCGAGCTGGACCGCGTCAAGGGTCTCGCCGCCGAGAAGCTCCTGCCGGAGTTCGAGGGCCGCGAGAAGGAGATCTCCGCCGCGTACCGCTCGCTCACCAAGCAGCTGGTCCGCGAGCGTGTGATCAAGGAGAAGAAGCGCATCGACGGCCGCGGCGTGACGGACATCCGTACGCTCGCCGCCGAGGTCGAGGCGATTCCGCGGGTGCACGGTTCCGCGCTGTTCGAGCGTGGCGAGACCCAGATCCTGGGCGTCACCACCCTCAACATGCTCCGCATGGAGCAGCAGCTGGACACCCTCTCCCCGGTGACCCGCAAGCGCTACATGCACAACTACAACTTCCCGCCGTACTCCACCGGTGAGACCGGCCGCGTCGGCTCCCCGAAGCGCCGCGAGATCGGCCACGGCGCCCTCGCCGAGCGCGCGCTCGTGCCGGTGCTGCCGACGCGCGAGGAGTTCCCGTACGCGATCCGCCAGGTGTCCGAGGCCCTCGGCTCCAACGGATCGACGTCCATGGGTTCGGTCTGCGCCTCCACCATGTCGCTGCTGAACGCCGGTGTGCCGCTGAAGGCCCCGGTCGCCGGTATCGCCATGGGTCTGATCTCCCAGGAGATCGACGGCGAGACGCACTACGTCACCCTCACCGACATCCTCGGTGCCGAGGACGCCTTCGGCGACATGGACTTCAAGGTCGCCGGCACCAAGGAGTTCGTGACCGCCCTCCAGCTCGACACCAAGCTGGACGGCATCCCCGCCTCCGTCCTGGCCGCGGCCCTCAAGCAGGCCCGCGACGCCCGCCTGCACATCCTCGACGTGATGATGGAGGCCATCGACCGGCCCGACGAGATGAGCCCGCACGCCCCGCGGATCATCACCGTCAAGATCCCGGTCGACAAGATCGGCGAGGTCATCGGCCCCAAGGGCAAGATGATCAACCAGATCCAGGAGGACACGGGCGCCGAGATCACCATCGAGGACGACGGCACGATCTACATCGGTGCCGCCGACGGCCCCTCCGCCGAGGCCGCCCGCGCCACGATCAACGGCATCGCCAACCCGACGATGCCCGAGGTCGGCGAGCGCTACCTCGGTACGGTCGTCAAGACGACCACCTTCGGTGCGTTCGTCTCCCTGCTGCCCGGCAAGGACGGTCTGCTGCACATCTCGCAGATCCGCAAGCTGGCCGGCGGCAAGCGCGTGGAGAACGTCGAGGACGTCCTCGGCGTGGGCCAGAAGGTCCAGGTCGAGATCGCCGAGATCGACTCCCGCGGCAAGCTCTCCCTTGTTCCGGTGATCGAGGGCGAGGAAGGCAACGACGAGAACAAGGACGACGCCGAGCAGTGACGTCCCGTAGCCCCAAGGTGACGGCCCGCCCCTCTTCGGAGGCGCGGGCCGTCGCCCGTACCCAAACCCTCATCAAGGGCACAGGCGGCATCGGCACGGTCCGCAAGACCACCCTCCCGGGGGGCCTGCGCATCGTCACCGAGACCCTGCCCTCGGTCCGCTCCGCGACCTTCGGCATCTGGGCGCACGTCGGCTCCCGCGACGAGACCCCGGCTCTGAACGGCGCCACGCACTACCTGGAGCACCTGCTCTTCAAGGGCACGCAGAAGCGCAGCGCGCTGGACATCTCCTCCGCCATCGACGCCGTCGGCGGCGAGATGAACGCGTTCACGGCCAAGGAGTACACGTGCTATTACGCGCGCGTGCTCGACACCGACCTGCCGCTGGCCATCGACGTCGTCTGCGACATGCTGACCGGCTCGCTGATCCTGGAGGAGGACGTCGACGTCGAGCGCGGCGCGATCCTCGAAGAGATCGCCATGACCGAGGACGACCCGGGCGACTGTGTGCACGACCTGTTCGCGCACACCATGTTCGGCAACAACGCCCTCGGCCGCCCGGTCCTCGGCACGGTCGACACGGTCAACGCCCTCACCGCCGACCGCATCCGCCGCTTCTACCGGAAGCACTACGACCCCACCCACCTGGTGGTCGCCTGCGCCGGCAACATCGACCACAACAAGGTCGTACGACAGGTCCGCGCGGCCTTCGAGAAGGCGGGCGCGTTCAACGGCCTCGAAGCCCAGCCCATCGGCCCGCGCGACGGCAGCCGTACGATCCGCACCTCCGGCAAGGTCGAGCTGCTCGGCCGCAAGACCGAGCAGGCGCACGTCGTCCTCGGCATGCCGGGCCTCGCCCGCACCGACGACCGCCGCTGGGCCATGGGCGTGCTCAACACCGCCCTCGGCGGCGGCATGTCCTCCCGTCTCTTCCAGGAGGTCCGGGAGAAGCGCGGCCTCGCCTACAGCGTGTACTCGTACACCTCCGGCTTCGCCGACTGCGGCCTGTTCGGGGTGTACGCCGGCTGCCGGCCGAGCCAGGTGCACGACGTGCTGAAGATCTGCCGCGACGAACTCGACCACGTCGCCGTCAACGGCCTCACCGACGACGAGATCGCCCGCGCCATCGGCCAGCTCCAGGGCTCCACCGTCCTCGGCCTGGAGGACACCGGGGCGCTGATGAACCGCATCGGCAAGAGCGAGCTGTGCTGGGGCGAGCAGATGTCCGTCGACGACATGCTGGACCGGATAGCCGCGGTCACCCCGGACGAGGTCCGCTCGGTCGCCCGCGACATCCTGGGACAGCGCCCGTCGCTGTCGGTCATCGGCCCGCTGAAGGACAAGCAGGCCGCGCGGCTGCACGACGCCGTCGCCTAACCACTCCTGACAAGGAAGCACAAGAGATGAGCAAGCTGCGCGTGGCGGTCCTCGGTGCCAGGGGCCGGATCGGGTCCGAGGCGGTCAAGGCGGTCGAGGCCGCCGAGGACATGGAGCTGGTCGCCGCCCTCGGCCGGGGCGACAAGCTCCAGACACTGGCGGAGACCGGCGCCCAGGTCGCCGTCGAGCTGACCACTCCCGACTCCGTCATGGAAAACCTCGACTTCTGCGTGCACCACGGCATCCACGCGGTCGTCGGTACGACGGGCTGGACCGAGGAGCGCCTCGCGCAGCTGAAGGGCTGGCTGGCCGAGTCTCCCGAGACCGGTGTGCTCATCGCGCCCAACTTCTCCATCGGGGCCGTGCTGACGATGAAGTTCGCGCAGATCGCCGCGCCGTGGTTCGAGTCGGTCGAGGTCGTCGAGCTGCACCACCCGAAGAAGGTGGACGCGCCGAGCGGTACGGCCACGCGCACGGCTCAGCTCATCGCCGAGGCCCGCAGGGCCGCCGGTACGGCCCCGGCGCCGGACGCCACGGTGACGGCCCTGGACGGCGCGCGGGGCGCCAGCGTCGACGGGATCCCGGTCCACGCCGTCCGCCTGCGCGGCCTGCTGGCCCACCAGGAGGTGCTGCTCGGCGGCGAGGGGGAGACCCTGACCATCCGCCACGACTCCCTGCACCACAGCAGCTTCATGCCGGGCATCCTGCTCGGCGCCCGCCGCGTGGTGACCGCTCCGGGCCTGACCTTCGGCCTGGAACACTTCCTGGACCTGAGCTGAGACAGACTCCCCGATGCGCGCGAAGATCACCTACCTCGTCACGGCCGCCGTCCTGGTCTTCTACTTCGTCCTGGTCGGCAGCCGCGGCGTGCTGCTCATCCAGTCCGGCACGGTCCTGACCGTCACCTTCGGGGTGGCAGTACTGATCCTGCCGGTCATCGGCCTGTGGTTCCTGTGGAAGAACACCCAGTTCGTCCGCAGGGCCAACGCCCTAGCCGCCGAACTCGACGCCGAGGGCGGCCTGCCGGTCGACGAGCTGAAGCGCCTGCCCAGCGGCCGGATCGACCGCGACTCGGCCGATGAGGTCTTCGCGAAGCGCAAGGCCGAGACCGAGGCGTCCCCCGACGACTGGCGCTGCTGGTTCCGCCTCGCCGTCGCCTACCACGACGCCCGCGACACCCCGCGCGCCCGCAAGGCGATGCAGCGGGCCATCGCCCTGCACGACGGCAGGCCGGTCGAGGCCTGACGCCGGCCGGCGGCCGTACCCGCCTGGCTACGGGCAGTCGCGTGCCGCTGGGGGCGGCACGGCGGCACCTCCCAGCGCGCGGCACCCCGCCCCGACCCCCGGCCCGCACCAGCACAGGGCCGCAGTCCGGTCAGCGTCGCCTGCCGCCGTACTCCGCCGCCCAAGCCTCCACCGTGTCCGCCGCGCGATCGAACGCGGCCGGGCGGCCCAGGAAGTCCAGTGTGTGCGTCGTCAGCAACTCAGACGTGTCCTCGGCCGCCCGCTCCCTGCGTACGAGCGTCAGCGCCTGCCCCTGCACCGTCCGCGGCAGCCCCAGCCAACGCACCGGCTGCTGCACCGTCCGCACCGAGAGCACCCGCGCCCACGGCGCCGTACGCGTCACCAGGAAGCCGACGTGGCGCAGCCCGCGCCCGCTCACCCACACGCCCATGCGCAGCAGCCGCAGCGAGCCCGCGATGACGAGGAGTGCCCCGACGAAAATCGCCCCGGCCGAGGACACCGAGCCGGTCAGGGCGATGGCCACCGCGGCGAACAGCACGAAGGAGGCGAGCAGCAGCGCCAGCGCCGCCACAGCCACCCGCCAGGGACCGGGACGGTAGGGGCGCCGCCAGCGCTCCCGGTCGTCGTACGGCAGCGCGCTCTCGGAAGCGGCCTCGAAGGTGCGGTCGGCCGTCAGAAAGGACAGGGGCACGGCTGTTCCTCACTCGGTGCATGCGTGGCTGTGCCGGTGAGGCTATCCGCCGCTGTGCCCGCTCACCACCCTTGGGTGGCCGGAAGAGTCAGTGCCCCTGGGAGGCCTGGGACTGCTGCGTCGGCGTACTCGACGGGGTGGACATCGCCGGCATGCCGAGGATCAGGGCTCCCACCAGCCCGGCGACGAGGGTGAGTCCCAGCAGCCAGCGCCCGGCTATCTCCCCGAGGGAAGCGCGCGGACGGGGCGGGGGAGTGACATTGCTGCGGAACCTGTCCGCCTCGGCCAGGAAGGCGAAGGGTACGGGCTCGCGCCGACGGAACATCGGGGGAACGTCTCCTTTCGGGGTCGAACGTGTAGGCCTCACCGATACAGACGCTCGAGTGACACAAAAGGTGCCCATGTCGGAAAAAATCCATGGTGCGATTTTTGAGGCCAGGTACCGTCGAGGTACTGCCGTGGCCCGGGCGGGTGCCCCGTAAGGTGGGCGCGAACCACAGCTGTGATGGGAAGGACCCCAACCCCCGTGACCACCCCCGAGTCGCTCACGTTCCGCAGTGACGTCACCGTCGAGCTGGTGAAGTCCAGTGCTTCGGACGCCGACGTCCTCTTCGCCGCGCGGGTCTCCACCGCCGGCGAGCAGTCCCTGGACGAGCTGAAGAAGGACCCCGAGCGCTCCAAGGGCCTGATCAACTACCTGATGCGCGACCGGCACGGCAGCCCGTTCGAGCACAACTCGATGACGTTCTTCATCAGCGCCCCGATCTTCGTCTTCCGCGAGTTCATGCGGCACCGGGTCGGCTGGTCCTACAACGAGGAGTCCGGCCGCTACCGGGAGCTCCAGCCCGTCTTCTACGTCCCCGGCGCCGAGCGCAAGCTCGTGCAGGAGGGCCGCCCCGGCAAGTACGTCTTCGTCGAGGGCACCCCGGCCCAGCACGAGGCGGTCACCGGCACCCTGCGGGAGTCGTACGAGCAGGCGTACGCGGCGTACCAGAAGATGCTCGCCGAAGGCGTCGCCCGAGAGGTCGCCCGCGCGGCCCTCCCCGTCGGCCTCTACTCCTCGATGTACGCCACCTGCAACGCCCGCTCCCTGATGCACTTCCTCGGCCTGCGCACCCAGCACGAGCTGGCCAAGGTGCCGTCCTTCCCGCAGCGGGAGATCGAGATGGTCGGCGAGAAGATGGAGGCGGAGTGGGCGAAGCTCATGCCGCTGACGTACGCAGCCTTCAATGCCAACGGACGGGTGGCCCCGTAGCGAAGCCCCGTTCCCCCGCGCGGAACGGATGTACGGATCAGCCTCGCGAAGTGTCCGTATTGCGGCATTTAGAGAAGTTCATCTAGCCTGATCAAACGGACCCGGCACTGCTTGAACCCCCGAGCAGGCAGTGCCGGGCTCCGCATTTGTCCTGACTTTCCCGACCCCCCGAGGGCAGACCCCGCAGGGAGCACCGAGTAGCGTGTTACCCATGGCTCCGACCTCGACTCCGCAGACCCCCTTCGGGCGGGTCCTCACCGCCATGGTCACGCCCTTCACGGCGGACGGCGCACTCGACCTCGACGGCGCGCAGCGGCTCGCCGCCCACCTGGTGGACGCAGGCAACGACGGCCTGATCATCAACGGCACCACCGGCGAGTCCCCCACCACCAGCGATGCGGAGAAATCGGACCTCGTACGAGCCGTCCTGGAGGCCGTCGGAGACCGCGCCCACGTCGTCGCCGGCGTCGGCACCAACGACACCCACCACAGCATCGAGCTGGCCCGCCAGGCCGAGCGCGACGGCGCGCACGGCCTGCTGGTCGTCACGCCGTACTACAACAAGCCCCCGCAGGAGGGCCTGTACCGGCACTTCACGGCCGTCGCCGACGCCACCGGCCTGCCGGTCATGCTCTACGACATCCCCGGCCGCAGCGGCGTCCCGATCAACACCGAGACCCTCGTCCGGCTCGCCGAGCACCCCCGGATCGTCGCCAACAAGGACGCCAAGGGCGACCTCGGCCGTGCCAGCTGGGCCATCGCCCAGTCCGGCCTCGCCTGGTACTCCGGCGACGACATGCTCAACCTGCCCCTGCTCTCCGTGGGCGCGGTCGGCTTCGTCTCGGTCGTCGGCCATGTCGTCACCCCCGACCTGCGCGCCCTCGTCGACGCGTACGTCTCCGGCGACGTCGTCAAGGCCACCGAGATCCACCAGAAGCTGCTCCCGGTCTACACCGGCATGTTCCGCACCCAGGGCGTCATGACCACCAAGGCCGCGCTCGCCCTCCAGGGACTGCCCGCGGGCCCGCTGCGCTCACCCATGGTGGAGTGCTCGCCCGAGGAGATCGCCCAGCTCAAGATCGATCTTGCTGCCGGCGGGGTACAGCTCTGACAACAGACTTGGCACCACCCAGGCTTCACAACTGAAGATCAACAGAAGAGACGGGCCACCGGTGCCCGCACCCCACAACGACAACTGCTTCTGCACGAACGTCTCACGCGCCACGTGCCCGACCGGTACGTGGCGCGTGTGGTGAGGAGAGTCTTTTGAGTCATCCGCATCCTGAACTCGGCCCGCCCCCGCCCCTCCCCGAGGGCGGTCTTCGGGTCACCCCGCTCGGCGGTCTCGGCGAGATCGGCCGAAACATGACGGTCTTCGAGTACGGCGGCCGCCTGTTGATCGTCGACTGCGGAGTGCTCTTCCCCGAGGAGGAGCAGCCCGGAATCGACCTGATCCTGCCGGACTTCTCGTCCGTCCGGGACCGTCTCGACGACATCGAGGGCATCGTCCTCACACACGGCCACGAGGACCATATCGGCGGTGTCCCGTTCCTGCTCCGCGAGAAGCCGGACATCCCGCTGATCGGCTCCAAGCTGACCCTCGCCCTGATCGAGGCCAAGCTCCAGGAACACCGGATCCGCCCGTACACCCTTGAGGTGGCCGAGGGGAACCGTGAACGCATCGGCCCCTTCGACTGCGAGTTCGTCGCCGTCAACCACTCCATCCCGGACGCGCTGGCCGTCGCCATTCGCACCCCCGCCGGCATGGCGGTGCACACCGGCGACTTCAAGATGGACCAGCTCCCGCTGGACAACCGCCTCACCGACCTGCACGCCTTTGCCCGGCTGAGCGAGGAGGGCATCGACCTCCTGCTCACCGACTCCACGAACGCCGAGGTCCCGGGCTTCACTCCGCACGAGCGCGACATCTCCAACGTGCTGCGCCAGGTCTTCGCCGGCGCCAGTAAGCGGATCATCGTGGCGAGCTTCGCCAGCCACGTCCACCGCATCCAGCAGATCCTGGACGCCGCCCACGAGTACGGCCGCCGGGTCGCCTTCGTCGGCCGCTCCATGGTCCGCAACATGGGCATCGCCCGTGACCTCGGCTATCTGAAGGTCCCGCCGGGCCTGGTGGTCGACGTCAAGACACTGGACGACCTGCCCGACCACGAGGTGGTCCTGGTCTGCACGGGCTCCCAGGGCGAGCCGATGGCGGCGCTGTCGAGGATGGCGAACAGGGATCACCAGATCCGGATCGTCGAGGGCGACACGGTCATCCTGGCGTCCTCGCTCATCCCCGGGAACGAGAACGCGGTCTACCGCGTGATCAACGGCCTGACCCGCTGGGGCGCCAACGTCGTCCACAAGGGCAACGCCAAGGTGCATGTTTCCGGCCACGCCTCCGCGGGCGAGCTGCTGTACTTCTACAACATCTGCCGCCCGAAGAACCTCATGCCGGTCCACGGCGAGTGGCGCCACCTGCGCGCCAACGCCGAGCTCGGAGCACTCACCGGCGTCCCGCACGACCGGATCGTCATCGCCGAGGACGGCGTCGTCGTCGACCTGGTCCAGGGCAAGGCCAAGATCTCCGGCAAGGTCCAGGCGGGCTACGTCTACGTCGACGGCCTCTCCGTCGGCGATGTCGGCGAGCCGGCCCTGAAGGACCGCAAGATCCTCGGCGACGAGGGCATCATCTCGGTCTTCGTGGTGGTGGACTCGTCCACCGGCAAGATCACCGGTGGCCCGCACGTCCAGGCGCGCGGCTCCGGCATCGAGGACTCGGCCTTCGCCGACGTCATCCCGAAGATCACGGAAGTGCTGGAGCGCTCCGCCCAGGACGGTGTCGTGGAGCCGCACCAGCTCCAGCAACTCATTCGGCGCACTCTCGGCAAGTGGGTCTCGGACACGTATCGCCGCAGGCCGATGATCCTGCCTGTGGTCGTGGAGGTCTGACGGTCCGTCGGAGCATCACCCGAGCGGGGCGCCTCGATTTGCATCGAGGCGCCCCGCTCCAGTACGTTTACGGCTCCGCCCAACCGGGAACCCCAGCACTTCACGCGCTGGACACGGGTGCCCGGAGGGGGCGGGAAACCCGACTCAGAACTTCTGATAAAGTCGGAACCGCCGGAAAGGAAACCGCGAGAAAAAGCGGGAACCTGGAAAGCGCCGAGGAAATCGGATCGAGAAAGGTCTGATAGAGTCGGAAACACCGAAGGGAAGCGCCCGGAGGAAAGCCCGAGAGGGTGAGTACAAAGGAAGCGACCGTTCCTTGAGAACTCA
>NZ_JBSFDI010000041.1:0-44770 GCF_053593835.1 Streptomyces sp. NPDC002076
TCTCCCCGGCCCATTCCCCCATCACCACGAAACGAGTCTGGCCCCGCCGCTCACGCGGCGGGGCCAGAACCCCAAGATCTTCATGAGCCTTCTAGTCGGTTGCGGTGGCGGGGGCCTGGTCGTCCGGTCGTACGGCGCCGAGTACCGGATGGGACGCCAGCGGTGACAGCTGGACGTTCGCTCCGGGTCTCGGTGCCTCTACGACCTTGCCGTCGCCCACGTACATCGCCTCGTGGGTCGCGTCCGGGAAGTACACCACCAGGTCACCGGGGCGGAGGTCGCCGAGCGGGATCCGCTTCAGGCGCTGCCACTGCTCCTGGCTGGTGCGGGGGATGGATCTGCCCGCGTATTGCCAGGCCTCGGCGGCGAGGCCCGAGCTGTCGTAGCCGTCGGGGCCCTGCACACCCCACCTGTACGGCTCGCCGAGCTGGTACAGGGCATAGCGCACCGCGAGGGCGCCCTCGGGGGAGGGGAGGCGGTTGGCGGGGAGGGAGCCCGCGGTGGCGAGCTTGTGCTGGGCCTCGGTGACGCCCCGCTGTTCCAGCGCGGCGACCGCGGCCAGCTGGGCCGGGGTGAGGGAGGCCAGCAGGCGTTCCACATCGGCCAGTCTTCTCTGCACGTCGTCGCGCTGCTTCTGCTGCCGGTCGGCGAGGGTGAGCTGGGTGTCCAGGGCCGTGCGGGACAACCGGGCCAGGATGCCCCGCTGCTTCTCCGTGGCGGTCAGCCGGTGCACGGTACGGGCCTGCACGCGGACCAGCTCACCGATGACATGGCCCTCGTCCAGCGCGTGCTGCGGATCGGGCGCGAGGAGCACGCGGACGTACGGGCCGAGGCCGTCGGTGCTCTGGTACTGCCGGCGGGCCAGCCGGCCGGCATCGGTCCGGCTGTCCTGCAGCGCGAGGCGGGTGCGGGCGAGTTCACCGTCGAGGCGGGCCACCGCGGCGCGCTGGCGCTTCAGCTTCTCGGCGGTGGCGTTGTAGGTCTCGGTGGCCTTTTCGGCCTGGCGGTACAGCTGCTGAAGGGACGTCAGCAGTTGGGGCACGGACCGCTGTTGGGCAGGTACGGACTGCTGTTGGCCCGGTACGGGCCGCTGAGGGCCGGGTGTCGACCGCTGAGGGCCCGGTCCGGGCCGATGCGGGTCCGGGGCGGCCGCGGTGGGGGCGGGCACGAGGACGGCCTGGGCCGCCAGCACGGTCGTACAGGCCAGGCGCAGAAGCATCCCTGACACGTCATCACCTCGGGTGCGGGGAGGGAATCCCGGCGGGCGGGCTGGTCGCCTCCTATCGCACCGCGATAATCAGATGTATCCGTGGGGGACGCGCTCCTGGCGTGCGCGGTTCGGCGCAGGCCTGTCACTCCTTCGTGTCGTCCGGCTCGCCGGGTGGCGTGGCGGCGGGCTTCGACCAGGGCCACCGGAGCTTTCCGCCGGAGGTGTCATCGGGGTCGTACTGGTACTTCCACCCCTGGATCAGGCCCAGCCGCCTGCTGTGCCCCCTCGGCACACGGTGGTAGACGAGCACCGTGGGCGGGCCGCCGTCCGGGTCCGGGACGGGGATGCGGTACGTCTTCGGGGGGTGCCCGGTGGGCCCGACCATGACCGGCAGCACCCGCCCGTCCATGGGGCCGCCCTCGAAGGGGGTGTCCTGACTCTTCACGGCTTCAGTGTCGGCCTTCCGCGCCGAGTGCGCTGACGAGGGCGGCCGTCTGCGGGTCCCGGGCCGCGGTGACCGTGAGTACGGCCACGAACTGCTCCACCAGCCAGGCGCGCAGCTCCTCGACCGGGGGCTGCTTGTCCTCGTCCAGCCAGATCAGGGAGGCCGCCTCCACGGCCGTGATCCAGGTCCGGACGGTCATCCGCAGCCGGGGGCCGGGCTCGGCGACGCCGAGGTGGCTGTAGATGTGCTCGGCGGCGGCCCGCCGCACCCCGTCCACGATGGCCGTGGTCCGCGAGGTCTCCACCACGCTGCCGCCCTGGAGCAGCGCGCTGAAGCCGGTGTCGTGTTCGTCGACGAAGCTCAGATAGCGGTCCAGGGCGCGGGACAGGCGGGGCAGCAGGGGGCCCTCGCGGGGCTCGTCGAAGCACAGCTGGAGCTCGTCGGCGGCCGAGCGCAGCGCGGCCTCGTACAGCTGCTGCTTGCCGCCCGGGAAGTACCGGTACACCAGCGGCCGCGAGACTCCGGCGGCCTCCGCCACGTCGTCCAGCGACACGTCCTCGGGGGCCCGGTGGGCGAAGAGGTTCAGGGCGGCGGCGAGGAGCTGGCTTCGCCGCTCCTCGACGCTCAGGCGGCGGTAGGCGGGGGTGGCGGCGGACGGGGTCATGGCCGTCAGCCTAATCGCTCCGCTCGGGGGGCCGTCTTTTGTCCGCCGGTCCGTTGTGGCTGGTCGCGTCCACGCGGCGGAGCCGCACATCGATTCGGCCCCGCGCCCCTTGGGAACCGCAGCGCCGTCGGCTTCGAGGCGCGGCACCCCACAGCGAGCAGCGCCAACCCCCTGCCCGGCCCGGACCTACGCCAGCAGCCCCGACGACCTCCACAGCCGCCGCCCGACCCCCCGCAGCACCCCGATGTCGTCCAAGAAGTCCGTCAGCCGCTTCGCCCCCGTCTGCATGACCTCGCGCCGGTGCCCGCTCGCCTTCACCTGGGCCATGGCCTCCCGCTTGTCCAGGCCCACGTTCGTGTAGACGTCGGGGTTCACGAAGGCGACCGAGAACACCCGGGCGAACTCGCCGGACGTGACCCGGGTGAACTCCTGGGACCACTTCGGCGCCGTCATCATCTGGCGCCGCAGTTCCTCACGGGCGTACCGGACGTGCCGGGCCTCCTCGACCACGTGGATGCGGGTGACGCCGCGGATGAGGGGCTGGATCCGCTCGTCCGGGAACGTCAGCCGCTGCATCCAGTCCAGGACCTCCTCGCCGAGGAGGGTGGCGGTGAAGGAGCCGGGCGTGGTGGAGATGGTCTTGAAGACGCGGCCGAGGTTCTGGTGGACGCGGCTCACCGGGTACCAGGGTGTGCCGCCGTGCGAGATCAGGCGCGCGAACATCTTGGAGTGCCGGCACTCGTCCTCGATCTCGGTGAGGGCGTAGCGGACGTGCGCGCTCGTCGCCGCCTTGTCGTAGATGTGCCGGACCAGCAGCTGCATCAGGATGATCTCGAACCAGATGCCGAGCGAGGCCAGCGCCGCCGCCTCGTGCTGGGAGAGCAGGATGCGCTGCTCCTCGCTCATCCGCTTCCACATCGGCGTGTCGTACAGCGAGACCAACTCCGGGGGCCAGAACCACTTGCCCTCCTCGAAGGGCGCGTCCCAGTCCAGCTCCTTGTCCGGGTCGAAGGAGTGCTTGGCGGAGGAGGCGAGCAGCCGTTCGGCCACCTGCTCCCGGTCCTTGAGCAGGCCGAGCGCATCGCGCAGACCGTCCAGCGCGTCCGCTTCCGTCAGGGTCGTCATGGCTCCCTCACCTCGTTACCGGGGGGTACGTCGTCCTGCCTCTTATGAGACTGCCTGTCAGCAAGCCCGTCAATCCCCTGCACATGACTTGTTGACTTCGCGTCTACGTGTGAGCCTGCGGGGTATGCCGACCCATGACCTGTACGCCAACGACCCCGGTGACCCCCTCTGGCAGGTGCCCGCGAGCGGTGCCGCCCGGTTCAGCTGGGAGTACGACGACGGCCGCGAACGCCTGCTCGCCCTGTACCAGAAGGGCAAGGACAAGCAGTGGGACGGGCAGCAGCGCATCGACTGGGACCTGGAGGTCGATCCGTACGACGCGCTGGGCACGCCCGAGGAGGCCATGTCCCTGTACGGCACCAAGTACTGGGACAAGATGACGGAGCAGGACAAGGGGGAGCTGCGGCGGCACTACGCCTCCTGGCAGTTCAGCCAGTTCCTGCACGGCGAGCAGGGCGCGATGATCTGCGCGGCGCGGATCGTGGAGTCGGTGCCCGACCTGGACGCCAAGTTCTACTCCGCGACCCAGACCATGGACGAGGCCCGGCACGCCGAGATCTACGGCCGGTTCCTGCACGAGAAGATCGGGCTCGTCTACCCGATCAACGACAACCTCCAGTCCCTGCTCGGCGACACCCTGCGCGACAGCCGCTGGGACATGCCCTATCTGGGCATGCAGGTCCTCATCGAGGGGCTGGCGCTGGCCGCGTTCGGGATGATCCGGGACACCACCAACAAGCCGCTGCCCAAGCAGATCCTGACCTACGTCATGCAGGACGAGGCCCGGCACGTGGCCTTCGGCCGGCTGGCCCTGAGGGACTACTACAAGCAGCTCACCGACGCCGAACTGCGCGAGCGCGAGGAGTTCGTCATCGAGGGCTGCTATCTGATGCGTGACCGGCTGCGGGGCGTGGAGGTCCTGGAGAACTTCGGCATCCCCAAGGCCGAGGCGGAGGAGCTGAGCGAGCGCTCGGAGTTCCTCCAGCTGTTCCGCAAGCTGCTGTTCAGCCGGATCGTGCCCTGCGTCAAGGACATCGGGCTGTGGGGCAAGCGGCTCCAGCAGGCCTATGTGGACATGGGTGTCTTCGAGATGGGCGACGCCAACCTGGATCTGCTGATGGCCCAGGACGAGGAACTCGCCGAGCAGTTGGACGCCCAGCGCTTCGCCGCCGAGGAGCGGGAGCGGATCGCGGAGGTCCGGGAGGCGATCGAGTCCGGCGCGGGGGAGAGCTGAGGCGAGTGCGGACCTTGGCGGCGAAGAGCCGAGGCGGGCGGAGAGCCGAGGCGGGCGGAGGGCTGAGGCGGTGGAGGGCTGAGGCGGTGGAGGGCTGCGGCGGGTGGCGGCTGTGGCGGTGGAGGCTGAGGTCCAGCCCGGACCGTTCCGCCCGACACCCGGGCGCCCCGCGCCTTTCGGCCGGCCCTCAGCCGTCCCGCACCCCGCCGCCGATCCCCGGCCCCGCACGCTCCGCCTGGTTCCCTGGGCGCAGGGCCGAGGCGGGCGGAGGGTTGAGGCGGGTGGGCGGCTGCGGCACACCCGGGCGCCCCGCGCCTTTCGGCCGGCCCTCAGCCGTCCCGCACCCCGCCGCCGATCCCAGCCCCGCATGCTCCGCCTCGTTCGCTGGGTGGAGGGCCGAGGCGGGCGGAGGGCTGAGGCGGTGGAGGGCTGCGACGGGTGGCGGCTGTGGCGGTGGAGGCTGAGGTCCAGCCCGGACCGTTCCGCCCGACACCCGGGCGCCCCGCGCCTTTCGGCCGGCCCTCAGCCGTCCCGCACCCCGCCGCCGATCCCAGCCCCGCACGCTTCGCCTCGTTCGCTGGGTGCAGGGCCGAGGCGGTGGAGGGCTGCGGCGGGTGGGCGGCTGTGGTGGTGGGGGCTGAGGGCCGGCGCGGACCGTTCCGCCCGACACTCGGGCGCCCCGCGCCTTTCGGCTGGGGCTGAGGTGACTGGCGGGCCGTTCACCCCGGTGCAGTAGCGTGCGGACGTGTCCATGCCTCCGCCGCAGCAGCCGTACCCGAACGGCCAGCCGTACCCCAACGGCCCCCAGCAGCCGCCGAACCCGTACGGCCCGCCTCCGCAGGCCAACCCGGGTCCGTACGGCCAGCAGTCTCCGCAGGCCGCCACGGGTCCCTACGGCCCGCAGCCCCCGCAGGCCGCCCCCGGCCCGTACGGCTCCCCGTATCCGCAGCAGCAGCCGTACCCGCCCCAGCAGCCCTACGCCCAGCAGCCGTACCCGGGCTGGGGTGCGCCGCCCATGGCCCCGCTGCCGAAGAAGCGGCGGGTCGGGCTGATCCTCGGGATCGTGGGCGGCGGCGTCGTGGCGGTCGTCGTGGCGCTCGCCCTGATCGGGATGGCGGTGGAGAGCGGCTTCCCCCAGGCGAAGAACAAGCTCACGCTGCCCCAGACCCTGCTCGACGGCAAGTACCGGCTCGCCAAGAACCTCTCCGCCACCGAGGGCAAGAAGATCGAGGACGAGGCCGACGGCGCCTGGGACGCCAAGGACACCCACGGAGTCGTCGGCACCTACGCCCTGGGCGGTGACGCCACCAAGGGCAACGTGGTGGTGTCGGGCATGTACGGCCGGTTCAAGAACGCCGACCTGGTCCGCCGGGAGGCGATGAAGGGCTTCGCCCAGGGCGGTAGCAACCCTGAACTGGCGGTCGCCCCCAAGGAGTTCCACCTGCAGATGACGATCAGCTGCGAAGTCGTGACCCAGGAGCAGACGGACACGAAGATCACCATCCCCGCGTGCGTCTGGGCCGACGGCAACACCAGCGCCACCGTGGCCTTCGTGGACAGGCCGCTCGCCTCGCAGAACCCGTCGGACGTCGATCTGGCGGCGCTCGCCAGGCAGACCGTCCAGATCCGCTCCGAGGCGGTCGCGCCGATCTGACCGTCGGCCCCCTCGGCCGGTGCTCACCGGCCGAGGACCGCCCGCATCACATCCCGCGCGATCGGTGCCGCGTCGCCGGCGCCGCTGATCTCGCCCCGGTTCGCCGAGGCGTCCTCCACCACCACCGCGACCGCCACCTGCGGGTCCATGGAGTTGTCGGCCTGCGCCCAGGAGACGAACCAGGCGTACGGAGCACCGGAGTTGCCGACCCCGTGCTGCGCGGTGCCGGTCTTGCCGCCGACCAGGGCGCCGGGGATGGCCGCCCGGGTGCCGGTGCCCTCCTGGACCACGTCGGCCATCAGCCCCTTGAGCTGTTCGGCCGTGGCAGGGTTGATCACCTGCCGTACCGGATGAGCCCCGCTCCCGGCCACCGTCTCACCGCTGTGCCGGGTCGTCCGCTCCACGAGGTACGGCGTCCGCAGCTGCCCGCGGTCCGCGACGGCCGCCGCGACCATCGCCATCTGCAGGGGCGTGGCCCGCGTGTTGTACTGCCCGATCGAGGACAGCGCCAACTGCGCCTGGTCCACGTGCGGGTCGAAGGTGCTGGGCGCGACGGAGAAGGGGATGCGCAGCCCGGGGTCGTCGAACCCGAACGCCCGCGCCGTGGCCACCATGTTCTGCACCCCGACGTCCACGCCCAGCTTGGCGAACACCGTGTTGCAGGACCACTCGAAGGCCGACCGCAGCGAGGCGTCCTGGCAGCCGTCGGCCTCGTTGGTCAGCCGGGTCGTGCTGCCGGGCAGCCGGTACGGGTCGGGGGAGTCGGTGCGCGCGTCCAGGTCGGTGACCAGGCCCGCGTCCAGCGCCGCCGCCGCGGTGACCACCTTGAACGTCGACCCCGGCGGATAGGTCTGCCGTACCGCCCGGTTGAGCATCGGCTTCTGCGGGTCGTGGTTGAGCCGCTGCCACTGCGAGGCCACCGCCTTGCCGTTGCCGGACAGCACCCCGGGGTCGTACGACGGACTCGACACCAGCGCCAGGACCCGGCCGGTGGCCGGCTCGATCGCGGCCACCGCGCCCTTGCGCCCGGCCAGCCCCCGGTACGCCGCCTGCTGCGCGGCCCGGTTCAGCGTGGTGACGACGTTCCCGGCCGGAGCGAGCCCGCGCGTCATGTCGTTCCACAGCGGCAGCGGCGCCAGCACCGGATCCGTGCCGGAGAGCACCCCGTCCCCGGCGTGCTCCAGGAACGTGGTGCCGTACGACTGCGAGGAGAAGCCGGTGACCGGCGCGTACAACGGGCCGTCCTTGTAGCTGCGTTCGTAGCGCAGCTGCTCTCCGGTGTCCACGGAGCCGGTGACCGGCTGGTCGCCGACCAGGATGTCGCCGCGCGGATGGCCGTAACGGGCGATCTCGGCGCGCCGGTTGGCCGGGTTGCCGTCGTAGACCCCGGACTGCACCACCTGCACCCGGGCCGCGTTCACCAGCAGGGCCGCCAGCAGCAGCGCGCAGAACCCGCAGGCGTGCCGGATGTAGCGCCCCATCGGCCGCCCGCCGCCGTAGTCGCTCACGCCGCCTCCTGCCCGTCGTACTGGCTGCGCGCCGAGTCGCTCACCCGGATCAGCAGCGCCACGATCGCCCAGTTGGTGACCACCGAGGAGCCGCCCTGTGCGAGGAACGGCATCGCCATGCCGGTCAGCGGAATCAGCCCGGTGACCCCGCCCGCGATCACGAACACCTGGAGCGCCAGGATCGAGGCCAGCCCGACCGCGAGCAGCCGGCCGAAGGGCTCGCGCAGGGCGAGGCCCGCCCGGTAGCCGCGCTCCACCAGCAGCGCGTACAGCACGAAGATCGCGGCGAGCCCCGCGAGCCCCAGCTCCTCGCCCGCCGTGGCCAGGATGAAGTCCGACTTGACGGCGAAGCCGATGAGGACGGAGTGCCCGAGTCCGAGCCCGGTGCCGAGCATTCCGCCGGCGGCGAAGGCGAACAGCGACTGGGAGAGCTGGTTCGGTCCCTGCCCGGCCTCGATGGTGGCGAACGGATGCAGCCAGTCCTCGATCCGCTGGTTCACATGCGGCTCCATCCGCCCGACGGCCACCGCACCGAGGACGGCGAGCAGCAGGCCGACCGCGATCCAGCCGGTCCGCCCGGTGGCGACGTACAGCAGCACCACGAACAGCGCGAAGAACAGCAGCGAGGTACCCAGGTCCCGCTCCAGGACCAGCACGCCGACGCTGACCAGCCAGATCGTCAGGATCGGCCCGAGCACCCGCCCGGTCGGGAACTGCAGCCGCCACAGCCGGCGGCCCGTGTACGCGAGCGCGTTGCGGTTGGCGGCCAGATAGGCGGCGAAGAACACCGCGAGCAGCACCTTCGCGAACTCGCCGGGCTGGATGGAGAATCCGGCGATCCGGATCCAGATCCGGGCGCCGTTGATCGGCGGGAACAGGATCGGCAGCGCGAGCAGTGCGAGCGCGGCGGCCACGCACAGGTAGGCGTACCGATCGAGCACCCGGTGGTCGCGCAGCACCAGCACGACCCCGATGAACAGCGCGATGCCGAGCGTGGACCACACCAGCTGGGCCGGGGCCGCCTGGCCGCTCGGCGTCTCCCGGTCCAGCCGGTAGATCAGGACCAGCCCCAGCCCGTTGAGCAGCACACCGATCGGCAGGAACAACGGGTCGGCGTACGGCGCCCGGATGCGCACCGCGAGATGCGCGCACAGCGCGAGCCCGGCGAGCCCGGCGCCGTAACCGGCGGCGCCGGGCGGGACGGTGCCGGTCCGGGCCAGACCCACCGCGCAGTAGCCGTAGACGGACAGCAGCACGGCCAGCACGATCAGGGCGAGTTCGACGCCACGACGCCGGGGGAGGCGTACGGCGGGTGCGGGAGCCTGCTTGGCCGCCACGGTGGTTCCGGCCTTGGTCATGCCCGGAACCTACCCAAACAGGACGTCTTGTGTGTTGTGCCGGCCGGCGCCAGCGTGGCGTGGGGCGCTTTACCGCCCCTCGACCACCGGCAGGACCAACGTGGCGACTGCTCCACCGTCCACCGCGTTGCCGAAGAACAACCGCGCCCCCAGGACCTCCGCCTGCCCCGCGGCAATCGTCAGCCCCAGCCCGTGGCCGGTCGCCCCACCCTCCGTACGGAACCGCTGCGGCCCATGAGCCACCAGATAGTCCGGATAGCCGGCCCCGTGATCGCGTACGGTCACCACGGCCCCGTTCACCGTCAGAACCACCGGCGGCGCCCCGTGCTTGTGCGCGTTCGCCACCAGGTTCCCCAGCACCCGCTCCAGCCGCCGCCGGTCGGTCTCCACCCGGGCGTCGGCGAGGACACGCACCTCCGTGTCGGTGCCCGAGGCCCGTACCACCCGCCGGGCCAGCGCCCCCAGCTCCTCGGTGTCCACCGCCGGCTTCTCCCGCCCGGTGTCCAGCCGGGAGATCTCCAGCAGGTCCTCGGTGAGGGTGCGCAGCGCCGCCACCCGGTCCCGCACCAGCTCCGTCGGCCGGCCCGGAGGCAACAGCTCCGCCGCCGCGTGCAGCCCGGTCAGCGGGGTGCGCAGCTCGTGCGCCACGTCCGCGGTGAACCGCTGCTCGCTCAGCAGTTTGCTCTGCAGGCTCGACGCCATGGAGTCCAGCGCCGCCGCCACCGCGGCCACCTCGTCCTGCGGCCGGGACGGATCCTTCGTACGGGGGTCGTCGACCCGCGCGTCCAGGTCACCCGCGCTGATCCGCCGGGCCACCCGGGCCGTGCCGTGCAGCCGCCGGGTCACCCGGGTCACCGCGAACACACCGACCAGCACCGTCGCCCCGATCGCGAGCGCCGACGACCACAGGATCGAGGTGTCGAGCCCGCTGATGGTGCGGGACTGCTGCGAATAGTCGACCGCCACGGCGAGCGCCCGGTGCCCGGCCACCGGGCCCGCCGCCCACATGGTCGGGCGTCCGTCGTGCTGGGAGACCATGGTGCCGCGCTCGCCGGCCGCCGCCAGGGCCCGCAGCGGCGCGGGCAGCCCCTCGGGGTCCACCCCGGCGTTCGGCAGCAGCGTGTCCCCGGCCTCGTACGCCTCGGTGGCGTCCGCGAGGCGGGACAGGGCCTTGCTGCGGGCCTGCCCGACGGTCTGGTTGGTCACCGACACATGCACCAGGACGCCGAGCAGCGCGGCCAGCGCACAGCACATCACCGTGATGAACGCGGCCGCCTTCACGGCGAGCGGCCCGGCCCAGCGGGGCAGTGCGAGCCTCATCGCGCGCTCGCGGAGGAGGAAGCGGAGGGGGAGGCGGGGGGTGAGACGGGCGGCGAGACGGACGGTGAGGGCGAGGCCGAGGGCTTCTTGGCGTGCCGGCCCTTACCCGTGTGCAGGTACTCGTCGCGGGAGAACGCCATCGCGCGCTGCCCCGGGTCCCACACCCAGGTCGTGCGGTACTCGTAGCCGGAGATGTCGGCCGGCGAGCGCTCGATCAGTGACCGGCCGGCCAGCTCCACGCCGAGGATCGCGTCGTTGTCGGACAGCACCTGCACCAGCCTGTGCTTCTCCACGGTGTAGACCCGCACGCCCGTCTGGTTGGTCGGGTAGAGCCGGAAGCCCAGCGTCATGTCGTCACGGCCGTCGCCGGTGAGGTCCCGGTAGTACGGCTTCAGCAGCGGGCAGCGGGCCTGGTCGCCGCCCGGCCGGCAGCCCTTCAGCCGGTCCACGGTCGCGTGGTACGCCCCCTTCGACCCGTAGTCGTCCGGATGCGCCTTGATCTCGGCCTCGACCACCTTCACCGGGTCCACCTTGCGGATGTCGTCGCCGGGGACCGTGATGCCCTTGACGACGCTCCTGGTCGCCACGTCGTAGGGGTACGCCGGGCTGGACGCCGGACGCAGGTCCGGCCAGAGCTTGGCGGGGCTGACGGCGGCCGGGGTGGTGCCCGCGCCCCGCAGCTCGCCGGTGTCCCCGCAGCCCACCGCCGTCACCGACAGCAGGGCGACGGCGGCCGCGGTGAGGGCGGTGCGCGCGGGACGGCGGGCTGGCACGGTGCTCCTGGGGTGTCGGGGTCGGTCGGGACCCCGTACACCTTATTCGTAGACGCGAAAAATTCTTATGTAAGTCGTACGTAAGTCCTTTTTGCACCCGTGGGGGGTAGGTGCTGCTGGGAGAGAGGCTACTCGGCCAGCTCCTCCAGCAGCCGCACCGTCGACAGGCCCGCGCGCAGGTACTCCACGAACAACTCGTTGTGCAGCGCCCACGCCGAGCGCCGGGCCCGGATCAGCCGGATCACCTCGTCCGGCGCGGCATGCCCCCGCTGGACCAGCGCGTGCGCGACGACCAGACCCGAGCGGTTGTACCCGTGATAACAGCGCACGAGCACCCGGCGACCGGCGTCCAGTGCCTCGTTCGCCGCCCGGGCCAGCCGGATCACCCCGGCGAGCTGCGTCCCGTCCAGCGGGCCGTCCGGTATCGGCCACACATGGTGCTCGACCCCCGGATCGGGGCCGTACCCCGGCAGCCGCAGCAGCGTCTGCACCACATCGAACTCATCACGTACGACGGCGAGCTCCGGCCGTCCCGAGCGGCCCAGGAACTCGTGTCCGCCCATCCACAGGCCGGGCACGATCTCGTTCCACGGGCTCTTCGGAGCCGGTACGTCGGGCTGCTTCCCGCGGATCCGCAACGGCGCCTCCCCAACTCCCCCAACCGGGGCCGCCCTCCACGGTAACCGGTCTTGCCCCAGGAGCACCCCGCCTGTTCCCATGGTCGAGGGGTGATGGCGCATGAGCGCACTGCGCGTGGTGCCGGCCTATCGGCACGGCCGGGAACGGCTGTACGTCTGCCGCCCGGACGGAAGCAATGTCGCCTGGTACGACCGTGAGACGGGCCGGGTCAACCTGCTCGGCGAGGACAGCCGGGACGACGTACTCCAAGCCCTGAAACCATTCCTGACCGGCCCGGTGACCGTCGGCCCACCGCCGGTGCCGACCCCCGCGGAACTGGCCCGGCTGACCCTGCACCCCGACGACGACCTGGCGCCCAACCGCCCCGGCGAGGCCCTGCTCGTCGCCCTCGACCGCGACCCCGGCCCCACCCACCGGCTGCGCCCCGACCCGCGCCGGCGCGCCCTGGCCGCCGAGGAGACCGTCGGCACGGCCCTGGACGGCCTGGAGGGGGCCGGCTGGCACACCCTGCACTCCATCGCCCTGCCCGGCGGCGACCGCATCCACCATCTGCTCCTCGGCCCCGGCGGCCTGTACGCCGTACACGCCCTGTACGCCCGCAAGGCCCGCGTCCTGATCGCCGACCCGATGGTCACCGTCGGCCGCCGCGACACCGAGCCGCTGCTGCGCCGGCTGCGGTCCGTCGCCGACCGGGCCTCCTACGCCCTGACCGCCGAGGTCCGCCCGGTTCTGGCCCTGGCGGGCCCGGCCGAGCTGACGGTGACCGCCCCACCGCGCGCGGTACGGATCCTCCAGGACACCGAGCTGGCGGGCCTGGCCCGGTTCGGCGGCGTGCTGAAGCCGGCGGACGTGGAGGCGCTGCACGGGATGGCGCGGGACCGGAATACGTGGGGGAGGGTGTAGGCCGGGGGTGGATCGGGGGAGGGGTGTGGATCCCGGGGCGTGGATCAGGGGAGTGGGGCCGCCCTTTCCGGGTCCAGCATGGGTGCCATCAGGTCACCGAGGTCCTGCAGCCGCGGCGCGATGTCCTCCGCCTGGAACTCCAGCTGAGCCGGGTCGCGGCAGTCGGCGACCTCCTCCCAGGTCACCGGCGCGGACACCAGCGGGGCCCGGCGGGCGCGCAGCGTGTACGGGGTGGCCGTGGTCTTGCGGGCCGCGTTCTGGCTCCAGTCGACGAACACCTTCCCCGGCCTGAGGCTCTTCGTCATCCGGTGCACCACCAGCCGCGGCATCGCCCGCTCGGCCTCGACGGCGAGCGCCTTCGCGTACTCGCTCGTCCGCTCGGAGGACGAGCCCCGGACGGAGGCCAGCAGGTGCAGCCCCTTCGACCCGGCCGTCTTCGGGTACGCCTCGATGCCGTCCGCCGCGAGCCGCTCGCGCAGCCACAGGGCCACCTGGCAGCAGTGGACGACCGTCGCGGGCGCGCCCGGGTCCAGGTCGAAGACCAGCCGGTCGGCCTCGTCCGGGGTCTGCACCAGCCACTGATGGGTGTGGAACTCGGTGACGAGGTTCGCCGCCCAGACGAGGCTCGCCAGATCCTGCAGCACCACCATCCGAGCCGGGCTGTCCGCCGAGGACCGCGGCACCTCGGCGGTGGTGACCCACTCGGGCGTACCCGGCGGAACGTTCTTCGTGAAGAACAGCTGCCCCTCCGGTCCGTCCGGATAGCGCAGAAAGGACACGGCCCGGTCGCGCAGGTGCGGCAGCAGCACCTCGGCGCTGGTCGCGTAGTAGTGCACCAGCTCCGCCTTGGTGAAGCCGGTCTCCGGATACAGCACCTTCTCCAGGTTGCTGAGCGCGACCCGCCGCCCCTCCACCTCTGTGATAGGCGTCATACGATGACAATCCCAGACATACAGGGGTAAGCGGTGTAACCGGCGTATTCGTCGTAGTCGGTGGATCCTGCGGTCCTGCGGTCCTGCGGTCCTGCGGTCCTGCGGATCCTGCAGATCCGATGGATCCGGCGAATCCGATGGATCCGGAAGATCAGATGGATCCGGCAGAGGAAGGGTGCGGCACGTGCGATCCATATGGAACGGGGCCATCTCCTTCGGGCTCGTCAGCATCCCGATCAAGCTGGTGAACGCCACGGAGAGCCACTCGATCTCCTTCCGTCAGATCCACACCGAGGACAACGGCCGCATCCGCTACCGCAAGGTGTGCGAACTGGAGGACCGCGAGGTCAGCCAGGCCGAGATCGGCAAGGGGTACGAGGACGCGGACGGCACGATCATCCCGATCACCGACGACGACCTCTCCCACCTGCCCATCCCGACCGCCCGCACGATCGACATCGTGGCCTTCGTACCGGCCGACCGGATCGACCCGCTCCAGATGGGCGCGGCGTACTACCTGGCAGCCGGCGGCGCCCCCGCGGCCAAGCCGTACACCCTGCTCCGCGAGGCCCTGAAACGCAGCAACAAGGTGGCCATCGCCAAGTACGCCCTGCGCGGCCGCGAACGCCTCGGCATGCTCCGGGTGGTCGGCGACGCCATCGCGATGCACGGCCTGCTCTGGCCGGACGAGGTCCGCGCCCCCGAGGGCGTCGCCCCCGACACCGATGTCACCATCCGCGACAAGGAACTCGACCTCGCCGACGCCCTGATGGACACCCTCGGCGAGGTCGACCTGGAAGACCTCCACGACGAGTACCGGGCGGCCCTGGAGGAGGTCATCGCCGCGAAGGCCGCCGGCGAGGCGCCACCGGAAGCCCCGGCACCGGCCGCCGGGGGCAAGGTGCTGGACCTGATGGCCGCGCTGGAGAACAGCGTGCGCGCGGCCCGTGAGTCGCGCGGCGAGGCACCCGCCGCGGGCGAGGCCGAGGTCAGACCCCTGCCGAGGAGAGCCGCACCCAAGGCGGCGGGCGGCAAGAAGTCCACGTCCACGGCGAAGAAGGCAGCCACCGCGAAGAAGCCCGAACCGGCCCGCAAGTCGACGTCGAAGGCGACGTCCAAGACGACGTCAAAGGCGACTGCCAGGACGGCTCAGGGGGCGAAGAAGAGCACGACGGCCAAGACGGCTCAGGGGGCGAAGAAGACAGCAGCGAAGGAGACGGCAGCGAAGAAGACCGCGTCGCGCAAGCGGACCGCTTGAGGGAGCAGCTTCGTCGGCGAACCCCGCAACAGACCCTGAATACGGTCCGCCCGAGCCGTATCTGCATCCAGACCTGGCGTGACGTCGTCGAACTCCGTGCGTCGGTTGTCGGGGGAGGGGCACCTCCCCGGCAGGGATCAAGCACCCGGACGTCGTCTCCGCCTCGGACAAGGCCGGCTGTTCCTGGGCGCCGTATCCTCCGCTGACCTTCGGCGCCCAGTGCTCGCTGGTGGCGATCCCGACAGGAGCGAACTTCACCTTCGAGATCCCCGAGGACGAGGACCCCGTACTGAACGTCATGGGCCTGGCCAGCGACGGACACGCCTGCTCCGCACGGACCACGGACCAAGATCATTGAACTGAAGCACCCCCACGCCGAACCGTCCCTCGTCACCCGGTTCAAGCAGCCCTCGTCCAGGAGCCCGCCCGCACCCGAAAAGACAGTGGACGCAAGATCGTGGGATCGGCCATGATCCCGCCGTGCACATACCGAGACGATACGCCGAGGTCCTCGCCGCAACCTTTCTGACAGCAGTGCTGGCCGGCTGCTCAACGCCACGCATCCAGCCCTCGCCGGCGGCCACGGGCTCGGCGACTTCATCTCCGCCGGTCCCCGCGACCCCCTCCTCCACCGGAGGCTCACCTGCGTCTGGCGCGGGAGCACAGCTCCTCGTCACCATCCTGCCGGTACCGGCAGGCGCGCATGCCTGGACCGACCGCAACGGCGCGCTGGACCTGGACGGCTTTGCCCATGGGCTCTTCAAGCCGGACGCCGTCTCGCGGGCGAAGGCCGTGCTCGTACGCCGACGCTTCGTCGCGGCTGCGCGGCAGGGCTGGATCAGTAACGACGGAAGCCAGACCGACATCTTCCTCGTTCGGTTCGCCGCACCCACCGGCGCCGAGAGCATGTACAAGTCGATGGCACATACCTGGCAGACCAGCGGCACGCCGCACCAGCACACCTTCGCGGACCCCGCGGACCACGCCACCGGCTCCGTCACCAGCACCCTCGACAACCTCGGCAACGCCGGTGTCAAACTGATCAGCGTCCACAAGAACCTGTTCGTCTACCTCCACTACTTCACCCCCGCGACCCCCGACCGCAGCGGGGCACTGAATCTCCTCCATCGCCAACTAGACGCCCTCGACAAGTAGGAGGCGCCCCGTCGCTCCCACCGACGGCCAGGCGGGACAGGAAGCTTCCGGGAAGGTAGGCGGCTAGGCCCGGTGTACCCCTCAGCAGATGCCGGCTGCCCTCACAAGCGCCCGGAGGCGACCCCGCGGCGCGACGATACGCACCGGGCGGGCTCGCCCGGCATTGGCACCGGCCCTCACCCATCCCGGACGTCACCTGCGGCGACGCTCCAAGATCCGGCCATCGCCCCGTCCACAGACTCCGACATACGACCGCACACCTGCGGCCTGACCGTCGCACCGTCCCGGTGGCGGGCGCCTGCCATCAAGGCGACCACTCGTCGTGAGGTCCGCCCCGTCCCGCCCGCCGGGGCCTGGCGGCGGCCTCGGCTGAACGACTCCGGCACGCTTGGGGCGTCCACGCCGTGTACGTGCGGGACATCGGCCCGGCGTTGTCGAACTCCGGCTCGTCGGCTTTGACGTCCTGCGGAAGGTGCGGACGCCTCGCCGGACCGAAGGCGGCTTCTCCAGGTGCCGGTGGCCCTTCGGGAGGACGCGACCGCCTTCATCCGCGACTACCGGACCGTGCCGCACGAACTCGTCCTCGGTGCCACGCTGCCCGGCAAGTCCATGTTCCCGCGCCACCTGATCACCGGGCTCGCCCCACAATCCGTCGCCATGGTCGGCATCGACTGCAAGCGGGGTGTCGAACTGACGCCCTTTGCCGCCCGGCTTTCGACGAAGGCGACCGCCCCGGACCAGGCGGTCGAACTGCTGCCCGTGCCCGTGCCCGTGCCCGTGCCCGTGCCCGTGCCCGTGCTCGTGCTCGTGATGGAGATGGAGGACCGATACGACCTGATCAAGGCCCGACAGGGCGTCGCGCCCGGCGCACCGGATGAGCTGATCACGTCGGACATCTGGGATCTGCCGGAGGGCGAACGCCCGGCACCCATCGCCCTGTTCATCGATGAGGTGGCCGAGCTCTTCCTCGTCGCCACGCGGGAGGAGGAAGAGCGACGGGACGAGATGGTCACCCAGCTCATCCGGCTCGCACAACTCGGCCGCGCGGCCGGCATCTACCTGGAGGTGTGCGGGCAGCGTTTCGGCGCCGAGCTGGGAAAGGGCGCGACCATGCTCCGCGCTCAGCTCACCGGGCGCGTCTGCCGCCGCGTCAATGACGAGGCCTCCGCCAAGACGGCGCTGGGCGACATCGCTCCCGATGCGGCCTCCGCCGCCTGTGTCATAGCCGCTGAGAAGCCCGGCAGGTTGGTGAGCGGCTGAAGAAGGCCCTCACCCAGGTCGGCGGCGAGCGTACGGGAGGAGGGCAGCCGGGTGCCGGGCGCCGGCCGCCCGGAGCGGACGCTTCCCGCAGCGCCTTCGTCAGCCCTTTGCGCAGGCCCGGCCCGGTAGGCTCGACATGCAGGTCGAACCCGAACCCCAGAGTGGCCCAAGGTTTCTGCATGAAAATGGACCATACTCTTGGGCTGCTCCGCTCCTAAGGTCGGAGACATGACGACGAGCGAATAGCAGTCCGGCCGGCGCTGTCCAGATCGTCGGCCGCGTCCTATCGGCCCCGCCGAGGTGATGTCGAACGACTTTCCATCCCTGAAACATTTCCACCAAACAGGCGAATGGCCGAGGAGGCATTCCCATGAAAGCGATCGTGGTGACGGACCAGGCTGCGGGAACGGCCGGTATGACGCTGGTGGAGCGGCCCGAGCCGCAGGCGGCGATAAACGATGTCGTCGTTCAGATTCATGCGTCGGGATTCGTCCCGACTGAGATGGCGTGGCCCTCGACCTGGACCGACCGCCTCGACTGTGACCGGACACCGTCGATCCCTGGGCACGAGCTGGCTGGAGTGGTCACCACCCTCGGCTACGGCACGTCGGGACTGTCGGTGGGGCAGCGGGTGTTCGGCATCACGGACTGGTATCGCGACGGCACTCTGGCCGAGTACGCGGCCGTCGAGGCACGCAACCTCGCGCCGCTGCCGGGCGATGTCGACTTCACGGTGGGCGCGAGCCTGCCGATCTCGGGCCTGACTGCGTGGCAGGGATTGTTCGAGCATGGCAGCCTCCGGGCGGGGCAGAGCGTGCTCGTGCACGGTGCGGCCGGTGCAGTCGGGTCGATGGTGGCGCAGCTCGCACGTGAGTTCGGTGCGTATGTCATCGGCACCGGGCGCGCTGCCGACCGTCAGACGGTGCTCGACTTCGGAGCGAAGGAGTTCGTCGACCTTGAGAACGACGCCCTGGAAGAGGTCGGCGGCGTCGATCTGGTGTTCGATGGCATCGGCGGCGACATCGGGAAGCGGTCCGCAGGGCTGATTCGGTCCGGAGGAACGCTGGTGTCCATCGTCGGGCCGCCGGAGGCAAGGCCCGCCGACGGCCTGGCGATCGACTTCGTCGTCGAGTCCGATCGTGCCCAACTGGGTGAGATCGTCCGGCGGGTGCAGGACGGACGGCTGCGGACGAACATCGACAACGTCTCGACCCTCGACGATGCCGTCGCCGCCCTCAATCCGACCGAGCGACGCAAAGGGAAGACGATCATCCGCATTCGGCCGTGAGGCCTCGGGGGAGTGGGCGGTCCTCCCCTCCTCGTGGATCAGCGATCAGCGCCGGACCTCAGTGGACGATCGGCCGAGGCGCAGGCCCGGTTGGCCAGCGTCGACGGTCCCTGGGATCGACCTGACAAGGATGAGGCTAGATCTCAAAACCTGTACCAGCGCGTGTGCCGGCGTGGGCGTCGGCATCGACCGATTGATGGCGGCCCGCAGGCTTGACGCAGTCACGTACGCCGGATGACCAGTACGGCCACGTCGTCGAGGTGGTCTACCTCGACCGCGGCGTCGAGGATGCGGTCGGCGGTCTCCTCGACGTTCAGTCCGTCGTGGAGGGCCGCGCCGAGCAGTGTTCCGGCTCGCTCCAGTCCGGCTTCCAATGTGAGGCCCGGTCCTTCGACCACGCCGTCGGTCACCATGACCAGCGCGGCATCCTTGTCCAGCGTGAAGATGCCTTCGTGGTAATCGGTGTCGGGCAGGACTCCCAGCACCGGGCCGCCCGGCAGCTCACGGATGCTGTGGTAGCCGTCGTCGCGTGCGTACAGCAACGGCACATGGCCGGCGCTGGCGCCGGTGACCTGTCCGTCGTCCGGGTCGATGTGCAGCATGGTGCAGCTGGCGAATCGTGCCGCGTCCATGGTGACGAGCAGCTCGTTGGTGCGGGTCAGCACGGTTGCGGGATCCGGTTCTCGGGCAGCGATTGCGCGCATGGAGGCGCGCACCTGTCCCATGGCTGCGGCGGCGTCCACGTCGTGCCCTTGGGTGTCGCCGATCTCCAGGGCGACCGCACCGTCAGCCATGACGAAGGCGTCGTACCAGTCTCCGCCGATATCCAACCCGTCGCGGCTCGGTCGGTACCGGGCGGCGACGTCCAGACCTGGGAGTTGCTCGGGCAGCGTGGGGAGCATGGTCTGCTGGAGCGCCGTGGCCAGCTCGACTCGTGCCTCTTGCAACCTGACCCGTTTCAGCGCCTGGCCTGCGAGGTCGGCAAGAGTGCCCATGAGGGCCCGCTCATCCGGGGACGAGTGGTGTTCGCTGTCGTAGGTCACCAACCAGGCCGCGAGCGGCTGATCGCCGACCGGGTTGAGGGAGGTGATCGAGACGGCGTAGCCGGAGTCGAGCTGGTCGAAGTACGGCATCATGGCGCCGTGCGGCCAGCGGCGGATGTACTCGTCCCGGTTGGGAATGAACTGCGGCTCGCCAGTGCGGATCACATAGGGCAGCGCGCTGGGGGCGTCCAGCGGCAGGCCGTGCAGGGCGGCCACCGGCATCGGGATCCCGGCATCGGAGGAGACGCGCAGGCGGCCTTCCGTGACGAACGCCAGCGCGGCGCCGGTACCATCGAAGGTCGCGGCGAGCCGGGTCAGGACGACCTGCTGTACTTCTTGCTCCGTGACTGCGGTCATCACGGCGGAGGAGAAGGTCGCGATCTCGGCGGCTCGCTGCCGCTCAGCACTCAGCGCGACCAACGCTCTGCGCCGGCGCGCTTCCCCCTTGGTGTCGTCGCGGATCACTCCGAAGACCCGCTCAGGGCCGCCGTACCCCAGCTGGACGCGGCGGGCCCGGCAGGCCAGAAGGTGCCAGCCGTCGCGCTCGGTGAGGAACCGCAACGTGATCCAGGGGGACTGGGCGGCGGTCGAACGCATGAGCCGTCGCAGAGCCCCGCGGTCGTCAGGGTGGACTCGCCGAACCACCCTGGACAACGACAGGGAGCCCTCCGGGAACAACGTCGCCAAGGCGGGTGCGCCGCCCAGCCACTCCAACTGGTGCTCCTGGGGTGCATACATGCACAGACCGAGGTTGGCGGCCTCGGCCGCCAACCGGAACGGGATCACCAGACCGCCCAGGTCGTTTCCCGCGTCCAACGAGTGCACGCGCACCAGCGGTTCGCCACCTGCAGGATCATTCACGGGTCGCGCCTCGACAAGGCAGACCACGGGGGTTGCACCCGCCCCGGGGAACTCCAGCACCCGCATCACGATCGTCTTCGTCGTGGCGGCGTGGGCCACGAGGCTCTCGACCGCAGTCCGCTGGTTTGCGGGCACCACATCAACCAAGCTGCGACCCACGCACTGCTCCGCTGACCTGCCCAGTGCCCTGGCCATCGCCGCATTGAGGCTGCGAACAGAACCGTCCAGGGTCAAGAGAGCCGAAGGGGCATCCCTTCGAAGGAGTTCGTCCGAGGCGTCCATCCGTGACTCCTTGGGACGTGCATAACGACCTCTTCAACCATATTCGCGTAATCTGCCGTGATGTCTTCATGAGGGGTGTGTTTGATCGCTGCGTTGAGTGATGACGGCAAGGAACTCGCTGGAAGCAGGGGACGGCCGGCCGTGAACAGGTCTCGATGGAACTCGGTACGGGTGCAGCGGCGGGGTACAGCAACTGCCAGCAACTGGCCGCGTCCCACGCCGGCCCTCATGGGCTTCACGGCAGCCTGTATGACCTTCAATGACCGATCCACATAGAGCTACGGATGGGAAGCTTTCCGTGCCTCACGCCTGGTCAGTGCACAACAGCGAGAAAGAGCGGGAGACCGTGAGACTGTCTCCCGCTCTTTCTGTCTCCCGCTCTTTCGTGTCGGCATCCGCCCTGGTCAGCGCTTCATCCCGGCTGATCCTCGGCGAGAGCCCCCGGCGGGGGACGCGGGGCATGGGAACAGGGAAAATCGCCGGTCGGGTGGCTGCTGGTGATTCAGACGGTCGTCCGGCTGAGCCGGTGGAGCGTTGGCAGCGGCCGCAGGTGCGATCCACCCGGCAGGGCATACCCCCGGCAGGGCATAGACGGATGGGAAGGCGCGGGGAGCGGTCTCTGGGATCGTGGGTGCTGCTATTTTGCGGCTCGGGCTTGTGCGCGAGGGGTGGGGTGGGATGGACGTCCTGGGGGTCGATGCCTGCGGTAAGCAGGGGTGGGTGGGGATCAGGCTCACGGACGGCGCCTACGCGGGCAGCCTGGTGGATCTCCGGCTCGAGAGGCTGATCGAGCGCGCCGCCGAGGTGGATGCGATCGCGGTGGACATGCCGTTGGGCCTTGTCGAGAAGGGCTGGCGCGCCGCAGATCTCGCGGCCAGGGCGCTGCTCGGCGTGCGGCGCAGCAGCGTTTTCCCCATAGCGCCGAGGTCGGCGTGGCAGGAGCCGGACTACATGGCGGCCGCGGACCGATGCAAGGAGCTCACCGGTAATCGGCTGAGCCAGCAGGCGTGGGCGCTGAGACCGAAGCTGCTCGAGGCGCGGGCGTGTTGGCTCGCCGACGAGCGGGTCCACGAGGTGCACCCCGAGGTGTCCTTCTACGCCTTGGCCGGTGGAGTGCCGCTGGCTTACGCGAAGAAGACCTGGCGTGGCCAGAACCTGCGCCGCTCCCTGCTGGCCGAGGCAGGGCTGCTGCTCCCGGACGAGCTCGGCGAGGCGGATCGCATCCCTGTGGACGACGTGCTGGACGCCGCTGTCGCTGCCTGGTCGGCGCACCGGATCGCGCTCGGGACGGCGGACCGGGTTCCTCAGGTGCCCGAGCCGGACACGGAAGGGCGCCTCGTCGAGATTCGATACTGATCAATCCATTACATATCGAACGAGTTCGCGAGGCGCTGAGGAGGCAAGGTGCTGGACGACTCGTTCGCCCGGCTCGCGACGTTGGTGGAATCGCTGACCGACGATGTGGTGTTCGCGATGTCCCGAGGCAGCAAGGAGCTGTTCCACAGCGACACCCTCGCCTGGTACATCGACCGATGTCCAGTCGTCGGCGAGGCATTGCTGGACGCCTGGCAGGTGCCCCGCACCGGCCATGCACGCGAGGCGCGGGTGCGCCGGGAGTGGCGCAACCTCGATCTGGTCGTGGAGCATCCTGGGCGTAGCCCGCTGGTGATCGAGAACAAAGTGTTCTCGCTTCCGGACACCGTCCAGTTGAACGCGTACGCAGCGGGCAAGCTCCACGGCCTGGACCATCCCGTCCTCGTACTGCTCAGCCTGGTCGCTCCCGGCTGGCCGGACGGCTCATGGACGGCCCCGAACGGTCTGACATGGCGCTACCGCAGCTACGAGGAGCTGTGTGCTGGGCTGCGGCCCTGTCTGCCCGATCTCCGGCGAACGGATGGGTTCGGCGCTGACGTGTTCGAGCGCTGGCTCGACTTGATCGACAAGCTTGTGCGGCTGGTCGCGGAAGTCGGCAGTCCGGCGGGGGCGGAACCGTTGCTGCTGCCGGAGGAAGCGGTCGCGATCCTCAAGAGCGCTCGACTGGACGCGACCGTGCAGAAGATGCGTTGCCTGCATGTCTCGAGCCTCGTCCGGGCAGAGCTGGTGCGGGAGATCGCACAGGACGGGGTTATCGTGCGGACGGCGATGAGCCGGGGCCAGGGCATCGTGGAGATGTTCACCGCGGAGACGACCCCGTGCTTCGGCTGGCAAATACAGGAAGGTCAGTTCCGTCTGGTCTACCTGACCGGCCCGGGAGCTGGACACGGCCCCGGCCAGACACGGCGGGCTGCCCGCGAACAGGAGGCCCGCGCCTACGGCGACTACTTCTGCTTCGACCAGGCGCGCACCCTGCTGGGCGACATCGGTCCCGAGCGACCTGTAACCGCCCCGAACGCTCCGTTGGCCTTCAACGGGTTCGCGCCCGACTTCGTCTACCGGAGCATCCCGGCGCCGGACCTGACGGTCGAACAGGTGGTCCGGCTCGGTGTCACCTATGCACGCCGGGCGTTGATGTGGCATGCGGACACGCGGGGCAAGGGATGCGGACCCGGCTGAGCGCCAGACCGACTCCCGCCCTCCGCTGTCGGCATTCGCCCTGGGCCAGAGCCTGATCCTCGCCGGCTGACCGGCGAGTGCCCCCCGGCAGGATTCGAACCTGCGCACATGGCTCCGGAGAGCGTACGCCGATCGGCTGCTGCTGCGGCCCTGACCTGCGCTAAAGCCGTCCAAGCCGAACCGATCTTGTTCCGTTCACACGCCCGTCACACGGGCCGACGGCACCAGTGCGGAGCGTTGCAGCCGTGTACTAGCCCCTTAGAGCTGGGGGCAGATTCCTGCCTCAGTATCTGGGAAAGGCAGACGTGGCGAAGCGCGTGAGGCAGGATCATGCTTCATGGACTCGGGAGTGGTTGCCGCGCTCATCAGTACCCCAGTGGGCGGGCTGGTCGGCTACCTTGCGGCCTATGCCACGCGGCGTGCTGCACGCGACCAAGCCGACGGATCCCGTGATGTTGCCCATATCACGAGCGGTGCGCAACATGCTCAATGGGAGCGCGAACAGCGCCTCGCTGCCTCCCGCGCCCTCGCGGAAGCGGCGCATACGTTTCTGTCCGCTGCCCGAGCCGCCAAGCAGGCTGTCGCCGCCGACGGCACGGCTTCCCGCGATGTCTATGCCCCTGTGGCCGAAGCACTCGACGCGTTGGAACGGCATGCAACCGCCGTCGCTGTGCCAGGGCCGGCCGATGTTGCTCGCGCTGCGCGCGATGTGTACACGCGGGCAACACAAGGCTTCACCGCTTTGCTCCGACAGGACGCTAGCCGTGCGCATGCCCAGGCGGCGGAGGCTCTGCACCGAGTAATTGCCGCTGTTTCTGACTACGCCGATCACCGTGCTGAGCTTACGGAGCTTGCCGAACTCACTCT
The DNA here is from genome assembly GCF_053593835.1 of Streptomyces sp. NPDC002076. NCBI lineage: Bacteria > Bacillati > Actinomycetota > Actinomycetes > Kitasatosporales > Streptomycetaceae > Streptomyces > Streptomyces sp. NPDC002076. The sequence continues at coordinate 24,333 of NZ_JBSFDI010000041.1, forward strand.
CGGCCGCCTTGGCGAGACGCATGAGCGCATCGACGCTGCATACGCTCTAGGCCTCATCGATGAGGACGCCGTAACCAGAGGTCTGCTGCGTTCCGCTACGGTTGCTGTTTCTGCTGTTCGAAACACCAGCCGTGCCGCCATTGCGGCCGCCACGGAATCAGGCGAAGCCTTGGACGACGCCGAAGCTGCCGTCAAATATGCCGCAGCCGCGACCTGTAATGCCCTGCGTCGTGCGATCGTAACCGCTGTTAGTGAGGCTTGGGTTCGTCTGCATGGCAACCCGATCGAGTTGAACGGTCCTATGGATGCCGTGCGGACGGCATTTGAGGCTATACGTAGTGCTGGTGGCCCCCCTGACCCTCATGAACTCTATAGTGTCGCGGAACAGCTCTCTACAGAGGTGGCGCGAGCGGTCACCGCGCCGATTCTGTTAGCAACTCACAACTCGGCAACCATTTCAGTAAGCGACACCCGCATGACCCAAGCGCAGGTGGCCGAGCTTGCCAACACTCCGCCCCCCGATCCCTATCCAGGAGAGCCCGACAGCTTTGCCGCAGCTCGCGGCCGTCGCCAAGCTGCTTCCGCGATCGACCCTGATGAAGCCCCCATCGCGGTCGCCTACGCCGTGAAATCCCTTGTCCGCGCCCGCGCGACCGTCCTTGCCCATCAATGGAGCCACCACGCTGCCCGCGCTCTGTGTGAAGCCATAGCGGCCGATCCTGCGGCTGCTCCACTGGGCATCCTCGCTGGTGAACTAGCTGAACGACTGGAAGAGGCCCACAACGAGCGTCGGACTGGGCTATCCGACATGAACGAAGCGTTCGCAACTGCAGTGACCGATATGATCGGGGTGCTGCGCGCGGCAATCATATCCCCTGATGCGGAGGGTCTATTCGATCATTTGCAGCCCCTCTGTCCGTACTCGCAACATATAGGAAACCAAAATCCCTTGTATCCCGTCGGTGCCGCCTATGCCGAAAAGATCAGGATGCAAACCATTGAACTGGTCGACGGTAGGCACCCGCGCACATTAACAGCGGCAGACAGATACGCCTCTAACGGGTTTGGTCTTCTTCTTGGAGTCGCAGCGTGGCCGAATCCTGACAGCTTTTGGCGCAGTCTGGACGAAAATGGTCTAGAGGTACTGGATTGGCTGTACGAGTACGACTATGCCGCCACGGAACAGTTCGAGCGTGAACTCGGGAATATCGAACCCCGAGCCGACACGTTCTTTCTTCCTGATGGGTGGCACAGCCTGCTCGATCGCATTGCTCTCGCACTCCGCAGCGCCCTCCTTGACCGAGCGCACGAAAGTATCACCAGAGAGGTGTGCCAGCATGTTGAGTCGCTCGTCGACACCGGGGGAACTTTACGCGACTTCCTTTCGCGTATCGAGGAGAACGATTCCGGTAACGACCTCCTTAACGTCGCCCGGGTGTTTGCAGCTCAGGCAAATTCCCAGGCCGATATGGCAACAGAGCGAGCCGCCATCGCGGTAAGTGAGGTCGACCAGTCCCGTCGTGCTTTCCTGTCCTATGCGGCTGCGCACCTAGGCCCCAACTCCGTCGACCCCAGCAACCCTGGTCTTCCTGGGCGGTAGGGACGCCACCAACCGCCGGCGCTGAATCCGAGACGGGTGGGGTGGCAGTAGGGCTGCAACACCCCGGGGTGTTGCAGCCCTGTACTCGGTCAGACAGGTGGGACGCTGGCGCATCTTGCTGTCCCACCTGTCTGTGCAGGTCAGGGCTCTAACCGGACAGTCGGACACGTGGGGCGTGCAAGGCGCGCATCGTGGGCCACCAGTTACTCCGGCCAGATTTCGTCAGTCAGTTCGAATTCCGTCTCGCGCTGGTCCGCACTGAGCGCCACACGCGGTCTACCGGGAGTCAAACCGCGGTAGTAGCTTTACGTTTCCCGTGTGCGAGGGGGGACTGTGGGAGTCGCTGACAGTTGGCAGCAAGAGCAGGTCAGCCTGGCCTACGTTGCTGCGTTAGCCACCCGGGGTGGCTACACGTTGGGAAAGTGGGAAGTCGACAAGGATGGTGTTGACCTTTCCGTGAAGCGTTCCGACGGGCTGACTTTTGAGTTGCAGATGAAGTGCACTTACAGCCCTACGACGGTGGCGCAAGGAACGGCCTACTCTTACGATCTCGACATTCCGACCTACGATAAACTTAGGGCGTCCACCAGGACTTCAGTTGGATTCCTTGGGCTCGTAGTTGTGCCGCGCGACCTCGAAGAGTGGATGGTGCATGATGAGCATGAGTTGACGATGCGATGCTCGGGGTATTGGGCGAAACTGCAAGATGCGCCGCCAGTGGACAACACCAGCACCAAGGCAATACATCTTCCGATGAGCCAGAGAATCGATCTGCCTGGTTTTGAGGAAATGTTCTCACACGCGCTGCATAGGTTGATGTACGGCGCACAGGCGGTGACAGCGGCATGATTCGAATGCGTGTGGGGTTCGAGGACACTGCCAGCTATCTGACTCGGGCGTCGTGGCGTCCGGTAATGCAAGGTCCGTTGGCTGAAATTTGGGAAGCGGAGTCTAGCGACTCCCTCCGGTTAATGGTACCCAAGCAAGAGTCAGCTCCCGACTATCAGAATATGGTGCAGAATCTGACTCAGGAGCTCGCCAAGTTCGAGGGTCGGAGCCCGGAGCAAGTGAGGGAAGATATTGCTCGCCAGTTCCTAGATATCACCAAGCTTCGCGCCGCGAGTGCAGAACTGATTGATGACTCAATTCCCCTGAGTGCGGGTATCGCCTTGTTTGAATCGGCTAAGCGCCTTGTCACTGCGTCGGCGGCCTCAACTCTGCTGAGGCAGGGGAACTTTGGGCGAAACATGCCGAAGAGGGCAATTAACCACGCCAAGCACGTACGCCTGGGGCATACCCTTCAGGGTTCGTACATCATTCCAATCATCAATGAAGTTCGGGTACCGGACGTCTACACCCTTGATGAGGGCTTGGATCGGCAGCCGAGTCTTGACCTACAGGTCGAAGAGGCCCGCTTTGATCGAAGGGTCACGACGACCATGGCTCATGCCCTTGAGGTACTGGAAGAAATCGCGGTTACTCGCGATAGTGCCCCGAGCCCTGCCGAAGTGCACGATGCTGTGGCGGAAGGCGTGTCGCGGGAACTTTGCGATGCGGTTTTCCAGGTGCTTTCCACGGGGCAGGTGGATAGCTATGACATCGACTTCCAGTGGGCTCCTGCCGCGACTCCTCCGAGGCTGCTTACAGGAAAGGTCGACTTTCCGAAGGAATCGGCACGCGTTGTCGCTGAAATCGCGGATACGCTGAAGTCCTCCGAGCGAGTCGAAGAGCAAGTTATCTATGGGATCATCACAAACTGTGCCGCGCCCTTGCATGAAGGAAACGGTAGGGTCACGATTCAGGCAGCGATCGGGGGACGGGCTAGGACAGTGCGCTTCGACCTGGATTGGCAGAGCTTCGCGCTCGCTTCGCGCTATATGGCTGAGCGACGCCCTGTCTTTGTCCGAGGGATTCTACATATGCCTAGCGGTCGCCAAGCCACGATGGATGTGAGCGCCTTTGGTCCCGACCCGTCAACCATGACGCTGGATGAGGCTCTTGAAAGGGCTGATATGGACGTCGTCCGAAGCGCGTTGCCACCATCCCGAGATGGTTCTGCTGAGTCGTGATGCCACGCACTTGATAGATCGGACAGGTGGGGCAGCTCGGTTTCTCGCTGTCCCACCTGTTTTCGCAGGTCACCCCTACTGTTGGGACAGTCGGACAGGTGAGACACGTCCTGTCCACCACCGCGATTCTCGATCGTACGAACAGGGCCCGGACACTTCGTCCGGGTCCTTTGCCGTTGGGTGCCTCACGCTCGTTCGGGAGGACAGGAAAGACCATCTGTCCAGCGTGACGACCGGCTCGGTACCGTGAAGCGGGCCCCTACAACCAGGAGGCAACACGCAATGCGTGGTCTTGGAGATCACCTCAGCATCGGCGAGCGCATCGCGTTCTACCGGAAGCGCCGTGGCTACACGCAAGAGGTGTTGGCCGGTCTGGTCGGTCGTAGCACTGACTGGCTCGCGAAGATCGAGACCGGGCGGCGGAAGCCGCCCCGTATCGACATGCTCGCGGAGCTGTCGCGCATCCTGCGCGTGCCCCTCGGGGACCTGCTCGGACAGACGGTCCTCATGGAAGACGAGCGTCAACAGGACGACGTCCCCGCCGTACGCGACGCCCTGATGACCCCGCGTCGCCTCTCGCGTCTGCTCTTCGGTCCCGAGGCTGAGACCCAGTTGCCGACACCCGCACCGGTGGCCGTACGGGTGGAACAGGCATGGAACGACTACCAGGGCGGACGGCTCGGCAGCGTCATTGCCGCTCTCCCCGCGCTGCTTCAGACCGCGCAGGAGTTGGAGGATCGCGCGGCGCGTCGCGGCGACGACCGTAGCGATTGCTGGGCAGTGTCGGCCCGTACGCACCATCTCGCCGCTACGACGCTTGCGAAGATCGGTGAGTCCGACATCTCATGGCTCGCTGCGGAGCGCGCGATGCGAGCCGCTGACGAGTCGGACGACCCGCTCGTGTTGGCCTCCGCGGCCCGGTCCGGCACGCATGCCCTGCTTGCCAACGGGCGCTACGACGACGCTCTCGAACTGGGCAACACGGCGGCAAGGTGGCTGTCGTCCCAGGTGACAGAGAACGACCCGGCCGCGCTCAGCTTGCTCGGGATGATCCACCTGCGTGCCGCAGTGGCGGCAGCGCGGCATCAGGACCGGCCCACCGCCACGGGGCTGTTGGATCGTGCCGAAGAGCTCGCGGACGACCTCGGGTCGGATGAGAACTACTGGCAGACCGGATTCGGGCCGACGAACGTCCTGCTCCACCGTCTGTCTGTTGAGCTGGACCTCGACAATGTCTCCTACGTGGTGGAACACGGCCGGATCAACGTCGACCACATGCCGCAGGAACGCAGCGTCTCCCACCGCATCGACTACGCACGGGCTCTGTCGCTCGCCGGCCAGGGAGACGAGGCATTCGCGGAGCTGCGTACGGCCGAGCGCACGTCGCCGCAGCTCGTACGCAACAATCCGAGGGTGCGCGAGACGCTCCGGGACCTGATCAAACAGTCCCCCGTGACGGGTGGCTCGCGTTCGTCCGAGGTGTTCGTGATGGCGCAACGGTGCAGGGCGGTGCAGTGAGTTCAGGTAAGCGCGGGGTGCTCGGCGTCGTCGGGTCGGCGGCCGGTGGCGTAGAGGCATTGCGTACTGGTCTCGTCGAACCCGCGATGGCCCGTGGATGGCAGGTGGCCGTCACGCTGACGCCGACCGCAGGTCAGTGGCTGCGGATGAGCGGGGAGGTTGAGCGGCTGCAGAAGCTCACCGGCCTACCCGTACGCGACGAACCGCGGCTGCCTGGTGAGGCTCGGCCGCATCCGCCGGTTGATTGCTACGTGGTCGCTCCCGCGTCCGCCAACATGGTCGCCAAGCTCGCGACTGGCCTGATGGACAACCAGGCGTTGACTCAGGTTGGCGAGGCTATCGGCACCATCGGTCTGCCAGTCGTCGTCTTCCCGCGGGTGAACGCGGCGCACGCTCGTCACCCCGCGTGGCAAGGGCACATCGACGCCCTTCGGGCTGGGGGAGTGCACGTCGTCTACGGCCCCGACGTCTGGCCGCTGTACGAGCCGAGGGACACGCCGGCGGGGCGCGAACTTCCGTGGGCCGCAGTGCTGGACACCGTCGAGGAAGCTACCCGGTGACGAGTCGTCAAGCTGCATGACCTGCAAGGAAAGAGGACCCGGACAGTCTGTCCGGGTCCTCTTCCGTTTCCGGCCTCATGCTCATTGCCATGTCAAGGATCAATGAGCGAAGCAGCGAGTTGGAAGGTCTGACTCCTACGGAACTTGCCTTGATCGAAGCGAGTTTGAGTGAGGCGCGCGCTACGGTTGAACGACTGCTGCGGCGTGCAGACGAACTCACTACGCAGGTGGAGTCCCGTCGCCGACAAGCTGTTCAAGGCGATCCAGTCGCTCACCGAGCAGACGAAGAGCGTCATGAATCGAGCTGAGCTCTGCGGCCAGTGCGGTGAAGGCAGGGCTACTGCCCGGCTCGGTGCCGAGCGGCATCGAGGGGTCACGGACGAACGTCCCGCGGCCTTGCTGGGTGAGAACCAACCCTTCGTCGCGGAGCTGGCCGTACGCGCTCTGAACGGTCAGGAGCTGCACGCCAAGTTGCTTGGCAAGCGTGCGAGCCGCTGGGAGTCGATCTCCCGGTTCGTACTCACGCTTCGGGCCTGTGATCTTCGCTCGGAAGTCCGCAGCGATGTCCTTGGCCGTGGGCGCCGACCTGGGCGCTTCTGAGCTGTGCTCCATGGGTTCGAGAGTAGCCGGACTAAGTCAGGCAGATTGACATAAGTCAATCTGAACTCACGCCCGGAGGGCCCCGTGAAACGGGTCCCGAAGGAAGCGGCTGACCTTTGAGAAACGCCTGGTCACAGGCGCACATAAGTGGGTCTCGGAGCCGTCTCCCCCGAAGTGACGGCCGCGCGGATGCAAGACCGCGCGACTCCAACCCCTCCGCAGCGTCCGGCGTATGCGCTGCGGCCGGTTGCCTCCGTTGCTCGTCTCGAACGAGCAGCGCCGAGGGGAGCCGGAACATCCCTCGATGCGAGAGGACGCCTTCATGCGCAGGATCACCAACCCCAAGCACCCGAGTGTGAACCAGGTCGGTACGGACGTCGAGTACGAGGGCGAGTTGCACCGGATCACGGATGTCGGCGGCAGCTACTTCACGCTGGTCCGGCTCCGTGACGGGTTCGGCAAGAACGTCAAGATCCGTGAGGTCAACAAGCAGTAGCACTACGGCCCCGGCATCCCGCCGTGAGGGCGCCGGATCGAATTCGGCCCGGGGCACTGTCCCCGCCGCAGAAGCGGCTTGGGGACGCGCATCCCGAGCGGTCGCCTCTCACCACCAGGCCACGACCGCCCGGCATCTCTCTGTCCCTTCGACACCAGGAGCGCTGTCATGCGTGCCTACATCGGCGGTCACCAGGCCGTCTCCGTGAACGACTTCATCGAACTGGCCCTGGGCACACCGGCTGAGCTGTGGCTCGGGGTGGATGGCGAGACCGACGAGGAGCGCGCGGCCCGGCTGGACGCGGCCCGCGACATCCTCGCCGAGAACCCTGACCTCCCGGACGACGTGTCCCGCGTCGTCGCCGAGGTGATCGAGGCCCACGCCCCGGAGCTGTTCAACGTCGTCCCGCTCACCCGCGCGGCCGGGCGCCATCGGCCGACCCGGAAGGGAGCAGCGGCATGATCACGCAGTTGACCGAGGACGAGCACAAGACCTTGTCGCAGAAGGACAAGGACGCCAACAAGCGCTCCGAGCAGGGCCGGGGCGGTGGTGGACGATGAGCAAGCCGAACACCCGCCGTCTCGACCGCGCGATCCAGGATGCGACCCGCAAGCTCGAAGCGGCCCGCAAGCGTGAGCTGTGGCCCCTGGCCGGCTCCGAGAAGCGGGCTGTCCTCTCCGCCGCTGCCGGTGGCGCGATCAAGATTGTCCGGGGCAAGAACCCGACGCGCGCTGAGCGGAACTTCGAAAGGGCGTGGGAAGGGGCCGAGAGGCGGCTCAGCGCGGAGGTCAGCGCGCTGGAGAAGGAGCGCGACCGCATCATCGCCGACGCCGCCAAGGACAAGGCGGGCAAGAAGTCCTCGGGGTGGTGGTGAGCATGACTCACACCGCCGAGACGCTGCCGCAGGACGACAGCACGCCCGCCCTGCGCCCGTATTCGGTGCCGCCCCTCACCCGCCCGGAAGTGGGTCTGGCCGGGGTGGGGGCGCTGGCCGCCGCCGCGGTCGGGGCATTGGGCCTGTACGCCTCTTTCGACGCGGTGTCCCTGGCCGCCGCCCGGTGGGGGTTCAGCAACCCGCACACGCTTCCGATCGCGATCGACATCGCTATCCCGGTGTTCACCCTGGCCAACCTGCTGCTGGTCCGGCTGGACATGGCGCTGGCGTGGGTCAGGTTCGTGCCCTGGGTGCTCACGCTGGTCACGTGCTGGCTGAACATCGCGGCCGGCCACCAGCTGTCGGCGAAGGTGGCGCACGGCACGATGCCGTTGCTGTGGGTGGTCTTCTCCGAGATCGGTGCGCACGTCTACGCCGTCCGCATCGGAGCCGTCACCGGCCGCCGCATGGAGAAGATCCGCGTCTCCCGCTGGCTGCTCGCTCCGGCGTCCACCTTCCTGCTGTGGCGGCGCATGACGCTGTGGGAGGTCACCTCATACACCGACGCGCTCGCCCTGGAGAAGGAACGGCTGCTGGCCCGCGCCGATCTGCGCGAACGCTACGGCCGTTCCTGGCGCCGCCACACCCCGCGCCGCGAACGCGTCCTGCTGCGGCTGGGGGAACTGGCCCCGGTCGCGATCGACACCAAGCCCGACCCGACGCCGGACCCTGAGCCGGAACAGGCCCCCGCGGAGCCCAAGCCCGAAGCACCCAGGACGCCGCGCAGGCGACCAGCCCGCAGCAAGGCCAAGCCGGCGCCGCGCGCTCTGCCGGATCTGCTCGCCGAGGCCCGCGAGGTCACGGCCGACTGGCCGGATGCCGGGATCAACGCCGAAGCGCTGCGCAAGGCGCTGCACTGCGGCTCCGCCCCCGCCCGGCAGGTGCGTGACGCCCTGCTCGCCGAGCGGGCCGACCGCCGGGCCCTGCACCCCGTCGACACCGAGGACCCCGGCGTGAACGGTGCCGCCTGCGAGGAGGTAGCCGCGTGAACACCCTGACCACGGTCTTATCGTCCACGCTGCCCCTCGTCTGCGGGTGGGCCGTCCACGCGTGGCGGCTGCGCTCCAGCCTGGACACGGCCCGCCGTGACCCGCTGACCGGCCTGCACACCCGGGACGGCTTCACCCGCCGCGCCACGGCCCTGCTGAAGGACCCGCGCGCGATCGTCGTGCTCGCCGACGTCGACAAGTTCAAGCAGATCAACGACACCTACGGGCACGCGGCCGGAGACGCCCTGCTGAAGGCCACCGCCGCCCGGCTCGCCCACCACGTCGGCCCCGCCGGGGTGGCGGGGCGGCTCGGGGGCGATGAGTTCGCCGCCGTCCTCATCGACGCCCACGGCACCGCCGGCGACCGGCTCGCCGCGCTGCACGGCGTGCTCGCCCATCCGATCAACGGGCAGAACCCGCACGTGCGCACCACGGTCTCTTTGGGCTGGGTGCGCACGGCGGACTTCCCCGGCGAGGACCTGTCCGCCCTGCTGCGACGGGCGGACGAAGCGATGTACGCCGCCAAACAGGCCCGCGCGGGAACGCGCCGCGCCGGGCTGGGACGGCTGTTCGCCACCCTCGCCGGACGCCGCGCCGGCCGTACCGGTGCCCGTACGGACGCGCCCGTGGTGGGGGTGGCGGCATGAAGTCGGCACCGCTCGCTGCGGTTGACGTCTGGCTGCCCGTGATGGAGTCGGCCGGCTACCGCTGCCAGTGCGCGGGGGAGTGCGGCAACCCGCACGCCAAGACCGAGAGCCGCTGCCCGCGCGAGCACGACGGCTACACCAGCAAGCACGGCCACCGCATCCGCCTGATGGCCGCACCCGCCGACCCGTGCGTCCCGCCGGTGAAGGCGGTCACGCTGCCGCCCAGCGAGCTGCGGGCCTGGTGTCCCGAGTGCCACACCGCCGCCGTCCGGCATGTGCGTGTCAGCGCGCCGGTGGACGACGAGCCGGGCCTGTTCGATCTGTAACCCGTGCCCCTCTGAAGGGAGTTTGGGCGTGAGCCTGAAATGGATCAGCCGTCTGTTCCGCGGCTCGGACGGCTCGCTTGGTCAGCCGCTCCCCGCCGACTCGGCCCGGTTCGTCTGCCTGTCCGGCAGTAACTTCGGCGTCCACGGCGTGATCCCGGCGTCCCGGGCCCGCTTCACGGTCAGCCGACGTCGGGCGTGGGGACACGACGTCCGCGCTTATCCGACCACCGGCCGCGACGGCACCCCGTTCACGGTCATCTACACCCGCGTTGCCTACGCCGACGACCCCGGCCTTGAGGCGCTGGTCACGGTCTTCGAGTTCCCCGTCGGCAGCGCGCTGCCGCCCGGCATGTAACCGGACGGGCCCGGCCGCCCACCTCCTACAGCGTCGGCCGGGCCCGCTCTCCCTCACACCCGAAAGTGGAAGGAACCTCAGTGAACCACCCCGACGACAACGAACTCTTCAACCGACTCGAAGTCGAGATGGCCGCCGACTCCGGCGGAGAGGTGGTCGACCTCGACAAGGCCCGGTCGGCCCGCGCCGAGTCGGCCGACCCGAACGCCCGACCCGCCGCCGACCGGTCGCCCGACTCGGGGCGCGGTCGGTCGGGTTCTGAGTCGGCCGACCCGACCACGACCGTGATGGTCGACCAGCCGACGCCGACCGCGACCGGTCCGGGCTACCTCGGTCGGCTCGCCGGAGCCCGGCGCCGGGCGGTCGTCCCGGAGTGGCTGCGGTCGGTGGCGGAACTCAAGACCGCCGCGACGTGGGTGGCCCGGCACTACGCGCACGCCGCCGGGTACCACGCGCTGCGGGCCCCGGTCTACGCCGCCCGCCTCACCTTCCAGGCCCCGACCGGCGCGGCCCGGTTCATCGGCGGCACCATGCGGTGGGTGGCCGACCGCGAGGGCGAGCCGGTCCGCCTCGCCGCCGTACGCCGCGAGGACGCAGCCGAGTACCTGAAGCTGTCGCGGCAGCGTGACGGCCGGGTCCGGCTGCGCACCCTCGTCACCGTGCTCGCTCTGTTCGTCGGCACCGGTGCCGCGCTCGCTATGTACGTGCTCGCGCCGGGCTGGCTTCAGGCGGTGTCGGTGAGCGCGGTCGTGATGGCGCTCGGGTTCGCCGGCCGCCGCCCGGACGCCCCGGTCATCCACAGGGCTGTGGAGGTGCCCAAGGCGACCAAGCTCACCAGCGACATCGTGCTGCGCGCGCTCGGGGCGCTGGGTATCCCGGCGATCAACCAGGCGCAGGCCAAGGGCCGGGACGGGTTCGAGTTCACCGCCCCCATCACCCGCGACGGCCCCGGCTGGCGGGCGGAGGGCAACCTCCCATACGGCGTCACCGTGACCGACGTCATCGAGCGCCGCGACCGGCTCGCCTCCGGCCTGCGCCGCCCGCTGGGCTGCGTGTGGCCCGAAGCCGTGCCCGACGAGCACACCGGGCACCTGGTGCTGTGGGTGGGCGACCAGGACATGAACAAGGCCAAGAAGCCCGCGTGGCCGCTGGCCAAGTCCGGCACGGTCGACCTGTTCAAGCCGGTCGCGTTCGGCACCGACCAGCGCGGACGCTGGGTCGAGATCACCCTCATGTACATCGCGGGCGTCATCGGCGCCATCCCTCGCATGGGCAAGACGTTCCTGCTGCGTTTGCTGCTGCTCATCGCCGCCCTCGACCCGCGCGCGGAGGTGCACAGCTACGACATGAAGGGCACCGGCGACCTGGACCCGGTCGGCAACAACGTCTCCCACCGGCACGCCGCCGGCGACGACGACGAGGCGATCCTGTACGCGCTCGCCGACTTCCGCGCCCTGCGCGAGGAACTGCGTCGCCGCGTGAAGGTGATCCGCTCCCTGCCCCGGGACATCTGCCCCGAGAACAAGGTGACCAGCCACCTCGCCGACAAACGGTCGCTCGGGCTGCACCCGATCGTGGTCGGGGTCGATGAGTGCCAGGTGCTGTTCGAGCACCCCGACCACGGCAAGGAGTTCGAGGAGATCATCACGGACCTGGTCAAGCGGGGTCCGGCCACCGGCATCGTGGTGCTGCTGGCCACCCAGCGCCCGGACGCCAAATCGCTGCCGACCGGCATCTCCGCGAACGCGTCCGCCCGCTGGTGCCTGAAGGTCATGGGCCAGACCGAGAACGACATGGTGCTGGGCACGTCCGCGTACAAGCGCGGCGTGCGCGCCACCATGTTCGCCTGGGGAGACAAGGGCATTCACTACTTCGTCGGCGAGGGCGCCGACGCCCGGATCGTCTCCTCCGTCTACGTGGACGCACCCGGTGCCGACGCCATCGGCGCCCGCGCCCGCAAGGCCCGTGAGAAGGCCGGTTTGCTGTCCGGCTACGCGCTCGGGGAGGCCCCCGAGGAGGTCACGGGGCCGGCCTACGACCTGCTCGCCGACATCCTCGCCGTCGTGCCCGCAGCGCAGGCCAAGGAATGGTCCGAGACGGTCGTTGCCCGGCTCGCCGAACTGCGCCCGGAGGTCTACACGGGCTGGGAGCCGGAGACCCTCGCCGCCGCCCTCAAGCCGCTGGGGATCTCCACGATCCAGGTGGGGCGCCGCATCGACGGCAAGGTCGTCAACCGGCGCGGCGTGGACCGCTCCCACATCGTCACCGCGATTGCGGAGCGTGACGGAAAGCGGGACGCGAGCTGACGCCCGGGGCCGCTATCGATAGCAGTGCGCCCCGCTATCGTTAGCGGCCCCCTTAGCGGCCCAAACCCGGACTGATCAGGCCGCTAGTGTGTAGCGGCCCACCTGCGGAAACCCCTGAAAGCCGCCTGGAAGGGCCCCACGTGACCCCTCTCCTGCTTGCTATCGCCTGCCTGCTCGCCATCACTGTCGGTTACGGCGGGCTGTGTGCGGTCTCGCCGTTCGGCAACTGCCACAAGTGCCGCGGCATGGGCCACCGGCTGAAGACGGACCGCAAGGGACGGCTCAAGCGCGGCAAGGACTGCCGCCGCTGCCACGCCACCGGCAAGCGCATCCGTGCCGGCCGCTGGCTCTACAACCGCTGGGCCCGCATCTACCGCGCGGGCACCGACTGAACAGACGACCGGCGACCGCCCGCCATGAGACGGACCCCGCTCCTAGCTGGAGCTAGGCCAGCGCGGTCGCCGGTCAGCGCCCCGAACTTGCCAGCACTCGGGGCCCGCAGAGCCTACCGATCCGTCTCCCTCGCCTGAAAGCGAGATTCCTTCATGACCCTCACCATCTCGGCCGTGCTGCTGTTCGGCATCGCCTCGTTCTTCGCCCTCAAGACCAGGGCCACCGGCGGGGGCGCCGCGGTGCTGCTGTTCCTGTTCGGGTTCTTCACCGCCGGGACCGGCGCCTACGGCCCGATTCACGACCTGGTGGCGTCCTTCGCCCGGTTCCTGTCCCAGCTCGGCCACTGACCGGAGGCATCCCGTGAACGAACCCATCGTCGTGCGGCACTGGTTCACCGCCGCCGCACCCAAGGCCGCGCCCGGCGTCGCCACCACGACCGTGCTCGCGCTCGCCCGGATATGGAACGCCAACGGTGCCGAACACTCCGTCGGCAACGCCGCCCTCATGGCGGTCCTCGCGGCCGGAGCCGCGTCCGGCGGCGCCTCCCTGGCTCGCGCGGGAGAGCCCGTGCTCGCCGCCACTGGATACGCCGTCTCCGGCAGCCTCGCCCTCGCGGGCGTCGCCGGATACTCCGACGGCCTGTCCCTGCCGGTGCTGCTGTGGGCGCTGTCCACCGTGCTCGCCTACTGCTTCGCCGCCCGCCACTGGCGCCAGGACCGACGCGACGCCCTCGACCACGAGCGGCACATGAGCGAGCGGCGCGAGGAACACGCCCACGTCGAGCGCGTCGAGACCCTGCGCGCCACCGCTCAGATCGAGGTGGCCCGCGCCAGCGCTGTCTACGCCGAACAGCTCGCCCAGGCGCTCGTCACCCGCGCCACGCTGCCCGGCTTTGACCTCACCGCTCTGGAATCCGCCGGGCTGCCCGAACTCCCTGCCGCAGGGGACGACCGGTGACGTTCGAGATCCGCGTCATCTGCACCCCGGACGACGCCGACCGCGTCGGCACTGCCCTGGCCGCTGCGTTCGAGACCGGCGCCGTGCGCCGATACCCCACCCGCGACGGCAAGCGGCTGCGCCTGTACGTCACCGCCGACCACCGCGACTCCAGTACCAACCCCACCCACACCGAAAGCGAGTGATCCACATGTCCGTGGGAGAGACCCCGCTGACCATCGTCGGCAACCTCACCGACGACCCCGAACTCCGCTTCACCCCCAGCGGCGTGGCCATGGCGAAGTTCTTCGTCGCCTCTACCCCGCGCAGCTACGACAAGACCTCCGGCCAGTGGCAGGACGGCACCGCGATGTTCCTGCGCTGTACCGCCTGGCGCGACCTTGCTCAGCACATCGCCGACAGCCTGACCAAGGGCGCCCGCGTGGTCGTCACCGGCCGCCTGCGCCAGCACAACTGGCAGACGGACCAGGGCGAGAACCGCTCGATGCTCGCCCTGGAGGTCGACGACATCGGCCCCTCGCTGCGCTTCGCCACGGCCAAGGTCAACGGCATCCAGCGCAACGGCTCCGCGCCCAGCCCGGCCGCCGACGCGTGGAACACCCCCGCGCCCGCCCGGACCACGTCGGCCACGAGCGGATGGGGCACGCCGCCCACCGGCGACGAACCGCCGTTCTAGAGGCGCCCGGGGCGGGCGCCTCTCACCACAAGACCGCGCCCGCCCCGGCTCTCTTGCCCTTCGACAGAACAGGAGAACCCCCAGCATGACGCAACCGCGCCCCCACGACCAGCTCACCTCTGCGCTCGACGCTGCCTCGCGTGGCTGGCACGTCTTCCCCCTCATCCCCGGCGACAAGCGGCCCGCCGTCCGCGACTGGGAGAACCGCGCCACCACCGACCCAGACCGCATCACCCGCTGCTGGGCGCACGGCGCCTACAACATCGGAATCGCCACCGGCCCCTCGCGGCTGGTCGTCATCGACCTGGACACCCCCAAGACCCCCGACGACACCCCGCCGGCAGCCTGGGCCCTGCCCGGCGTGACCGACGGCGCGGACGTGCTCGCAGTATTGTGCGAGCGCCACGGCCAGCCTTTCCCCGGTCGCACCCACACCGTGCGCACCGGACGCGGCGGCCTGCACCTGTACTTCACCGCCCCCACCGACGGCGAACCGCTGCGCAACACCGCAGGCGACAAAGGCAACGGGCTCGGCTGGAAGGTCGACACCCGCGCGGCGGGCGGTTACGTCGTTGCTGCGGGCAGCACGGCGGCCGGACACCCGTACACCACCGTTCACGACGCCCCCGTCGTGCCCCTGCCCGGCTGGCTCGCCACGCTGCTGCGTCCGGCGCCGCTGCCGCCGCAGCGTCCGGTCACGGTCCCGCTGACCACCCGCAATCGGCGCGGCAAGTTCCTGACTGCCGCGCTCAACGGCGAGTTGGCCCGCGTCACCGGCTCCGGCCCGCACGAGCACAACAACGCGCTCTACTACGCCTCCGTGGCCCTCGGACAACTGGTCGCCGGGGGAGAACTGGACGCGCACGAGGTGACCGAGAAGCTCACCGAAGCGGCGCTCAGCGTCGGCCAGGGCGAGCGCGAGGCACGCCGCACCATCGCCTCCGGCCTGCGCGCCGGAGCCAACCGCCCCCGGCAGGTCGCGGCATGACCAGTAACGCCATCCCCCCGCTGCACCTGTACTCCGTGCCCACCGACCCGCAGACGGCCCCCCAGACACCGCCGAAGCGGGAGCGCCCGCGCACGGCGTGGACCGCGGATCAGCTCATGGCCGCGGACTTCCCGGAGCCGAGGTGGGCCGTGCCTGGCATCCTCGCCGAGGGCGTGAACCTGCTCGCCGGGCCCCCGAAGGTGGGCAAGTCGTGGCTGTCCCTCGGTCTGGCCCTCGCGGTCGCGGCCGGCGGCCACGCCTTCGACTCCGTACCTGTCCAGGGCGGCCCCGTGCTGTACCTCGCCCTGGAGGACACCCCGCGCCGTCTCCAGACCCGCATGGGCAAGATCCTGGGCGGGCAGGCCGCCCCGGCCGGGCTGACCCTGGTCACCGAATGCCCGCCCTTCCCCCAGGGCGGCAGCGACGCCATCGCCGGGTGGCTGGACCGCAACCCGGACGCCCGCATGGTCGTCATCGACGTGTTCGCCAAGATGCGCGGCCCCGCGCCACAGGGTGTCTCGCAGTACGACGCGGACTACGTCGCCGTCGGCTACGCCAAGCGGATCGCCGACCACTACGGCATCGCCGTGGTGCTCGTCCACCACGTCCGCAAGGCAGGCTCGGACGACTTCCTGACCGAGGTGTCCGGCACCAACGGCATCGCCGGAGCCGCGGACGCCACGCTCGTGCTGAAGCGGGCCCGCGGGCAGGCGGACGGCATCCTGCACGTGACCGGACGCGACGTCGATGAAGCCGAGTACGCGCTCAGCTTCCAAGCCGCCTCCGGCGCCTGGCAGATGCTCGACGGCCCGGTCACGGACCACACCATCGGCGATACCCGCGCGGCCATCCTCCGCCACGTCCGGGAGCACCCCGGCGCGCGACCGCGGGACATCGTCGCCGCGCTGCCGCAGCTCGATGCCGAGAACGTCCGCCGCACCTGCTCGCGCATGGCCGCGGACGGACAGCTGACCAAGGACGCCGGGGGTCGGTACTACCCGGACACCGAGACCCGGACACAGGGCACGCCGGGGGTGTCCCAGCTGTCCGACTGTCCCAGTACCCCATCTGACCTGTACGAACAGCTGGGACAGCCGGAATCGGGACTGTCCCAGCTGTCCGACTCCCGTTCCGCCGGCGAGAACTCGGAGGGAACTGACCGTGGCGCGTGACGAGATGCTCACAATCTCTCAGGTCATCGAGGAAATCGGCGTACCGCTGTCGACCTTCTACCGCTGGCGACAGCAGAGGAAAGGTCCGAAAGCAATCAAGCTCCCGAACGGCGCCGTACGCATCCGCCGTTCGGAACTGGAGCGCTGGATTGCAGCCCTGGAGGAAGCCGCGTGACCAATCGCAAGACCAGCGCGACGCCGGGCGCTCGTGGCAGCGAGCGCCCGGCCGGGCCTGAGGAGCCCACTCTCTCCACCGACGTCCGAGTCTGGAAAGTCAGCAAGATTTCCAGCAAGACAGCGCCCTACCAACTCCGTTGGGTGGTTGCTGGGAAAGTACGTCATGCGACTTTCACGACGTCGGCGCTCGCCGAGAGCCGCCGCTCGGAGCTCTGGCGGGCCATGCGCAAGGGCGAAGCCTTCGACGTAGAAACAGGGCTGCCCGAATCGGAGCTCCGGGCAGCGGCAGAGAAGACGAGTGCCAAGCCGGACCCGTCATGGTGGGACTTCTCTCGCGAGTACATGGCAGTGCGCTGGCGCACTGCCGCGGCGAAGACGCGCGAGGGTCTGGCGGACAGCCTCGCTACCGCAGCTCTCGGCATGATGGGGGAAAGCTCAAGAGCGCCGGCCCTGGAAGACGTGCGGCGCGCCGTACGGTGGGCCGTCGTACCGGCCCACAAGGATGAAGAGCCCCCGTCGGACCTGGAGAATGTCTGTGCGTGGCTGGCGAGCCATTCGCTTCCCCTGTCGGCTCTCACGGACGCCAAGGTCGTGCGGGACGTCCACTATCGGCTGTCGTTCAAGCTGGACGGCAAACCGGCGGCAGCGGATACCTACAAGCGTCGCCGCCGCGGATTCAACACAGCCATGGACTACGCGAGGCAGGAGGGATACCTAGAAGAGAATCCGCTGGCAGGAGTGAAGCGGCCCACTTCCAGTGGGAGCGATGCTGTGGATCCGCGGGTCCTGGTCAACGAGGTGCAGGGAAGGCAGCTCCTTACAGCCGTCTCGTATGTCGGCTCTGTGCACCGTAACCGGGGGAGGCGCCTTGTCGCCTTCTTCGGTTGCATCCTGTACGCGGCGATGCGTCCGGCCGAAGTGGTCGGACTCCGGTTGTCTGACTGCCATCTCCCTACAAAAGGATGGGGGACACTCACTCTCTGGGAGACGCGTCCCATCTCGGGCAAGAAGTGGACCGATTCGGGCGAGCGGCACGACAAGCGGGGACTGAAGTCACGGGAGCCGGGCACGGACCGGCCGGTGCCGATTCCGCCTGTTCTGGTGGCGATGCTCCGAGCGCACGTGAAGGAGTTCGGCACTGCCAAGGACGGGCGGCTCTTCCCCAACGAACGGGGGGAGTTGCTCGGTACGTCCAGCTACTGGCGGGTGTGGCAGGAAGCAAGACCGCTGGCACTCCCGCCGGTGAAGGTGGCCTCGCCCTTGGCTCGGAAGCCGTACCACCTGCGAGCTACGTGTATCACGAACTGGCTACGGGCGGGCCTCCCAGTAGCGGAAGTGGCCAGACGCGCCGGCAACTCGCCGGAGGTTATCCACCGCCGATACGCGGGCGTGATCGACGACAGCGAGACGGAGAACAACAAGAAGATCGAAAAGGCGATGGGATGGGAGGACCCCTTAACGGGGGGTGCCTAGGCGGTGTCCGACGGCCCGAGTGTCGCCTCTGACGATGGCACGCTCCCTCTGTCGCCGAGCGGGTGCTGAACCGGGTTACAACTTGCTCTGTTCATCAAGGCGGCTTGCTCCGCTCACCGCGCGCAGGCCCGGTCTCCAGCCGGGCCTGCGCTCTTGTCCCGCCCGGCTCCAATGAGCCGTGGCTGGAATGTAGAGGAAAGCGATTTTCCCTTTGATTCAGAGAGGTTGAAGCGTCAAGGCGGCTGCAGAGACTAGAGAAGCAGGACGACGGAGGCTGGATCTAAGGTTTCGTGAGCCCCAGAACGTTGAACCGCGTGTACGCCGGGCTGTCTCGGTCCACCAATATCCTAGGATTATTCGAAGCGTATCGTTCCATAGATGCTACAGCCGCTGCGCCTTGTCCTACGGCCTGGCCTACGCGCCTAAGAGAGTTCACTCGCACATCACCAGCAGCAAACACGCCATCCAGGCTCGTCTCAAACGGAAGTTTCGTTCCATGCGGCTTCAAATAAACGTCAGTTTTGATATACTTTTTCTGAGTTTGCGCCACTCTCTCGCAGTGCGGAGCCGCCTTCTTTCCTACCCATGCGGTGTCAGGGTCACCACCAATGAGAACATAGGCAGACGCGGCTCTGATCTCCCTGGTCTTGAGTGACCTACTGCCGTTCGCTTTCCTTACCTTAATAGCCTCCAATTGCCGGGCGCCCATAAATTCAACCACTTTGTAACCGAAATACCCCTCGGTGTCTATCTTGGAATTCTCCCTTATTGAATTCTGTAGGGCTTGAGACATCCGATCGAAACCGTCTTGGGCGACCATGACAACTTTGCGACTCTTTTTTGCGAACTGTAGCGCCGCTTGCCCTGCCGAATCGCCACCTCCTATGATCACAACGATCTTATCCTTTTCCCGCTCTTGGTCGCAGGGGAGGGCAGAATAGTAGACGCCGCGGTCGGGGTAGTGTTCCTTTCCTTTTGCTAGTTTCAATTCATGCGGCCTTGATCCGCATGCCAGAAGTATCATCCCGGCATTAAGATCTATTTTTTCGCCCCTCATCTGATCCAAGGCTTCGACAAGGTAACGACCATGGGCGGCCTTCTTGATACCTTGCGCTTCTAGGGTGGGAAGGAAATCGACCAAATCAAGGTTCGCCACCTGCTCAAGGGCGAGTTGAGCGAGTGCGGGTCCTGAAACGCCTTGGGGAAACCCGAGATAGTTATCTATCGGGTTGATAGATGTAGTGGCGATACCGCCTGGTATTTGATTCTCTATTATCAGAGTGCTAAGGCCAACGTTGACACTGGCATTAAGGGCAGCGGAGAGTCCTGCAGGTCCAGCGCCTACGATGATGAGATCGTACGGGTGGTCAAGTGGGCGTTTCGGATCCCTCACTAGCCTCAAGGCCTTGAAGATCTCTCCGGGGTGGGGATCTATCAATTCTTCATTCGTTCCGTCGATTTTGACGGTGATGTGCTCCTCGTTTCTTATCACCCGCTTAGACGGTGTCAAAGTCCGATGCAGGATGGCCAATATTTCGTCCGCCAGCTGTGACCCTTCAGGTCCGATCACAGCGACACGAGGATGCGGCGGACGAGACTTGGATTGCAACTTATTCACATCGGTACGGAGGCGCTCGGGCTTGCCGGACATAACATAGACGCTGGGGTCATGGCCACTATGCGGGGGCGCCAGGATCGCACTTGCTGCCGTAGGGTACCGTTCGTGCAGCCCGCGCAGAAGATTCTCGCCAGTGTCGTCCACTAGTGTTTCGTCAGCAATAGCGGCAGCCAAATATCCACCGTGTTCGGCTATAGCTCCTATTGTGGCGTAAGCGTCGTACTTGCTCGCAACAGGAACGACTTCCAAATTGCTGGCTGATCGTTCTATGTCTTTGGCGAGTTGATGGCGCACCCATGGGTCTGAATGAGCGAGCAGCAAGACCGGGGTATCGGCAGGCACACTAACCATCTCCGACACGCTGCGAAGGGAAGTTGCATAGTTAACTGATGGAGACGGACGTCTTTGCTTTCATCGTCGCGCTTTAGGCGCCGTCACGCACACCGATCTTGTGCCTGGCTACCGCTCTCGTTCGTGGGACGGACCACTGCGGCTAGTAGGGCTTGGTCAGGTTCACTCGCCGGTGGCGTGTCCGTTTGATCGGGTGTGCCGTTGACCGGGTGTGATGGGTGGGGAGTTGGCCG
>NZ_JBSFDI010000042.1:0-44597 GCF_053593835.1 Streptomyces sp. NPDC002076
CCAGAGGTCCTGGAGCGGGTCGTGGGTCACGACCGCTCATGATCGTCGAGCTGGTGACCCTCCGTGGCTCTGGCACCAAATGTGATCCAGAACCACTTTTCAGCCGTCGCCGACAGACGATCCGTCAGAACTACTGTGGCGAGAGCGACAGCAGGACCCCTGAAGAACGCTACTGGCCGCGAACCATGCCGTGACAGGGGGAACACCCGACAGGTCATGTTGACGCGTGCCTGTCCGGCGGGCTTCGGTGTCGCACGTCGGCGCCGGCCCGCCCACCCCCGAGGCGAAACGGATCTCGCCCACCTTCGCCGCCAGCAGCGCCCCAGCCGGGCGGTGTCAGCCGTGTGGCGCCTCGTGTCAGCGACGGGGCCGGGGGGGTGTCGCCTCGTGCCAGTGAGCCGCTCACGGAGGCGCACAGGGGCCGGGCGGGTTCCCTACGGAGGTCCCGGCCCAGCCTATTACCCATGCTGCCGCGGCTACCAGCGCATACCGAGAGCGTCGAGTTCCGCACGCCGTTCCGCGCCGAGTTTGTCGGCCCGGCGGCGGGCGTTGTCCACGAACAGGCCCAGCTTGACCTCTGTCACCGACCCGTCGGGCTCAGCGAGCCGCTCAACGTGCCCCCTGCCAGCCTGGAGGCTTCCCTCGCGGGCGTGGAACTGCCTCGCGGCCCGAATGCTGACCGCCCACTTGTCCGCCCGCGTACGGGGCGCCGAAGGCGCCTCGTCAGGCTCTGCCGGCTCCAGGTGGAGCATGTTCTCCAGCATCCAGACCTGCGCGGGCAGCAGCCCATCCCAGCCCAGGCGCTGCGCCTGGACCCACGCGCCCAGGTCCTCGCCCTGGACGGTGCCCTGCCCCGGAGCGGGCAGTGCCTGGCCTGCCTCGATGAGCCTGCGGCACGGCCGGTAGCAGCGCTGCCAAGCCACCGGCCAGGCCGGGCACCAGGACGCGTCGATCGCCTCCAGCGCATCGCGGCGCTCCTCTGACAGCGCGCCAGCGGTGGAACCGACCGGCAGCCCCGCCTCGCGCCGCTGCGCGATGGCATCCGCGAGCCGTCCGGCGGTCCGCTGATTCTTCGCCCAGGTGTGAGGTCTCAACTTTTCATGGGGGTGACGGCAGCGGCGGGCTTGCGGTGAGCAAGGCCGCGGCGTGAGAAGCGCGGCCAGCAGATCTCGCTGTAGACCGCCGAGAGTGCGGTAAGGCAGCGACAGCCAACCTGGGGTGGTTTGCATGCTTCCGGCCGAACCTCTTCAACCGCCTCGACAGAGGCAGTCACGTCGCTCATCAGGTGCTACTTCCTTGATCGAGAGTTACACCGAAGACCGTACAGGCCCCGGCCTGACGTGCACGGATGAGAATTTCGACAAGGGCACGCCCCGAGTGCTACTGCCACCGCCAGATGCTCGGCGCGATCCGGTGCCTGGTCGACAACGGCGTGAAGTGGCGGAACCTGCCCGCGGACTTCCCGCCCTGGAAACGCGTGTACGCGTTCTTCCGCCGCTGGCGGGACAACCGTCTGATCCGCGAGCTCCACGACCGGCTACGTGACCCGGTAAGGAAAACGGAAGGCCGGAACACCGAGCCGACCGCGGCCGTGGTGGACTTGCAGTCGGTGAAGGCCGACGCCACCGTCAGGAACGACTCACGCGGCTTCGACGGCGGCAAGAAAATCAACGGGCGCAAGCGCCACCTGATCGTGGACTGCCTCGGGCTGCTGCTGACGGTGCTGGTCACGCCGGCTTCCACGACCGACCAGGAGGCCGACGCGACGATACTCCCCGTCCTGCGGGAAGGCTTCCGGAAACTGCGGCTGGTCTGGGCCGACAGCGGCGATGCCCCCATCCGTATGTCGGCATTGACGATCACGGCCGACCCGGGTGGGCTTGGCCGGAGCCTGCCCCGGGACGGGCGGTCGGATCCTCGACCGCGGAGTGCAGGGCGCGGAGTTGCAACGGCCGGGCGGGTCACGCCACGCCCGGCTCGGGTACCGCGGCCTCCCGGGCGCGGGCGACCAGGCGGGCGGCGCCGACAAGGCCGGCGGCACCGGCCAGGCCGCGCTCGAGCACCTCGGAGGGGTCGTCTCCGCCCGCGCCGCGCACGGCGTCGGCGAAGTGGTGCATGTCCTTCTCCATGAGCAGGTGAACGTGCTCGGCCAGCTCCGGGGTGATGTCGCCGCCGAGGGCTCGCAGCGCCGAGCTGCCGCCGCTGCTGGTGTTGATCACGTCGATCAGGGCGGGGAGGTTCAGGCCGACCCGCGACGCCAGACCGAGGACGTCCTCGGCGTTCTTCATGTTGGTGATGGTCAGCGCGTTGTTGAACAGCTTGGTGAACTGCCCGGCGCCGACAGGGCCCATCAGCGTGACGGTGCCGCTGAACGTGTCGAACACCGGTCGGGCCCTGTCGAACACGTCCTGGGTTCCTCCGGTGAAGGTGGTGAGGGTGCGGGCGCGGGCGCCGGGGCTGCCGCCGCTGACGGGCGCGTCGAGGTAGCCACCTCCGGCCCGCGCCACGTGTTCGGCGATACGGACCGCCTCGGCGGGGTCGCCGGTGCCGTGGTTGACGATGATCGTTCCGGGGGCGATCGCGGCCAGCAACCCCTGACCGTCCAAAATTTCCCAGATGTCCGCGTCGTCGCGCAGACACAGCCCGATCAGCTCGGCGGACGCCCCCAGATCCGCCACGCTGCCGTGAACGGTGTGCGGGACCCTCTCCACCGCCGCCAAGGAGGCGGAACGCCGCGCCCACACGTGCAGCTCGAAGCCATGCTCGCCGATGGCTTCCGCCATCGGGCCACCCTGGTCACCGAGACCGATGAAACCGACCCTGCTTATTGTCGCCGTCATCACTCACTTCTTTCGTTGTTTTCAATGGTTCAGGTGAGGCACGGGGGGGGTGGGGGGATCCCGTGGTGCTCAGCGGACGATGTCGCTCGCCAGCTCCCAGAGGCGCTGGGCGTTCTCCGGGTCCAGCGCATAGGCGGCCACGCCGGGGACGCCGAATTCGGTGGGCCGGGCGAGGACGACGGGCGCCTCGTTGACGTCCTCGAAGTAACGGCCGCCGACGCCTTCGACCAGCGGGGAAGCGGCGAGGAACACGGTGGTTGCGGCGCCCTGCCCGATCGTCTTGCGGTAGGGCTCGGGGGCCCGCAGACCCCCGGTGTGGCGCTGGAGGTTGGTGGCGATCGCACCGGGGTGCAGAGAATTGGCCGTGATGCCGTCGCCGGACCAGCGGCGCTGCGCCTCGACGGCCAGGAGGACATCGGCAGTCTTGGACTGGCCGTAGGCGGCGAGCGCGTCGTACGGGCGGAAGCGGAAGTCGATGTCGTCGAAGACGACGGGGGAGAAGAGATGGCCGCTTGAGGAGACCGAGACCAGGCGCGCGCCGTCGCCGTCGGCGAGGGCGCGGTGCAGCCCCAGGGCCAGGGCGAAGTGCCCCAGGTAGTTGGTGGCGAACTGCTGCTCGTGGCCGCCGATGCCCCGCTCGAGCTCCGGCGGCATCATGATGCCGGCGTTGTTGATCAGGATGTGCAGCGGACCCTGCCAGGCGGCCGTGAACGCCCGCACCGACTCCAGGTCGGCCACGTCCAGGCGCGCGACATGGATTGCCTCGTTCCCGGTGGCCCTGCGCAGGTCGGCCGCGACCCGCTCGCCGGCCTCCGGACGGCGGACGGCGAGCGTGACCTCGGCGCCGTTGGCCGCCAGAGCGCGGGCGGTCTCCACGCCGATGCCCGAGCCGGCCCCCGTGACGATCGCCCGCCTGCCTGACAGGTCCACGCCTTCGATCACCTCCGAGGCGGTGCTGTCGCGGTCGTACGGGGTCGTGAAGAGCTGAGACATGTGAAGCATTCCTCCGGTCGTTCCGAACGTGCACCCTCAGCCTGCGCCGAACGCCGTGGGACGCACCAGGACGGGCTGAGACTGGGACTGACAGGGCCACTCACGAGCCCGGAGCGCGCTCGTAAGCTGGAACGATGACAGCCGCCGCAGACGCCAACGCACTGGGCCGGTATCTGCGCGCCCGCAGGGAGCTGGTCCGGCCCGACGAGGCCTGGGATCAGGGTCACCGGCGCGTCCCGGGGCTGCGGCGCGAGGAGGTCGCCTTCCTCGCGGGGATCAGCTCCGATTACTACAACCGCTTGGAGCAGGGCCGCGACAAGAACCCCTCGGAGCAGGTCCTGCGCAGCATCGCCCGCGCCCTGCAGCTGGACGAGGAGGCGACGACCTACCTTTTGGAGATCGCCACACGCAAGAGCCCCCGGCGCAAGCGTCCCCGCAAGCCCGAAAAGGTCGGCGACGGCATCCGCGCGCTCATCGACTCCTGGCCACTCACCCCGGCGTACGTCCACGGCAAGTACATGGACGTCCTGGCCGCCAATAGCCTCGCCATCGTGCTCTCACCGTTCAACGCGCCCGGGCGCAACGGCATTCTGGCCGCGTTCCTCGAGCGGGAGATGCGGGAACTCCACCGGGACTGGGAGGACATGACCGCCCGGGTCGTCCCGTACCTGCGCTCGGTCGTCGGCGCGGACATCGAAGACCCGCGTCTTGTCGAGATCGTCGGAGAGCTCTCCCTGCGCAGCGAGCGCTTCCGCACTCTCTGGGCCCGGCAGGATGTCAAGCACAAGACCACCGGCACCAGCCTCCTCCAGCACCCGCAGGTAGGCGCTCTGGAACTGCACTACGAAAAGCTGCTGGTCCCGGGCACTGATGGGCAAACGCTGGTCACCTACCACGCGCAGCAGGGCAGCCCCTCCGAGGAATGCCTGCGCCTGCTCGCCAGCATGAACGCCCCTGACCATGTCAGCGGTACAGGGGCCGCAACCGACGGGACCCGAGGGCCTGGGCGCACCATGCCCTGACAGGGCCGCTCCCGGGTGTCTCTGCCGGTGTATGCATCCCTCCGGCAATCGGACCCGCGAGACCGGGATGCAACATGCACTCGGGCGGGATTGCCACTCGGTGCTCATCGACCCGGATACGCGACCCGGCTCCAGGACCGCACGGGGCATTTCGTATTCCGGATGATTCCCCGTAGATAACCGTGTTTCCCTTGGACGGCGTCGACGTCCTACGGTCGATGACGTGAACAATGAGCTCTTTCAGCGTGGCCACTGATTCCCAATCACGATGTCAAGTCGCTGTGTGTCTGGTTCATGCGGCCATGGAAGTGGGTCGAGGCGCGACGGTTTCGAAGGTGCGGTGGTCGCGTATCAGCGCCCACAGAACGTTCAGGCGTCGGCGGGCGAGCGCGAGCACGGCCTGCTTGTGGGTCTTCCCTTCGTCTCGTTTGCGCTGGTAGAACGCTTTGGACTCCGGGCAGTGGGTGGCTGCGACCTGTGCGGAGAGGTAGAACATCCGCAGCAGGCGCCGGCTGTAGCGGCGCGGGCGGCGCAGGTTGCCGCTGACCTTTCCCGAGTCGCGGGGGATGGGCGCGAGGCCGGCGACGCCGGCGAGGCGGTCGGGACTGCCGAAAGCCGTCATGTCACCGCCGGTGGCGGCGATGAACTCGGCGCCGAGCGTGGTGCCGATGCCGGGCATGCTTGTGATCACTGTCGCATCGGGATGCTCACGAAACCGGCTCTCGATCAGGGCCTCGAGTTCCGCGATCTCCTGGTCGAGGGCCATCATCTCCCTGGCCAGGGTGTGGACTATCTTTGCGCTGGTCTTCTCTCCGGGGACGGCGGTGTGCTGGGCCTCGGCGGCGGTGACCGCGGCGTCGGCGGCGCTCTTGGCGTAGCTGCTCACACGGACGCCGTGGTTCTTGAGCCAGGCCGCCAGGCGACTCCGGCCGATTCGCCGCAGTGCGGCCGGCGTCTGGTAGCCGGTCAGCAGGATGAGGGCCGTCTTGGATGTGCTGTAGTCGAAGGCCCGCTCCAGGGCAGGGAAGTATTCCAGTATCTGCGCGCGGAGCCGGTTGATCGCGCGGGTGCGGTCGGCGGACAGGTCCATGCGGCGGGCGGTGAGGATCTTCAGGTCGACCGCGATCTCACTGGTCTCGGCCAGGGGGTGGAGGTCGCGGCGCATCCTGGCCTGGTCAGCGATGACGAAGCCGTCCTTCGCATCGCTCTTCCCGTCGCCTTTGTAGGCGGCAGAGGCGTGATGGATGGTGCGTCCGGGGATGTAGACCAGCTGCTGCCCATGGCTGACCAGCAGAGTGATCCATAAGGCAGCTCCGCCCGCGTTGAGGTCTACCGCCCAGGTCACCGGACCGCCATCGGCCAAATCCAGGACGTCGCCCAGTAGTTGCAACAGGTCTGCCTCGTCGTTCTGGACTCGACGGGAGAGGAGCTTCCTCCCCTCAGCATCGAGTGCCGTGCAGTGGTGCTCGGCCTTGCCCGCGTCCGTCCCCGCCCACAGTTGCGGCACCCGGTCCTCCTTCGTCGTGGGGGTGTGCCCAGCAGACGACCTCGCCGACGCATCCATACGAGCGATTCAGTTCGCGTATCCCAATCAGCGGCCGAGTCGTCGCGGGGTGCTGGGCGGCCAATCAGTGGAAGCCACAACCACGGCTATCGGGTGACAGCCATACCCAGCACCCCTGGGTGTCCTGATCGTACGAGTGACCCGGATCAGCCCACGAAGAAAGGTATGGATCGGGTGACGGGATCGATGCCCGCAACGCACGAGGCTCCTGTGCCGTTGGGGGAGGTGTTCGAAGTCTCAACCCACCGGCACAGGAGCCGCGTTGGTTCCGTATTCTGCCGCACTCGACCTGCCCCACGCCTTGGTCGAGTGAGTCTCAATGATGGTGTCAAGCCGATTGGGTGGCTGGTGGGGTGAGCGTGAAGTGCCTCCTGTCACGGAGCATGGCCCAGAGGACGTCGACTCGGCGGCGTGCTAGGGCGAGCAGCGCCTGAGTGTGGATCAGTCCTTCGGCGCGCTTTTTGAGGTAATAGTTCCGGGATGGGCCGGGGCGCATCATGGCGGTTTGGGCGGCCATGTAGAAGACGTGCCGCAGACGGCGGTGGTAGCGCTTGGGCCGGTGGTGGTTGCCGGTCCGGCGGCCGGAGTCGCGCGGCACCGGGGCCAGTCCCGCGTGAGCGGCCAGCCGGCCGGCGTCTGCGTAGCTGGACAGGTCTCCGACGATGGCGAGAAGCTCGGCCCCGAGGACGGGCCCCATGCCCGGCAGGGATTCGATCACTTCGGCGCGCTCGTCGAGGCGGAACGCCTCGCGGATCTCCCGGTCGGTGTCTTTGATCAGTTCGTCGAGCATGAGGAGCTGGTGGGCGAGGTCGCTCACGAGTTTGACGGCTCGCTTTTCGCCCGGCAGAGCTGTCACCTGGGATTGGGCAGCTTCGAGCGCACGGGCAGCGACCTCGTCTGCACCACGGACCGCACGTCGTGCCAGCCAGTCCGCGAGCTGCCTGACGCCGGCTCGTTGCAGGGCGGCCGGGGTCTGGTACTCAGTCAGCATGACGACCGGTCCCCTGGCCGCTGAGTAGTCGAAGGCCCGCTCCAGAGCGGGGCAGATGCCAACCAGGGCATCGCGCAGGCGGTTGATCAGTCGCACCCGGTCGGCGATCAGATCGGCTCGATGCGCGGTGAGTAACTGGAGATCAGCCACGGTCTCGTTCGGCAGGCTCAGGAATGCGAAGTCCCGGCGCATGCGCGCGGTGTCGGCGATGACCAGGGCGTCCTTGGCGTCGGTCTTCCCTTCGCCGCGGTAGGCGCCGGACATGCGGTTGACCGTGCGTCCAGGCACGTACACCACGCTTTGGCCGTTGGCGATCAACAATGCAAGCAGCAAGGTTGAGGCCCGGCCGCAGATGTCGACCGCCCATCGAACCTCGTTGGCCATCTCGCATGCTGCGACGATCAGGTCCAGGATCTCGTCTTCGCCATTGACGACCTTCCTTGAAAGCACCTTCTCTCCGGTGGCGTTGACTCCGACAGCCCAGTGATGGGCCTTGCCCGCGTCGATGCCGATCCATACTTGCTCATGACGTTCAGTCACCGTCGTCGCTCCGTTCCCCAGGAAGCAGCACCTTCAGGGTCCGGGAACACTCCGCCGCCAAGCCCTTAACCAGCGATGACCGCAGTTCTCAATCAGCAGCCGGAGCGTCCCGGAGGACCGGGCAGCCACTCACTCGGAGCCATCAACGGCAGGTCACCATCAGCTACACCCAGTCCTCCCGGACCGCCACCATTCTTAAGGGGTCACCATGCTCATCGTCACCCGTGAGGGTGACCGCCGCTGCAAGCTCCCACCGCACCAGCGTGCCCTGGTCGGCCTGGTATACCTGCGCCGACACGACACCCTCGCCCAGCTCGCTGCCGGGTTCGGCATCTCCGTCGGCACCGCCCACGCCTACACGACAGCCGTCGTCGACCTGCTCGCCGACCGCGCACCCGGTCTGCTGCGCGCCCTGCGCGAGGCTAACCCGGACTACGTCCTCCTCGACGGCACCCTCGCGGAGTGCGACCGGGTCGGCGACAGCCGGGCCGATTTCTCCCACAAGCACCGCCGACACGGGGTAAACGTGCAGGTGGTGACCGACCCGGTCGGCCAGTTGCTGTGGATCTCGCCGACGCTGCCCGGCCGCGCACACGATCTCACCGCGGCCCGCGCCCATCGGATCATCCGGATCTGCGAACGACAGGGCGTTCCCATCCTTGCCGACCGCGCCTACATGGGAGCCGGCCCCTGGGTGACGACGCCCCTCAGACGCCCACCGGGACGCGACCTCACACCGACCCAGCAATCCGTCAACCGAGCGCTGTCCACAGCACGGGCGCCGGTCGAGCGTGGCATCGCACGACTGAAGTCGTGGCGGATCTTCCGCAGGTCCCGGTGCAGCCCGAATCGAATGACGTCCATCGCCGCGGCCGTCCTCACCCTGGAGCGGCACCGCTGAAAGAGCTCCCTGACCAGCAGATCCGTCGCGATCACCGAGGTTCTCTCGCCGCGCACAAACCGCTCGCCGGCCTCGTACGGGATCCGCTCCCGAAACCGCCGGCGCTGCGCGGTCAGCCCACCGCCCTGTGCGTACCGCATGCCACCGGCCTACCGCAGGGATCAGCACACATCACTCCCGACAACAACCCGAAGAGATCAGTAGGCGTTGGCGCTGGCGTGCCCATGGGTCGATGACGATCCGCAGTGCATGGCGCAATCCTGCGCCTGCCTTGATCGGTGCGTGCCTGCGATCGGCTGACCGCAGGCACGGCCCGCCCCTGCCGACTGTGCCGGGGCTGCCTCGGAGCAGATCAGCGCGCTTCCGAGCCTTTTGGGGCTACTGGAACGTGCCGCCGGTGACCAGGAGGCTCTGTCCGCTGACCCATGCCGTCAGGTCGGATGCGAAGTACTCGGCGGCGTCCGCGACGTCGTCGACGGAGCCCATCCGGCGGCCGATGCGGCCGGACTGGGCGACGAACTTGCGCACCGGGTGGTCGGGGTCGAACGCCGTGAAGACGCCCGCGGCCTCGATGGCTGTTGGAAGGACCGAGTTGACGGTCACGCCCCGGTCTGCCAGCTCTTGTGCCAGGACTCCCACGGCGTAGCACGGGGCGGTCTTGCTCGAGCCGTAGAGGCCTTCGCGGGCCACCGGCACCGCAGTGGTGCTCGACCCGACGTAGATGATCCTGCCGTTGTCCGCGACGGTGCGGGCGGCGGCCTGGAGCGTGAAGAAGGCTCCCTTGGTGTTGATGGTGAACAGCCGGTCGAAGTCCTCTTCGGTGATGTCGACGAAGTCGATGCCGATCTTCTCGACGCCTGCGTTGGCGACGGCGATGTCGATCTGCCCGAACCGTGCGACGGCCTCGTCGAAGAGTTGCCGGATGTCGGCGACGGAGGACACGTCCGCCTGGACGGTGATGGCCTGCCGGCCGAGATTCTCGATCTCGGCGGCGGTGGCCTGTGCCGAGTCCTTGTCGGAGGAGTAGTTGACCACGATGTTCGCGCCGAGGCTGGCGTAGCGCAGGGCGATGGCCCGGCCGATGCCTCGTGCGGAGCCTGTGATCACTGCGGTCTTTCCCGTCAGATCGGTCATGGGAATCGTGCCTTTCCGGGACGCGTGTGGATGATGGTGCGACTGCTTCGTGGCCCTGAGAGGGGCTCGGGGTGGCAAGAAGGAAGGGAGTTGCTGCGTGGCTGGTGTGCCGGGCGCGACGTCTGCGGCGCGGGCTGGTGGGCGCTGACTGGTGGGTGGCCGGTCAGCCCTGTGCGATGCGTGAGATGTGCTGCCAGTCGGCCCAGGTCTTGAGCCGCTGTGCGTACAGCGGCTCGACGATCTCGAGGGGCTCCGTGCCGAAGAACACCCGCAGCGGCGGGTTGTCGGCGTCGACGACCTGCAGCAGGGCGGCTGCCGCGTCGGCAGGGTCGCTGTAGCGGGCGTCGCCGAGTCGGGTTGCGATGGCCGCGCGGATCTGGTCGTAGGCGGAAAGCTGTGCGGCGTGCGTCGCGGAGGAACCGGCCCAGTCGGTGGTGAAGCCGCCGGGCTCGACGATGGTGACGTGGATGCCGAGGCCTGCGACCTCCTGGGCGAGGGACTCGCTGAAGCCTTCGAGCGCCCACTTGGAGGCGTGGTAACCGCCCAGCGAAGGGAACGCGGCGACACCTCCGGCCGAGGACACCTGCACGATGTGGCCGCTGCCCTGTTCGCGCAGGGTCGGCAGCACGGCCTGGGTCACCCAGAACGCGCCGAACAGGTTGGTCTCCAGTTGGTCGCGCAACTGCTGCTCGGTGATCTCCTCGACCATGCCGAACAGGCCATAACCTGCGTTGTTGACGACGATGTCGAGACGGTCGAACGTCTCGACGGCGGCGGTCACGGCGGCGGTGACGGCTGCCTTGTCCGTGACGTCCAGCGCCAGCGGCAGTACCCGATCGGCGCCGTACTTACCGACGAGGTCCGCCAGCGAGTCGATGTTCCTGGCCGTCGCTGCGACCTTGTCGCCGCGTTCCAGCGCGGCCTCGGCGAAGGCACGGCCCAAGCCGCGCGACGTACCGGTGATGAACCAGACCTTGCTCATGATGTCTCTGCATATCCATGTTTGATGGTCCGGGCGGGCTGTGCCGCCCGGGTCGAATCCCCCCGCGGCTGTTCCTGGGGCCCGCAGGCCCGAGGAACAGCTCTGCCTGTCGCGGGCGCGGCCGGTGCGGACACCGGCGCGCCGGGGAGAGGTGCGGCGGATGTCACCGCTCTTGGATGAAGTGCTCGGACACCGTCCACAGGCGTGCTGCGTTGTCCGGGTCCAGGGCGTACGGCGCGACGCCGGCGACGTTGGTGCCGCGCTCCGTGACGGGCCGCGCCTCCGCACAGTCCTCGTAGTAGCGGCCGGTGACCCCGGCCACGGTCGGTGAGGCGGCCATCAGAACCGAGGTCGCGGCGCCCTGTTCGACCGTCTTGCCGGGCGGGAAGGCGAGCTCGCCGGCGGCGAGCAGGCCCGCCACGGCCTCCATGTCCGTGTTCCGGGCCAGTCCGGTGTCGCCGACGTTGCCCGGCATCACCGCGTTGGCGGTGATGCCGTCGCCGGCCCACCGCTTGGCGGCCTCGACGGCGAAGAGGGTCACGGCGGTCTTGGACTGCCCGTATGAGGTCCACGGGTCGTAGGGGCGGTAGCGGTAGTCGAGGTCGTCGAAGACGACCGGCGAGAACTGGTGGCCGATGGAGCTCACCGCGACGATGCGGGCGTCGCCCGCGGCGGCGAGCGCCGGGTGCAGGCCGGTGGCGAGCGCGAAGTGGCCCAGGTGGTTGACGCCGAACTGCCATTCCCGGCCCTCGGGCGTCCGGGTGATCTGCGGCGGGGACATCACGCCCGCGTTGTTGACCAGGATGTGCAGCGGGCCGTCCCAGTCCGCGACGAACTGCGCGATCGAGCTGCGGTCGGACAGTTCAAGCCGACCGACGGACAGCTTCCCCGCACCGTCGGGCAGGTCCGCCGCGATGCGGGCCGCCACCGCGGCGCCCGCGTCAGCGTCTCGGACGGCCAGGGTGACGTCAGCACCAGCCGTGGCGAGTGCGCGAACGGTCTCCACTCCGATGCCGGAACTCGCGCCGGTCACGACGGCCCGACGGCCGTGCAGATCGACACCGTCGATGACCTCGGCGGCCCTCGTGGTCGCTCCGAACGTCTGCGCTGTGGACATGGGGTTCTCCTGTCGGGAAGGGCCGAGGACCACCGGGGCGGCTCACTTGCCGCGCTGATGCGACACCTCGGCGAGGGTGGGTGTTCGTAGCGGTCGCGCCGCTGCTCGGATGGATCGGTCAGACGGGAGGCAAGCGAGCCGACGGGGACCGCCCGCGCGCCCTACCTGCAGAAACCTCGCGTTCTGCCGTCCATCTCCTCCATAACTAACTGGATAGATACCCAGACCGTAGGGACCGTCGCCCACCTTTGTCAATAACTAGATAGTTACTTGCTAGACTGAAGGCATGCCACGGGACTCCAGCCTCACCCGGGCGCGCCTGCTCGACGCCGCCTTCGCCGAATTCGCCGCTTACGGCATCGCCGGTGCTCGGGTGGATCGGATTGCCGAGAGTGCCGGAGCGAACAAGCGGCTCATCTACGTCTACTTCGGGAACAAGGAACAGCTCTTCGACGAGGTGCTGCAACGAGCCATGGCCGAGGGAGCCGAGTCGGTGCCGTTCGACGTCGACGACCTGCCCGGTTACGCCGGCGCCATCTTCGACCACCTGGTCGAACGGCCGGAACTGATGCGCCTTCGACTATGGAAACAGCTGGAACGCCCCACCGCCGCTTCACTGGAACCTGAGGCATTTCGACAGAAAAGTGCCGAGGTGGGCGCCGCGCAGCAGCGCGGCGACGTAGCCCAGGGCATGGCGCCCGAGGACCTACTCACCATGGTGCTCGCGGTCGCCCAGGCCTGGTTCCTGGCCGCCGAAGGTGACGGCGCGGACACCAGCGGCAACCAGACCTGGTCGGACGAACGACTGGCCACGCACCGTGCTGCAGTGGTCGAGGCCGCGCGCCGCATCAGCAAACCGAAGGGCACTGCGGCGTAACGCCATCTCCACACCGAAACACCCCCGCACCCGACAGTCCGCAAGGAGGGCAACCTCACCGTCGGGACGCCACCGAGCCCGACGACCGCTCCGGCCCCGCAACGCCAGTTCTGTGGAGCCAGGCCTGCGTTCGATCCGACAGATCGAACGTTTCTCGCCGCGCTGCCGACGCCGCCAGGTGCGACGTCACGCGCGGACGCTGCCCGCTCGGTTTCGGGCCGGGCGGCGTCCGCGCTGTGGTGTGTCAGGAGATGGCCTTGATGCCGTCGGCGGCGCAGGAGGCGTCGATGTCGCCCGTGGGGGACCCGGAGACGCCGATCCCGGCGACAACGCCACCGTCGAGGGAGATGGGCAGACCTCCGGGGAGGATGTTGAAGCCCTGGATGGAGACCGCTCCGGGGTTGCAGCCCGAATCGAACGACGTCAATCGCAGCAGCGGTCCTCACCCTGGAGCGGCAACGCTGAAAGACCTCAATGATCGCCGTGATCCGCTGTGGCCGGGAACAGCGGCCGTCGCCCGGCCGCTCGTGCCCCGCCCCGGCCTGGATGACATCGGATTGCTCCTCGGGGACATATCACGGGGAACGCCCATCGAGGTGGCCGACGGCACGGTATCGGCCGTCGAGGACATCACCGCCGGCCACAAGGTCGCGCTGCGGGACATTCCCATGGGCGCTCCTGTCCGCAAGTACGGCGAAATCATCGGCGTGGCGCTGGCCGACATCCCCGCTGGCAGGCACGTCCACGTGCACAACCTGGGAATCGGCCGGTGGGAGGAACCACGAGCGAGTACATCGCCGACGCGTACGCGACCTCTCGGTGCGGCTCCCACCCGAGACCATTTCCTCGGATACCGCCGTGTGGACGGCCGCGCGGCGACCCGGAACTACATCGTCGTCGTCCCGACCGTAAACTGCTCCGCCACAGTGGCCGGGATGATCGCGCGGCGGGCCGACGACCTGCACAAGGGGACACCGGGCCTCGACGGCATCATCGCGCTCCCGCACGACCTCGGCTGCGGCATGGGAAAGGGCACTTTGGGGGACGACATCCTGCGGCGGACTCTGCGCGGTCACCTCGGACATGCCAAAGTCGCCGCGGCCCTCGTGATCAGTCTCGGCTGCGAGGTGAATCAGCCGGAGAATCTCCTCGCGGGCGACGACGCGGGGGTCGAGACGCTCACTCGTCGCATGAAACCCGGTGTTCACTCCCGGGGATCAACCTCACTTCCTGAACTCCTCCGGATACGGAGACTGGCGTCCCACCTGGACATCCCTCCCTGGACCATCAAGATCCATTGTCAGGGTGTCCACTCCAAAGGATCAGCCTCATAACGACTTGGTCCGGTACCATGTCCCCGGCCCCGGCTGTGACGTCTCGGGCAACGGCAGCGACGAACGCCTCCGCGCTCCTGGCCGCGAACGGCCCGCTTCAACACTGTTCAGGGACGTCCTCGGCAGCGCCGCAGTGCGGGGCGCCGTCTCCCGCCCGGCGTATTAGTTCGGCGATGCAGGCGAAGGGCACCAGGACCAGCCGCGTGTCACGCGACAGCGCCGCGAGCCTTGGTCGCAGCTCGACCGCTGCAGGGTCGAAGGCGCCACGGCGCCCCCTCAGATCCGTCGTGTCGCCTGCTGGGAAACCATGCCCCGCCACACATGGGCGGCAACCCCGGCGCCCTTCATCGGGCTCGAGCAGTTCCCTGCGGGCGCACAGATACCGGCCCAGTGCGTTGGGCGTCTGCGGCGGCCTCCGCGACCGCCGGGTGTCCGGCCCCTGACCCCGACGTCAGCCTGGGACGGCGCCGGGCTCGCTCCAGTTGCCGACCCGGACCGCAATCGCGGGGGCGCCGACCTGTGTGGCCGCGTCATTGCGCGGCGTGGACGCCGTCGAAAGCGATGGCGAGGACGCGGTCGCGCTGGGCGTCATCGAGGAAGTTGGTGGCGGTGATCCCGGCGACCATCCGCAGCAGGTCGTCGAAGCCCATGTCCGTACGCGCCTGCCCGGCCTTCTGCGCCCGCTCGAGCAGCGGGCCGCCCGCCTGGTACATCGAGTCCTGGCAGGCCAGGAAGACCTCCGACTCGTTGCTGAGCGCGTCGCGGATGGCCCGCTGGGTCACTCTGTAGTCCACGAACCGGCGCAGCCACGAGGTCAACGCCTCCCACGGTTCCAGCGCGGCGACGTCCTGCGCCATCCGGCACAGGGCGTTCACCTCGTCCGCGTAGACGCTCTCGAAGAGATGGCGGCGGGTGGGGAAGTTCCGGTAGAGCGTGCCGATGCCGACGCCCGCACAACGGGCGATGTCTTCCAGAGAGGCCTCGGCGCCGTTCTTGGCGAACGCCTCGCGCGCGGCGGCCAGCAGGGCGTCGTAGTTGCGTGCGGCGTCCCTGCGGTGCGGGCGCTGCGACGCCACGATCTCGCTGAGGGGGAACGGCTGGTCCGTCACTGCTGCCTCCCTGGCCGGAACATGGCCGCGACCGTCCCGCTCGTCACGTGGGTGACCTCCGGACGCAGGTTCTCGATGTGACCCGATACCTCGCGCAACTCCCCAGCGTGGCGCCGCTAGTGACGTCCAGCGGGACGGCGTGGCTGTCGTCGTATGTGGCGCCCCGGCCCCCGCCCGAACTGGGCATGCCGGCACAGGGTGGGTGGGGAGGCACCAAACGGCGGGGCGGGCTGCCGCATGGATGAGTGTGGTGCGGTAGTGGACGGCCGCCGGCAGCACCTGCTCGGCCGGCGGCCGCTGCCGCGGACGACCTCACCCACAGTTTCACCGCCCCGGTCCCGGACCGTCTTCGACAACCGACCGAACCGATCAAAGCGCAACCCTCGAACCATGACCGGATGTCGAACATGCAATCGACATCCGGGCCCGCCCGGCCACCGGCCGTCATGTCACGGAATGAGCAGCAGCTTGCCCACGGTCCCCTGGGATTCGAGGTCACTGTGCGTTTGGGCGGCGTCCTCCAAGGGGTACGTCCGGTCGATCAGGACGTCGAGTGTGCCGTCGCTGACCCACTGCATCACCTGGGATGCGCGCTGCCGCCACTGGTCGGTGGACTCGTGGGGGGCATCGCCGCGGACGTGGACCAGACGAACTCAACCAGCGCAGCCCGTACCGGGTCGCCGAGACCTTCGTCCAGTTGAACGCCATGTTCCCGGGGCGGATCGACCTCGGTCTCGGCCGAGCCACGGCCGGTCCGCTGCTCGACCTCGCGCTGCAGAGTTCCCGCCAGGCGGTCGCCACGCCCGAGCCCTACGACGACAAGGTCGTCGAACTACTGCACTGGTTCGACGGCTTCGAAGACGGCCACCCGTTCGCGCAGGTGCCGTTCTTCGACGGCGTCGCCGGTCGGCCGCAGACATGGATCCTCGGCTCCAGCCCCGCCAGTGCGGTCGTCGCCGCTCGCCTGGGCCTGCCATACACGTTCGCGGCATTCCTCAACCCCGCCGCGGCGCACATCGCCATCGCGACCTATCGCACATGCCCGAGCGGCGCACCCACGACTACGTGCGCAACGGCCTGACCACGCTGTTCGCCGCGTTCGATGTCGCCACGGGTGAAGTCATCACGGCCCTGCACCGCCGGCACCGGGCCGTGGAGTTCAAGAAGTTCCTGATCCGGATCGACAAAGAGGTGCCCGCTCACCTGCAGATCCACCTGATCGTCGATAACTACGGCACCCACAAGACACCGGCGATCAAGGCCTGGCTGGCCAAACACCCGCGGTTCGAGCTGCACTTCACCCTGACCGGCTCCTCGTGGATCAACCAGGTCGAGCGGTGGTTCGGCTACCTCGCCCACCAGATGATCCGCCGCGGCGCACACAAGACCATCCACGCCCTGGAAGCCGACATCCGGGCATGGGTCAAAGCCTGGAACGAAGACCCCAAGCCGTTCATCTGGACCAAGACCGCCGAAGAAATCCTCGACTCACTCGCCCGCTTCTGCCGACGGATCTCCGGCGCAGGACACTAGATGCCGTGCGCGGTGCGATCACCATGCTGGTGATTCACAGGGCCTTGAGGAGCGTGGCGTTGGCCAGCCCACCGGCCCAAGACGTTGCCCTGGCCCTCTTTGTCGGTTGGGCCAGCGGGACGCAGGCGGCTCTGACCACTGCGGCCCTTGGGCTCGTTCTGCTCGGCGCCGTGCTGCAAGTCCAGGGCAGAGCGACCGCGCGAGCCCGTCGCCATGACAGCGAGGCCTGGCGGAGACAGCGCCATTGTGTGCCCCTCGCGTGCCCGATAGGGCGGGAAATCACGGGGACTGGCGGCGAATCACGGGCGCCACGCCACAGAGCGGCAGGTCGGCCATGTCCCAGGTCAGGCCGCATCCGCATACGCGGTCTTCCAAACTGGGGCTCTGGGTGAGTGGGGCCGGAGGGTCCTTCCGCGGCTGGCTTGGGGGGCCGTATAGAGGGTGTGGGGACGCGGGCGCCGTCATGTGCGTTGGATGACCAGCACGGCCACGTCGTCGAGGTGGTCTACCGCGACCGCGGCGTCGAGGATGCGGTCGGCGGTCTCCTCGGCCTTCAGTCCGTCATAAAGGGCCGCGCCGGCCACTGTTCCGGCTCGCTCCAGTCCGGCTTCCAACGTCAGGCCCGGTCCTTCGACCACGCCGTCGGTGACCATGACCAGGGCACTGCCCTCGTCCAGGGTGAAGGTCTCCTCGCGATACTCGGTGTCGGGCACGACTCCCAGGACCGGCCCGCCCGGCAGCTCGCGGACGCTGTGGCTGCCGTCCTCGCGCGCGCACAGCAACGGCACATGGCCGGCGCTGGCGCCGGTGACCCGTCCGTCGCGCGGGTCGAGATGCAGCATGGTGCAGCTGGCGAATCGTGCCGCATCCATCGTGACGAGCAGCTCATTGGTGCGCGTCAGCACGGTTGCCGGATCCGGTTCGTGGGCGGCGATCGCGCGCATGGACAAGCGCACCTGTCCCATGAAGGCGGCGGCGTCCACGTCGTGCCCTTGGGCATCGCCGATCTCTATTCCGATGGCGCCGTCGGGCATCATGAAGGCGTCGTACCAGTCTCCGCCGATATCCAGCCCGTCCCGGCTGGGCCGGTAGCGGGCGGCGACCTCCAGACCCGGGAGGTGGGCGGGCAGCGTGGGGAGCATGGTCTTCTGCAGCGCGGTGGCCAGCTCGACTCGGGCCTGTTGCAACCTGATGCGCCTCAGTGCCTGGCCTGCCAGGTCGGCCAGCGTGCCCATGAGGGTCTGCTCCTCCAGGGACGGCCGGTGTCCGCTTCGATAGGTCATCTGCCACGCCCCGAGGGGTTGGTTGCCGGTCTCGCTGAGGGGGGTGATGGAGATGGTGTAGTCGAAGCCGAGCCGGGCGAACCACGGCAAGAGGACCCCATGCGGCCAGCGGCGGATGTACTCCTCCTGGTCGGGGATGAACTGCGGCTTGCCGCTGCGGATGGCCTCGGGTAGCGCGCTCGGTTGGTCCAGCGGCATCCCGTGCAGGGCCTCGGCCTCCCACATGCCTATCCCGGCATCGGTGGAGACGCGCAGGCGGCCTTCGTCGACGAGTGCGAGCAGGGCACCGCTTGCGCCGAAGGTCGCGGCGAGCCGGGTCAGGACGACCTGTCGCAGCTCCTGCTCCGTGGCCGCAGTGATCAAGGCGGAGGAGAAGTCGGCGATGTCCTTGGCGCGCTGCCGCTCGGCAGTCAGCGCGGCCCGCGCCTTCTTCTTGCGCTTCTCCTGCTTGGTGTCGTCGCGGACCACCCCGAAGATCCGCTCGGGGCCGCCATACCCCAACTGGATCCGACGGGTCTGGGCGGCCAGTTGGTGCCAGCCCTCGTGCTGGGTGAGGTACCGCACACTCACCCAGGGGGACTGGTCGGGGGGCGGGCGCAGGAGCTGCCGGAAGGCCTCCCGGTCGTCGGGATGCACTGCCGAGATCACACTGGAAAGCAACGTAGTGGGAACCGGCAAGAGTGCGGCCAGGGCGGGTGCGCCACCGAGCCATTCCATACTGTGGTCATAGGACGAATACATCCACAGTCCGAGGTCGGCGGCCTCGGTGGCCAGCCGGAACGGGATCAGCAGGCTGGCCAGGTCGTTTCGCGCATCCAGTGCGTGCACCCAGACCAGCTGCTCGTCACCGGCGGGATCCTTCACCTGCCGCGCCTCGATCAAGCAGGCAACGGACGCTCCGCCCGGCCCGGGGAACTCCAGCACCCGCATCGCGACCGTCCTTGTCCTGGCGGCGGCCACCACGAGACTCTCGGCCGACATCCGCTGACTTGCGGGCCACAGATCACCGAAGCCACGTCCCAGGCACTGCTCCGCCGGCCTACCCAGCGCCGTGGCCATCGCAGCGTTGAGACCGTTGATGACACCGTCCAGCGTCACAAGAGCCGCCGGGTCAGCACTTCGAAGGAGTTCGTCCGAGGCGTCCATCTGTGGCCCCCTGGCACATGGCAAAACAGCTCTCTTCGGTAATTTTCGCGCATTTTGCTGCGTGATCTTTGATAAAGGGTGTGTTTGGTCGCATACGTCGAGTGACGACGGCAGGGAACCGGCGGGAAAGGTCGACGGCCGCCCGCGAAGAAGGGGCGACGGATGACGCCGGACCAAGCGGCTGGCGGACGGGGGCCAGCCGCCCCGTTCCTCGCGCACATCGCCGACACCGATCCGGCCGCCGCCCGGGCATGGCTGGCCACCCCGGCCGACAAGGGCCTCTCTCGACGCTGCGCCTAGCGGTCCAGTGGGCGCGGGCCGTCCCGCGCGCCGAGCGGACGCGTGAGTGGATCCTCGCGGTGGAGGGCCTGCTGTCCAGCGTGATCGAGGACGAGCACACAGGCCATCGGGCACTGCACGCCGTCGCCGAACGCGCGGCCGCCGTCGAGGCACAGGCCGCCGAGCCGGCCGAGGCCGGGGACGTCGACGCTACCGAAGTGGCGATCGGGGCGACGGTGGTGCTGGCACGCTACGCAGCAAGGGGGTGATACGCGCGCGACCACTTCAGCTCCGGCCCCGCCGCCGGGCACGCTCGACTTCGGCTGAAATTTTGGCGGCAGCAGGGCTGGCCAGGAACACCCTGGCCGGCACCGCTGCTTGCCCGTAGGGCGGCTACGCCCAGCGGATCGGCCGCATCGCCTCGCGTCGCAGGCATTGCACCGGCAGGGAGGCTTGGCGAGTCTGCGATTGCTCTGAGCACGGTCCAAGACCTCGTGATCCCCGGCTGGGCTGAGGACCTGGAGCGCTACGTGACCCTCATGGAAAACCTGCTTGTCACGCCCGTAGTTCCCAGCCTGATCCGGCGACTGCCCAGTCATCACAGAACCATCACCCGAGCGCCACATCCGGCGAATCTCTGCCCTAGGATTCCTCCCTGCGCCACATCACCTGCGCTTTTCATGGGTCGCGCATAGCCCGGCTCCCTCGCCCCATGGAAGGCGCTCATGACTCGCTGGCTCGCTCTCAGAGGGCGTTTGAAGTGAGCAGATTGCCTTTTACGTCCTAGTACGTTCCTCGCCAGGTGGGTGTCGTCTCGTCCGTTATGCGCCTGGCGAGGTTGTCGATCGAGGCGATGTGGATCATGGCCTCGGAGCTGGCGGTGAGGGTCTCGTAGTCGCGGGCGAAGCGGCGGTGCATCATGATCCAACCGATACTCCGCTCCACCACCCAGCGCCCTTTCACGACCTGAAAGCCGCGGCTCTTCGGATTCCGGTTGACGACTTCGACGTCGATTCCGAGGGTGGCGCCGTGCTCGACGACGGCATTCTTGAAGCCGGTGTCGACCCAGCTCTTCGAGATGGTCGGGTACGTCTCCTTCGCCTGGTCGAGGAGGCGGGTTCCCAGGGCGTTCTCCGAGAGGCCGGCGGCGGTGACGGTCACGGCGAGGATGAGTCCGATCGTGTCGGTGAGGATGCCTCGCTTACGGCCCACGATTTTCTTCGCGGCGTCCGTTCCCTGGCTGGTCACGGGCACGTTGGTGGAAGTCTTCACGCTCTGCGTGTCGATCACGGATGCGGTCGGCTCGGGCTTGCGCCCCTCTTTCACTCGCGCCAGTCCGGTCAGGTCGTAGTTGAGCTGGGCGAAGATTCCTTCGTCGCGCCAGGCGGCGTAGTAGGCGTAAACGGTGCCGTGGTTCGGGAAGTCGTGCGGGAGGTATTTCCAGGGGATTCCGGTGCGGTTCACGTAGAGGATGGCGTTGAAGACGTCCCGTAAATCGACCTTGGCCGGCTGTCCGGTTGGTCTGCGGTCGAGTCGGGCCTTTCTCCAGGCCGTCAACGTCGGCTCGATCAGGGCCCATCGGGCGTCGGACAGGTCGCTGGGGTACGGCTTGCGCTCGCTCGCGGCGTAGCGTGACCACGTGCGAGGCGGAGGGCTCGGTTCCGTCGTTCATTGGGCGATTCCACGGCAAGTTCAAACCAGACGGACTTCCAGGCATGGAAGCGAACGAGATGGATGGCCGAGCCTCCGCCCTGGAGACCGCCATTCGCCGCCCATGGGGTGAAGGCCCTCAGAGTAGGGCAGGAGCGAGAGCTGCATTTAGGGCTTGACCTGCATAAACGCCCTCTCAGACCTCGACGTCTGGCAGGTGCACTGACCGCTGTTGAAATCTGCGTCGCGGCACTCCTGGTGGTCGGGTGTGGGGAA
The DNA here is from genome assembly GCF_053593835.1 of Streptomyces sp. NPDC002076. Lineage (NCBI taxonomy): Bacteria > Bacillati > Actinomycetota > Actinomycetes > Kitasatosporales > Streptomycetaceae > Streptomyces > Streptomyces sp. NPDC002076. The sequence continues at coordinate 21,572 of NZ_JBSFDI010000042.1, forward strand.
TCGGCGCCTCAGCCTGCAGTTACGGTCACGGCAACCGTTACTGCGACTACCACCGCAACGATCACTGCTACCCCGCCAGCCCCGGCCTCAGGGTCGCCCACGCAGGAGACAACGCCCCCGGCCACCAAGGCCCACGTTCCACAGGGAGAGCTGGCGCTGGTCGAGTGGCATGATCAGGCAGCGACGAACAAGTGCGTGCAGGTGATCTCCTAATGCGGCTTTGGTCGAGCGTCTGCGCGCTGGCTCTCCAGTTGCCGTTGGTGTGCGCTCAGCGCTTTCTGGAAGAGCGGGTGGAACGGCCCGTTCTTCCAGGAGGAGCGCACCATGGCGCAACCGGTTAGTCGGCCAACGATCAGCGCTGAGCAGTTCAGCCGAGTGTGTGACGAGATCAGGAGCACGGCAGCGCCCGAGAAGAGCGCTCAGTCCATCCGGGACTGCGCTCTGCGCATCGTGCAGACCCTGGGCCTGGCGCTGTCCACGGACGACCTGAGCAGGCTCCTCGCCGAACTCATGGCCCCTGGGGCGGCCCCACCCCCAGGGAGCCCTCACTACACCCGAGAGGCCATCCTGGACATGCCTGACGAACAGCAAGGAGAAGACGAAGGTCCAGTCAGGTAGAGCGCCGTCACGACTGATTGCATCCTCAGCTCGCCGGAGGACGCTTGGTCCCCACCGCCCCATCATCGATGGCAAGCAGTCAACAGCAGCTGGTACAGGACAGCGGAGGACAGGCCCGGGCACACCTTGGGCGGTACGGCTCGCCCCAACACCGAAGCCGGGACCCCGGTGGCGACTTACCTTTGAGCGCTCATCTGGGCAGGAGCATGTACCCGGCCGGTCGCCACCGTCTCAGTTTCCGTCTCATTCACCGCCGTTCGCGGACGTTCAGGCGAGACCAGAGGCCCACTCCCGCACTCCGACCATGCGCCCATGAACCCAAGTGAACGCTCCCGCACACACCCCAACACCCCACCACCACAGTTGGAAAGCGTGCCCTTCGGGCGGCGCGCTCGACGTCCTGACCCGCGTGTGCCCGGATGGAATCCGCATCTCGGGACGGAGAACTGCGCACGGAGAACGCACTGGCGAAGTTCGGAGACCCGGACGCTGAGCACGACAAGGCAGAGGCCGCAGCTCGGCCAGCTCGTGCTCGGCGGTCGTCCCGGTAGGAGTGGTGGTTCCGGCCGTCATGGCCGTATGGCAGCGCGCGGCGGGCCGCCGGGACAGGGCCGGAACCGAGCCGTGCGGTGGGCGGTCGCTGTTCGTCGGCGAACGGTGCGGCGAGCGGTCGACCACCTACGGTACGACCGTCACCGGCCAGCGCCCCGCCTTCACCAGCCGGATCGCGACTGACCCGATGATGCGGTGGCCGGCCTGCTCGGAGGCGCCCACCACGACCGCGTCCGCCTTCAGCTCGTCGGCCGCCTCGACCAGACCGTTGTAGGGGTCGCCGCGGAACGTGTGAAACTCCCAGCGCACATCGAAGATCCCCCTGACGCGCTCAGCGGCCTCGCGGATGTACTTGACCAGGTCCTCCGCGATCTCGTTGGTCGTCTCAGCCACCGGTACCCCGAGCGCCGCCCCCGCCGCCATCACGGGCTGCACGTACACGATCGCAAGCAGCGCGCGCTGTCGTCGGGCGAGACCGCCGGCATAGTGCGCCGCCCGGAGCGAGGAGTCGGAGCCGTCGACCCCGACGACGATGACCTTGGGCCCGTCCGTTCCCCGCTCGAACTGATGTGAGTGTTCTTCCTTCACGGCTTGAGGCTATCGGAAACCGCAGGTCCGAGGCCCGTGCGGGCGCCGGGGAATTCCACACGGGGCCGACGGGGCGGGTGGGCGTCACGCCGAACGTCCCGGCCCGACCATCGACGGACGCCGGGCTCCGCCACTTCCTAGGTGCTCTGACCGCTATGGTTCGCCGGGTTGAGAGGGAGGACCGGGGTGTTCGTCGAGATCGTCTTCGTGGGGCTGCCGATCGACCGTGATGAGGTCGAGGAGGCTTTGGAAGCGGCGTTCGAGCTCGACGGCGAGGTCACCGGCGCGGGCAGTGGCATGGATCGTTGCCATCTTGACCTTGAAATCGTGGAGGGCTCGGACACGACTGCGGCCCTGGAGCGGCTGCGGGCGGTGCTGTCCGATCTGGGGGTCGCGGACTGTGCGACCTCGAACGTCAGCGAGTGATCAGGCTGCCATTCGCGCGCGTCCGCCCCAGCGGATGCCCATCTCGCTGCGGATCCGGGCGCGTTCACGGCGCTCGGCCGCCAGGACTTCTCGGTGGCGAGCGTTGGCGTTGCGCCAGCGCAGGTAGGCGTGCAGTGCCCGGGTCTGGACCGTGTGGTTGCGGTGGTTGGAGTTGGCGATGGTGAATTGCCGCAGAGGCCCGAAGTGGGCCTCGATCGGGTCGGCCCAGGACGCGCAGGTCGGGGTGAAGCACAGCTCGACCCGGTGCTTCCTGGTCCAGCGACGGATCTCCTGGCCTTGTGGGCGGACAGGTTGTCCAAGATGACGTAGACAGGAGCGCCGTCCGGCCGGGCCGCGCGGATCGTCCTGAGGGCCGCCAGCGTCTTGCCGGCGCCCTTCCTGCGCCGGTTGACGCCCCACAACTTGTCGTCGCCGACCGAGTAGCAACCGTGGAAGTAGCGGACCCCGTGGGTGCGGTGGTAGGTGGCCGAGTACCGCTCGGGGTGGCCGGAGGGGGACCAGCCCGTGCCTGCGGCGGGCCTGATGCCGAGGGGACCGAACTCGTGCACACTACCGGGTCGCGCCCCAAACTCGTCGTCTCGTCCGACGGTCGCGGGGTGGTCGGCACGGCCGCTGTGCGGAGGGCCGCGCGAGTCTCGGCCTTCTTGCGTTCCCGGAGCCCCGGGGCTGCTGCCTGCATGGAGACCCGGTCCTTTCCGCAAGGCGCGAGTGCCGGCGTATCCGCTGGCTTTATACTGCACTGATGAAAGTTTGCATTACTGCAAACTGTCTCGTAGCGTGGTGACGTGACAGGGGCATATGGACATATTTCAGGTAGTTCCGTCCATAAACAGGCTTCTGTGAACCGTCTCCGCCTAAGGACAAAAACATGGGTGTGCAGGTCAGGGGGGTCATCGCAGCCCGCGGCACCGCCGTTCGGTCGCTCAGGCAGGTGATCGCCCAGAAGCGGCTCTCCCAGCGGATACGGGAAGAGGGCCGGCCTTTCTCGCCGGCGCTCCTGTTTCCGCTGCTCGTGATCGTGCTGGACTCGGTGGCGGCCTTCTTCGCGCCCCACCTGCAGTTCTACCGGTTGATCGGGGCGGCCCCGGCGCTGGCCGCGGCGATATTCTCCGTGGCCGGCACGCTGGGCATCGGGCTGCTCGCCCTGATGGCCGGGTTCGCCATCGCCGCCGCCGACCACAATCTGGGCCACGCACCGGGCAATTTCACCCTGCTCGCGATCGTGGTCGTCACCCTGGCCGCCGCCTACGCCAGCCGGGTACGGCAGAACCGGGAGCACACCCTCGCCCAGGTCCGCTCCGTGGCGGAGACCGCACAGCGGGTGCTGCTGCGCCCACTCCCGCAGCACCTCGAAGACATCGACGTCGAGGTGCTCTACCAGGCCGCCGCCGCGCAGGCCCGCATCGGCGGCGACTTCTACGAGGCGATGCAGACCCCGTACGGGGTGCGGCTAATCATCGGCGACGTCCGCGGCAAGGGACTTCCGGCCGTCGAGGTCGCCTCGGTCATCCTCAGCACGTTCCGGGTGCTGAGGATGAGCGCACCCGACCTGCCGTCCCTGGCAGGACATATGGAGACCGTCATGAGCCATTACTCCCGGAACGGCCCCGACGACGGGCTGGAGCGCTTCGCCACCATCGTGCTCGTGGAGATCCCCGCCGGGGAACCGATCGCGCGCGTGCTCAACTGCGGGCACCCCGCACCCCTGCTGTTGCACGGCGGCGAAGTGCGCGAGGTGGAGCCCAGCGCGCCGTCACCACCCATCAACATGGCGAACCTGCTCGGCCACCCCTATCAGGTCGACACCATCCCCTTCTCCGCCGGCGACCGCCTGCTGCTCTATACCGACGGCGTCAGCGAGACCCGCGACCGGACCGGGGCGTTCTACCCCCTCGCCCAGCGCGTCCGCCGATGGGCCCTTGCCCCGTCCCGCCAACTCCTCGACCACCTCCACCAGGACCTGCTCGCCTACTGTCACGGCACCCGCGACGACGACCTCGCCGCCCTCGTCGCCCACCGCGTCACACCAGCCGGCCGGGAACCGACGGAACTCGACCGCGCTATCCCCGCACAGCGCGGCCCCACTGGACCATCCGGCGCGCCTACTGCCGGGCTCTCTTAGCGGCGCCCGAATGGCGTGATCCGGCCGTCGCCAGCCTCTCCAGCAAGCGGGCGGCCGGCGGCGCTCGCCGGGTCGGGTCAACTCGGGGGAAGGCCGGCGGCGAGCCGGTCAAAGGCTTCACCGACAAGCGCTTGCAGGCCTGAGGTCCCGGTTTCCGGTGCCCAGACGCTAAAGGCCGCGCGGAACGCTGACGCCGCGGCGCCCGCGAGGAGCTGCGAGTAGAGACTGTCGCCCGTCTGCCCGGCGCGTTCGGCGAGGGCATCGGCGAGCCTGGTCTGGTTGCGGATCATCCCGTGGACGATCGTGGTGCGCAGTTCGGGGTATGCCGTGAGCACCCTGTCACAGGCCTGCCAGCCGGTGCTGGCGGCGAGGCTGGGGAAGGTCTGCTCGATCGCCCGGCGCACCGCGGTCAGCGGCGGCTCAGCGGCCGGGCGCGCGGCCAGTTCCGTGATGACTTCTTCGATGAGGTGCTTGTCCCAGGGCAGGAGCGCTTCCTCCTTTGCATCGAAGTAGTTGAAGAAGGTTCGCGCGGAGACCCCGGCCGCCTCGCAGATGTCGCTCACCGTGACGGCGGCGGGGCCACGCTCGAGGAACAGGCGCACGGCCGCTGCGCGGAGGGACGCGCGAGTCTCGGCCTTCTTGCGTTCCCGGAGCCCCGGAGCTGCTGCCTGCATGGAGGCCCGGTCCTTTCCGTAAGCGTATCCGCTGTCATCATACTGCACGGGTGTAATTTTGCACTACTGCAAGTTTTCTCGTAGCGTGGCGGCGTGACACAGGGGCAGATAGACAGAAAACGCGTCGGCGAAGCCGTGCGCACGCTCGCGATGGGCCTATGGCTCCCGGCGCTCTTCCTGGTGGGGCTGCTCTTCTCTTACCTGCCGGCCTTCCATCACCCGGCGCCGCATCACGTCAGCATCGCAGTGGCCGCTTCGCCGGCCACCACGGCGCGGCTGCAGCAGGAGCTCGACGTGACGGCGCCGGGTGGCTTCACCCTCCGGCCTACGGCCGGCGCCGCCAGGGCCCGTGCTGCCGTCCTAGACCACAGCGTGGTCGCGGCATACGTGCCAGGCGGGCACCATCCGCGGCTGTACGGGGCCAAGGCGGACGGCGCCGCCCTGGAGACGGTTGTCCGCCAGACCTTCGCCGCCGTTGCGGGACGGGCCGGCCACACGCTCGCCTTCCGCGAACTGGTCCCCACCGTGCCGGGCGATGCCTCCGGCTCCAGCCTCCTGTACGTCGTCCTGGCCTGCGTTGTCGCCGCCTACTTCATGGTGATCACCATGCAGCGCGCGGTGGGCTTCGGCCGGTGGGCACACGTGGCCACCAGCGTCGGCTGGGGGGTGGTGGTCACCGCTGTCGCCTACCTCGCAGCTGCCTATGTGGTGCAGGTGATCCCGCCGAATCCGCTGGACCTGCTGTACCTGCTCCTGCTGACCCAGGCCGTGTCGCTGACCGCCTATGGCCTGGTGCCCTTCTTCGGCGGGTTCTTCCCCGGGATCGCGATCACGTTGTTCGTCCTGCTCGGCGTGCCCAGCAGCGGCGCCGCTGTGCCCGTCCAACTCGTGCCAGGCTTCTTCGCCTTCTGGCACCCGATCCTGCCCATAGGGAACGCCGCCGATGCCCTGCGCAGCGTCAGCTACTTCGGCAACAGCCAACTGTTGCGGCCCACAGCGGTGCTCTGCGCCTGGACCGCTGTCGGCGTCATGCTCATCCTGCTCGGCTACCTCAGGCATCAACGGCGCCTGGCGCGGGAGGCAGCAGGCCAGACCATGACCGAGTATGTCCCCGGACCCCCTGCGGAAGATCCCACGGTGATGCTGCCCGAGCCCGTCGCCCTTGCCCGACACCAGCACCATTTCGGCGACGAAGAGCCGATGTTGACCGGGCGGGTCACCGATCCGTCCGGTCAGCCGCTGCCAGGCACCACGGTCACCGTGATCGACCCGCGCGGCCGCCAGCTTGTCCGCACCCGCACCGACCGGAACGGAGAATACGCGGCCACCGGCTTCAGCGATGTTGTCGCCTTGGTGATTGCCATCATGCCGGGCCGCCCAGCCGCGGTCGCGCAGCTTCTCCTCGATCCAGCGGCACCCGTGAACCAAGACCTCGTCCTTGGCGCCCCAGCTTCCTGAGACCCGTGCACCAGAGGGTTCGGGACCTCGAGGACGGGTGACCCCGGCTGGCTGACCGACCCGGCATCGGTCCCGGGCATCGACCCAGGACTGCGGGGAGACTGCCGCTGTACGCCGACCCGGCAGTGGTGGGTGAGGAAGTCCGCGAGGGCACGGGCGAAAGGGCCCATCGACCGTCCGGGGCGGCGGGACCGCTCCAGCAGGGCCTGGGGCGAGTTGGAGTGCTCGTCCTGCAGGAGGCGGCCGAGGTCGGTGATGAGACTGCAGGCCCGGGAGACGCAGAGGCGGGCCGCGACATGCGCGACGAAGTCGTCCAGCCATGAGGGTGGGGTGGCGAGCTGTTCGCGGAGGTGTTCGCCGCGGATGAAGGGACGGCCGGGGTGCTATTGCCGGCAGGCCGAGCACAGCCCAAGGCCGGCGTGCTGACACAGCTGACCGCACTCGCGGCAGTTCCGCGGCGGCTGCTTGTCCTGCCGGGGTCGGGAGCACCGAATCATGAGGCTTTCCTACGTGGCCTTGGGGTGGAGGCGAACAGTCTCCATGAGCGTGCGTGACATCGGTTTCCGGCAGGGGCAGTGCTGGCGTGCCACAGCCGTGCCAGATCGGGCGGTCAACCACGGTCAACGGCGGTTCGCCGCAGTCGCGCTGCCTCGCCAACCTGGGAGCTCACCAAATCCGCCATGGCCTGCGCATCCTCCAGGAGCCCTCACCAGGCTTACAAAGCGGTCATCCTCTTGAGCCCCGGTCGAGGCCCCTCCTGGCAAGCACCTTGCGATGCACGTGACCGGGTCGCCTACGGGCCCTTCGTGTGCATGTCACACAGTTGAAAGTTGGGGACACACGGCGCGCGAACGACTCCGAACCGTCATCACCGGTCCGCGGCGGGATGCGGCCCCCGGCGTGCCGTGCTCCACTGAAAGAGCAAAAGTGGCGGCGTGCGCGCGTGTTGGTGGGACGAAACGGCCGATCCGCAGGGTTCGGAAGGAGCGTCCACGTGAAGATCGTCGTGGATCTCACGCGGTGTCAGGGATACGCGCAGTGCGCCTTCGCCGCGCCGGATGTGTTCGTCATCCGGGGTGACGAGGCGCTGCTGTACGACACCGATCCGGACGACGCGCAACGAGAGAAGATCGCGCGGGCCGCGGCTGCGTGCCCGGTGCAGGCCATCTTCCTCGACCGTGAGGACACCCAGCGCCGGCCGGCCGGGCCCGAGGTCGGGGCTGCCCCAAGCCCTGAGCAGTCCCTCAGGCGCGCCGGGCGCATCGTCATCGTCGGGGCGTCCCTAGCTGGCCTGCGGGCCGCGCTCGTGTTGCGCCGGGAGGGTTTCACCGGCTCGCTGACCGTGATCGGGGACGAGCCTCATCCCCCGTACGACCGGCCGCCGCTGTCCAAGCAGGTCCTCCTGGGGCAGGTTCCGGCGCGGCGGACCGCACTGCCCCGCCGCGACGAGCTCGACGCTCACTGGCGGCTCGGGGTCGCGGCCACGGGTCTTGACCTGAGCGGCAAGCAGGTGCTCCTGGCCGACGGCGAGAAGGTGGGCTTCGACCGGTTGCTCATCGCCACCGGTGTGCGGGCCCGCCCGTGGCCGAACGAGGCGGAGGCCGGGCTCGACGGCCTGTTCGCACTGCATACGCCGGAAGACGCGGACGAGCTGCGGCAACGGCTGGCAGCCGGTCCCGGCCGGGTGCTGGTCATCGGTGCCGGGTTCACCGGCTGTGAGGTCGCCTCCGCCTGCCGCGAGTTGAACATTCCGGTGACGGTTGTCGAACGGGGTCGGGCCCCACTGCTCGGGGCCCTGGGCGCGGTGATCGGCGGGGTTGCGGCGCAGATCCAGCGCGACCACGGGGTCGACCTGCGGTGCGGCGTTCAGGTCGAGGCGGTGGAAGGCGATGACAGCGGGCGGCTGCGGCGAGCCCGTCTGTCCGACGGCAGCACCGTGGACGTCGATGTGGCGGTGGCCGCGCTCGGCAGCATCCGCAACGTCGAATGGCTGGGGAGCTCGGGGCTGGCGGCAGGGGTCTGGGGGGTGGCGTGCGATGCGGGATGCCGCGCCGTCGACGTCAACGGCGTCGTGACCGACGATGTGTTCGTCGCAGGCGACGTGGCCCGCTGCCCACACCCCGTCTACGACTACCAGTACCTCGCCCTGGAGCACTGGGGCAACGCGGTCGCCCAGGCGGAGATCGCCGCACACAACATGATCAGCGCCCAGAGCGAGCGCTGGCCGCACCTGGCGCTGCCGGAGTTCTGGTCCACCCAGTTCGGCACCGAGATCAAGTCCGTCGGCGTCCCGACCTATGCCGACCAGGTTGTCATCGCCCAGGGATCGGTGGACGAGCGCCGTTTCGTCGCGGTCTACGGCTACCGCGGGCGCATCACCGCGGCGGTCGCCTTCAACCAGTCCAAGTGGCTGGAGTTCTATAAGGGGTTGATCGACCGGGCGGCGCCGTTCCCGCCCTCCTTCCACACCGTCGACCAGCCCATCGACCGTCGCCCGGTCGCGGCCGAGGTCCCAGACCGGCCCACCCCTGAGGCCACCGTCGTGGTGACCGGCCACGGACCCAGCGAACGGCGAGCCACGTTGGTCCGCAGAACATACCTGTGACCTGCCCGAGCCACCGCACGTCCAGATCCCCGAGGGGCGGGAGACGCCCACCATGGCCCAGACCAGCATCTGGCAGCAGATCCTCGACTACTCCCACCGCGCCGACCCCTATCCGCTCTACGCCGAGCTGCGCAAGACACCCGTGGTGCGGGCGGAGGACGGGAGCTATGTCGTGAGCACCTACCGGGAGATCGTCGCCCTGCTCCACGACCCACGGCTCAGCTCGGACCTGCGCAACCTCCCCGAACCGGGCGCCGACGCGCCAACACAGGCGCCCGAAGAGGGCCCATCCCAGCTGCCGCCCACCTTCATCGAAATCGACCCGCCCGAACACGACCGAATCCGGCGCTTGCTGACGCGGAACTTCGGCCCACCCCACCGCCCCGGTCGCATCGACAGCATGATTCCTGACATGTTCGGGATCGTGACGAGCGAGATCGACGCCTTCGCAGAAAAGGACCGGTCAGGCACGACCCGGGTCGACATCGTCGACGACTTCGCCTATCCGTTCCCCGTCACGGTGATATGCGGGCTGCTGGGAGTGCCCCGCGAGGACGAAGCGCGCTTCCAGGCGTTGTCCGACGCAGTCGTCAGGGCCGCCGACCCGACCACGGGGGGGCTCGCGGAGCGGCGGCGCCGACGCGCCGAGGCCCGCGCCGGCCTCGGTCAGTACTTCGCCCAGCTTCTCGACGCCCGCCACGGCCGACGGAGCGACGACCTGCTGTCCGGGCTGATCGGCGGTGACGGTGCAGAGGCGCCGATGCCACGGGAAGAGGTGCTGAGCAACGCGGCCCTGCTGCTCACCGCCGGCCACGAGACGACTGTCAACCTCATCACCAACGGCATGCTCACCCTCCTGCGGCACCCCAAGGTGCTCGACCGGCTGCGCCGCGGCGACGAACCCGATCTGGCCGCCCGCGTGGTCGAGGAACTCCTGCGCTACGAACCACCGGTGCAGTTTCTGTCCAACACCCGGAACACCGTCGACGACATCGAGGTCGCCGGCACCACCATCCCGAAGGGCTCACCGGTCACCCTCGTGCTGGCCGCCGGCAGCCGCGACCCGGACTTCGTCCCGGACCCCGACCGCTTCGATCCGGACCGCGAACACAACGAGCACCTTGGTTTTGGCGGCGGCGTCCACTACTGCTTCGGTGCCCCACTGGCCCGTCCCGAGACGCAGATCGCGCTCACCGAGCTGGCACGCCGACTCGACAACCCCCGCCTCGTCGCCGACCCACCGCCCTACCGCACGAGTCCGGGCCTGCGCGGCCCCCGGCACCTCCTGATCGAGGTCGACGGCGTCAACCCCGTACAACACCGGCCCTCGTGACCAGGCACCGCACCCGGCAGACCACACTCCGCCGTACGCCGACACTTGGCCCTCACGATGAACGCGTACTGACAGCCACACCGACCATGACCAGCCACAGTGCTCAGGTCGCCCCGGATTGCTCACTCTCTACCGACGCGACGAGTGCCCATCAAACGTGTCAGGGAGGGCGCAGGCCGGGGGCACACAACATCGGTGAGGTATCCGGTCTGCACAGGAGTGCCGTGCAGCTCCTCAGGTCTCTTGGCCCCACCCCATCGCCTTCTCAATCTTCCTGTCCTACCCGTCGATGCAGTCGGCATAGCGGCGATGGTCGCTCGCCGCCGGGGACATCTACACGAGGGTCCTCATCGCCCCTACGAGGGATCACAACACCACGACCGCGTCATGGCAGGCTGTGACCTGCGGCAGGAGCGCCAGCTGCGACATCCCGTCCGGCTGGGCGTAGCGGGTGGCGAAGGCGAAGAACACGAGTCGCGTGAGGCCCTGCGCCGCGTCAAGGTCGCTCGCATCCTGGGGTGGCCCTTCTCGAAGCCCGACAACCAGGTCAGTATCGAAGCGATCCGCCCAGGAAGACCACGGGTCGCCGTTCATGGGCCACGTTGGGTCTTGCTCCCTTGTAGGGAGGGCGGCGCCCGGCCGGTGTTGGGCAGTGAAGTCGCCTCGACCCCGGCTGAGTTCGTCCGCCCCCTGAAACAGTCGGACCGAGGTGTGTCCTGGTTCCCGGATGCTTGCGGATTTCCGCTGCTCGCCCTGCACCGGGTGTCCGCGGCCTGCCTCCGACCGCGAGCACCCGGCGTGTTGCCCGGCGTCGTCCACCCGGTCACGACGTCACCGTCTCCCAGAGCCGTACCTTCGCCGCCTCCTGCGTACGACGAGCACTCCGACCGCCGCTGCCAGCAGTGCAGTTGTGGCCGATGCACCGACGACGACGGAAGTCAGTTCAGCGGTGGGCCACGATCACCGGAGCCTGAATATCAGCATCTGTGTCAGTGGCGGATGGCAGCATCGGGCACATGGCGGACACCACGGCATTCGACTGGCGGTCTTTCCTGGTCAGGTGGAGCGGGGAATGGGCGGATTCCCTGCGGGACGGCGAGACGCGGAGCGAGGACGACGAGGCCGCGTGGCGGGCGCGGTGGCTGGGGTTCCCGCCCGCGTCCGAGGAGCGGATCGCAGCCATGGAGGAGCGCCTCGGCCGACGTATGCCCCCGTCGTACCGAGAGTTCCTGAAGGTCAGCGACGGGTGGCGGCACGCGGGCGGGTTCGTGTGGCTGCTGGCGGGGACCAAGGACGCGCGCTGGCACAACGACGAGTCGGGACTCGCGGACATGTTCGAGGAGTACCTGGACGAGGATGCCGGGCCAGAAGAGCGGCGAGAAGCGGACGTCTGGCGGCGCGGACTGCAGCTCGACATCGAGTCCGACATCACTTACGTCCTCCTGGATCCCGAGGACGAGGACCAAGACGGTGAGTGGGCCGTGTACACATGGGCGAGCTGGCGAGCCGCGCCACCCGAGCGGCACGCCAACTTCCTGACTTTTATGCGGGAGATGTACCGGGAGTTCCACAGCCTGCAGGCACATCGGAGCGACGGGAGGCCGGTGTTCGTCAACGACACGACGCGAAGGCTGGACGCCCTGGTGGAGGAGGCCCGGCTCGAGGCGCTACGCGGCGGCTGGGAACGGGCCGGGAAGGCGCTGGACGAAGCCAAGGCGTACGGCCGGCCGCGGGCCGCCGGGCTGGGTGACCAGATACGCCGCCTGCTCGGACAGACCTACATGGTGTACTTCGATGGCCTGGTGACGAACCCGCGGTACGCGCCCGAGCTACTGCCATTGCTGGTCGCCGAGCACGCGGCGCACTCGTACCGGGACGACTCCACGCTGACGTTCCATCTTCAGGGCGCCGACGACGACCTGAAGTCACTGGCTTACACAACGCTGGCTCAGGTGAGGACTGGCACGTACCGGTACACGGTGACCGGACCGTTCGGGGAAGCGGTCGAGCGGGCGCGGGAGCTGGCGCGGTGGGGAGACTCCGACGGGGCGTGGCGGACACTGATCAACGCCATGCCCCTGTGGGAGCCCCTGGGACCGGACCACCTGGCGCCACTGGGGTGGGTGGCCGACCCCGTGCTCGGGCCGCTGCTGACCCCGGAGCGAGGCCGGGAGCTGCTGTCCACTCCAAGGGGCGGGCAGGCCGGCGAGGCGCCGAGGCCGACGGCCGGGCTCGACCCGGGCGACCTGGCGTGGCTCGCGGAGCCGGATCCGGGCGACAACCGCACGTGCTACCGGTTCGTCCTGGTGGAGCGTGTGGAGCCGCAGGAGTTGCCCGGACGTCTCGTGGACGGGGACGGCACCGTGCTGAACAAACCCATGACCTTCTGGGAGGCCCGCCGCAAGTCGCTGCACAATCAAAGGGAGTTCTCGTCTTACGACGACAGGGCTCTCTTGGCGGTTGGCCGGGCCGGCACCGGCTGGAGCTTCGCCTTCGACGGCGACCCCGCCCCGTTCGACCGGCGGCGATTCACCTCCCCAGCCGCGGCCGCCAGCAAGGGCACCCGTGCGGTCGTGGTGTGGAGCGGCCTGAGGACCCGGCACGGGGAGCCGTTCTTCCACCTTTCGGTGGCGCGAGACGGAGTCGAGGAGTACGCATTCACGTACGCGGAAGGAGAGATCCAGAAAAGCGGAGAGATACCACCGGCGCTGGACCCAAGCCGGTTCTTCGGCGACTTGGAGGACGGCACCGAGTCAGAACGGTCGCTGCTGGAAGCGGTGGGCGGGGAGTTCGGTGTCCATCTTCCTCGTCACACAATCGTGAACGGGCGGCTGCACACGTTCGCCACCCGGTCCTGGACGCGGCCACCCAGCGACGGAGAGACGTACGCGGTGATCCGCATGCACTGGGGAGCCGCGTGCCCGGCGGACGGCGAGCGAACGGAAGACGACGGACCGGGAAGCAGGTAGAGACCGGCCGGGCCGCGCAGATCCTCGATGCGGCTCTTGGGCTCGCCGAGTACGACCTGCGGCACCAACCCCGACCTCATGGCGGGTCCGGACGCGACCAAGCCGAACGCGCGGCCCCTCAGCCGTACGCCTGGCTGAGGGCACCACGCGGTCGCGATCTTGCTTCAGTCCGCCTCGACCACCGCCTCGAACTCAAGGGGCAGGTCAAGCTCGGTCTGCATCGTGAAGACGGCATCCATCAAAGTCCTCAAGCGCTCCGGAGCGTCGGGCATCACGTGCGCGTAGGTCTGATGGGTGATCCTCGGGTCGCGATGCCCCAGCCACTCAGCCATGTCCGTCACTGGAACACCCTTCGAGAGGCCGGCGGAGGCGAAGAAGTGCCGAAGCCAATGCGTGGTGATCCTGCGCGAGACGCCCGCCGCCTTCTTCGCTTTACGCCAAAGCCGGTCAACGAGGGAGTACATGAGGATGTTGGTGCGCCCGATGTTGGAGAAGAGGTAGTCCCCCTCCAGCCGGTTGAGCCCCTCCTCCACGCGAAAGGTGCCGTACAGCCGGACATGCTCCTGCACCTTCGCTGCGATGCTGGGCGGAACGGGAACCGCACGGCCCTCATCCAGATCACGCCACTTGAGGTGGCGGATGCAATGGGCGCGCCCCCTGCCCTTGGTCTTGGCCTTCTGGACTGCGGTCTTGGGCTCCTCATTCTCTCCGTCCTGCGTGACCTGGCGGTCGACGTAGAGTGTTCCGCCCTCAAAGTCGAACTGCTGCAACGTCACGGCGCACGCCTCACCGATGCGCAGCCCACACCCAGCCATGAGCCACACGAGCAGCTGGTAGGGCCCGGGGAGGTGCCGCTCGATCGCCTCGATCTCTGCCAGGCTCGGAAGGCGGATCGTCTTCTTTACCCTCCGCTTCACCCGTTGGCGACCGGTACGGACGTGCTGGCACGGATTCTTGGTTATGTACTCGTTGGCGACGGCGAAGCTGAAGACACCCGCGAGCGTCTCATAGCGATTGATCGCCGTGCTCTCCTCATAACCACGCTCTTCCACCATCCACTTCAGCCACGCATTGAGATGCTTCGGCTTGACGGCACCGATGGCAGTGGCCCCAAAGTAGGGCTCCACGTGGAGGCGAAGGCTCGTTTCGTACTGATACCGTGTTCCATTCACCCGGCTCCCGGAGTCAATGAACTCGCGGTACACCGTCACGAGAGGGACAAGCAGACCCGTGGGAGCGATGTAGGTTCCGAGATCCTTCTCCCGCTCTACCTTGGCGGCAAAGGAGTCGGCGGCTCCTTTCTTCTCGAACGACCTCTCTCGCTGCCGTCCACCCCGCCCGCCAGGTTCCCGATAGCGCACCGTCCAAGCGTGGCCGCAACGAGTAGCAATACAGGGGTAATTGCCACTCTTCGCGTCTTCCTTGCATTTTTGGAAAACCCGAGCCAACCTATCGGACCACCTGCCAGCCCACCAACAAGACGCATATCATCAGGTTATCCATATCTCCTTTCCAGGTACGCGACCACGTCGCGCTCGCGAAATCTCAGGAGGCGGCCGACTTTTTGGGGTCGCAGACCCCAAGCTCGGTACTTATTCTTGATCGTCAACTCGCTGACCTTCAACCAATCAGCCACTTCAGCCGGTGTTAGAAGCCGATAGCTTCCACCCTGCGCCAAGATCACACCTACAATCTCCACGGGTAAAGATCAGTCGGACTACGGGGGGGTTCCATCCTTCTCACTGAAGGATCTAGGGCGGCAGCGCCAGCTCTGTCCAGTCGCTGCGTCCATCAGGGAAGCAGCAGACGGTCTCTTCCTATGCGTTGTTTGCGGCGCTATCTACTGCGCCCGCTACGGCTCCCCCCGCCAAGGGCGACCTAATGCGGACTCACTCAATGGTCATCGCGATCGCCGGTTTGGCTAACCGGCGATCGTGGTCTATGTTGCGATCGCTCTCCGCTTGGGGGCGTGTCCCCAGCTGCCAGTCACACCTCCGCATGGACTAGGTGTGGGCAGCCCACGTGTTTAATGTGCCCGGAGCGAAGAGGGCGGAGGCGACCAGCCGAACAGACCGAAGGCGTACGTCGACAGAAGGGAACTCCTCATCGGGTCACCCGGTGGGCCGCTTATCGACCTCGTGACCCGGGGGTGTTGTACATTGACATAGCCCCAGGAGGGGTTCCAGTCTTTCGAGAGTCTTTCTCGTCTGCCGTGGGCGAATGCCAAGTCGACCGGATAGTACGGAAAGAGTGCGCTTCGTCGGCCAGGACGACATTCGGCCCCGTCCAGGAGCCGCCACCGCTGCGTCAGGCACCCACAGACGCCGGGTGGGAAGGCGGGCGTTGCTGGCCTGCCCGGCAGTCAGGACGAGGTCAGCGGTCGGTCCTGTGCACTGCATCTGGTTCTTCGCCAGCCGCACCGGATCGGCCTCGATAGGGTCGAAAGCGGCGCGGCGCATGACTCTTCAAGCCCTCCAGAGAGGTCACCTGTTGGCGAGACCACCGTGCACTACCGAATCACCCTTGACTGCAGTGCAGGGATAGCAGCGATCTTGGCCTGGTCAAGGTGGTTCCACAGGATCCCCTTCGGCCGATGTGGGGCTGTGCACTCGATGACCTCGTCGGCGTAATGACCAGGTCGACCTTCACGTCGTGATCGGTGACCGGAATGGGTGCATCAATCACCTGGAGGCTGTGAACCGTGGTCACGACGAGGGTGCCGGGTCCGATGAGGCCAGCTTCCGTCAGAAGCGCGAACTCCAGGTCGGAATAGCTGGCGCCTTTGCCGATCCGGGCACCGTCCCGAGCACGACCTCGTTGATGAGAACCTGCCACCGCGGTGCGGAAGCGACGCGCCACCCCGCATGGCCCGCCGCCACCTGACTGGTACAGGTCGTGGTCGAGCCTCGCTCGCCTTAAGGGGTGGCGACCGGCTTTCGGTGTGCCCTGGACGGCTGGGTAGGGTCGCAGTACCCGAGCTGGAGAGGTAGTTGCATGGCCAACGATATTGTGATTGCGCAGACGACCAGCGACGACGAGGGGCAGGCGAAGAGGCTGGCCCGAGGTGCTGTCGAGAGCAAGCTGGCAGCGGGCGTTCACATCGATGCGCCAATCACCGCCTTCTACTGGTGGAAAGGGAAGGTCGAGGCGGCGCAGGAGTGGCGCATCTCTTACATGACTACGACGGACCGTCTACCCGCGCTAGAAGCGTGGGTGCACGAGAAGCACTCGTACGACGTCCCCCAATGGATCACACTGCCCGTAACCGGCGGGTCGGAGGCGTACCTGTCCTGGGTCTTCGAGGAGGCGGAATCGGACTGAGGAGCCACGGGCCGGGCGTCGGCGGCGTTGGCGCCCTGGGCGTGCCGCGTGCCACCCGAGGTGGATCAGGATGCGAACCGCCGGAAATGAACGGCAAGCTCGTGTTCGCTGTCAGGAAGCAACGCTGCAATAGCCGCCGCCCGCTCCTTGCCCATGGTGTTGCGCTTGGCCTGTGCCGCCGCAGCAAACTGGCGTGCCACGTAGACGCCTTGGTCGACGTCACCCCCACGCAGTAGGGCCGAAGCGAGATCACCGAGGACCACGACGCCCCCGTCCGGTAGTGCGTCTCCGAGGCGGTCGACCGCGGTATCAGCTGTAGACGTGAGCTCGGGACGCCTCAGCTGGCCGTACACGGACAGGGCCAACGAGTCCATGCGGTATGGGGTCACGAACCTGACCCATGCCTGCTCGCTGGCATGGTCCGCGAAATCGTAGGCGAAGCGCGCTCGGTCTAACGCCCGGAGCGCCCCCACCTCGTCGCCGGCCGCCGCAGCTTCTTCCGCGTGCCTACCGAGAACCCAGGCGGCAGCAGTAGCGTTACCGTGGCCTCGCACGTCGTTGGCGGCTTGGGAGAGGAACTCCATCCTCGCCTTTGGCGTCAAAGCGCCGTAGCTGCTGTAGGTCAGGGCCAGGGCTCGGAGTGGAGGATGCCCGGCAGCCGCCGCGCACTGCGACGTGACTTTGTAGTAGGCGCTGGCTTTGTCGTGCTCCCCCAGGTCCCAGGCCACCCAACCGGCCAGAGCGGCGGTTTCTCCGGCGGCGATGGTGAGAGCGCCTTCGTGATCGCCTGCACGAGGCAGGGCCGCAGTGATCGCGTCAAGATGTGACTCGACCGTTTTCTGTAGCCGCCGCGCGCTGAGGTTGAGTTCCTGGACGTGCAGTTCAGCGGCTCGGTCGATGAGCGCGGCGGCAGCGGGCGAATCGATCTTGGTCCCCTTGCTGAGGGCGAAGGCGAGGCGCCCCCAGGGCTCGGCGGCCGCGCTCACGCCGATGGTGGCGCTAGCCAGGAGCGTGCGACGCTTCACGGCGTCTTGGTCCTCACCTGCATGGGCATCCCCCTTCCTCTTCCGAGCGCGGGCGGCCTTGGCCTCTCGCTGTAGTTCCTCGAAGGGGACACCGCAGGCCGCCGCGATGTGGCCGATCGTGTGGTTGGTAGGAATGTTCTCGAAGTTCTCATAACGGCTGATCTCTCGGCGGGTCATGGTGTCCCGGCCGGAGACAGCGTTGATCGCCTCCGCCTGCTCCTCCTGTGTCCGGCCCGCCTCCTGCCGAAGCCGGAGGAGCAGGTCGGCGAACGGGTCTGGCATGAGTGTGACCTCTGTTGGTGGGCGGAATCCAATCATGGCCTCAATTCCCCCCTACAGTTTCCCCCTTGACATATTTTTCCCCCTCTGGATTCCCCTGGTCGACGGCGTCGCCGCGCGGTGCCATAGCCCACATGACCAGGCTCCAAGAGGCGGCCCCGCCCGGCGGGGGCATCCGTAGCTGTGCGGCTACAGCAGGCGCGTCATGCGTCAGGCCGGTTCAGGAAGACGAGCCCGGCGCATGGGCGAGGGCAGAGGTACCGGCGGCATCCCATACCTGTCAGGCGGCCCTTCTCCCCGACCTCGCGAAGGTCGGGGAGATGCGGCGCATAGCCAGGGCGTTCCTGCGGCGGTGCCGTGTTTCGGAGCCGGTGGCGGCGTTCGTCGCGCTGGCCGTTTCGGAGCTGGTCACCAACGCCGTGGTCCACGGTGAGGGCGAAGTCGTGCTCCGCATCACGGTGGCCGTCGACGTGGTGCGTGTCTCGGTAACCGACCACAACCCGGCGCCCGCTGTGCTCAGGGAAGCCGGACCTGACGGTGAATCGGGGCGCGGGATCCGGCTGGTCGATGCGATCTCGGACGCGTGGGAGAGCAGCGGCGAGGAGACGTGGTGTGAGTTCCGAGACGCGAGGGCTGCAGCTTGAGCCAGACCTCCAGTTGGTTCCCGACGATGCAAATGGCAAGCCGGGCAGCTCAGTCGCTTCTGTCACACAGGGCGCTCCGAGGGCCGTTCGCTTGCCTTCGCCCAGTAATTCGGTTCGAGCATCTCACCGGGCCAGGCGGGCTGACGGATCGGGCCACGAGGCCCCATCTGTTCGAAGTACGGTGCCAAGTCGATCACGGGCGTTCCGTCTACAGCGTCGAGATCGGTGACCAACAGGTCCCGCCCCTCGACCTTGAGCAGCCGCGGGTAGCTGATCGCCAGTTGATTGGGACGCCGATGGTTGCGGTGGACGAAGGTACCGGTCGGCGGCCAGTCCGGATTCCCGCGGGGGCTGCGCGCGTGGAGCTGGACGTCTTCGGGTCGCGCCAGATGGAAGCGCCACGTCACCGTCAGGTGGGAGAACTCATCGATGCCCTGGAGGGTTTCCAGGGGGTATGCGTCGTTGAGTCGGATGACCGACTCAACCCCACCCTGGTAGTCATCCTGAACGCAGGTGTGGCCGCCAACGACCGTTGCGATCGATTCGACCTCGTACGTCGTCACCGGTACTGGGTCCTCCCCCTTGGAGACGCGGATCCACGAGCTGCCGTACGGGGCCCTGAGCCCGTGTCGCGGTCAGCCTATGTCCCGCAGCATGTTCCGCGCCCGGTGGTCCAGTTCGGTGAGGTGGCGACCGAGGCGTTGCCGGTCAGGCGGCAGCTCGCTCTGAATGCGGACGATGCCGTCGCGGGCACGACCGGACTGCGCTGGACATCTGTCATGGCCGCGCCCGGCAGGAAGCCCTTCGTGACGCCGACGAGAACGGCCGCTGCCTGGTGCTCGTGCAGTCGCTCACCCAAGAGGGACGAGGGGCCTGGCCGGGTCGAGGACGCCGACGCCATCACATGGTGTGAGCTGAGATTGGCGGCAAGCTGATGACAAGCAACCGCAGTACGAGGTGCGCCCCGTCATCGCCTGATACGGGCAGCGCCCTGATGGCCGGAGCCGTCTCTCACGGCAACCGATGCAGGATCGACTGGTCGCTCACGGCTCCCGAATCACGCTGGCATAGCACAGCGGAATCCAGTGTCGTTGTCCTTCATCGAGGCAGCGGCAGTGTTCATCAAGGACGGCGCAGCCCGTTCGATCGGGGACGTGAACGCCGAGCCTTTCAGGTGGTACCGCCCGTTGCCGGGCTCCTCTTCGGTGGAGCACCACTCCCAGACGTTGCCGCACATGTCGAAGATGCCGAATGGGCTGACGCCGGATTGGTAACGGGAGACGGGGGTCGTCGCGTCGATGCCGGCCTCGACCGTGTTCGCCTTCGCGGCGGTCGGTTCGTTGCCCCAGGGGTAGATGCGCCCGCGCGGTCCGCGAGCCGCCTTCTCCCACTGCCGAGCGGTCGGCAGAGCTTTGCTTGCCCAGCGGGCGTAGGCGGTCGCGTCGTGCCACGTCACCCACACCACGGGGTGGGTGGCCAGGGCGGCGGGGCAGCGGCCGTCAGGCCAGTGCTGGGGTGGCCGGTGATTGGTGGCCTGCACGAACTTCGCGTAGTCCTCGTTGGTCGTCGGGTAGACGTCGATGAAGAACGGCTCCAGCCACACCGCGCGGTTGTCGGGGCCGGAGAGGTAGATGCCCTCTTCGACGAGGGTCATGACCTTCCCGTCGATCGAGTGCCGGCGGGTGCTCGGGTCCTTTCGCAGCAGTTCCTCGGCGCGCTCATCATGCTCAGCAGCGGCACGTTCGGTCAGGAGCGTGGCGAACCGCTGCTGGACGTCGGGCTCGGCTTGGGCCAGGAGAGTATCCAGGGCTGCCTGGTTGTCGAGCTCGAGTTCGATGGTCTCCGCCCGGCTCTTCCAGCGAGGGATCTGACGGGGGTTGACTCCCACCAGTTCAGCGAACTCCTTCTGTGTTTTCCGCATGGCCTTGCGCAGCAGCTCGGCTTCACGGCCGGTCCACCTAGTCACCCCCGCCATGGTGCTGCTTTACAGCGTCTCGCCGGGGATCGACAGGTACGCCTCCTGGAGCCGCGTCAAGACGGGGTGTTCGACGGGGAGCTGGGTGTCGTCGATCGCGGCCAAGGGGCGGACGCCGATCGAGGTGTTCGTGGCGAAGGCCGCAGCCATGCCTTTCGCCTGTTCCAACGTAACGGCGGCGGTGCGGTGTTCGACTTGCTGCTGGAGCAGGGTCATGGTGACGCCGGGCAGTACGGGGGCATCGGGCCACACCACGGTGCCTTCCTGGTCGATGAAGGCCACGTTCCAAGTACCGCCCTCGGAGACGAAGCCGTCGCGGCCGACGAACAAGGCGTCGTCGAAGCCCGCTCGCTGGGCCGCGCCCCTGATGTGCAATGCGCCGAAGAGGCCGACGTGCTTCACCTCGGGGAGGTCACGCTCGTAGACCAGGCTCTGGGCGCGCAGCGGAGCCGGCGGCAGGGCGCCGGCTCCGCGCACGGACACGAGAACGTGCGGTTCGTTGGCGTCGGCCGGGTGGCCCAGCTCGACCTTCGGGTCGTAGATCGTGACACGGACGACGCACGGATGGGGCTGTGCCTCCAGGGCCTGGCGGACGTACTCGCGCACGCGGTCGGTGTCCAAAGCCGCATGCCACACGATCTTGCAGTCCCGTGCGAGGCGTTCCATGTGCAGCGTCAGGCCGCGGATGGTGCCGTCGGAGTCGACGCGCATGGACGTGAAGTGGCCGACGTTTGTGAGCGCCAAGGGAAGCAGGTCGTCTACGGATACGGGCGTTCCATCGAGAGTCACCATGGCGCCCAGCATGTCAGGCCCCTTTGCTCCGGCGGCACCCCAAACAGGGTTACTGACGAGTCAACGTCATCTGAAAGTCATTCCCCAGGCTTCACCGTGAGGTGTTCTCTAGTCACCGCGCAATCACGTCGAGTGATCGGCGAGGTGATCAGCGCAGCGCGATGTCACGACGCCGCATGCCGCGCTCCCGTGTGCCACCCGCCGGGGAGGACACGGTTGCGCCCGACACCAGGCGTCTCACCGACCACGGCCAAGCCGAGTTGGCCTCATGCGAACAGGAGTTGTCTCATGCGTCGTCGGCTGACTTTCCGCCGGGACGCCAGCCAGCGCGTTGGCCCGGGCGGACAGGGCGCTGTCGGTGCCGAACCAGGCCCTGACCGCGATCGGTCGATGGCCGCAGCGGAGACGGTGGCGCTCGTGCTGGACGAGGAGTCGCCGCTGCCGGAGAGCGCCGCCGACGTGGAGGAACTCGCGTGCCGCCTTCGCGGTCACGTCAGCCAGCTCGGGCTGGTTGTGCCCCCGGAAGCACCCGTACTGCGCCGCGCGCAGCAACTCGCCTCGGCGGGCATCCCCGAGGGCTACATGCCCAGCAGGGTCCATCTGGTCAGGCTGGCCGAGGCAACCCAAGACCTTATCGCTGCCGTGCAGGCCCACGACGTGCCCCCTGCGAAGCCGGTCCAGACACGGCGCTGGTGGAAGCCGCCGATCAACGTGCTGCGCGGCGCGGTCTTCGCTCTCGCCCTCGCCTGCGTGGTTCTGGCCGCGTCGGTGCCCCGGACATGACCGCCGCCGGGGCAGTTCTGATCGCGCTGATTCTCGGTCCCATGGCGTGGCTGGCTCTTCGTGGTGATCGAGTAAGCGGCTGCATCGCTCCACGGGAGCTCGACCCCACGCAGCCCACACCAGACCTGCGCAGACCTGACGCCGCAGCACGCCTAGCCACCCCCACCCTGACGAGGATTCCCATGCCTGACAGCGCCTTTGCGGCAGGGCCGGCCGCCACCGGCCACCGCCGACGGCGGCCTCCGATCGACGCGTTCACGCTGCACCATGTACACCGCGCCGTCGCACTGCCCCTAGTGCTCCTTGCCGCACTGCTGGATGCCGCCTTCATCCTCTGGTCGGTGTCCGTGGTGGGCCCCGGCTGGCTCCTCGCTGGCCTGGTCTGCGGACTGGCGGGGGTCGCCACGCTGGCGGCTCGCGGAGCGCGAACGGCTGCAGGGGCCGTGCAGACGGCTGCGGAGCATGCCCAGGCAGCGGCACTGGCAGCGATCGCAGGAGCAGCGGCGGCCGTCGAAAAGTCGGTGCAGTGGTCGGCAGACGAGCTGTGTCACGGGGGACGGCCGCCGCTGCCGGACCTGCGGGTGCCACCATCGGCCAGTCCGAACGCCGAGATCAACAAGGCGTTGAGTGCCCTGCAGGTGCAGGCCATCGCGTCGCTGATACGGGTGCACGACGAGTCCCAGTCCGTCGTCCTCCTGGAAGTGCTGCGTCGCCTGGCCATGCGCGAGCACGCGCTGGTCGGCAAGGCGCTTGAGTCCTCTGAGTCAAGTCAGGGAGCTGCGAGGCGTTGGGCGGCAGGGTGGCTGCAGGGGTCGTAAGGGGTGGCGTTGTGCCAGCAAGC
>NZ_JBSFDI010000043.1:0-38341 GCF_053593835.1 Streptomyces sp. NPDC002076
CAGAGCACGCACCTACTGCATACATCAGCCGCTCCGCGGCGGGCGCGAGGCCCGCCCTCCGGGCGGACGGCGGGAGTTTGACGACAGGACCTAGCGCCCCGGGGCCGGGGCGGGCGGCTCATCCGGCCTTCCGGTGGGCATTCGGCGTCAGTGGACGCAACCCTGGATGGAACGACCGAGAGCCCGCGAGAGGGCGCAGACCTGCAGGAAGGTATGCCGGGCATGACGATCGACGAGACGGCGGAGCGGGTCATCGGGCTGCCGCCCGAGCGGGTGGCGGCGTACGCCATGGACTGGCGCCACGACCCGGAGTGGACCCAGGGCATCCGTACGGCGGAACTGACCGGACAGGCGCCCACGGGCGGCTTCGGCGTCGGCGCCGAGGTCACCCGCACCGCCCACTTCCTCGGCAGGCGCATCGACTACGTCCTGCGCGTCGCCGCGTACGACCCGCCACGGCTGCTCGACATGGTGTCCGTGGCGGGGCCCATGCCGATGCACGTCACCTACTCCTTCGACGCGCACCCGCAGGGCACCCTGGCCCGCATCCGGGTCCGCGGCGACGCCGGCCCCCTCTACCGGCTCGCCGCCCCCGTCATGGCCAGAAAGGTCCGCTCGTCCATCGGCAAGGACCTGCGGGACCTGGAGCGCCTCCTCACCGGCCGGCCGGGAGACGCCCCTGCCTGACGTCGCCCGGCGAGGGCGCGTGCGGGACGCCCTGGACGAAGGCACCCTCCGTGAGGAGGGTGCCTTTTCAGCCGGCCGTGACGGATGCGCGGGTGGGAAACCCTGTCCCCGGGGCGGAGTCCGCGGGGATGCGGCCCAAGCCCCGCAAGGTCACCGCTTCTTCGGGTCGAGCAGGCCCGCGCGGCGCAGTGCGTCGGCCATGGCGCTGTTCGCGGGCGGCGGAGCCTGGCGGCCGCCCCGGTCGCCGCCACGGGCCTCGCGCCGGCCCTGGCCGCCGCCCTGCCGCTGCTGGGGCGGCCGGGCGCCGCCACCGCGCTGCTGCCGGCCGCCGCCCTGTCCCTGCGGCGCGGCCTCGTCGTCCAGGCGCAGGGTCAGCGCGATCCGCTTGCGCGGGATGTCCACGTCGAGGACCTTCACCTTGACGATGTCACCCGGCTTGGCGACATCGCGCGGGTCCTTGACGAACGTCTTGGACATCGCCGAGACGTGCACCAGGCCGTCCTGGTGGACGCCGACGTCCACGAACGCGCCGAACGCGGCCACGTTCGTCACCACGCCCTCCAGGATCATCCCGGCGGACAGGTCGGAGATCTTCTCCACGCCCTCCTTGAAGGTGGCCGTCTTGAACGCGGGACGCGGGTCGCGGCCCGGCTTCTCCAGCTCCTTCAGGATGTCCGTCACGGTCGGCAGACCGAACGTGTCGTCCACGAAGTCGGCGGGCCTCAGCGAGCGCAGCACACCGGTGTTGCCGATCAGGGAGGCGACCTCCTGGCCGGCGGTCTTCACCATGCGGCGGACCACCGGATAGGCCTCGGGGTGCACGCTGGAGGCGTCCAGCGGGTCGTCGCCGCCCCGGATGCGCAGGAAGCCCGCGCACTGCTCGTACGCCTTCGGGCCGAGCCGCGCCACCTTCTTCAGCTCGGACCGGGACTTGAACGGGCCATTGGCGTCCCGGTGCGCCACGATGTTCTCGGCGAGACCGGAGGAGATGCCCGACACCCGCGACAGGAGCGGCACGGACGCGGTGTTGACGTCCACGCCGACGCCGTTCACACAGTCCTCCACGACCGCGTCCAGCGAGCGGGACAGCTTCACCTCGGACAGGTCGTGCTGGTACTGGCCGACGCCGATCGACTTCGGGTCGATCTTCACCAGCTCGGCCAGCGGGTCCTGGAGCCGACGGGCGATGGAGACCGCGCCGCGCAGCGACACGTCCATGTCCGGCAGCTCCTGCGAGGCGTACTGCGAGGCCGAGTACACCGACGCGCCCGCCTCGGACACCATCACCTTGGTGAGCTTCAACTCCGGGTGTTTGGTGATCAGTTCGGCGGCGAGCTTGTCGGTCTCGCGGGAGGCCGTGCCGTTGCCGATCGCGACCAGCTCGACCGCGTGCTCCTCGGCGAGCCGCGCGAGCTTGGCGATCGCCTCGTCCCACTTGTTGGCCGGGACGTGCGGATAGATCACGTCCGTGGCGACGACCTTGCCGGTCGCGTCGACCACGGCGACCTTCACGCCCGTACGGAAACCGGGGTCCAGGCCCAGCGTCGCGCGGGTGCCGGCCGGGGCGGCCAGCAGCAGGTCGCGCAGGTTCGCCGCGAAGACGTTCACCGCCTCGTCCTCGGCGGCCGTCCGCAGCCGCAGCCGCAGATCGATGCCTAGGTGGACGAGGATGCGGGTGCGCCAGGCCCAGCGGACGGTGTCCGTCAGCCACTTGTCGGCGGGGCGGCCCCGGTCGGCGATCCCGAACCGGTTCGCGACGATGCCCTCGTACGACGACGGAACCGAGGGGGACTCGGCCGGCTCCTCCGGCTCCAGGACGAGGTCCAGGACCTCCTCCTTCTCGCCGCGCAGCATCGCCAGGATCCGGTGCGAGGGCAGCTCGGTGAACGGCTCGGCGAAGTCGAAGTAGTCGGCGAACTTCGCGCCCGCCTCCTCCTTGCCCTCCCGCACCTTCGCGGCCAGCCGCCCGCGCACCCACATGCGCTCGCGCAGCTCGCCGATCAGGTCGGCGTCCTCCGAGAACCGCTCGGTGAGGATCGCCCTCGCGCCCTCCAGCGCGGCCTGCGGGTCGGCGACACCCTTGTCGGCGTCCACGAACGCGGCGGCGGCCGCGAGCGGCTCCACCGTCGGGTCGCCCAGCAGGCCCTCCGCCAGCGGCTCCAGGCCCGCCTCGCGCGCGATCTGCGCCTTGGTGCGCCGCTTGGGCTTGTAGGGGAGGTAGATGTCCTCCAGCCGCGCCTTGGTCTCGGCGCCGCGGATGCGGGCCTCCAGCTCCTCGGTCAGCTTGCCCTGCTCGCGCACCGACTCCAGGATCGCCGTACGCCGCTCCTCCAGCTCCCGCAGATACCGCAGCCGCTCCTCGATCGTGCGCAGCTGCGCATCGTCGAGCATCTCGGTCGCTTCCTTGCGGTAGCGGGCGATGAAGGGCACCGTCGAACCGCCGTCGAGCAGTTCCACCGCGGCCTTCACCTGCCGCTCCCGTACGCCGAGTTCCTCGGCGATCCTGCCTTCGATGGATCCTGCTCCGATGGATCCCGGTGTCGTCACGATCCCGTACCGCCTTCTCGACTGAGGTTGCGCGGCAATTGTGGCAGGTGACACCGACAACCGGGGATCAGGGCGGCACCTCGGCGGGCCGCGGGGCCGGCGGCCCGCCGAGGTGCCGCCCGCCCATGCGCCGCAGACGGCGCCGGGCATGGCAGAAAAGGTGGGAAAAACGTCATTGCGGCCACACTCCCGGGGGCGAAGAATCGAGGGCATGACGCAGCGAATCGAGGACACGGCCCACCCGCGGACCCTCCTCTTCGTCGTCTTCGACGGCGTCCAGAGCCTCGACGTCACCGGGCCGCTCGAGGTGTTCGCGGGCGCGGAGAAGCACACACCGGGCACCTACCGGGTCCGTACGGGCTCGCTGGACGGCGGCCCGGTGCGCACCTCCAGCGGCCTGACCCTCGTACCGGACGAGGCGCTCACCGCCGCCGCCGACCCGCACACCCTGCTGGTGCCCGGCGGCGAGGGCACGCGCCACCCCGACCCCCGGGTGATCGACTGGCTGCGTGCCCGCGGACCGCGCGTCCCGCGCCTGGTCTCGGTGTGCACGGGCGCCATCCTGGTCGCCGCCGCCGGACTCCTCGACGGCCACCGGGCGACGACCCACTGGGCCTACTGCGACAAGCTCGCCCGCGACCACCCGGCGGTCGCCGTGGATCCGGAGCCGATCTACGTCCGGGACGGGCACGTCGCCACCTCGGCCGGGGTGACCTCCGGCATCGACCTGGCCCTCGCCCTGGTCGAGGAGGACCTGGACCGGGACGTCGCGCTCGCCGTCGCCCGGCATCTGGTGGTGTTCCTGCGCCGGCCCGGCAACCAGGCGCAGTTCAGCGCCCAGCTCGCCGCGCAGACCGCGCAGCGCGCACCGCTGCGGGAGGTCCAGCGCTGGATCGCCGAGCATCCGGGCGGCGACCTGACGATCGACGCGCTCGCCGCCCGCGCCCGCCTTTCACCTCGCCACTTCGCCCGCGCCTTCCGCGAGGAGACCGGCATGACCCCCGGCCGGTACGTCGACCGGGTCCGCCTGGAACACGCCCGCCGCCTGCTGGAGGACACCCCCGACAACATCGAGGAGGTCGCCCGCGCCAGCGGTTACGGCACCCCCGAGGCCATGCGCCGCGCCTTCATCAAGGCCCTCGCCACACCCCCGGCCGAATACCGCCGCCGTTTCCGCCCCGCCGTGGCCCGCTGAGCCCGGCCGCCGGCACCGGCGTTCTGCGCCCGGCGACGGCCCACTGCACCGGCCATCGCCGACGGACGCCCGCATCGGCCCTTGCCCGTCGAGCAGCCACATCGCCCCTGATACTCCGCCGCGCCCGCCCAACGGCTTCAGCACGGACGTTCGCGGCCGCTCAGCCCAACCCGGGCCCCATCGACCCCCGTCACTCCGCCCCGCGCTCGCCTCGGCCACCAAGGCTTTGTCGCAGCCACGCCCACTGGACCCCGTCACCGCATGTCACTGGTTCCGCCTCGCTGTCGCTCGCTGAGACACGTCGCGCAACGCCGCTCACACCACCGAAGGGACACGCCATGCAGATCGCCATCGTCGTCTACGACCGGTTCACCGCCCTCGACGCCGTCGGCCCCTACGAGATCCTCTCCCGCCTCCCCGGTGCTGAGACCGTGTTCGTCGCCGAGCGCACCGGTCCCGTCCGCACCGACACCCGTGCGCTCGGGGTCGTCGCCGACCGGTCGCTGGCCGAGGTCACGCGGCCGGACCTGGTGATCGTCCCGGGCGGCCCGGGGCAGAGCGACCTCATGGAGCACCGGCCGCTGCTGGACTGGCTGCGCGACGTCGACGCGACCAGCACCTGGACCACCTCGGTGTGCACGGGCTCGCTGCTGCTGGCCGCCGCGGGTCTGCTGGACGGCCGGCGCGCGACCTCGCACTGGCTGGCGCTCGACCAGCTGAAGAAGTTCGGCGCCGAACCGGCCGAGGAGCGGGTCGTGGCGGACGGAAAGTACGTCACCGCGGCCGGCGTCTCCGCCGGCATCGACATGGCCCTCACCCTGGCCGGCCGCATCGCCGGCGACGAACACGCCCAGGCTCTCCAGCTCGCCACGGAGTACGACCCGCGGCCGCCCTACGCCGCCGGCTCCCCGGACAGGGCCCCCGCCCACCTCGTCGAGCAGTTGCGCTCGCGGAGCCGTTTCATCCTGAGGTAGACACGCTCCATGTGAACCGCGGCTGCCGGCGCTCCAGGAACGCGGCGACCCCTTCCGCGGTGTCGGGGTTGCCGCGCGCCGTCCGCGCCCAGTGGGCGTCCCGGTCGGTACGGCCGCCCGCGAACTCCTTCGCGGCGGCCTGGGTCAGCTGCGAGCGGGAGACCAGGACCCGGGCCAACTCCGCGACGCGCTTGTCCAGTTCGCCCTCCGGCAGCACCTCGTCCACCAGCCCGGTGCCGAGCGCCCGCCCGGCGTCGATCAACTCGGCCGTGAACAACAGGTACTTGGCGGTCGCCGGACCCACCAGCGACACCAGCCGACGGGTCGAGGAGGCCGGATAGACGATGCCGAGCCGCGCCGGAGTCACTCCGAACAGCGCGCCCTCCTCCGCCAGCCGTAGATCGCAGGCCGCGGCGAGCTGTGCCCCGCCGCCCACACAGTGCCCGCGCACGGCGGCCACGGTCGGCTTGGGGAACGCGGCGAGCGCCTCCTCGGCGGCCACGGCGAGTCGCTGTGCCTCCTCGGGCGAGCCCTGGAGCGTGCTGATGTCCGCGCCCGCGCAGAAGGTTCCGCCCTCACCGGTGAGCACCAGCGCCCGCACGCCGGGGTCCCGTGCCAAGTCGTCCAGCAGCGGCGGGAGGGCCCGCCACATCGCGGCGGTCATGGCGTTGCGCTTGGCCGGGTTGCGGATGACGACGGTGGCGACAGCGCCTTCGGTGCGGTGCGACAGCTGGGGCTCCATGCGCGGATCGTATCGGGGGGTCCGACGGGCGCGGACAGCGCGGGTTGGCAGGTGCGGTGCGTTACGAAACCGGCTCAATGGGGACAAAGAGGGAGGGGGCGAGCGGCGTGGACCGAGGAGGCGGCGATGGCCAGGGCCGGCACACGCGGAGACAGCGCGACGAAACTCCACCGCGGCTTCAGCCTGCTCACCGCGCTCGGTGTGCTCCTCGTGCTCGCCGGGATCGTGGGACTCGTCTACACCGGGGTCGCCACGCTCACCTCGATGCTGTTGTTCGGCTGGCTGCTGCTGATCGGCGGGATCGTCGGTCTGGTGCACGCGATCCAGGCCCGTGGCACCAGCTTCTTCTGGCTCGGTGTCATCGTCGCCGCCCTGAACATCGCGGCCGGCGTCGTCGTCATCCGTCTGCCGCACGCCGCGGCGGCCGCGCTCACCATGTTCGCCGCGCTGCTGTTCCTCTCCGCGGGCCTCTTCCGGCTGGTCGGCGGCCTGGTCGTGCGCGGACCGCAGCTGGGCTGGACACTGCTGCTCGGCGCCTTCGACCTGCTGCTGGGGATCCTGGTCCTCGGCTCCTGGCCGAGCAGCAGTCAGTACGTCATCGGCGCCTTCTTCTCGCTCGCCCTGCTCTTCGACGGCCTCGGTCTCGTGGCCACCGGTTACGGCGGGCGGCGTGTCGTCGGGCTCGTCTCCGAGTAAGGGGCCGTCCAAACCCGTACGACCCGACTAGTTCGCGAACCGGCGTCCGGGCGACAGGAACAGTCCCACACGTGACCGTGTCATACGCACTCGGTCAGAAACCGTTCGATACCCGCTGACTTGTGTTCAGTCCTAGGGACCTGAGCGGATCGTTACCAACACTCGACGTGTGGTGACAATCGAGCGCGAGGGTGGCGACCGGACGATGGACAACCACGGGCGCGGGGACGGCCCGCGCCCAGCGGGGGGCGCCGAGCGGCTGCCCGATCCACTGCCGTACGAAGGCGTCTGGCGGTTCACTGCCGCCGCGGTGGACGCCTCGGTCCCGCAGGCCCGGCATGCCGTACGGGACCTGCTGCTGCGCCAGGGCGTGCCGGTCTCCGACGAGCTGGTGTACGGCCTGCTGCTGATCGTCTCGGAGCTGGTCACCAACGCGGTACGGCACGCGGCGCTGCTGTCGCCGATGCTGGCCGTGGAGGTCGCCGTCGGAGCCGAGTGGGTGCGGGTGTCCGTGGAGGACAACCATCCCTACCGTCCGACCGCCCTGGAGGCCGACCACGGCCAGACCGGTGGCCGGGGCCTGCTGCTGGTCCGCGAGGTGGCGCGGGAGGCGGGCGGGACGGTCGACGTGGAGCACACCGCGAGCGGCGGCAAGGTCATCTGGGCCGCCCTGCCCCTCAAGCCCGCGACGCTGCCGTAGCTCAGCTTCACCCCGCGACTGCCACCCGCAGACGACGAGGATGCCGCGACCCCGGGCCGGCGTGGGTGTCGAACCACAGCCCGACGGCCCGCCGTGGCCCGAGGTCGGCGAGCGTGCTCAACCACAGGCCGACGAGGCGGCGTGGGCCCCGCAGGCCGGTGGGACGGACGGCCGTCGCGCTGCAGGACGGCGAGAGTGCGAAACGGCAGGCCGGTGTGCGTGAGGACCTCGCGGACAGCGAGGCTGTGTGGTCGCGCAAGCCGGCGAGGCTGCCGTGCCCCCGAGGTCGGCGAGGCCCCTGAGTCGCAGGCCGGTGAGGCTGCGTGGTTCGCGGGTCGGCGGAGCTGCCGTGGCCCCGGGCCGGCGCGGGTCTTGAATCGCAGGCCCGCCGGCGCTGTCGTAGTGCCGCGGGCCTGTCGTGTTGTCCTGGGTGGGTCACCAGCCCGCGGAGGGGCCCGTCAGCTCTCTGATCGCCGGGCGGGCCGCGTCCAGGACCGTCATGAACCAGGCCGAGAAGGGATCGCGGGCGTGGCGCTCGGCCAGCTCGGCGGCCGTCACGAAGACGGTCCGGGCGACCTCCTCGGCGTCCGGTGCGAGCGGTGCCTGCACCAGGCCGACGAACAGGTGGTTGTACTCCTGCTCGACCAGGCCCGAGGCGGGGTCGGGGTGGTTGTAGCGGACCGTGCCCGCCTCCGCCAGCAGCGAGGGCGAGACGCCGAGCTCCTCGTACGTGCGCCGGGCCGCCGCGGCGAACGGCGCCTCGCCCGGGTACGGATGGCCGCAGCAGGTGTTGGACCACACACCGGGGGAGTGGTACTTGCCGAGCGCCCGCTGCTGGAGCAGCAGCCGGCCCTGTTCGTCGAAGAGGAACACCGAGAACGCGCGGTGCAGCTGTCCCGGTGGCTGGTGGGCGGCGAGCTTCTCCGCCGTGCCGATCGTCACACCCTTCTCGTCGACCAGTTCCAGCAAAATCGCCTCTGCGGTGCCATTCGACGAGCTGTGCGTCGCGCTGGCAGGTGTGATCGGCATACCCATCCTTCGCCTCGGTCTTCGCACCCCAAGTCTGCCGTACGAATCCGGCACTCCCGGCACTTCCCGGCACGTCCGCGCGCGGCGCGGTACCGGAAGGCGGACCCGGTAGATCATCGTGCCCGGTCCGCAGATCACGGAACCGTCCGGGGCGGGTGCAGAACGCCCGTGCGTCCCGTCAGTGGCACAGCCGCGCCTCGTGCTCGGCGTGCCCGCTCGGCTCCAGCTGGAAGGTGCAGTGGGCCACGTCGAAGTGGTCGCCGAGGCAGCCCTGCAGCTCGTGCAGCAGCTTCTCGTGGCCGACGGCGCTGAGCACGTCCGAGCTGACCACCACATGCGCCGACAGCACCGGCATCCCGGAGGTGATCGTCCATGCGTGCAGGTCGTGTACGTCCTCCACGCCGTCCAGCGCCAGGATGTGCGCCCGGACCTCGGCCATGTCGACGTTCTTCGGTGCCGCCTCCAGCAGCACGTCCAGCGTCTCGCGCAGCAGCTTCAGCGTCCTGGGCACGATCATCACGCCGATGACCAGCGAGGCGACCGGGTCGGCGCCCTGCCACCCGGTGGTCAGGATCACCGCCGCCGACACCAGCACCGCGAACGAGCCCAGCGCGTCCGCGGCGACCTCCAGGAAGGCGCCGCGCACGTTCAGGCTCTCCTTCTGCCCGCGCATCAGCAGGGTCAGCGAGACCGAGTTCGCCACCAGGCCGATCAGACCGAACACGATCATCAGGCCGCCACGGGTCTCCGCGGGCGTCACGAACCGCTGGATCGCCTCGTACAGGACGTATCCGCCGACCCCGAGCAGCAGCACACAGTTGGCCAGGGCGGCGAGGATCTCGGCGCGGGCGTAGCCGAAGGTGCGGTTGGTGCTCGGCGGGCGGTTGGCGAAGTGGATCGCGAGCAGGGCCATGCCGAGACCCACCGCGTCGGTCGCCATGTGCGCCGCGTCCGCGATCAGCGCGAGCGAGTCCGCGACCAGACCGCCGACGAGCTCCACCACCATGATCGTGAGCGTGATGCCCAGCGCGATCCGCAGCCGGCCCCGGTACGCGGCCGCGGCCGTAGCCGTGGGCGGCGCATGGCCGTGCGCGTGCCCGTGGTCGTGCCCTGCCCCCATGACATCCGCCCTTCCGTATCCGTCCGGCTCGGCCCAGTGAACTACGGGTGGGGGGTATGGGGCAACGCGGCACTGAACACCGTTGTCATGTGCCCTGACCTGCGGAAACGTTCCGCAGGTCAGAATGGGTGCGGCTCATCCTCGGCGCACCCTCGGTGCATCCCCGGCTCAGCCGCCGTGATGCAGCCGCCAGCCCTGCCAGGCCGAGGCGACCATCTCCTGGACCCCGCGCCGGGCCCGCCAGCCCAGCTGCTCGGCGGCCCGCTCGGCCGACGCGACCGCGCGCGGCGCGTCCCCCGGCCTGCGCGCCTCCACCACCGGCTCCCGGCGGTCCCCGGAGACCTCCCCGATGACCGTGATCAGCTCGCGCACCGAGACGCCCTCGCCCCGCCCGATGTTCAGCGTCAGATCACCGGACAGGCCCCCGTCGCCGAGCCGGCGCGCCGCGGCGAGGTGGGCCTCGGCCAGGTCGGACACGTGGATGTAGTCCCGGACGCAGGTGCCGTCCGGCGTCGGATAGTCGGCACCGAAGATCCGCGGGGCCTCGTCGCGGGTGAGCCGGTCGAAGACCATCGGCACGATGTTGAACACGCCGGTGTCCGCGAGCTCCGGCGCCGCCGCGCCCGCCACGTTGAAATAGCGCAGGCACACCGTGGAGATTCCGTGCGCCTCTCCGGCCGCCCGCACCAGCCACTCACCGGCCAGCTTGGTCTCCCCGTAGGGGTTCACCGGCGCACACGGGGTGTCCTCGGTGATCAGGTCCACGTCCGGGTTGCCGTACACCGCCGCCGACGAGGAGAACACCAGGCGGTCGATCCGCGCCTCGGCGACCGCGTCCAGCAGCGTGGCCAGACCGCCGACGTTCTCCCGGTAGTACCGGGTGGGCTGCGCCACCGACTCGGCGACCTGCTTGCGCGCCGCGAGGTGGACGACGCCCGTGACGTCGTACTCGGCGAAGACCCGCTTCAGCCGGGCCCCGTCCAGCGTCGAGCCCTCGACCAGCGGGACGTCCGCGGGCAGCCGGGCGGGCACCGCCGCCGACAGATCGTCCAGCGCCACGACGCTCTCCCCGGCGCCGGCCATGGCCCGTGCCACATGCGCCCCGATGTATCCGGCTCCGCCGGTGATCAGCCACGTCATGGTCGTTCACCCTATGCCGAGGTGCCGACGCGCCGGGTGTCCCGGATGCCCGGGTCTGTGCCCATGGGTTTGTGGGGCGGGCCCCGGATCCCCGATGATGATCGCGGCAAAGGCCGGGGCAGGCCCCGTGGGCCGGGCCGTGAACGGCCGGTGAACAAGGGCTCCCGCCCATCGGATAGCCTCTGCCGACATGCCGCCCGGGTGCCGCTGACAGGGCGCCCCACCACGCAAGAGACCGGCGCTCGCGCCGGCACCCAGGGAGTGAGTTCGGTTGTCGACCGCCATCGTCACCGGTCAGCCGGTCCCCGGATCGTCCCTCGAGAACGATCTGCGGTCGCTCGGCTTCGACGTCCAGGTGGCAGCGGACGCCGCCGAGGCGGAGACCCTGCTCGCCGCGGCGCCTGCCGGCGACCGCGTGGCCCTGGTCGACGCCCGCTTCGTCGGTCACCGGCACACTCTGCGGCTCGGCCTGACCGACCCGCGCTTCGCGCTCTCCGCCGTCCCCGGCGCCGTCACCGCCCAGCCCGCCGCCCGGCAGGAGCTCACCCGGGCCGTGGCCCGCGAGACCTCCGTCGGCGGAGGCACCGCGCTCGCCGTGGACAGCCTCACCGACCGCGTCGTCACCGCCCTCGACGCCGACGGCTGCGAGGTGCACCGCCCGGAGCTCGGCAGCCTGGTCGCCGCCGTCCCCGCAGACCCGCAGGCCCGCAACGAGGCGCGGCAGGCCGTAGCCGCCGTCGACGACGAGGCCGTACGCCTGAAATCGGCGGTGAAGTCCCGCGACGGCTTCTTCACCACCTTCTTCATCAGCCCTTACTCGCGCTACATCGCCCGCTGGTGCGCCCGCCACGGTCTGACCCCGAACCAGGTCACCACGGCCTCGCTGCTCACCGCGCTCATCGCGGCGGGCTGCGCGGCCACGGGCACGCGCGTCGGCTTCATAGCGGCCGGCGTGCTGCTGATCGCCTCCTTCGTGCTGGACTGCACCGACGGCCAGCTCGCCCGTTACGCCCTGAAGTACTCCACGCTCGGCGCCTGGCTCGACGCCACCTTCGACCGGGCCAAGGAGTACGCCTACTACGCCGGCCTCGCGCTGGGGGCGGCCCGGGGCGGCGACGACGTGTGGGCCCTCGCCCTCGGCGCGATGCTCCTGCAGACCTGCCGGCACGTGGTCGACTTCTCCTTCAACGAGGCCAATCACGACGCCGCCGCCAACACCAGTCCCACCGCCGCGCTCTCCGACAAGCTCGACAGCGTCGGCTGGACGGTGTGGATGCGGCGGATGATAGTGCTGCCGATCGGCGAGCGCTGGGCGATGATCGCGGTCCTCACCGCGGCCACCGCCCCGCGGATCACCTTCTACGCGCTGCTCATCGGCTGCGCCATCGCCGCGACCTACACCACGGCAGGCCGCGTGCTGCGCTCCCTGACCCGCAAGGCCCGGCGCACCGACCGGGCCGCCCGGGCGCTGGCGGACCTCGCCGACTCCGGACCACTGGCGGACGCCCTCGGGCGGGTCGCACCGCGGGGCCTGCCCGGTCTCGCCGCGCCCGCCGTCGCGTTGCTGGGCGGTGCCGCGGTGGTCGCCTGCTCCGCCCTCACCGGGTACGGCTCGGTGCTGCCGCTGGTCGGCGCACTGGCCTACGTCCTCACCTCGGCCCTCGCCGTGGCCCGCCCCCTCAAGGGCGCCCTCGACTGGCTGGTCCCGCCCTTCTTCCGGGCCGCCGAGTACGGCACCGTGCTCGCCCTCGCCGGTAAAGCAGGGGTGAACGGTGCTCTCCCTGCGGCTTTCGGCCTGGTGGCGGCCGTCGCCTACCATCACTACGACACGGTGTACCGCATCCGCGGCAACGCCGGAGCACCTCCGGCCTGGCTGGTGCGCGTCATCGGGGGGCACGAAGGGCGGACGCTGCTCGTCACCGTCCTGGCCGCGGTGCTCACCGCCCCGCAGTTCACGGTCGCGCTCACGGTCCTCGCCGTGGCCGTCGCCCTCGTGGTGCTCGCCGAGAGCATCCGTTTCTGGGTCTCCGCAGGAGCCCCAGCCGTACACGACGAAGGAGAACCCGCATGATCGGCCTCGTGCTGGCGGCCGGCGCCGGCCGGCGTCTGCGCCCCTATACCGACACCCTGCCCAAGGCGCTGGTGCCGGTGGGGCCCGCGGGCATAGAGGGCGAACCCACGGTCCTCGACCTGACCCTCGCCAACTTCGCCGAGGTCGGTCTGACCGAGGTCGCGATCATCGTCGGCTACCGCAAGGAGGCCGTGTACGAGCGCAAGGCGGCCCTGGAGCAGAAGTACGGCCTCAAGCTCACCCTCATCGACAACGACAAGGCCGAGGAGTGGAACAACGCCTACTCCCTGTGGTGCGGCCGTGACGCCCTCAAGGACGGCGTGATCCTCGCCAACGGCGACACCGTGCACCCGGTCTCCGTCGAGAAGACACTGCTCGCGGCCCGCGGCGAGGGCAAGCGGATCATCCTCGCGCTGGACACCGTGAAGTCCCTCGCGGACGAGGAGATGAAGGTCGTCGTCGACCCCGAGAAGGGCATGACGAAGATCACCAAGCTGATGGACCCGGCCGAGGCCACCGGCGAGTACATCGGCGTCACCCTGATCGAGGGCGACGCCGCCCCCGAGCTGGCCGACGCGCTGAAGACGGTCTGGGAGACGGACCCGCAGCAGTTCTACGAGCACGGGTACCAGGAACTGGTCAATCGCGGCTTCCGGATCGACGTGGCGCCGATCGGCGACGTCAAGTGGGTCGAGATCGACAACCACGACGACCTCGCCAAGGGACGGGAGATCGCGTGCCGCTACTGACACGGCTGATTCCCTCGCCGGTCGTCGTGGACATCCGCCCGGGTGCCCTGGACGACCTGGCCGGTGTCCTCGCCGACGAGCGCATCGCGCAGTCCGGCCGGCTCGCCGTCGCGGTCAGCGGTGGCTCCGGCACCAAGCTGCGCGAGCGCATCGCGCCCTCGCTGCCCGGCGCCAGCTGGTACGAGGTCGGCGGCGGCACCCTCGACGACGCGATCCGGCTGGCCGGCGAGATGAAATCCGGCCACTACGACGCCGTGGTCGGCCTCGGGGGCGGCAAGATCATCGACTGCGCCAAGTTCGCCGCGGCCCGTGTCGGCCTGCCCCTGGTCGCCGTGCCGACGAACCTCGCGCACGACGGCCTGTGCTCGCCGGTCGCCACGCTCGACAACGACGCGGGTCGCGGCTCCTACGGTGTGCCGAACCCCATCGCGGTGGTCATCGACCTGGACGTGATCCGCGAGGCCCCTGCCCGCTTCGTCCGGGCCGGCATCGGTGACGCGATCTCCAACATCAACGCGGTCGCGGACTGGGAGCTGTCGAACCGGGTCAACGGCGAGAAGATCGACGGTCTCGCCGCGGCCATGGCCCGGCAGGCCGGCGAGGCGGTCCTGAGGCACCCCGGCGGCATCGGCGAGAACGAGTTCCTGCAGGTGCTCGCCGAGGCGCTGGTGCTCAGCGGTATCTCGATGTCGATCTCCGGTGACTCCCGCCCGTCCTCCGGCTCCTGCCACGAGATCAACCACGCCTTCGACCTGCTGTTCCCCAAGCGCGCGGCCGCCCACGGCGAACAGTGCGGGCTGGGCGCGGCCTTCGCGATGTACCTGCGCGGCGCCCACGAGGAGTCGGCATACATGGCCGACGTGCTGCGCCGGCACGGGCTTCCGGTGCTGCCGGAGGAGATCGGCTTCAGCGTGGACGAGTTCGTCCGCGTCGTGGAGTTCGCCCCGGAGACCCGTCCCGGCCGTTACACGATCCTCGAACACCTCGACCTCAAGACGAACCAGATCAAGGACACCTACGCCGACTATGTCAAGGCCATCGGTAGCTGAACTCCGTCCGGTCGTCCACCCCGCGGGGGTGAAGGACCGGCGCAGCGGTGAGCACTGGATGGGACGCCTCTACATGCGAGAGGTCTCCCTGCGCGTCGACCGCTACCTGGTGAACACCAGGGTCACGCCCAACCAGCTCACGTACCTGATGACCGTATTCGGCGTGCTCGCGGCCCCGGCACTTCTGCTGCCGGGGATCCCGGGCGCCGTGCTCGGCGTGGTGTGCGTCCAGATGTATCTGCTGCTGGACTGCGTCGACGGCGAGATCGCCCGCTGGAAGAAGCAGTACTCGCTGAACGGCGTCTACCTGGACCGGGTCGGCGCCTATCTGACCGACGCCGCGGTGCTCACCGGCTTCGGCCTGCGCGCCGCCGACCTGTGGGGCGGCGGCCGTATCGACTGGCTGTGGGCCTTCCTCGGCACGCTGGCCGCGCTCGGTGCCATTCTCATCAAGGCCGAGACCGACCTGGTCGGCGTCGCCCGCCACCAGGCGGGCAAGCCCCCGGTCAAGGAGGCCGCGTCCGAGATGCGGTCCTCCGGCATGGCACTGGCCCGCCGTGCCGCCGCCGCGTTCAAGTTCCACCGTCTGATCCTCGGCATCGAGGCGTCCCTGCTGATCCTGGTCCTGGCGATCGTCGACCAGGTGCGCGGCGACCTGTTCTTCTCCCGGCTGGGTGTCGCGGTGCTGGCCGGCATCGCGCTGCTGCAGACCCTGCTGCACCTGGTGTCCATCCTCGCCTCCAGCAGGCTGAAGTGAGCACGGCCATGCGGGTCGGGGCCGTCATCATCACCATGGGCAACCGCCCCGATGAGCTGCGGGCCCTGCTCGACTCGGTCGCCAAGCAGGACGGCGGGCCGATCGAGGTGGTCGTCGTCGGCAACGGCTCGCCGGTCCCGGACGTGCCCGAAGGCGTACGGGCGATCGAGCTGCCCGAGAACCTGGGCATCCCCGGCGGCCGCAATGTCGGCATAGCGGCCTTCGGCCCCGGCGGCCGAGATGTCGACATATTGCTGTTCCTCGACGACGACGGCTTGCTCGCCCGCCACGACACCGCCGAGCTGTGCCGCGAGGCCTTCGCCGCGGACCCGGAGCTCGGCATCATCAGCTTCCGCATCGCCGACCCCGAGACCGGCGAGACCCAGCGCCGCCACGTACCCCGGCTGCGCGCCTCCGACCCGATGCGCTCCTCCCGGGTCACCACCTTCCTGGGCGGCGCCAACGCCGTCCGTACCCGGGTGTTCGCCGAGGTCGGCGGGCTGCCGGACGAGTTCTTCTACGCCCATGAGGAGACCGACCTGGCCTGGCGGGCCCTCGACGCCGGCTGGATGATCGACTACCGGTCGGACATGGTGCTGTACCACCCGACGACCGCGCCCTCGCGGCACGCGGTCTACCACCGCATGGTCGCCCGCAACCGCGTGTGGCTGGCCCGCCGCAACCTCCCCGCCCCGCTGATCCCCGTCTACCTCGGGGTCTGGATGCTGCTCACGCTGGTCCGCCGCCCCTCCCGTCCGGCCCTGCGGGCCTGGTTCGGCGGGTTCAGGGAGGGCTGGACCACCGCGTGCGGTCCTCGCCGCCCGATGCGCTGGCGCACGGTGTGGCGGCTGACCCGGCTGGGCCGGCCTCCGGTGATCTGAGAAGCTTCTCTTACCTGAAGAGAGCAAGCTTCTTACCCAAGAGAGTCCGGATTTCCACTCGTGAGTCACACAACCCATGACGGCGGTGCCGCGGTGAGCGCGATACCGTCGCCCGACGACGGGCTGACGGCGGCGCAGCTCGCCGCCAAGTACGGGCTCGCCGTGAGCGGCGCCCGGCCCTCGCTGCCCGAGTACGTCCGCCAACTGTGGGGGCGGCGCCACTTCATCCTCGCCTTCTCCCAGGCGAAGCTGACGGCGCAGTACAGCCAGGCCAAGCTCGGCCAGCTGTGGCAGGTGGCGACGCCCCTGCTGAACGCGGGCGTGTACTACTTCATCTTCGGCGTGATCCTGCACGCGAGCCGCGGCCTGTCCCAGGACGTGTACATCCCGTTCCTGGTCACGGGCGTGTTCGTGTTCACCTTCACGCAGAGCTCGGTCATGTCGGGTGTCCGGGCGATCTCCGGCAACCTGGGCCTGGTGCGCGCCCTGCACTTCCCGCGCGCCTCGTTGCCCATCTCCTTCTCGCTGCAGCAGCTCCAGCAGTTGCTGTTCTCGATGATCGTGATGGTCGTCGTGGCGATCGGCTTCGGCAGCTATCCGAGCCCCGCCTGGCTGCTGATCGTGCCGGTCCTGCTGCTGCAGTTCCTGTTCAACACGGGGCTCGCGCTGATCGTGGCCCGCATGGGCGCCAAGACGCCGGACCTCGCCCAGCTGATGCCGTTCATCCTGCGCACCTGGATGTACACGTCCGGCGTGATGTTCTCCATCAACAAGATGATGGAGGGCCGCTCCGAGATCGCGGTCCGGCTGCTCCAGGTCAACCCGGCCGCGGTCTACATGGACCTGATGCGCTACGCGCTGATCGACGGCTACGGCGCCTCGAACCTGCCGCCGCACGTGTGGGCCATCGCGCTGTTCTGGGCCGTGGCCGTGTTCGCCGGCGGTTTCGTGTACTTCTGGAAGGCGGAGGAGAGGTACGGCCGTGGTTGAGCAGAGCGCCGAGCGGAACGCGGACCAGCTCACCGGGCAGCACACAGGGGAGCGTCGCCCCACCGTCATCGCGGACGACCTGCACATCGTCTACCGCGTCAACGGCGCCAAGACCGGCAAGGGCAGCGCGACGGCCGCCCTGAGCCGCATCGTCAAGCGCGGCGGGGAGCGCGGGGTGCGCAAGGTGCACGCCGTGCGCGGCGTGTCCTTCGTGGCCTACCGCGGCGAGGCCATCGGCCTGATCGGCTCCAACGGCTCCGGCAAGTCCACCCTGCTGCGTGCCATCGCCGGCCTGCTGCCCGCCGAGAAGGGCAAGGTCTACACCGACGGCCAGCCCTCGCTGCTCGGCGTCAACGCGGCCCTGATGAACGACCTGACCGGTGAGCGCAACGTCATCCTCGGCGGTCTCGCCATGGGGATGTCCCGGGAGCAGATCAAGGAGCGCTACCAGGAGATCGTCGACTTCTCGGGGATCAACGAGAAGGGTGACTTCATCACACTTCCGATGCGCACATATTCCTCCGGTATGGCAGCCCGGCTGCGGTTCTCGATCGCCGCCGCCAAGGACCACGACGTCCTCATGATCGACGAGGCGCTCGCCACCGGTGACCGCAAGTTCCAGAAGCGCTCCGAGGAACGCATCCGGGAACTGCGCAAGGAGGCCGGCACGGTGTTTCTGGTCAGTCACAACAACAAGTCCATCCGTGACACCTGCGACCGCGTCCTGTGGCTGGAGCGCGGCGAGCTGCGCATGGACGGACCGACCGAAGAGGTCCTGAAGGAGTACGAGAAGTTCACGGGCAAGTAGCCCGTTTCGGCCAAGGCTCCGCCGGAAACAGTCCGGCGGGGCCCGGCCTGCGCAAAGGAACCGTCAACTCCGTTTTCCGGCAGGAATCTTGGAGCCAATCGGTGTGTTGTTGTGATGTGCAGGACACCCCGACGGACCTTGCTGCGTTGTACAACGTAAGCTGTACCGGTGCCGGAAAGCGGCAAGTGGGGCGATAATGCGCGACACCCTGCGCCAGGGCGACCCCGCCGATTGCCGGGCGGCGTGTCCGAAATAGTGTCTATTGGGTCGGCAGTGTAGAACGGGAGATGTGACGGCAATGGCTACGGAAACTCCCCAGCTCAACGCAGCATGTGCCGTCCCCGCGCCGGGCAGCGCCCGATGACGGCCACCGAAACGGCGCCGGATCCGGAACGCGCCACCCTGGACAAGGCCACGAGCGAGAACTTTCCCGTGGCCCCCTTCTTCCTGCCCAAGGCCTGGCGCGACGATCTCATGGCCGTCTACGGCTTCGCCCGTCTCGTCGACGACATCGGCGACGGCGACCTGGCCCCCGGCGGCGCCGACGCCCGGCTGCTCGGCGTGTCGCCCGCCGAGGCCGAGGACCGGCTGGTCCTGCTCGACGCCTTCGAGGCCGACCTGCGCCGGGTCTTCGACGGCACCCCGCACCACCCGCTGCTGCGCCGCCTCCAGCCCACCGTCCGCCGCCGCTCCCTCACCCCCGAGCCGTTCCTCGGTCTGATCGCCGCCAACCGCCAGGACCAGCTCGTCACGCGCTACGAGACTTACGACGACCTGCTCGCCTACTGCGAACTGTCCGCCAACCCCGTCGGCCGCCTCGTCCTCGCCGTCACCGGCACCTCGACCCCCGAGCGGATCCGGCTGTCCGACGCGATCTGCACCGCGTTGCAGATCGTGGAACACCTCCAGGACGTCGCGGAGGACCTCGGCCGCGACCGGATCTACCTCCCGGCCGAGGACATGAAGCGCTTTCATGTCCAGGAAACGGATCTCTCCGCGAAAACCGCGAGCGCATCGGTGCGCGCCCTGGTTGCATACGAAGCACAACGCGCCCGCGTTCTGCTGAATGAAGGCGCCCCCCTGGTGGGTAGCGTCCACGGCAGGTTGAAGCTGCTGCTCGCAGGGTTCGTGGCGGGGGGAAGGGCGGCGATCAGGGCGATCGCCGCCGCCGAATACGACGTACTTCCCGGCCCGCCCCGACCCGGCAAGGTCCAGTTGCTGCGTGAGGCGGGCGTGATCCTGCGAGGAGAGGGGTGATCCGGACCGTGGATTCTCCGTCGCACGTGTCCGCACCGGTACTCGCCGCCTACAGCTACTGCGAGACCGTCACCGGGCAGCAGGCACGCAACTTCGCCTACGGCATCCGCCTGCTGCCCACGCCCAAGCGCCGCGCCATGTCGGCGCTGTACGCGTTCTCCCGGCGCGTGGACGACATCGGCGACGGCGACCTGGCCGACGAGGTGAAGCTGAAGCGGCTGGAGGACACCAGGGCGCTGCTCGCCCGGGTCCGTCAGGACGAGGTCGAGGAGGACGACACCGACCCCGTCGCGGTCGCTCTCGCCCATGCCGCACGCGCTTTCCCGATCCCGCTCGGCGGCCTCGACGAGCTGATCGACGGCGTCCAGATGGACGTACGCGGCGAGACCTACGAGACCTGGGACGACCTGAAGGTCTACTGCCGCTGTGTCGCCGGTGCCATCGGCCGGCTCTCGCTCGGCGTGTTCGGCACCGAACCGGGCGCGCGCGGCGCCGAGCGCGCACCCGAGTACGCGGACACCCTCGGCCTCGCCCTGCAGCTGACCAACATCCTCCGAGACGTCCGTGAGGACGCGGCCGGCGGCCGTACCTATCTGCCCGCCGACGACCTCGCCAAGTTCGGCTGTTCGGCCGGCTTCGACGGGCCGACGCCGCCCGAGGGTTCCGACTTCGCGGGCCTCGTGCACTTCGAAGTACGGCGGGCCCGCGCCCTTTTCGCCGAGGGCTACCGGCTGCTGCCCATGCTCGACCGGCGCAGCGGCGCCTGCGTCGCCGCCATGGCCGGCATCTACCGCCGGCTGCTGGACCGCATCGAGCGCGACCCGGAGGCCGTGCTGCGCGGCCGGGTCTCGCTGCCCGGACGCGAGAAGGCCTATGTCGCCGTACGCGGTCTGTCCGGCCTGGACACCCGGCATGTGAGCCGCCATGTCTCCCCGCGTTCCGTCAGGAGGCGCGCCTGATGGACCTCACCGAACCAGGGGACATGCGGCAGGCAACCCTCCACTGCGGCGTGGCGTCCCTGACTGCGACGGCCGAGCGTGCACGGTTCCACCTGCA
This sequence comes from Streptomyces sp. NPDC002076, assembly GCF_053593835.1. Classification (NCBI taxonomy): domain Bacteria; kingdom Bacillati; phylum Actinomycetota; class Actinomycetes; order Kitasatosporales; family Streptomycetaceae; genus Streptomyces; species Streptomyces sp. NPDC002076. Next base: position 20,449 of record NZ_JBSFDI010000043.1, read on the forward strand.
CGCTCGGTACGCTTGGAAGGACGCACCATGAGCGAAGGCTCACGCCCCGCAAAGGCGCACGGCACCGCGGAACCCGAGGGCGCGGCAGGCCGGCGCGCCGTCGTGGTCGGCGGCGGGCTCGCCGGGATCACCGCGGCGCTCGCGCTCGCCGACGCGGGCGTCCGCGTCACCCTGCTCGAAGGCAGGCCCAGGCTGGGCGGCCTCGCCTTCTCCTTCCAGCGCGGCGACCTGACCGTGGACAACGGCCAGCACGTGTACCTGCGCTGCTGCACCGCCTACCGCTGGTTCCTCGACCGGATCGAGGGCGCGGCGCTGGCACCGCTGCAGGACCGCCTGGACGTGCCCGTCGTCGACGTCGCCAAGCCCGAGGGCAGGCGGCTCGGCCGGCTGCGGCGCGACCCGCTGCCCGTCCCCCTCCACCTGGGGCGCAGCCTGGCCGCCTATCCGCACCTCTCGCTCGCCGAGCGCGCCGCGGTCGGGCGGGCCGCGCTCGCGCTGAAGGGGCTCGACCTCGCCGATCCGACCCTGGACACCCAGGACTTCGGCAGCTGGCTGGCCGCGCACGGCCAGTCGGCGCGCGCCGTCGAGGCCCTGTGGGACCTGGTCGGGGTCGCCACCCTCAACGCGGTCGCGGGCGACGCCTCGCTGGGGCTCGCCGCGATGGTGTTCAAGACCGGTCTGCTGTCCGACCCGGGCGCGGCCGACATCGGCTGGGCCCGCGTCCCGCTGGGCGAACTGCACGACCGGCTGGCCCGCAAGGCGCTCGACTCCGCGGGCGTCCGTACCGAGGTCCGTACACGCGTCACCTCCGTCTCTATCAACGAGAACGGCACCTGGAGCGTTCAGGTTCCCGGCGATCGCCTGGAAACCGACGCCGTCGTCCTCGCCGTACCCCAGCGCGAGGCCCACGACCTGCTGCCGCCCGGCGCCCTCGACGCGCCCGAGCAGCTGCTGGGCATCGGCACCGCGCCGATCCTCAACGTCCATGTCGTCTACGACCGCAAGGTGCTCGCGCGCCCCTTCTTCGCGGCCCTCGGCACGCCCGTGCAGTGGGTCTTCGACCGCACCGACGCCTCCGGGCTGACCGAGGGTCAGTACCTGGCGCTGTCCCAGTCGGCCGCGCACGGAGAGATCGATCTGCCGGTCGCCGAACTGCGCGAACGCTATCTGCCGGAGCTGGAGCGGCTGATTCCGGGTACCCGGGGCGCCGTGGTGAAGGACTTCTTCGTGACCCGGGAGCGTACGGCCACGTTCGCCCCCACCCCCGGCGTCGGGCGGCTGCGGCCCGGCGCCCGCACCAAGGCCCCCGGCCTGTACCTGGCCGGAGCGTGGACCGCCACCGGGTGGCCCGCGACCATGGAGAGTGCGGTCCGCAGCGGAGTGAGCGCGGCCGACGCGGCGCTCAGCGCCCTGGGCCGGCCCCGCCCCCGCCATCTCTTCGAGTTCGAGGAGGCGGCCTGATGCTCGATCAGAAGCCCGCGGCAGGCCCCCGCACCCCCGGTACCGCAACAAGAGGAGAGACTGTGCCCACTGTGCCCCCGGCCTCGACGCCCGTCCCACGGGCCGCGGTGGACGTGACCGCGCTGCTGGAGCGCGGCCGGACCCTGGCCACTCCGGTCCTGCGTGCGGCCGTCGACCGGCTGGCGTCACCCATGGACACCGTCGCCGCCTACCACTTCGGCTGGATCGACGCCCAGGGCAATCCGGCCGACGGCGACGGCGGCAAGGCCGTGCGTCCCGCGCTCGCCGTGCTCTCCGCCGAGGTCACTGGCGCCGCGCCCGAGGTGGGCATCCCCGGCGCCGTCGCCGTCGAACTCGTCCACAACTTCTCGCTGCTGCACGACGACCTGATGGACGGCGACGAGCAGCGCCGGCACCGCGACACCGTCTGGAAGGTGCACGGCCCCGCCCAGGCGATCCTGGTCGGCGACGCCCTGTTCGCCCTCGCCAACGAGATCCTGCTGGAGCTCGGCACCGTCGAGGCCGGCCGCGCCACCCGCCGGCTCACCACCGCCACCCGCGCCCTCATCGACGGTCAGGCGCAGGACATCTCCTACGAGCACCGCGACCGGGTCAGCGTCGAGGAGTGCCTGGAGATGGAGGGCAACAAGACCGGCGCGCTGCTCGCCGCCTCCAGCTCCATCGGCGCGGTCCTCGGCGGCGCGGACGACGCCACCGCCGACGCGCTGGAACGGTACGGCTACCACCTCGGCCTGGCCTTCCAGGCGATCGACGACCTGCTCGGCATCTGGGGCGACCCGGAGGCCACCGGCAAGCAGACCTGGAGCGACCTGCGCCAGCGCAAGAAGTCCCTGCCGGTCGTCGCCGCCCTCGCGGCCGGCGGCTCCGCCTCCGAGCAGCTCGGCGAGATCCTCGCCGCGGACGCCAAGAGCAGCGACTTCGAGAACTTCTCCGAGGAGGAGTTCGCGGCCCGCGCGGCTCTCATCGAGCGGGCCGGCGGCCGCGACTGGACGGCCGAGGAAGCACGCCGACAGCACACCATCGCCATCGAAGCCCTCGACGCCGTCGACATGCCCGGCCGGGTACGCGACTCCTTCACGGCGCTCGCCGACTTCGTCGTCGTACGAAAGAGATGATCACTATCGGCCCAACACGCCTCGCGTAGTCGCCGGCCGGTGTCCGAGGATCGACATCAGGACACCGGCCGACGGCGGACCCACAGCAGCACGACTCGCACGACTGCACGAAGGGGAAGCCATGACAGCGACGACCGACGGAAGCACCGGGGCGACTGTGCCGTCCCGCGCTGCCGCGGCCAGCGAAACCACCGCCATCACCACACCCGAGGCGGCCGGGGTACAAGAAGCCGCCGCACGCGCCACCCGGCGCGCCACCGACTTCCTGCTCGCGCGGCAGGACGCCCAGGGCTGGTGGAAGGGCGACCTGGAGACCAACGTCACCATGGACGCCGAGGACCTGCTGCTCCGCCAGTTCCTGGGAATCCGCGACGAACAGACCACGCAGGCCGCCGCGAAGTTCATCCGCGGCGAGCAGCGCGAGGACGGCACCTGGGCCACCTTCTATGGCGGGCCCGGCGAACTGTCCACCACTGTAGAGGCCTATGTCGCCCTGCGCCTGGCCGGCGACACACCCGACGACCCGCACATGGCGAAGGCCTCCGCCTGGATCCGTGAGCGCGGCGGTATCGCCGCCTCCCGTGTGTTCACCCGGATCTGGCTCGCCCTGTTCGGCTGGTGGAAGTGGGAGGACCTGCCCGAGCTGCCGCCGGAGCTGATCTACTTCCCCACCTGGTTCCCGCTCAACATCTACGACTTCGGCTGCTGGGCGCGGCAGACGATCGTGCCGCTCACCGTCGTCTCCGCCAAGCGCCCGGTGCGCCCGGCGCCGTTCCCGCTGGACGAGCTGCACACCGATCCGGCGAACCCCAACCCGCCGCAGCCGCTCGCCCCCGTGGCGAGCTGGGACGGGCTGTTCCAGCGGCTCGACAAGATGGTCCGCGGCTACCGCAAGGTCGCCGTGCGCAGACTCCGCAGGGCCGCGATGAACTCGGCGGCCCGCTGGATCATCGAGCGGCAGGAGAACGACGGCTGCTGGGGCGGCATCCAGCCCCCGGCCGTGTACTCGGTCATCGCCCTGCACCTGCTCGGCTACGACCTCGAACATCCCGTGATGCGCGAGGGCCTCGCCTCGCTGGACCGGTTCGCCGTCTGGCGCGAGGACGGCGCCCGGATGATCGAGGCCTGCCAGTCCCCGGTGTGGGACACCTGCCTGGCCACCATCGCCCTCGTCGACGCGGGTCTGCCCGTCGACCATCCGCAACTGGTCAAGGCGGCCGACTGGATGCTCGGCGAGGAGATCGTCCGGCCCGGCGACTGGGCCGTACGGCGGCCGGGGCTCCCGCCGGGCGGCTGGGCGTTCGAGTTCCACAACGACAACTACCCCGACATCGACGACACCGCCGAGGTCTCCCTCGCGCTGCGCCGGGTCAGGCACCACGACCCCGAACGCGTGGACCACGCGATCGGCCGTGCCGTGCGCTGGAACCTCGGGATGCAGTCGAAGAACGGCGCGTGGGGCGCCTTCGACGTCGACAACACCAGCCCGTTCCCGAACCGGCTGCCGTTCTGCGACTTCGGCGAGGTCATCGACCCGCCGTCGGCCGATGTCACCGCGCACGTCGTGGAGATGCTCGCCGCCGAGGGCCTCGCCCACGACCCGCGCACCCGGCGCGGCATCGACTGGCTGCTCGCCGAACAGGAGCCGGACGGCTCGTGGTTCGGCCGCTGGGGCGTCAACTACATCTATGGCACGGGCTCGGTGGTGCCCGCGCTGACCGCGGCCGGGCTGCCCGGCTCGCACCCGGCGATCCGGCGGGCCGTGGCCTGGCTGGAGAGCGTGCAGAACGACGACGGCGGCTGGGGCGAGGACCTGCGCTCCTACAAGTACGTCAAGGAGTGGAGCGGCCGCGGCGCCTCCACGGCCTCGCAGACCGCGTGGGCGCTGATGGCGCTGCTCGCGGCGGGGGAACAGGACTCCAAGGCCGTCGAGCGCGGCATCCGGTGGCTCGCGGACACCCAGCGGGAGGACGGCACCTGGGACGAGCCGTACTTCACCGGCACCGGCTTCCCCTGGGACTTCTCGATCAACTACCACCTCTACCGGCAGGTCTTCCCGCTCACCGCGCTCGGCCGGTATCTGCACGGCGACCCCTTCGAGCGCGGCCTCCTCACCCGGAAGCCGCTGTCCGAGGCGAAGGGGAGCTGACTTGACCACCCGGCCCGCACCCGTCCCGCTGCTGATCGCCTGCGCGCTCGGCATCGAGCACCTCGCCCTGCGCACCGGGGACAGGAGCGGGGCGGACGGGCCGGTCAGCTTCCTCCGTACGGGCATGGGCCCCCGTGCGGCGGAACGCTCCCTCACCCGGCAGCTCGCGGTCCCGGCGCTGGCCGGCGCGGCCGTACTGGCCACCGGCTTCTGCGCCGGGCTCGCCCCCGGCATGCACCCCGGCGACCTGGTGGTCGCGGAGGAGACCCGGGACCCGCGCGGCGCAGTCCCCTGCGTCGGCACCGAACTGCTCGTCAAGGAACTCGTGCGCATCCTGCCCGGACGCACGGTCCACACCGGCCCGCTCACCGGCTCCGACCATGTCGTCCGGGGCCATGAGCGGTCCGACCTGCTCGCGACCGGCGCGATCGCGGTCGACATGGAGTCGGCGGCCACGCTCCTCACGGCCGTCCGCGGCGGTGAGCGCCCGGTCGCGGCCGTACGGGTGGTCGTGGACGCTCCCGAACATGAACTCGTCCGGATCGGCACCGTACGCGGTGGAATATCGGCTTTCCGTGTTCTTCGTTCTGTTCTTCCCGCATTCTTCGAATGGCACCGTTCTTTGCTGCTCCCCCGGAGGTGAGCCAGATGGCCATGCCGTTGCGTCAGACCGTCAAGGTCGCTACATACCTGCTCGAACAGAAGCTCAAGAAGAGGGACAAGTTCGCCCTGCTGGTCGAGCTGGAGCCGCTGTTCGCGTGCAACCTCAAGTGCGAGGGCTGCGGCAAGATCCAGCATCCGGCGGGCGTCCTCAAGCAGCGCATGCCCGTCGCCCAAGCCGTGGGCGCGGTGCTGGAATCCGGTGCGCCGATGGTGTCCATCGCCGGTGGAGAACCGTTGATGCACCCTCAGATCGACGAGATCGTACGGCAGTTGGTCGCCAGGAAGAAGTTCGTGTTCCTGTGCACGAACGCGCTCCTCATGCGCAAGAAGATGGACAAGTTCAAGCCCTCGCCGTACTTCGCGTGGGCCGTGCACATCGACGGGCTGCGCGAGCGGCACGACGCCTCCGTGGCGAAGGAGGGCACCTTCGACGAGGCGGTCGAGGCAATCAAGGAGGCCAAGCGGCGCGGCTTCCGGGTGACCACCAACTCCACCTTCTTCAACACAGACACCCCGCAGACCGTCATCGAGGTGCTGAACTACCTCAACGACGACCTGAAGGTGGACGAGATGATGCTCTCGCCCGCCTACGCCTACGAGAAGGCCCCCGACCAGGAGCACTTCCTCGGCGTGCAGCAGACCCGCGAGCTGTTCAAGAAGGCCTTCGCGGGCGGCAACCGCAGGAAGTGGCGGCTCAACCAGAGCCCGCTCTTCCTGGACTTCCTGGAGGGCAAGGTCGACTTCCCCTGCACGGCGTGGGCGATCCCGAGCTACTCGCTCTTCGGCTGGCAGCGCCCCTGCTATCTGATGAGCGACGGATACGTGTCCACGTACCGCGAACTCGTCGAGGAGACCGACTGGGACAAGTACGGCCGCGGCAAGGACCCGCGCTGCGCCAACTGCATGGCGCACTGCGGCTACGAGCCGACTGCCGTACTCGCCACGATGGGCTCCCTGAAGGAGTCGCTGCGGGCCGCGCGCGAGACGATGACGAGCGGAAAGCAGGGCTGACGCGATGACCGCCGTGCCCTTGGGCGTTCCCGAGGTACCGGCCCGGCCCGTCGCGCCGCGGCGGCAGTCGCGGCAGATCCACGTCGGTCCGGTGGCGGTCGGGGGCGGGGCCCCGGTGTCGGTGCAGTCGATGACGACGACCCGTACGTCGGACATCGGCGCCACCCTGCAGCAGATCGCCGAACTCACCGCGTCCGGCTGCCAGATCGTCCGCGTCGCCTGCCCCACCCAGGACGACGCGGACGCCCTCGCGACCATCGCGCGCAAGTCGCAGATCCCGGTGATCGCGGACATCCACTTCCAGCCGAAATACGTCTTCGCGGCCATCGAGGCCGGCTGCGCGGCGGTCCGGGTGAACCCGGGCAACATCAAGAAGTTCGACGACCAGGTGAAGGAGATCGCGCGCGCCGCCAAGGACCACGGCACGCCGATCCGGATCGGCGTCAACGCCGGCTCCCTGGACCGACGGCTGCTGCAGAAGTACGGCAGGGCCACCCCGGAGGCGCTGGTCGAGAGCGCTCTCTGGGAGGCCTCCCTGTTCGAGGAGCACGACTTCCGGGACATCAAGATCTCGGTCAAGCACAACGACCCGGTCGTGATGATCGAGGCCTACCGGCAGCTCGCCGAGAGCTGCGACTACCCGCTGCACCTGGGGGTCACCGAGGCCGGCCCGGCGTTCCAGGGCACGATCAAGTCGGCCGTCGCCTTCGGGGCGCTGCTGTCCCGGGGCATCGGCGACACGATCCGGGTCTCGCTCAGCGCTCCGCCCGCCGAGGAGGTCAAGGTCGGCATCCAGATCCTGGAGTCGCTCGGCCTGCGGCAGCGGCGCCTGGAGATCGTCTCCTGTCCGTCCTGCGGGCGGGCCCAGGTGGACGTCTACAAGCTCGCGGAGGAGGTCACGGCGGGCCTGGACGGCATGGAAGTGCCGCTCAGGGTCGCGGTCATGGGGTGCGTGGTGAACGGTCCCGGCGAGGCCCGTGAGGCCGACCTCGGAGTTGCCTCGGGCAACGGAAAGGGGCAGATCTTCGTCAAGGGCGAGGTCATCAAGACCGTCCCCGAGTCGAAGATCGTGGAGACCCTGATCGAGGAGGCCATGAAGCTCGCCGAGCGGACGATTCCCGCAGACGAATGAGTTGAGCACAGCACGGCACGGACCGAGAGGGGGCCCAGCGTGACCATTCTGGAGACCATCCGGACACCACGCGACCTGAAGGCGCTGTCCGAGGCGAAACTCGGCGAACTGTCCCAAGAAATACGCGAGTTCCTGGTGCAAGCGGTATCGAGGACCGGCGGTCACCTCGGACCCAATCTGGGGGTGGTGGAACTCTCCATCGCACTCCACCGGGTCTTCGAGTCACCGGTCGACCGCATCCTGTGGGACACCGGCCACCAGTCCTACGTCCACAAGCTGCTGACCGGGCGTCAGGACTTCTCCAAGCTGCGCGGCAAGGGCGGACTGTCCGGCTACCCCTCGCGCGAGGAGTCCGAGCACGACGTCATCGAGAACAGCCATGCCTCCACCGCGCTCGGCTGGGCCGACGGCCTCGCCAAGGCCAACCAGGTGCAGGGGGACAAAGGGCATGTGGTCGCGGTCATCGGCGACGGCGCGCTGACCGGCGGCATGGCCTGGGAGGCGCTGAACAACATCGCGGCCGCCAGGGACCGCCCGCTGATCATCGTCGTCAACGACAACGAACGCTCCTACGCCCCGACCATCGGGGGCCTCGCCAACCACCTGGCCACCCTGCGCACCACCGACAGCTACGAGAAGGTCCTCGCCTGGGGCAAGGACGTACTGCTGCGCACCCCGATCGTCGGGAACACCATCTACGAGTCCCTGCACGGCGCGAAGAAGGGCTTCAAGGACGCCTTCGCCCCGCAGGGCATGTTCGAGGACCTGGGCCTGAAGTACGTCGGCCCGATCGACGGCCACGACATCAAGGCCGTCGAGTCGGCGCTGCGCCGCGCGAAGCGCTTCCACGGCCCGGTCCTGGTCCACTGCCTCACCGAGAAGGGCCGCGGCTACGAGCCCGCCCTCGCCCACGAGGAGGACCACTTCCACACCGTCGGCGTGATGGACCCGCTGACCTGCGAGCCCCTCGCACCGGCGGGCGGCCCTTCCTGGACCTCGGTGTTCGGTGACGAGATCGTGAGGATCGGCGAGGAGCGGGACGACGTCGTCGCCATCACGGCGGCCATGCTGCACCCGGTCGGTCTCGGCCGGTTCGCCGAGCGCTTCCCCGACCGCGTCTGGGACGTGGGCATCGCCGAGCAGCACGCGGCCGTCTCCGCGGCCGGCCTCGCCACCGGTGGGCTGCATCCGGTCGTCGCCGTGTACGCCACCTTCCTCAACCGTGCCTTCGACCAACTGCTGATGGACGTCGCGCTGCACCGCTGCGGAGTGACCTTCGTCCTGGACCGGGCCGGTGTCACCGGCGTGGACGGGGCCTCCCACAACGGCATGTGGGACATGTCGATCCTCCAGGTCGTCCCCGGTCTCAGGATCGCCGCCCCGCGCGACGCGGGCCAGCTGCGGGCCCAGCTGCGCGAAGCCGTCGCCGTGGACGACGCGCCCACCCTGGTGCGCTTCCCGAAGGAGTCGGTCGGCCCCGACATCCCGGCACTCGACCGGGTCGGCGGCATGGACGTCCTGCACCGCGCCGAACGCCCCGAGGTGCTGCTCGTCGCCGTCGGCGTGATGGCCCCGGTGTGCCTGCAGGCCGCCGATCTGCTCGAGGCGCGCGGCATCAACTGCACGGTGGTGGACCCCCGGTGGGTCAAGCCCGTCGACCCCTCGCTGCCGGGCCTCGCCGCCGAACACCGGCTGGTGGCCGTGGTGGAGGACAACAGCCGCTCCGCGGGCGTCGGTTCGGCCGTGGCGCTGGCCCTCGGCGACGCCGACGTGGACGTGCCGGTACGGCGGTTCGGCATTCCGGAGCAGTTCCTCGCGCACGCCAAGCGCGGCGAGGTGCTGGCCGACATCGGTCTCACGCCCGTCGAGATCGCCGGGCGGATCAGCGGGAGCCTGGCCGTCAAGGACGCGGGCGGGCCGGCCAAGGAGAGTGAATGAGCACGGAGTTCGACCTCGGCGCGCTGCTCGCCGAGCGCGGAGCCGAACGCTACGAGCTGCACACCAAGCACCTCAATCCGCAGCTCCCACGGATGCTGCACACCATCGGCTTCGACAAGGTCTACGAGCGGGCCGAGGGCGCCCACTTCTTCGACGCGGACGGCAACGACCACCTGGACATGCTCGCCGGGTTCGGGGTGATGGGCCTCGGCCGCCACCACCCGGTCGTCCGCAAGGCGCTGCACGACGTGCTCGACCTGGACCTCGCCGACCTCACCCGCTTCGACTGCCAGCCACTGCCCGGACTGCTCGCCGAACGGCTCCTCACCCACAGCCCGCACCTGGACCGGGTGTTCTTCGGCAACAGCGGCACGGAGGCCGTGGAGACGGCGCTGAAGTTCGCCCGGTACGCCACCGGCAAGCGCCGCATCCTCTACTGCGACCACGCCTTTCACGGCCTGACCACCGGCTCCCTGTCGGTCAACGGCGAGAGCGGCTTCCGGGACGGCTTCGCCCCGCTGCTGCCCGACACCGCCGTACCGCTCGGGGACCTCGACGCCCTGGCGCGGGAGCTGAAGAAGGGCGACGTGGCCGCCCTGATCGTGGAGCCGATCCAGGGAAAGGGGGTGCACGAGGCGCCGCCCGGCTATCTGCGCGCCGCGCAGGAACTGCTGCACAAGCACAAGGCGCTGCTCATCGCCGACGAGGTGCAGACCGGTCTCGGCCGCACCGGCGACTTCTACGCCTACCAGCACGAGGACGGCGTCGAACCCGACCTGGTGTGTGTGGCCAAGGCGCTGTCCGGCGGATACGTCCCGGTCGGCGCCACCCTCGGCAAGGACTGGATCTTCAAGAAGGTCTACTCGTCCATGGACCGGGTCCTGGTCCACTCGGCGAGCTTCGGCTCCAACGCGCAGGCCATGGCCTGCGGACTCGCCGTGCTGTCGGTCATGGAGAACGAGCAGATCGTCGCGGGCGTGCGCAAGACGGGCGAGCTGCTGAAGTCCCGGCTGACCGCACTGGTCGACACGTACGAGCTGCTCGCCGACGTCAGGGGCCGGGGCCTGATGATCGGCATCGAGTTCGGCAGGCCGTCCTCGCTGAAGCTGCGCAGCCGCTGGACCATGCTCCAGGCCGCCCGCAAGGGACTGTTCGCGCAGATGGTCGTCGTACCGCTGCTGCAAAGGCACCGGATCCTCACCCAGGTCTCCGGCGACCATCTGGAGGTGATCAAGCTGATCCCGCCGCTGATCATCGACGAGGCGGACGTCGAGCGGTTCATGGACGCGTTCACGGCCGTCATGGACGACGCGCACAGTGGCGGCAGCCTGATGTGGGACTTCGGCAAGACCCTGATCAAGCAGGCGGTGGCCAACCGCTGACCCCGCGGTCCGTGCCCGCGCCCGGCACCGGCATCGGCCCGGTGCGGAGCGCGGGCACGGGCCCGCCGGGAGGGCCGTACCGCTAGGGTCCGATCTCGAACTGCGGCGGCTTGACGTCCTTGAGACATCCGGTGTCCGGTGCGGCCGGGGTGTCGAGGAACGAGCGGGTGATCGCCTGCGCGCACGGCGACGCGGCGAACGTCACATGGGCGGTGTAGGGGACCGTGACGACGGTGGCCCGGCTCAGCGTCCGGGCGACGTACGGCCCGTTGTCCGCCCCGGTCTGGGAGTCGAACCCGCCGGACAGGGCGAGGGCGGGGATGTCGCTGCGCGTGACGTCGCGGACCGAGTGCGGCGCCGCGGGGACGTTCCAGACGGCGCAGTCCGGGCGGAGGAAGGTGAGCTGCGGAGCCTGGGCCAGCACCGAGCGGGGGAACGACGGGAACGCCTCCCGCCCTCCTCGGATCGCCTCGGCCCGGCTCTCGTACGGCACCCATTCGCTGCAGAAGACGCCGTAGGCGAGCCCGTGGGACACCCTTCCGGCGGCCTGGGGGCTGAGCTTGCCTCCTGCCCACTGCTCGGCGATCCGCCGCGGCCTGCCGTGGGCCAGCTCGTCGAGCGAGCGCGGCACCCCCTCCGCCACGTGGGTGGCGGAGGTCAGCCAGTTCACCAGGGCCCCGCCGTCCAGTACGACCTTCACCGGCGCCCGGCGCCCGGCGGCCGGGGACCGTGACCGTTGTGGTGACCGGACGGGCCTCAAGTTCGCGGACGAGGCGGTCGAAGGTGGCCGACAGGTGCGGATAGCGGCGGGCGCACGCGGGCTGTTCGGCGCAGGCCTTGAACAGACCGTCGAAGCCCTGCCGGGCGCTGCTCCAGGTCAGGGCCGAACCGGCCCTGGACGGTGGCAGGATGCCGTCGATGCCGACCGAACGGATGCCCTCCGGGTGCAGCCGCATGTAGAGGAGCGCCAGGTCGGTGCCGTAGGAGATGCCGAAGACGTTCCACTCCTTGAGGCCCAGGGCGAGACGCAGGTCCGCGTAGTCGGCGGCGCTCTCGGTGCCGTTGTAGGCGCCGAGGCCGACCCCGCGGCGTGCCAGGCGGCCACGGCAGGTCCGGGTCGCCTCGACGTGCAGGCGCTCGGTGGACGGGGCGTCGTAGACCAGGCCGACCGCGCGTGCGTTGAACGCGTCGATGCCGGGACAGGTGAGCGCCGGGTCGGCGGAGTACGTCCCCCGCTGGGACATGAGGATCAGGTCCCGGTCGCGGTTCAGGCCGCCGTCGACCGCCATCCGCGCCTCCCCGACCGCGTCGTCGCCGGGTCCGCCTGCGAACCACACGACGGGGTCGGCCTTCGGCTTGGCCGCGGTCGCCGGCACGATCGCCACGCCGAGAGTGATCGTCCGGCCGCCCCGCCGGGTGCGGTTCTCGGGCACCCTGAGCGTGCCGCAACGGGCTCCCTTCAGCGCGGGGACCGGCTCCGCGGTCTTCGGGCAGGGGCCCGGCACGAAGCGGGCATCGCCCACCGTCCGGGCGACGGTGCCGATCGCCGGCCCGGTGCCGGTGCCGTGCTGTGCGTGCGCGGGCGCCGCGAGCAGGCCGGTGACGAGGATCCCGGACGCGACCCGGGCCGACCCGGCCCGGAGCGGTGGCAGCGTGCGGCGACGGCGGGCCGTGGGGGTGAGTGCCATCTGCCCTCCGGGGCGATTCGGGACGATGGTGCCGACGCCACGGACCGGGACCGGGCGGCGGTCGGGGCATCGGGTGACGCGGCGCTGCTCGGTGCCGTACCGGCAGCCGCCAGGAGGGCAGGGCCGGCGGCGGCCGTCGCACCGCAGGACCGGCGCCCGGATTTCCGCAGTCGACATACCACCGCCGCTGTCCGCCCGGACGGCGCCCCGGTGATCTGGGCGGGTCGCACCTTTGGACCCTAACGGGACCGGCGACAGCGCGCATACGCAGCGCGGATCGTCCGGCGTGGCGGCGATTTTGCCTCAGAGGCAACAAAATTGCCCAGCGGGCAAGAATGGGGCTGAATGGAGGCATGAACGCCTCAGACCTCGGGCCGCCGACAGGCCCGGGCGGCGAGTTGCCCGCCGTCGCACCGCAATTGCGGGCACTGCGGCGGCGCGCCGGCCTCACTCTGGAGGCCGCGGCCCGTGCCGCCGGGCTCTCACCGGCCCATCTTTCCCGGCTGGAGACAGGACAGCGGCAGCCGTCGCTGCCGATGCTGCTGGCCCTCGCCCGTATCTACAGTACGACCGTCTCCGAACTGCTCGGCGAGACGGCCGCCGACCGGGACGCGATCGTGCGGGCCGGGGACATGGAGCCGACCCGGGCGGGCGGCTGGACGTACTTCCAGGCCGGAGCGCCCGGCCGCGCCATGCAGGCCCTGCGCGTGCACGTGCCGTACGGCTCACAGGGCGACGTCGTGCGCGTCCACCCCGGCGAGGAGTGGCTCCACGTCCTGCGGGGCCGGCTGCGGCTGCGCCTCGGCGACACGGTGCACGTGCTCGCGCCCGGCGACAGCGCGCACTTCGACTCGCTCACCCCGCACCGCCTCGCCGCCGAGGACCACGACGGCGTCGAGTTGCTGTTCGTCCACACCCTGCTACAGAGCCCCACGGCCACGCTGTGCCTGGGGCCGCTGACCGGAGAGTTGCCATGAGCGACCTGGAGACGAAGTTCCCCCGTTCCCTGTGGATCCGTCTGATCATCTACATCGCCCTCGGCCATGTTCTGGCCGGGTTCCTCTTCCTGCTGTTCGCGCTGGGCGCGAAGAACTGACACGCCGGCCGGTCAGTCCAGCAGGCGCTCGCGCAGCGCGTCGCGGGACGCCGGGGTGAGACCGAGACCCCGTTCCAGGTATGTGTCGACCCCGCCCCAGGTCTCCTCGATGGTCTCGAAGGCCGCGTGGAGGTACTCGGCGCGGGCGTCGAAGAGCGGGCTGAGCAGCTCCATGATCTCCGGGGTGTACGCGGTGTCCGCGCTGCCGTTGCGGCGGACCTTGTAGCGCCGGTGCTTGGCGTTGGACTCCAGGTAGTCGGCGACGATCGCCTCGCGCTCCACGCCGAGTGCGAGGAGTGTCACGGCTATGGAGATGCCGGCGCGGTCCTTGCCCGCCGCGCAGTGCATCAGGGCGGGCACGCTGTCCTTGACGAGCGCGCGCAGCACCTGGGAGTGCTCGGCGGTGCGCTCCGTGACGATCGACCGGTACGAGGCGATCATCCGGGCCGCCCCCTTGCCGTCGGACAGGATGCCGCGCAGCTGGTCGAGATCGCCGTCGCGGACCATCTTCCAGAACTCGGCGCCGTCCGCCGGGTCGCTCAGCGGCAGGTTCACGTTCCGTACGCCGGGCAGCTCGACGTCCGGGCCCTCCAGCTTCTGGTCGGCCGCGTTGCGGAAGTCGAAGATCGTGTGCAGGCCCAGGGAGGCGAGGAAGGCGGCGTCGTCCTCCGTCGCGTGCGCCAGGTGCCCGCTGCGGAACAGCACGCCGTGACGAACCCGTCGTCCGTCCGTGGTGGGCAGTCCGCCCACGTCACGGAAATTGCGCACACCGGCCAGCTCCGGCTCGGTCGACGGGACCTGCTGCGTCACGGGGGCTCCTCCCGGTCGGGCCCCGCCGCCGCGGCTCGCCGGCGGGCACTCCGTCGACCATACGACATCGGTTTCCTCGGGCAAGGAGTTGTCCACAGGCATTGTCACCAGGGGCTCCGTCACCTGATGATGTTGGCACTTGAGCGGATCTGTTGGCACCTGTGAGGTCTTACGTGGTGGACATCGCCGAAGACGGTCGTACCTGGCTCCTCTCGGGGCCCACCAGTAGCTATGCGCTGCATCTCACCGACGCGGACGAGCTGCTCCACCTGCACTGGGGGCCACGCATCGCCCTCGCGGACGCGGATGCCCTCGCCGAGGACCCACTGCCCGGCTACTGGCCCTTCGAGTCCCCGCTGGACGGCCGCGAGGAGTACCCCGTGGAGGGCGGCCCCCGCTTCGTCCGCCCCGCCCTGTCCGTGCGCACCGAGGAGCGCCGCGGCACCGAGTGGCGTTTCGTGTCGTACGAGACGGAGGGCGACGAGCTGCGGCTGCGCTTCGACGACGACGGCCTCGCCGTCACCCTGCACTACCGGATGCGCGGTGACGTCGTCGAGCGCTGGGTCACGGTGGCGAACGGCACGCACGCGCGCGTGGAGCTGCTGCGGGCCGACGCGGCCACCTGGACGCTGCCCGACCGCGACGGCTGGCGGCTGTCCCAGCTGCACGGCCGCTGGGCCGCCGAGTCCCGCCTCACCACCGCCCCGCTCACCTACGGCGAGAAGGTCATCGGCAGCCGCCGCGGCCACACCGGCCACCAGCACCTGCCCTGGGTGGCGCTCGACACCGACGCCACCGAGGAGCTGGGCGAGGTCTACGGCTGCGCGCTCGGCTGGTCCGGCTCCTGGCGTATCGCGGTCGCGCAACTCCCGGACGCGCGCGTGCAGATCACGGGCGGCGCCGGCTACGACGACTCGGGGCTGCTGCTCCTCGAGCCGGGGGAGTCGTACACCACCCCCGTCTTCGCCGGGCTGTGGAGCGACGGCGGTTTCGGCGGCGCGAGCCGCACCTGGCACGCCTACCAGCGCGCCTACGTCATCCCGGACGCCGAGCGGGACCGGCCGGTGCTCTTCAACTCCTGGGAGGCGACGACCTTCGACATCTCCGAGGAGCAGCAGCTCGCGCTCGCCCGCCGGGCCGCCGGGATCGGCGTGGAGCTGTTCGTCGTGGACGACGGCTGGTTCGGCGCCCGCACCAGCGACCGCGCAGGCCTCGGCGACTGGACCCCCAACCCCGACCGCTTCCCGCACGGCCTGAAGCCCCTCGCCGACCAGGTGCACGGCCTCGGCATGCAGTTCGGCATCTGGGTCGAGCCCGAGATGGTCAACCCGGACAGCGACCTGTACCGCGCCCACCCCGACTGGGTGCAGTACCAGCCAGGACGGAAGCGGACGGAGCTGCGCAACCAGCTCGTCCTCAACCTTGCCCGCGAGGACGTCCAGGAGTACCTCTGGGAGCAGCTGGACACCCTGCTCTCCAGCGCGCCGATCGACTATGTGAAGTGGGACTTCAACCGGTGCTTCACCGACGCCGGCTGGCCCGGGGAGCCGTACCCGCAGCGTCTGTGGGTGGACCATGTCCGCGCCTTCTACGCCCTGCTGGACCGGCTGCGCGCCGCCCACCCGCAGGTCGCCTTCGAGTCCTGCTCGGGCGGCGGCGGCCGGATCGACCTCGGTGTCATGAGCCGCACCGACCAGGTGTGGACTTCCGACAACACCGACCCGCTCGACCGGCTCGCCATCCAGCACGGCTTCAGCCAGATCCACCCCGCCCGGGTCATGGCCGCCTGGGTCACCGACAGCCCGAACACCCAGCTCAACGGCCGGGTCAGCTCTTTGCGGTTCCGGTTCGTCAGCGCCATGGCGGGCGTCCTCGGGGTCGGCGGCGACCTGAACGAGTGGACCGACGAGGACCTGGCCGAGGCCGGGCGCTGGGTCGAGCTCTACAAGGAGATCCGCCCGGTCGTCCAGCAGGGCGAGCTGTACCGGCTGCGGCCGCCGGCCGGCGGTCTGAGCGCCGTCCAGTACGTCCTGGGCGAGGAGACGGTGGTCCTCGCCTGGCTCCAGGCGCAGAGCCACGGCGAGCCGGCGCCGGCGCTGCGTCTGCGCGGGCTCGATCCCACGGCATCGTACGAATGCCGTGAAACGGGTGAAGTTCACCGTGGTGCCGTCCTGCTGCACCACGGCCTGCGCAGCGGACTCAAGGGCGACCTGGACGCGACGGTCCTCCGACTGCGCCGCATCTGAGATTCCGGCGCGGGACCAGCCCTATTCCCGGATGGCAAACTATTTAAGGGTGTCACATCTCACCGTTCGTCAACCCCTCCTTACGGTCGCGTAGGTCACATCCGAAGGGGAATCATGGTCCGACGTGGCAGACGATTCGAAGAATGACAACAGATCAGTGATCGGGTCGTACGTGGCGGTGGGGGACAGCTTCACCGAGGGCGTCGGCGACCCGGGGCCCGACGGGGCGTTCGTCGGCTGGGCCGACCGGTTCGCGGTACTGCTCGCGGACCGGCAGCCCGAGGGCGACTTCAACTACACCAATCTCGCGGTCCGCGGGAAGCTGCTCGACCAGATCGTGCAGGACCAGCTCCCGAAGGCCGTCGAACTGGCCCCGGACCTGGTCTCCTTCTGTGCGGGCGGCAATGACATCATCCGGCCCGGCACCGACCCGGACGAGGTGGCAGAGCGCTTCGAACGGGCCGTGGCCCGGCTGACCGAGACGGCCGGCACGGTCATGGTGACGACCGGCTTCGACACCCGTGGCGTCCCCGTGCTCAAGCATCTGCGCGGCAAGATCGCAACGTACAACGGGCACGTCCGCGCCATCGCGGACCGGTACGGATGCCCGGTGCTCGACCTGTGGTCCCTGAAGTCCGTGCAGGACCGCAGGGCGTGGGACAGCGACCGGCTGCACCTCTCGCCCGAAGGGCACACGCGCGTGGCGCTGCGCGCCGGCCAGGTCCTCGGTCTGGAGGTCCCGGCCGACCCGGAGCAGCCGTGGCCGCCGCAGCCGCCCCGCGGCACCCTGGAGATCCGCCGCGACGACGTCCACTGGGCCCGCGAGTACCTCGTCCCGTGGATCGGCCGCCGACTGCGCGGCGAGTCCTCCGGCGACCATGTGACGGCGAAGGGCACCGTGTCGCCCGACGACATCAAGATGCGCATCGCTTCGGTGGCCTGACCGCATCGCCGTGCTCCGCACCGTGTGACTTGCGGTGCGGGGCACGGGTGTTCGTGGGTGGTGCGCCCGGCTCAGCCGTCGGCGAGCGTGCCTGGCCGGAGACGGCCCCGAAGCATGTGCAAACCGGACCTCACAGGCAATACGCCTAGAAGGCTCATGAAGATCTTGGGGTTCTGGCCCCGCCGCGTGAGCGGCGGGGCCAGACTCGTTTCGTGGTGATGGGGGAATGGGCCGGGGA
>NZ_JBSFDI010000044.1:0-35166 GCF_053593835.1 Streptomyces sp. NPDC002076
CCTCGATGGGGCGCCTCCGGTGCCAAATCCGATCCCGGTGACAGCTACAAACTCGCGGACTACCTACGCACCGACGGCCACCGCCTGCGCCGCCTTGTGCCTGTCGACAGCGGCCTGCGAGAACTCCAAGCCCTCGTGCGAGTGCGCGACGATCACGTTCGTGCGCGCACCGCCGCCGGCAACCAGCTCGGCGCTCTGCTCGAACAGCACTGGCCCGGACCCAAGAACCTGTTCTGCTCGCTCGTCTCCGACATCGCCCTGGACTTCTTGACCGACTACCCCACCCCCCAGTCCGCCGCCCGACTCGGCGAAGCCCGCATGGCCGCCTTCTGCAAGCGCCATGCCTACCGAGGCGGCAAACCGGCATCCGCACTGCTGGCCCGGCTCCGCTCCGCTCCCGTCGCCCCCGTCAGCCTCCCCGCCGACGTCCTCACCGCGCTCATCACCGCGCAAGTCCAGCTCCTGCGCAGCCTGCAGATGACCATCGCCCAGCTCGAGACGACCATCAAGGTCCGCCTCGCCAGGCACCCGCGCGCCATCCTCCTTGCCGACCTGCCCGGCGTGGGCACCATCAACCTCGCACAGCTGCTCGCCGAGGTCGGCCCGGTCCTTGACCGCGTCGAGTCCGCCGAACAAGCCGCCGCCGAGTGCGGAGCCGCACCAGTGACCAAGGCATCAGGAAAGACACACGGCGTCTACTTCCGGTGGGCCGCCAACACGCGCGCCCGCAAGGCCATCACTGCCTTCGCTCATAACTCCCGCATGCAATCACCATGGGCCGCCAGCCTCTACGCAAACGCCCGCGCACGCGGAAAACGCAACCCTCACGCCACTCGGATCGTCGCCCGCGCATGGCTCCGTGTCATATGGGCTTGCTGGCACAACGCCACCCCTTACGACCCCTGCAGCCACCCTGCCGCCCAACGCCTCGCAGCTCCCTGACTTGACTCAGAGGACTCAAACGCAACGTCTGCCGCCAGATCTTCAAGATTCTCGCACGAGCGAACCAACCGAACGCGGAAGAGCTCCCTCGAGCAACTTGTCACGACATAGCAGCCGAGGGGGAAGCACTCCAGCGCGCACGCGGCAGCGGTGATCGTCTTGCCCGATCCGGTCGCGGACACAATCGTGCCCCGCATCCCCTGAATGACACTCGGGGCTCGGCGACAGCCGCGTCGCGAGCCTCTCCCCGCTCCAGTTGCCCAAGGGCACGGTGCCGCTTGGGGCTGCAGGCGGTCGTGTAGGCGATCACGGTCTTGGCCATCGCGCTCGTCGGTGGTCGGTGGTCGGTGGTCGGTGGTCGGTGGTCGGTGGTCGGCGGTGCGGTGCTCACCGGCCGGGCGCTCCCGTGCGCAGGCCGTCCATGACTAGGTCGAGGAGTCTGGTGGCGCGGGGCCGCCAGTCGTCGCGGGGGTCGAGCTGCCACAGGCCCGCGATGGCGAGGAGGAAATCGTCCCCAGTGATGCCGGAACGGACGGTGCCGGCTTGCTCGTTGGCGCGGAGCAGCAGGTTCGCCGCGTCGATCACCGGCGTGGGGGCCGGCTTCGCCGGACTGCCTGGCGCGCTGGTGACCTGCCGGATCGCGTCGGCCAGACCGGCCTTGGTCATCGCGAACTCCGAAAGCCGGTCCATCCAGGCGCGCAGGGCCTGCGCGGGCGGCCGGGTCCGGAGCAGGTGGGCGGCACTGTCGGCGACCTGCTGCATCTCGTGCCGGTAGATCTCCAGGACGAGTGCCTCGCGGTTGGGGAAGTTGCGGTAGAAGGTGCCCTGGCCGACGCCGGCCTTCTTGGCGATCGCGCTCAGCGGCGTGTCCGCGCAGCGGGACAACTCGGCGAGTGCCACCTCCAGGATGCGTTCGCGGTTGCGCTGGGCGTCCGAGCGCCGGGGTGCGTCGTTCATCTGCGGCACTCATCCTCCCTGAGGGTTCGTGGCCGAACCTCGCCCTTGCTAAGCGGACAGCTGTCCGTTACGTTTTCCAGTTACCGGACAGCTGTCCGGTTGTCGTCCACGATAGCTGCGGACGCGTCCCTGCGGCAGTCCGCGGTCCCCTTCTGTTCCAGCACCACGCATCGCCGCCCCACCTCTGCGGCACAGCGCCGCACCACACACCCTGCGCACCCGCCCGGCACCCCGGCTGCTGAAACGCCCCATCTGCCCTGGAAATGCGAAAGAAGCTGCTCATGGCCTCATCGACGTCCAGTGTCATCACCCTGAACATCAACGGCGAGAAGTACACACTGCCCGTCGACCACCGCACCACCCTGCTCGACGCAATGCGCGAGCGCCTCGCGCTGACCGGCTCAAAAAAGGGCTGCGACCAGGGACAGTGCGGTGCCTGTACGGTTTTGCTGGACGGCCGCCGGGCCGTGTCCTGCCTGCAACTGGCCGTGGCGGCCGAGGGCCGGGAGATCACCACCATCGAAGGCGTCGCCGAGGGCGATCAGCTGCATCCCGTGCAGCAGGCGTTCCTCGACCTGGACGGTTTCCAGTGCGGCTACTGCACTCCGGGACAGATCTGCTCGGCGATCGGGGTGATCCAGGAGCACGCGGCGGGCTGGCCCAGCGCCGTCACCGACGACATCCGGCACGAGGCCGGACCACCGCCGCTGACCGCCGAAGAGATCCGCGAGCGCATGAGCGGCAATCTGTGCCGGTGCAGCGCCTACGTCTCGATCGTCGAGGCCGTGGCCCAGGCGGCCGAGGCACAGCCGGACGCGGGGCGCGCGGGCCTCGGGACGGAGCCGAAGGAGGCCGTGGCATGAGGGAGTTCGACTACCGGCGGGCGTCCGACGTCGCCGGCGCTGTCGCGCTGCTCGGCGCCGATCCCGACACCCGCTTCCTCGGCGGCGGCACCAACCTCGTCGACCTCATGAAGGCCGGCGTCGAACGCCCCGCCCGGCTCGTCGACATCCGCGAACTCCCGCTGGATCAGATCGAGCCGACGCCGGAGGGCGGCCTGCGCGTCGGCGCCACCGTCACCAACAGCGACCTGGCCGCGCACCCTGAGGTCCGCCGCCGCTACCCGGCGCTGGCCCAGGCGGTGCTGGCCGGCGCCTCCGGACAGCTGCGCAACATGGCCACGGTCGGCGGGAACCTGCTCCAGCGCACCCGCTGCGGCTACTTCACCGACGTCACCAGGCCCTGCAACAAACGTGTCCCGGGCAGCGGTTGCCCCGCCGTCGAGGGCGAGCACCGCAACCACGCGATCCTGGGCGCGTCGCAGCACTGTGTCGCCGTACACCCCTCCGACATGGCCGTCGCGCTCGCCGCCTTCGACGCGGTCGTCCACTTCGAGACCGCCGACGGGTCGAGCGAGGCGCCCCTGGCGGACTTCTACCTGCCCGTCGGCGACACCCCGCACCGCGAGACCGCCCTGCCGCCGGGCGCCCTGATCACCGGCGTCGTCCTGCCGCCCGTCCCGGTCGCCGCCAACTCCCGCTACCGCAAGGTGCGCGAGCGCGCCTCGTACGCGTTCGCCATCGGCTCGCTCACGGCCGCGCTCGATGTGCGGGACGGCGTCGTACGCGACGCGCGCCTGGCCTTCGGCGCCGTCGCCTCCCGGCCCTGGCGGGCCCTCGCCGCCGAACGCGTCCTGATCGGCGCACCGGCCGACGCCGAGACCTACGCCGCCGCGGCGGACGCCGAACTGGCGGCGGCACGGCCACTGCCCCAGAACGGATACAAGGTGACCCTCATCCGCAACCTCGTCGTGGCCGAGCTCACCCGACTCGCACAGGAGGCCGCCCGATGACCACCGTCACCACCGCGACACACACGCAGGCGCCTTCCGTTGGCACCGCCCACACCCGCGTGGAGGGCAGGGACAAGGTCACCGGCGCGGCCCGCTACGCCGGAGAGATCCCCTTCGCCGACCTCGCGCACGGCTGGCTGGTGCTCTCCACGGTCGCCCGCGGCCGCATCCGCGCCATCGACAGCGACCCCGTCCTCGCCATGCCGGGCGTCCTCGCCGTCCTGGACCACCGCAACGCCCCACGCGTGAACACCGACTACACCGGTCTGATGGGCATGAAGCCGGACCCGACCTGTGCCGTCTTCCAGCACGACCGAGTGCCGCATCTGGGCTGGCCGGTGGCGCTGGTCGTGGCCGAGACGTCCGAGCAGGCCAGGGAGGCCGCCGAGGCGCTCGTGGTGACTTACGAACAGGAGCCCCACGACATCGACTTCAGCGCGGACCACCCCGGCGCCTACCCGGTGGACGGGCACATGCCGGCGGTGACGGAGAAGGGCGACCTCGACGCCGAACTGGCCGCTTCGGCCGTCGTCGTGGACGCCGAGTACCGCACCCCCGAAGAGCACCACAACCCGATGGAGCCGCACGCGGCGACCGCCCACTGGGACGGCGGCCGGCTCGAGGTGGTCGACTCCAACCAGGGCGCCACCTGGGTCATCGGCGAACTCGCGAACCTCTTCTCGCTCGACCCGGCGTCGGTGCGGGTGCGCTCCGAGCACGTCGGCGGCGGCTTCGGCAGCAAGGGCGTACGGGCCCACCAGGTGGCCGCCGTGATGGCCGCGACCGTCCTGCAGCGCCCGGTGCGAGTCGTCCTGACCCGCCGTCAGATGTTCTCGCTGGCCGGCTACCGCAGCCCCACCACGCAGCGGGTCAGGCTCGGCGCCGACGCCGAGGGCCGGCTGCGCGCGCTGGAGCACAGCTCCCTCAGCCTCACCTCCACCGTGCACGAATTCGTCGAGCCGAGCGCCGGGGTGGCACGGGTGATGTACGACGCCGACGCCCACCACACCGCCAACCGTGTGGTCCGGCTCGACGTGCCCACCCCGACGTTCATGCGGGCCCCGGGTGAGGCGCCGGGCTCCTTCGCGCTGGAGGCGGCGCTCGACGAACTCGCCGAGAAGGGCGGCATCGACCCGGTCGAGCTGCGGCTGCGCAACGACCCCGAGCGGGGGCCGGTGTCCGGCCTGCCGTTCGCCGGCCGCAACGTGGCCGCCTGCTTCCGGGAGGGCGCCCGCAGGTTCGGCTGGGCGGACCGGGACCCGCGCCCCGGCCTGCGCCGGGACGGCCGCTGGCTGCTCGGCACCGGCACCGCGGCGGCGTCCTTCCCCGCGGGCGCGGCGCCCTCCACTGCGACCGTGACCGCGCACCCGGACGGCGGCTTCACCGTGCGGATCGCCGCGGCCGACATTGGCACCGGCGCCCGTACCGCGCTCACCCTGGTCGCCGCCGATGCGCTGGGCGTGCCCCCGGAGAGGGTCCGCGTCCGCATCGGTGACAGCGACTTCGGACCGGCGATGATCGCCGGCGGTTCCATGGGCACCCGCTCCTGGTCCTGGGCGGTCGCGGCCGCGGCCGAGGAACTGCGCGACAGACTGGGCCTGGGCGCCGACATCCCCCCGGAGGGCATCACGGTGCGGTCGGACACCACCGAGGCCATCGGCTCGCTCGCGCCCGCCGAGCGCCACTCCTTCGGAGCCCAGTTCGCCGAGGTCGCCGTGGACGTCACCACCGGCGAGGTGCGCGTGCGGCGCATGCTCGGGATCTTCGCGGCGGGCCGGATCGTCAACCCGCTCACCGCGCGCAGCCAGCTCGTCGGCGGCATGATCTGGGGCATCTCCATGGCGCTGCACGAGGAGGCCGTACGGGACCGAGCCTCGGGCGGTCCCGTCGGCGCCGATCTCGCGGGCTACCACGTGGCCACCCACGCCGACGTCCCGCACGTCGAGGCCGACTGGATCGACGACACCGACCCGAACGACCCGGTCGGCATCAAGGGCATCGGCGAGGTCGGCATCGTGGGCGCCGCGGCCGCCATCGCCAACGCGGTCTGGCACGCGACCGGCGTGCGCCACCGCGCCCTGCCCATCCGGCCGGACCGGGTCCTGACCGCGGCAGCGGGAGCGCTTGATGCTTGACCTGGCCGAGGAGCTGGACCGGTGGATCGAGGAGGGCCGCAAGTTCGCCGTCGCCACCGTAGTGGCCGTCGGCGGCAGCGCACCGCGCGGTCCCGGCGCCGCCCTCGCCGTGGACGGTGCGGGCACCGTCATCGGCTCGGTCTCCGGCGGCTGCGTCGAGGGCGCGGTGTACGACCTGTGCCTACAGGCGCTGCGTACCGGGGAGAGCGTGCTCGAACGGTTCGGCTACAGCGACGAGGACGCCTTCGCCGTCGGACTGACCTGCGGCGGCACGATCGAGGTGCTGGTCACGCCGGTGTCCGGCCAAGCGCCCGCCCGGACGGTCCTCGCGGCGGCCGTGGCGGCTGCCGCCCAGGGCCGGCCGGCGGCCCTGGCCCGGGTCGCCCGCGGCCCGGCCGAACTCCTGGGCCGGCCCCTGCTGGTGCGGCACGACGGCACGCACGAGGGCGCTCTCGGCAGCCACCCGGACCTGGACCGTACGGCGGCGGCCGAGGCCCGTGCCCAGCTGCAGGCGGGCCGCACCGGCACGGTGGAGATCTCGGCGGACGGCTCGCACTGCCCCGGCGGCCTCACCCTGCTGGTCGAGTCGAACGTGCCGCCACCGCGCATGATCGTCTTCGGCGCGGTGGACTTCGCCTCGGCGCTGGCGAGGGCCGGCAAGTTCCTCGGCTACCACGTGACCGTGTGCGACGCCCGACCGGTCTTCGCCACCCGGGCCCGCTTCCCCGACGCCGACGAGGTCGTCGTCGACTGGCCGCACCGCTACCTGCGGCGCACCGCAACCGACGCCCGCACGGTCCTGTGCGTCCTCACCCACGACGCCAAGTTCGACGTGCCCCTGCTCAAGCTGGCCCTCGGCATGCCGGTGGCGTTCGTCGGCGCGATGGGCTCGCGCCGCACCCACGAGGACCGCAACCGGCGTCTGCGGGCCGAAGGCGTGAGCGCGCGAGAGCTGGCCAAACTGCGCTCTCCGATCGGCCTCGACCTCGGCGCCCGTACGCCCGAGGAGACCGCCCTGTCGATCGCGGCGGAGATCGTCGCCGCCAGACGGGGCGGCACCGGCGTGCCGCTGACCAACTCCCGGACACCGATCCACCGCGACCTTCAGACCACCGGAGGGGGGATAAGCTCCGTCGACCGATGAATTGCTAGGCTCACCGGGTTCCTCCGAGGATGCCCCGGCCGTCAGGCCGGGGAGGAATCGGACTCCTGCGGAGCAGGGCAGGGATAGCTGGATCGCCGTCAGGGCGATCCGGTGTCCACCCCGTACGGCGGTGATGTCGCCCGCAATGATCGAGAGCTCTCAACGGTCAGTCCTCTCGGGTAGGTTCGGATGCATGACGACACAGGCAATCACGAAGGACGCCGGGCATGCCCGGTACACCTTCCGTGTGCGCCTGTCGAGGACGGCTCGGCGGGCACTTGAAGCGGAGTGGGATCGCTGCCGGTGGATCTGGAACGAGTGCGTCGCGAAGTCCAAGCAGGTGCACGCGCAGGGCCGGGCGAGTGGCGAGAAGTTGACCTGTGGTCCGGGGCAGTTGGACAAGATGCTGACCGAGGCAGGCGGGGTGAGGCCGTGGCTGGCTGAGGGCGCAAGCGTGCCGCGGCGGCAGGTGATCCGGGACTTCGCCAGGTCGAGGGCGAAAGCGCTGAAGGACATCAAGGACCGGGTGCCGATGCCCCGGCGGGCCGGGTGCCCCGCTGGAAGCAGAAGCGGGAGGTGCGGTGCAGCCTCAACTACACGAGGCGCGGTTTCCGGCTCAGGGACGGTCGCCTGCACCTTGCGGGCCGGATCGTGCTGACGGTGGTGTGGTCGCGGGGCCTTGTGGCCGACCCGTCGAGTGTGCGCGTGTACCGGGACGCGCTCGGACGTTGGTACGTGTCCTTTGTCGTTGTCGCGCAGAGTGAACCGCTCGCCTGTACGGGGTGCGTGCTCGGGGTGGGCTGGGGTGTGAAGGAGAGCGCCGCCACCATCGACGATGCCTACGGTCTCCCGCATGGCGAGCACGGCAGGCGGGCCGCGCAGCGGTTGGCGGGGTAGCGGCGGATGTTGGCCCGGCGCCGGCGTCCGAAGGGACAGCCGGCATCCGCGGGCTACCGGAAGGCGCAGGTACGGGCAGCGAAGCTGCACAAGAAGATCGCGCGGCAGCGTGAGGACACCGGCCGCAAGTGGGCCAAGTCTGTGATGTGCGGCCATGACGGGGTGGCGGTGGAGGACTTCAGGCCGACGTTCCTCGCGAAGACCACCATGGCCCGCGCAAGGCGGCTGATGCCGCGATCGCCGCGACGAAGCGTGTCCTGTGCGAGATGGGCCGCAAGCACGCACGGGACGTCCGTCTCGTGCACCGCACACCACGATGGACTGTGCGCGGTGCGGAGCGAGAACCAAGCACGCGCTACCTCTGTCGATGAGAACGTATGCCTGCACCGTGTGCGGGGCGGTGTCCCGCAGGGACAAGAACTCCGCCCGTGTGATGCTGGTCCGGGCAGGTTGGAACCCGGACGGTGTCGAGGGCGTAAGACCACCTGAGCCGCCGGCTCCGGTGGCGGTCTGAGCCGTACATCCCCGCCCAGCCCTGGAGGGTGACGAATCCCCCTCCCTTCAGGGAGGGGAGCCTTCAATGTCCCTGGAGTAGCCCGAGGGCACGGCGCAAGCAGTCGTTCCACTCGAAGCCATGCCGACCTTGGGAGCGGCGCATTCAAGCGCCACCATCTGCTCGCCGAAGTCCGCCGCTACCTCTCCTACGTCCTGCGCGGCCGGCCACACCAGCCCGGCCTGGACGAACAGAACGTGGAGGCGGTCGTCGACGACTACACCCGCCCGGTCGGCGGGCCGGCCGACGGATGATGACCGCCGACCTGCGCGCGCTGTACCCGCGCGATACCGAGGACCAGGCCGTGCTGCGCCCGCTGACCCCGCGCCCGCGCGAAGGCCCCGTACGAGCGGGCCTGCCTCGCCGCCGGCGCGCTGACCGCCCGGGGCCAGGCGGTACGCTGCGCTGACCGCCTGGGATCCCGTGACCCGGCCGCACACCGTCGCCGTGCCCGCCGCCCCGAAGCCCCGCCTACGGCCCTCCCGTACGGACTGGAAGGCGAGCCGCCGCCAGGAGCAGACGACCGACGTCGCCACGATGGAGCAGACCCGCCGGACGTTCGAGGCCACTGCCAAGATGGCCGCCAAGCTCCAGGACGGCATCCGGGACCGCGCAATCACCCACGACCCCCGACCACAGCCCACCCCGGCGACTGGCCCCGCCGCCGGATCGGCTACGTCATCCAACAGGTCGGTCTCTTCTCGCACCTCGGCCGGAAGTCCGGCTGGGGGACAGGTCATCAGTGACCCAAGAGTGCTTCAAGTAAAGGACGGTGACTCCGGATTCCGGACGCCATGGTCGGGTATCGGCCAGTCCTGGGTGAACCGAGCGTGAGCCGGCAGCGGGGCAGATCACCACCGTGCGTGAACGTTGGGTGCCGGGGCAGTGTTCGGGTGCGAGCACGGCAACCGCTCCCGCCGGTCTGTCGTCGCGGACATCCGGCCGAAACCCTTCCTTGTTGTGGCGCGAAAGCCTCGCCATACTCGTCGGCGCTTGGCATGGGCACGATCGTGTGACCGTCGGGACGTCCCGTGCCCCTCATCCCTCCGGCCCCGGCCCGACGAGTGGGCGGGGCAACCCCCACTGGAGGCTCCACATGACGCAACGCCGAACAGGCTTGACCACCCGCGCGCTCACCGGAGCGAGCGTCGCCGTCCTCACCGCCGGCGCGGCCCTGCTCCCCGGGACCGGCTCGGCCGCGGCAGCCCCCGTGGGCGCGCAGGCGACCCCGGCCGCCGCCCGCGCCGCGTCCGCAGCGGTCCTCGTCGCACGGTTGGGCGACCGTGCCGCCGGTTCCTACTACGACGCCGCGGCCCACCGCTTCGTTGTGAACATCACCGACCCGTCCGCGGCCGGCTCGGTCCGCGCCACCGGCGCCGTACCGAGAACCGTGCGCTACTCCACGCCCCAACTCCGAGGGGCCATCGGCACGCTGACCCAGCGGGCCCGGATCGCGGGCACCGCCTGGTCGATCGACCCCCGTCAGGACAAGGTGGTCGTGACCGTCGACCCCACGGTCACCGGGGCCGAGCGCGCCCGGCTGACCACCGTGGTCGGCTCGCTCGGTGACAAGGTGGTCGTACGCCGGGCCGCCTCCGCGTTCAAGCCGTTCCTCGCGGGCGGCGACGCCATCTGGGGCAGCGGTGTGCGCTGCTCCCTCGGATTCAACGTGACCGTGAACGGCGCGCCGTACTTCCTCACCGCCGGACACTGCGGCAACGCCTCCTCGACGTGGTCCGACTCGCAGGGCGGCGGGGAGGTCGGCCAGACCGTCGACTCGCAGTTCCCCGGCACCGACTACGCCCTGGTCCAGTACGACGACGCCGGCAGCGACCACCCCAGCGCCGTCGACCTCTACGACGGAAGCAGTCAGCAGATCACGCACGCCGCCGACGCGTATGTGGGTGAGTCGGTCACGCGCAGCGGCAGCACCTCAGGGGTCCACAGCGGGACGGTCAACGGGCTGGACGCGACCGTCAACTACCAGGAGGGCTCCGTCTCCGGGCTCATCGACACCGATGTGTGTGCCGAGCCCGGCGACAGCGGCGGCGCGCTCTTCGACTCCGACGCGGCGATCGGTCTGACCTCGGGCGGCAGCGGTGACTGCACGTCCGGCGGTGAGACCTTCTTCCAGCCCGTGCCCGCGGCGCTGAGCGCGGAGGGTGCCACCCTGCCGTAGCCGGCGGCTGACCGCACGCCGTACCGGTCCGGGAACGCTGCACGCTCGTAGCGTCTCTGACTTGTTGAATCCGGCCTAGGCGCGCGGTCTGCAGCCGTAGCGTCCAGGGTGCCGGTGGGCTCGGGCTCGAGCTGTCTCTTGCCGCCTCGTGAGGCTGGCTCATGATCAGCGTGCCGCTGCCGACCGGCACCCGCGCCGTGCGGCTCGACAGAGACGTGAAGGTGACGCAGTGACTTCAAGTCAGAGTGCCCACCGCATCTCCTTCCGGGTCTCATCGAGGGCGAGGCCAGCCTGTGATCCTGATCGGTGTCGATCCCCACAAGTCGGCCCACACCGCCGTTGCCATCGACCCCGCCGGCCATCAGGTGGCCCTGCGCCGGTTCGCCGTCCATGCCGGCACCTTCCGGCAGCTGATGCGCTGGTGCCAGCAGTGGCCCGAACGCCGCTTCGCCATCGAAGGAGCACACGGCCTGGGCGCACGCTTGCCCAGCAACTGGCCGCCGCAGTAGAGAGCGTGGTCGACGTACCTCCACGCTGTCGGCCCGGGCCCGGCTCCTGGCCACCGGCGGAGACCGCAAGACCGACACCGCCGACGCCTTGCACGTCGCCCAAGTCGCCCTGTTCCGCCATGACCTGCAGCCTGTGGCGCCCGAAGACCAGTCCACGATCCTGCGACTGCTGACCGAACGGCACGACGACCTGGTCCAAGAACGCACCCGCGTCCTGAACCGGCTCCACGCCATGAAGACCGTCCGGCCCATCACCGCTACAGACGCTTGCCGCCGGGACATAGCCCGCGACCTGCTGGCCGACCTGCGCCGCCTGGACCGGCAGGTCAAGGACAACGAAGCCGAGATGCGTGACGCCCTTGCCGCGACCCGCACGACGCTCACCGCGCTGCCGGGCCTGGGCACGGTGCTGGCTGCCAAGGTCCTCGGCCACGTCGGCGATGTCAGCCGCTTTCCTACCGAGCATCACTTCGCCAGCTACACCGGCAGCGCGCCCCTGGACGCCTCGAGCGGCAACAACGTCCGCCACCGACTGAACACCGGCGGTAACCGCGCGCTGAACTCGGTGCTGCACGTCATCGCCGTCTGCCAGATCCGCGAGGCGGGCGCGGGCAGGAGTACTACCTGCGCAAGATTGCGGAAGGCAAGACGCCGACGGAGGCCCGCAGGGCACTCAAACGCCGGCTCTCCAACGTGGTCTACCGGACCATGAAACGCGACCAGCGAAACCACCTCGCTCGGGCCGCTTGACACACAGAGGCGCTGATCAGCTAAGCGATTCCATGCGAACGGTAAGGTCTGACACGGGTTCTGCCCACCTGGGCGGGGACGCATGAGCATGGAGATGGAATCCCGCGCCCAGTCTTGCTCCGCATGGCCGGTGTCGGGGGGTGGCGGGTGTGCTGATCGTGGTCACGCCCTGGTGTCGGTGGGCTGCGCGGGGCAGCCGGGTCAGGCCCGGTGGTGCGTGTCCCTCTGGACGCTGGCCGGACGGGCCGATGGGCCTGGCCGGGGAGGGAACCTCACGTCGCCTGGGCGTGAGGAGGTTGGTTCGCGGCCGGGTGGGGCCGGTCTTTGACCGGTCCGTCCGGCTGGTCTTCGCGACGGCGGTGAGGACGGCCTTGGCCTCCATTGTGTCCACCACGGCACGGATCACCATCTGCCCGATGGCGCGGTCCACGATGGTCTTGGTCTGGTGGGCGAGGCCGCGTGCGGCGATCCGCTGCCAGGCGCCCTGGTCACGGCAAGTTGTTGAGAATTGAGACAGGGTCGTGATCCTTCGTTCGGTGAGGTGAAGTCGGTCTGAGGGGTCACTGGCTGTGTGACGGTCCGGTCATTCCGGGCGGGTGTCAGTGGTGCCTGCGATCGTGTGCGACGTGGATGAACTCGTGGAACGTGTTGACGCTCAGGACCGTGTGCTGGGGGTAGTCAGTCGGCGGGACGCCGTTCAGGAGGGCTGGCTGCACCGGGTTGGCGTGGTGGTGTGCCGCGATAGGCAAGGCCGTTTTCTCGTCCATCGGCGGGCCGAGCACCTGTCCCGTTTCCCTGGGCACTACGAACTCGGGGTCGGGGGTGCTGCGGGAGTCGGCGAATCCTATGAGCAGGCAGCTACCCGCGAGCTCAGCGAGGAGCTGGGAGTGCGGGCGACAGCGTGCCTTCGGTTCAAGTTCCTCAACCGGGGCGGGCTCAGCCCTCACTGGCTTGCGGTCTGTGACGCTGTGCTTCCGGAGACAGTCGCCCCTGATCCGGAAGAGGTGGCCTGGCACGTGTGGCTGACTGAGTCCGAGCTGCGGCGGGCTCTGCAGCAGTGGACCTTCACTCCTGATAGCCAGGCGGTTTTCGACCGATATCTCGCTTGTCGCGCTGCCCCGGCTTCTGTGCAGGAAGGGTGCTCATGAGCTGGGTCAGTGGGACGAAGGCGCCGGTCGTTCCGAGGTCCCTGGGAGTGGGGCCGGCGGGGGTTGGGGTGTCCGCAAGACGTTCGGTAAGGGCGGTGACCGTTTCGCGGTCTCCTTCGAGGGCCTCGCGCTCGCCATCGGTGAGGTCGAGTTGTTCGAGCATCTGGTCAATGCCGTCCCTAACGGCCAGTGAGCCTTTTCCACCCTCACTCTGAGCTGGTCAGATGAAGGGTGAGGACGGCCTGGACAAGGCTGGTGACCCGGGTGGTCGAGCACCGCAGTTTGCGGAGGAGCCTCCAGGACTTGAGGGTGGCGATGGCCTGCTCGACGAGTGCTCGGATCTTGGCGTGGGACTGGTTCACCGCCTACTGGCCTGCGGAGACGGTCTGCCATCGCCCCCAACACGGGATGCGGACCGTACCGCCGGCACCTCGGTAACCCTTGTCGGCCCAGCACTGGATGCCGGCCTCGGCGAGGGCGTCGACGATGCCGTGTTCGCGGGCCGCGCGGATGTCGTGGATGGCGCCGGGCAGGGCCGGTGAAGCCCACAGCAGTCGGCCGAAGGGGTCGGCGATGACCTGCACGTTCATCCCGTGCTTCTTGTGTTTGCCGGAGTAGAACGGCCGGTCCGCGGCAAAGCGGTCGATCGGCAGGAGCGTGCCGTCCAGGATCAGATACGCCTTCACCGACGCGGTCCGCACCGCGTCGGCCAGGCTGGGAGCGAGAGTGCCCAGGAGCTCGACAGCCTCGGTGACATAGCGGTGGGCCGTCGTGGTGCCGACGCCGAACCCGGCCGCGAGCTGGGTATACGTGTGTCCCACCCGCAGATGGGCGAGGGTGAGCAGGGCCTGGCGGCCGGCGCTCAGGCGCCGCCACCGGGAGCCGATCGCACGGCGGTGCCGCCGCAACTGCTGCGTGAGGAAGCGGAGGGTGGAGCTGGACACGTCGACGCCTGACGGGTAGACAAGCATGTGAAGCCTCTGGTGGAGACAGTTCTCTTGGTCGAAAACCCATCTACAGGGGCTTCACCACGTTGTCAGCCCAACTGCCGCAGCTCGGAAGCAGGTTGGAAAAGGCTCAGTGGGCGCCGTATTCGCCGGTGAGCGGTCGACCCCTTCACCCTTGAGCCGGACGAGCTGGCCCTACTCGATCTACTTGGACCTCCGCTGCTGGTGTCCACCCTGCGTGCGAACCAAGCGACTTGCCAACAGCTAGGGACTCCTGACCGCCCTGCGACGCGAGTACCGCCAGGCTGACCTGGCCGAGTAGAGCGCAAGTGTCATCGCCCCGGCCAACGGACAGCAGCGGGACGCAACCTACCTCCCGTACCGGGCCAGTATGGTGCTGCTCGCCTCCCTAATTGCCTACCCAGCCCTCGGCCCCACGCTTTTCCTGGACCTTCACGACACCGCGGCCAGGCATTCCAACCAGGCATGGGAGCAGTACCGCGGCACCTTGACTCCGAGCCAAGCCCAAGGTGTCTGGCAGAACTCTGCCGACTCGGACATGACGCCCGTTCGAGCCCAGCAATGGCAGGCTCTACTCGAGGGACTCGACCGAGTCAGCCGAGAGGCGGCAGCGGCCCACCTGGACCTCCCGGAGCCCCTCACTGCCTGGGACGACTGGGTCGTTCCCGTCGGCCGACTCTCTTTCCCCACGGGCGCGATCGTCAGCGGCCTCGAACGCCAACGCCCCCTGAGGACCAGCTCCGAGCGCCGCCGAAGGCGACCTCGACCCCGGCCCGCGCCCCCCGGATTTACGGACACGGGCAGAAGGACCTCGCCATGAGATCGACACTGGCGTCGCGCTCTCCATGAGCTGAGGCAGTTCGGGGTCGGCTGTACGACGCGCGCCCCGGTGACCGGGCCTGCTTCGACTGGGACAGCCCTGGACATCCATCGCGCCGGCCTCAGCCGATGCATCGCCTTCGCTGTCAGGCACAGACCCCTCCCAATCGACGACGGCACGCCGCTCGCGCGATGTCCATGCGCCGCGATCGTCCGTAACAACCGCCGCGATGGGGCCATGACGGATTACAGCCGCCACGTCTGCCGGCGCGGTCCAGCCGCAGTCCGGGGGTGCCGGGCTGCGGCTGGCATGGTCATCGCACGTCGACGTAGTCCGTGACCAGGGGGCTCTTGAGGTATTGGTCGCCTATGTTGCGGTTCAGGGCAACTGCCCAGGTGCCGTCCTGGGTGTCGTTTTGGGTGATGTTGCGGATCCGGCCCTTGGAGTCGGTGCTCAGGTCACTGATGTAGCGGTAGGTGGAGGCCCCGCGAGGCCGGAAGTACAGGGCGGGGTTGGCGTCGGCGAGCGGCTTCCAGGCGGTACCCGTGTAGTACTGGAGTGTGCCATTGAGGTGGATGAGGCCGTTCCTGCTGACCGGTTCGGGGGTGACGTCGAACCCGGTGATCCGTGTGGGGTAGCGGCGTAGGTGGATGGGCTTGGTGGTGCTGCTCGCGAGGTCGGGGTTGCCGTTGAAGCGGGCACGCCAGTAGGCGTTGTTCTGCGCGGTGAATGACGCGCCGAAGACTTCCTGGAAGTTGGGCTTGTTGTAACGGATCTTCACCGGGATTGTGGAGGCGGACTTCCAGCCGGTCTTGCCGTCCTTGGAGTATTCGATGGTGACGGCGGTGTTGGACGGCCAGTGGGCACGGGGATCGCTGTACTCGATGTCTCCCGAGACGTGCAGTCGGGAGTTCTCGTCGAGCGTGGCGTCCAAGGTGAGGTCAGTCGTGTATGCCACGTGGAGGCTGAAAGGCTCAGTGGCAGGCTGCAAGAACGGCGTGTCGCCGAGGACGAGTTGGCCGGTCGGCAACGGATTGTCCGAGGGGACGCGCAGGCTGTAGAACCCGTTGTCGTCCGTGGTGGTCGTCCCCCCGAACCCCTGCGAAGAGCCGGTACCTATGAGGCTGAGTGACGTGTGCGGCAGCGGCTGCCAGCCGTCGGCCGTCTGGATCTCCGCGTGGCCGGTGACCGTGCCCGTCGTTCCCTGGCGCAGGTTGAGGGCGTGTGTGCTCGCCGTGAACCGGGTCGGTGCCTGCACGGGGTTCATGGGCTGCTGGGGCGAGCGCAGGAGGATCGCCCCGGGGTAGGCGCTGGAGTCTTGTGGCCACGCCGTCATGTCGGCCCAGTACACGGTGGGGACGAACGAGAAGGTGAGGCGCCCGTCGGCGTCGGTCTGCGTGTTGAACCTGTTGTATGGGGAGGTGCCCTGGCAGGTGATGACGACCGGCGCGTTGGCGACCGGAACCCGTGTCCCGGGCGTCCGTGGGTCCTCGGCAAGTTCGGTACCGCTGACGGTCACTTTTTGATGGAAGTAGTCCGGCTTGGTCGGCGTCACCGTAAGGTCCGGGACAGTGAGAATGGTCTGGTACTGCAGTGTCGAGCGTGAGGCGACGCCGGTGACCGTGGCGCCGGAGGAGTCCTCCATATCGACGGTGATCCGGTACTCGCCGAGGTCCGCGAGGTGCACCGGGGCCCGCCAGACTCCAGACCGGCCGTCCGTGCCGGACTGCTGGGTGAAGTCGTCAGTGGATCCGGCCTCGGGCGCGCCGTTCGGGCTGCCGACGGGGGTGAAGTGGGCGGTGATATGGGTGATCGCATTGTCCGAGTGCGCGGTGATGAAGACCATTCCGGGATAGTCGTACCAGGCGTCCGCGTTATCCAGGACGGGTCCAGTCCCTGCAGCGGCATCGGCACGGGCCAGGGCAGGGCCAGTGAACATCGAGGTCGCCAGCGCTGTGGCAGTGGCAGTCGAAAGCAGAGCAGCACGTCGCACGGTGTATCCCCCCACAGGATCACATGGCCCCAGCTCAGGGGGCCATCCGGTACCCGGCCCGACATCACCGTTGGTGCGGATCGTGACCAAGTGATGGATGAATATAGCGGCTGGATCGAACACAAGCTCTCACCGGCCACCCGAAGTGCTGAGTCACCACTGCGTGTTCGCGGACACTCGGATGCGACCGAACACAAAGATGAGCCTCCCTGCACAGCCCCGGAGACTCGCGGTCTGCTGAGCACGGCCGCCCAGGGGTCT
Source organism: Streptomyces sp. NPDC002076 (assembly GCF_053593835.1). Lineage (NCBI taxonomy): Bacteria > Bacillati > Actinomycetota > Actinomycetes > Kitasatosporales > Streptomycetaceae > Streptomyces > Streptomyces sp. NPDC002076. The sequence goes on from NZ_JBSFDI010000044.1 coordinate 17,109, forward strand.
CGGACGGTTCGCCGTCCGGGCCCCCTGGGCGGCGTGGACCAGTCGGGGATCGGGGTGCTGCGCTCGCCCGGGCTGTGGCCGGCCGAGGCAGCCGCGCCGCCATCAAGCGGTGTTGTCGGTGGCTTCGACGTCGGTGATCAGCGGGCCACACGCGCCAGACGTGGCGGAGATGAACTGCAGCCGGTTGTGGCGGGCGGAGCAACCCGCACCAGCTATTGATCTCAGCCACCGCAGCGGATACCCCGGTAGTTGGCTCAGCCGTCGGCCTGATGGCGACGGCGATCTGCCCAGCCGAGTGGTCGATGGGCGCGAACTCGTGGAAGTGTCGCGGCGAGCGTGTCCCTCCATCGAAGGATTCACTTGTCGCGAATGCAGGTGTGTCCGCTTTCCGTGTGAGCCCGGAGGCCCGCATTGGGGCTTAGAGCGGAGTCTGAAATCAGCCATCTCTTATCGGCTACTGGCCCCACGCTTACCGCCCAGGCGCACAGGATGCACACAGTGCAAGCACGGATTCTCCTTACGTGGGACGGGATTTGCTGGTCTCCTACAGGGCGTGACCAGTGTGGCAACTTCCAGCCAGCCCGTCGCGAGCCATCCTGCGAACGTCTGTACGGGCTGCTCTGTGTACGCGTAAGGTATCGCCGCGCATGACGGGATCCTGACCAATCCGCGTCTGAGCGCACATCACTCAGCGACCGGGGGAACACTGTCGCTCACGGGGAGACGACGCACAGCCATGCCGTCGTACCTGCAGTCGGGACGCACCTAGCGCCGCTCATAGGTATCGACTCCCGCTAGCTCTGGTTTCCTGACTGAGATTCAGGTGCCGTATCCCGCTTGCTACTCGTGTTTTGCCGTTCTCCCGGCGCCCCCCATGACCGAAGAAAGGGATGCGTCTGTGCACCCCAGACCATGGTTCCGCCTGCCCGCAGCACGAAGATCAGGAAAGCTTGCCCCTGCCGTCACCGCCTTCACGGCGCTGGCGGTCGTGGCCGGTCTGGCGGTGCAGCCGGGTTCGTCGCCGCTGCATGCCGAGCCGGCGAGTGATTCCTATCCCTGGTACCAGGACACGCCCGCGGAGCAGTTGCGGCAGGACCAGTGCCTGATGGCCGACGTGCTGCGGCTGGGCGGTCCGTCGATGGCAGCGACCGCGCAGGGCGGCCTCAACCAGAGTGCCGACAAACTCCATGTCCTGGCCAACCGGGAGCACTGGCAGCAGACGCCGCTGGCCGTCGCGTACCAGAAGGACCGGGACGCGGCGAGCAAGCAGATGGACGCCCTCGACGCTCTCCGCGACGGCTGGAAGAAGCCTCTCGACGGCCTGACGACGCCCGGCGGGTTCACCGACACCGGGTTCCACTGGCCGCCGGACGGCGATCAGAGCTTCTACAACCAGACCGGTCTGAGCAAGTGGGTCGCCGACCGGTTCCGGCAGAAGGACGACGACTTCTACCAGGACGACACTCCGAAGGCCGACGAGAAGACCCTCAAGGCCGTCGACGACGTCGGCAACCCGCTCTACGGCAAGGACCCGGACCCGTCCGGGACCACCCAGCAGGAGTGGAACCGGGCGCTCGCGGAGCACGACGCGTTCCAGTGGATGCACGGCGGCCCGGCCACGAACGCGGGCGCCGACGACGCCCGGATCTTCCTGTCCTCCGGCGGTTTCCCGCGTACGGCCCCGCAGCCGGGCACGCCGGAGTACCGCATCGCGGTGGAGGACGTGAAGTCCCGGTTCGCCGCGTGTGGTTGGCGCGACCCTCTCGACCCGGACAACGTCCTGGGCGACATCACGTCCACGGCGGCTGCCGAGTGGCAGCAGGAGGTGGCCGACCAGGCTACTCAGCGCAACCAGATCCTGGACGCGAACGAGACCGCCGTCGACGCTCTCGCCAAGGGCGCCAAGGCGCTGAGCGAGATGCTAGGGCACTCCTGGGTCGCCGACCATCTCACCCGCTGGCAGGACTACTGGTCCCCTGGCGGCATCGGCTGGATCGGCGACTCCGCTCTCGTCATGCGAGTCGAGGCGGCCCAGGGCAAGTGCCTGGACGTGCAGGGCGCAGGGACGGCCAACGGCACCCCGGTGCAGATCTACACCTGCAACGACAGCGCCGCCCAGCAGTGGAAGTTCGGGGGCTTGTACGACGGCGGTTACGCCCTGCGCCTCCTGGCCTCGTACGACGTCGCAGTCACCGCGACCCAGTTCGCGCGCTACCAGGAGATCGGAGCACGATTCGGCTTCCACGAGGAATACGTCGCCGAGGAGGTGTCGCAACAGGTTCGGCCCACGTGACGCACTGCCCTGGGAACCGGCGAGCAGGCGTCGACGGACGAGCCATGTTGGGATCGACGCGCTCAAGAAGGGTCTCCACTGCCTCCGAGTACGCCCGTGCCCGCGGCGGCGATTCGGGCCGGGTCGCCGCTGTCGTCGACGTCGCTCCGGCGGAGTATCGACGTCACCGCGACGCTGTTCGTCATGAACGGCGGCTGGTTCTACCGCCGACACCTGTTCGCCGAAGCCCGTCGTCACCTCGCTGTCGTCCTGCGCAGCTGCCGCCGCGAGCCGGGCCTGGCCGCGCTCGCTACGTACTGCCTGGACATCAGCGAGCCGAAGACGCTGCGCGGCCTGCTACCCGCCTACCGCCTCTACACCGCCCACTGGTCGTCTGGCCGACCTCGAACCCGCCCGACGCCCGCCGACCACCGTCCCGGACCGGACCGGCAGTCCTCGGCCGGCCGGGCACACCGGCCGCGCCCCGGCCCTCGGACCCGGAGCCGGGGGAGTGGGAGTTACCCCGAGTCCCGTTGCAGTACGAGCGAGCCGTCCTCGCCGGCGTGGTGATCCGCGAGAAGCTGCGGCCCACCGTCACCGCCGCGCGGCACCGGGGTACGACGTCGTCGCGCACCAGCAGGCGGCGATTCCCGAGCAGTTGTTCGTGCTCCCGGCCACCGGCCCCGAGCACGGCGACCAGGAGCCGGAGGCCGGACATCGGGAGGCGATCGACCTGACGGCGCTGCGAGCCTTGAGGAAGTCAGGCACGGATGTGGAAGCCCTCGATCTCACAGCCGAGCGGCTACGCCATCTCCCGGACGTGTTCACCAAGGCGGCCGACGACTCCCGCGCCCGCGCGGACCGCTACGCCGACCGGGACGATGCCAACGGACCGCACCCGGTGCGCGACGACCAGCAGGCGCACCGCCCACAGCAGCCCGCACCGCACCGCGGCCGGGGAGGCCAGCCACTGAGTGGACCCGATGCCGCGCACCCGGTCCAGTGGTGCGCACCGACGATCCACGGCATCCACTCCACCGAGTGGAGTCCGCCGGCTGGGAGTGGACGACATCGTGCGGAGGGGGCGACATCGCCGTGACGATGCCGTGCATCCACCCAGTGCGCATCCGCCGCATTCCCCCCTGACCACGGCCCGTGTCAAGACATCTCAGGGGGATAAGAAGTCAAGAGGGACCGCGAGTCTTGATCGCTACTGAGGCCGCTGATTGGCTGGCCGACATGAATGATCTCGGGCCCGTTGCGTGGCCGCCTGCACCGATCAAGACCGAGAGGCTCGTGTTGCGTGAGCCCGAGGCCCGGGACCGTGCGGCGTTCATCGAGCTGCACGCCTCATCGGAGGTGCACACCTACCTCGGCGGCCCCCGCCCGCGTGACGAGCTTGAGCGCGAGATGCCCGAGGTGCCCGGGCGGCGGCCAGGGAGTTTCGTCGTCGATCTCGACGGGGCGATGATCGGCCAGATCCTGCTCAGGAGAGCAACGGAGCACCTTTGCCCCGCTGCCGTGGGGAAGGTCGATCTCGGCTACCTGTTCCTGCCGCGGGCGTGGGGATTCGGGTATGCCGCCGAGGCGTGCGCGGCGGCACTGGACTGGCTCGAAGACGTCCTTCCGGGTGAGCCGGTGGTGCTCGCCACCCAGACCGCCAACGTCCGTTCGATGCGCCTCGCGGCAAAGCTGGGGTTCACCGAAGTGGAGCGGTTCCGGGCCTGGGACGCCGATCAGTGGCTCGGCCTGCGGGCCCCGGTCACGGGCACACAGTTGACCCATCCTCATCCGCGCCCGAAGACCAGGTGAACCGGTGCTGCGCGCGGGCCGGGCGCGGGCATGTGACAGGCGGTACCTGCTGCGTCTGCCGCCCCGTCACTGCTTCTTCGCAGCATCGGTGGCCGCGAGGCTGCGGGAGGAGTGTTGTTGCAGGGCTGTGACGGGACGGGGAGGCCGTTGTCGAGAGCGGCCCGAAGGATGGCATGCACGAAACAGGCGTGACCTGCCTGCTTCCACATCATCTCTTTTGGGGGATTGGTTCTGATGCGTTTCATCACGCCTCGCGCGATGGGTTCGGCCGCTATCGCCTTGTCCGCCGTGTTTCTGCTCGGCGCTTGCAGCACCGGTACCAGTGCTGGCGCGGCCCATGTGGGCGGTTCCGGGGGCGGCTCGGTTGCAGCGGGATCGGATAGGGCTCAGCTGGCGGCCACCACGGCTGCAGGCGGTGGTCAGGCGGTGATGGACAAGTCTGCGAAGAGCAGCGGCTGCCGGAACCTGGTCGTGACCGCAGAGGTCAAGACGGCGGCAACCCGCGCGTACACCAGGCACAACGCCCTATTCCGCCACATCGAGCCACGCCCGGGCCAGTTCCTGTACGGGCAGTGCGGGGGCACCCGGTACGCCGCGACCGCCTTCGAGCTCACCCCGGGCGCGACGCGCCAGGAGCAGATCGGCATCCAGGACGACGGCAGCGCACGCAAGTACTTCATCCTCCGGGGCAGCCAGCCCTGGGTCTACAGCCACAGCGCCGCCCCGTTCAGCGGCGGCTGCGTCGACATCCCCCGAGAGCTCGCCGAGCTGTGGAACAACTGCCCCTCGGAATGACAACTGACCGGTGCCGCAGGACCAGGCACCTACACGGCGAAGACCGGCAAGCGGCTGAGGTCGGCGACCGGCCATCTGTCGATCGCAGCCGGGTGGCTCAGCTACGACTCCGGCCGTCCCGGCGACGCACGCAGCCTGTACAACGAGGCCCTCGCCGCCGCGCGGATCGCTGAGGACCCGGGCCTCGAGGCGCACGCCTTCGGCTGCCTGCCCCTGCTCGTCAAGTCATCCGGACGGCCGCGCGAGGCAATCTCGGCAGCGCAGGGCGCGCAAAGCGTTGCCAACTCATACGGCTCACCGAGGATGCTGTCGCTGTTCGTGATGCGCGAGGCGGGCGGCTGGGCCCTGTTGGGGGACGCCAGTGCCACGGACCGGGCGATCATCCGCGCCCACAAGCTGTACGCCAACGGGCCACCTGAGGTCGATCCGGACTGGCTGGAGTTCTACCACCCGGGCGAACTGGCAGGGCTAGTGTCCCGGCCCGGAGATCCTGTCGCAGTAGCGGCAGATGCGGTCGATGATCTGGTCTGCGGTCTTGGTCCATCTGAAGGGTCGGGCCTGCGCGTTCCAGGTCTTGATCCAGTCCTCGAGCGCGGTCTTCAGCTCGTCGAGTGAGCAGAACACCCCGCGTTCAAGGCAGCGCCGTTCCAGCTCGGCGAACCATCGCTCGACCTGGTTGATCCAGGATGAGTAGGTCGGGGTGAAGTGCAGCTCGAACCGGGGATGCGCAAGAAGCCACTTGTGCACCACCGGTGCCTTGTGGGCGGAGAGGTTGTCGCAGATCACGTGGACCGCCAGGCCGGAATCGGTCTGGCGGTCGATCTCGTCCAGGAAGTCGCGGAAGTCCACGGCCCGGTGCTGCGCGGACAGTTTGCCGATCACCTTTCCGGTCGCGGTGTTCAGGGCCGCGAACAGGTCCACCGTGCCGTGGCGCACGTAGTCGAAGCTGCGGCGCTCAGGGACACCCGGCACCATCGGCAACACCGGAGCGGTCCGCTCAAGGGCCTGGATCTGCGGTTTTTCGTCCATCGCGAAGACCGCCGCGTTCGCCGGCGGGGCGAGATACAGCCCGACCACGTCGCGGATCTTGTCGATCAGCAGCGGGTCCGGGGAGATCTTGAAGTCCTCCGTGCGCCAGGGCTGCAGCCCGAACGCCCGCCAGATCCGCAGCACACTCGTGGGCGAGATCCCCACCCGCCTGGCCAGCTCCCGCTTCGACCAGTTCGTGGCACCTTCCGGCGTCTCCTCCAGAGTGCGCACCACCACCTCCTCCACCTGGGCATCGGTGATGGTGCGAGGCACACCCGGACGGGGTTCGTCGGACAGTCCGTCAAGCCGGTCCCGCAGGAATCTGGTCCGCCACCGGCGCACGGTCCCACGATCGGTCTCCAGCCGCGCGGCCACCGTGGTGTTGCTGAACCCGTCCGCACAGGCCAGCACGATACGTGCTCGCTTGGCGAGGCCCTGCGCGGTCGTCCGGCGTTTCGCCCACCCCTGCAAAGTCAGCCGCTCGTCCTCGGACAACTCCAGCGGCTGCAGCCTGCTGTCACCCGCTTCTCCAGCAGACCGCAGCCGACAGTGTCCGTCACCGCCCACGCCGCAATCTGAAACGAACGGCGACTCACGTGGCGAGACGTGAAGTTAAGACCGGCTCACTAGGCCCAGGCCACCTCCGGGTCCACCGGCGGCCCCGCCTCGTGCCTGCGGGCGAGCAGCGCGTCCGTCAACGCGAAGCGATCCTGCCACGACGAGAGATCGCCGAGTTGCTCGCGGATCCAGGATGCCTCCCGGCCCCACAGGTCACCCAAGGGTACGACGGCGCCGTCGAGGTCGGCGGGGGAGGCGCCCAGAATCGCGCGTGGGATCACCGGGGACAGGCGCACCTGCACGCACTCGACGTTCTCTCCTCGCGCCCGAACCGCGCCGCCGGACCCGAGCCCGGGCCCCGCGACGAGGCTTCCTTGCTGTTGCTTGGAGGCACAGTCAAGGACGGGCGAACCGGCGCCGAACTCCAGGAGCAGCGTCACGGCCGGGTGCGGGACCATCTGGAGCCCGCCTAGGTCACGGACACGGAATCCGGCCATGGTGAGACCGGCCACCCGGCTGGGCCGCTGAGGGCATGCGACGTCCCACATAGCCGTACCGTGCACGAAAGTCCGTCCCCATGCTATCTGAGGCTGCGAGGGGAACATTTATCCAATCCACTGTTGAGTACCGGCGGCGACAGTGGACTCATGACTGTTTCTGACGGCGGACCGCACGTGAATGGCGGCACCGAGGCCACCGAGAGTTCGACCCTGTCGCTGGACGACGGCGACGTCCACGTGTGCCAGGACGGCCCCCGCGACGCCCCTGCACTTCTGCTCATCCACGGGTCCGCGTCCTCGACCCGTTCGTGGAACCCGATGGTTCCGCTGCTGATCGGATCTCACCGCGTTATCCGGATCGACCTGCTCGGTCATGGTCGGTCGGCCAAACCAGCCGACCGCAGCTACGCGCTCCCGGACCAGGCATGCCGGGCCGGCGTGGCACTGGACCGGCTCGGCGTCGAGCACGCCGTGGTCGTCGGTCACTCCAGCGGCGGCGTGGTCGCCACCGCCCTCGCCGAACAGCGGCCCGACCTGGTGACCGCGCTCGCGCTCATCAACACCGGCCCCAGCCTGGACGCCTTCATCGCACCGGAGTCCGCTGCAACCGGACCCTCGCAGTGGCCGCCGACCGACGAGCAGCTCCGGCGGTTCGCGAGCACGGGTTTCAGTCGCGCGGGCTATCAGATCCCAGAAGAGCTCCTGGATGATGTGCGCGGTATGACCTTCCACACGTTCACCGCGACGATGCGGGCGACCCGCTCCTACCTGGAGCAGGGGGCGCTGCCGGATCGGCTGGCCGTCCTGGGTAAGCCACTACTGGTGATCTTCGGCGAGGACGACCGCAGATGGCGATCCTCGTCCGCCTCCGGCTACCGCGCCGTTCCGGGCGCGAAGGTCGAGTTGCTGCCCGGACTCGGGCACTCGCCCCTGCTTGAGGATCCACCGCGAACCGCCACCCCGCTGCTGGCCTTCACCGCGATCCACGCCGTACGGGTGAACTGAACGACAAGGAGACATGCCATGCGGATTCTCGTCTCCGGCGCCAGCATCGCCGGTCCGGTGCTGGCCTACTGGCTCACCAGACACGGCTTCGGCGTCACCGTCGTTGAGCGCGCGCCGACGCTGCGCAAGACCGGCGGCCACGCGGTCGACCTGTTCCGGCCCGCCATGGACATCTCGGAGAAGATGGGTGTGCTCGCGCGCATCGAGGAGCGAGCCACTGGCACCATCCGGATGACTGTTCACCGCGAGAAGGCACAGCGTCCCGTCCGGGTAGACCTCTCCAAGATCTTCAACGCCGCCTCCGACCGGCACGTCGAGATCATGCGCGACGACCTGAGCGAGATCTACCACGACGCCGTGCGCGACGACGTCGAGTACATCTTCGGCGACTCGATCACCGCGATCTCGCCCGATGGCGAGGTGCGGTTCGAGAACGCCGCGCCGCGCCGCTTCGACCTCGTCGTCGGCGCGGACGGGCTGCACTCCAACGTGCGCCGCCTCGTCTTCGGCGACGAGTCCCGCTTCAGTGTCTTCACCGGGGCCTACTTCGGGGTACTGACCCTGCCGAACCCCTCGGGACTCGACGGCGAACTCCTCATCCACGTCGGCGTCGGCCGCACTGCCGGCATGTACGGCGCGCGGCACCTCGGAGACGCGCGGGCGTTGTTCCTGTTCCGCAGCGAGCGCGAGCTCGACTACCACCACCACGACGTGCCCCGGCAGAAGGAGCTGCTGCGCGGTGCGTTCGACGGCATGCACCCTGACGTGGACCGCTGGCTGGACGAACTCGACCGCACCCCGGCGTTCTACTTCGACTCGATCACCCAGCTCCGCATGGACACCTGGTCGCAGGGGAGGGTGACGCTCGTCGGCGACGCGGGCTACTGCCCCGGACCGGCCGTCGGCGGCAGCACCAGCCTGGCCGTCGTCGGCGCGTACGTTCTCGCCGGAGAGCTGGCAAAGACGGGCGGCGACCATGAGCGCGCCTTCCCCGCCTACGAGCGCGCGATGGCGGAGCACGTGCGCGGCAGCCACATGGCCGCGCTGAGCGCGGCGAAGACCCTGATCCCCATGTCCCACCTCGGCGTGTGGGGACTGGCCCAGGGCGCCCGCCTGATCTCTGCCCTGCCCGCAGGCCCCAGCCGCGCCCTCCTCCGCCTGACCACCAAGAGTGCACGCCTCTACAACTCCATGGCCGTCGACGACTACCCGCCGTTGCCCACCGCACCGCGAGGCCGGGTCGACCTCGGGGGCGACTTCGGAGGCGGGCTCGGGGTGGAGTGAGAGGTGCTCGTCGCCGTCTGCCTTACCGACAGCTCCAAGATGTTCGTACCAAATAGGACACGGACCGCGCCCACTGCTCGGCCACACGGTCGACCAAACCCGGGACAGCCAGCGCACGTTGGCCACCGCCACCGGATCCGCGATCCCGCCGAAGTGCGGGAGCGCCGGCGGCCGGTACCGCAACCGGATGCCGTGCTGGTCGCAGCCGCGCCACAGGGCCTCGCTCTTGAACTCGGCGGCGCTGTCCACATACAGCTCGTGCGGCTTGCCGATCATCGGCCAGACCGCCTCCACCCCAGGAGCTCCAGCCACGGCCGCTTGTCGCAGGCCGGGTGCGCAGGCGCAGCCCGACCGAGGTCGCCGACGGCGCCTCCAGCGTCACCACCAGGCCCACCACACACCGGCTCGCCACATCGATCGCCGCCGTCAAATACGGCTGGCCGATCGGCAGCCGGTGCTGCTCGTCCACCACGATCACATCCACGGGCGTGTGGCCGACCTGGACCTGCTCCAGCAGACCGGTGACCGCGGGCGGCACACCCCCGGTCGGCTGCAACCGGCGGGCCGCCTCGTCCCCCTCCCGCGCTGCGACCGAGGGCGCCGGGTCCAGCCGGGCGATCCGCCTGCACCACCGTTCCCCGCGAGGGAACCCGCAGGCCACCAAGGGGGCACTGGCGCTGTTGGAGTTGGTCACCGGCCACAGGCGCAAGGATCATCCCCCGGCGAGCGGGTGAGGGCCAGGACGGCACACTGCGTGACCCTCAAGGCCGGCCAACGAGGCGGACGGTACATGGCGGCGCTGTGGGCACAGGCCCGGAAACGGACTCGCCCATCGTTGACGCCGGCGTATCCTGCCCCTTGTGACGGCGTTGAAGGATGCAACATGGCCGCATGCATGTCAGGGGCGGCCCCTGATTGCGCACCGGCGTCCGGGGCCGCAGAAGTCGTCAGATGCTGAGGTCGGGTGACCCTCAAGCCCCTGTCAGCCCCCGTCGAAGGGGGTCTCCTGCTCGAAGACGGCCTGCCGCGGCACCGGCGGTGCGGCTTCGGCCGATTCACCGGTCAAAGCCCTACGGCAGGCATCCCTCAGTCGCGGCAGTGACTGGTCGGCGCTGAGGAGCTGCAGGAACTCCTCGGTTTCCCACTCGATGAGTCGGCCCTGCCGCGACAGGTACAGGCCGACCCGCTCGATGCCGTAGGTGTTGTCGCAGTCGAGGATCAGGTAGCCGGCGAGCTGGTACAACTGGACCCGGTCGATCCGCTTAGGGTGGATGGTGGCTTTGCAGTCGATGAGGCACCCCGCCACGATGAAGTCGGCGTCGGCGCCGCCGACTTGTGTGCTGCCAGCGAACGTGGGCCCGCACACCCGCTCTCCACGGCGGTGCTGAGGATCCACTGCAGGGCCTGCGGCCGGTCGGCGCGGGCCGCCTGCGCGGCGAGGTCGCCAGGCACGTAGTCAGGGACCTCTTTGAGGAGGCCGTCCAGGCCGTGGGTGAGGTCGGCTTGGAACAGCGGGTTGCCCGGCCGTGCGCCGCTGCGGAACACCTCCTCGAACCAGGCTGCGACGAAGCACGTCCGGGCAAGACGCTCGTCGTCGGCTGGCGGTAGAAGCAGTTTGCCTGGTGTGGCGGGTGGATGCGCGTTGAGCCGGTTGGGGAGGTCCTGCCTCACTCCTGCCGCGGCCGAGGCTGCCGCAGGCGATCGCAAGTCGGCCAGAGCCATCGCTGTGAGCACGATGCCGGAGCCCACGGGTGAACCGACAGGGGCCCCGAACCCAGTCGAAGGCGCAGAGCGACGGCCTGCCCCAGGGTTCGGTAGTTGATCGGTGTCGTGCCGGTGGGGGGCGTGTTCTCCGGGTGCAGCGGAAGACGCGCACGGTAGGTGCCGGCCAGGGCCGCAACGGCCGGCAGCTCGCGGCCAGGAACAGGGAGATGCGGGAGCGGGGGTCGGCGATGCAACTGGTGAGACTCACGGCGTCACCTCCGGGCGCGTTCCTGAAGGGACAGGGAAGCTGTGTGTCATGGCGTGCCTCTTCTCATAGGCGCGAGCTGGGAAGGGCGACGGCGGGTTGGAGCCCTCGGGTTCCGCCGAAGGTAAGGCCGGGGTAGCTGGCGGCAGGTATCCAGTGGGTGGCGGTAGAAGCCTTAGCTGGCCTGCTGGCCTGCTGGCCGCAGTCGTCCTCGCCGCGCTCGGTGAGGGCTTCATTGAGGATCAAAGGCGAAAGTGCGGACGACGATGTCGAGCTGGTGCCGTGGTGGAACGGTCCGTTCACGGCGGCAGCCGTCGCACTCAAGCAGGTGCCGTACCGCGCCGGGACGGCGGATGAACCGGCCACCGCTTCCCTCGAAGGTGCTGCAGCGGGCTCTGGTGAGCAGGCCAGTTCGTACTCGCTGAGCCCGCCTGGGAAGGCTGTGCTGTCGCGAGGTGTCGCGGATGTGGTGGACGAACCCGTCGTGGAACAAAATCGCACACGGGCAGCGCAACCGTCTGTAACGCATCGGTGTCCGTGCAGTGACAGCTTCGTCTTACTGCTGCGCCTCGTCGGCTCGGCGCGCTGTGCTGAAGCGTCGCTGATAGGCGGCGGGGCTGAGCGACAATTCCCTCACGAAAACTCTCCGCATACTCTCGTAACTCGGGAATCCGGCAAGGGATGCCGTCTGCGTTGCGGTATGCCCTTGGTCGAGTAGAGCTTTCGCCATGTCGAACCGGATCATCTCCACGTACCGGGCCGGCGTAGTGGACAGCTCGTCGTTGAAGAGCCGCGTGAGATGCCGAGGGCTCACATTCAAGTGTTTGGCGAGTTCGCCGAGTGAGTGGTTTCCCCCGGGATTCGCCGTGATCAAGTCGGTGATTTTACGAAGGGCCGGAGACCGGGGCGGCGGTCCTTGCAGTGGGGCGGAGAACTGTGACTGGCCGCCCGAACGCTGCAGATAGACCACCAGGGCGCGGGCGACGTCGCGGGTCAGATCAGGGCCGTGATCCTCCTCGACGAGTGCCAGTGCCAGGTCGATGCCGGCGGTCACGCCCGCCGAGGTGTAGGTGGTGCCGTCACGGACGTAGATCGCGTCGGGTTCGACGCGGCTGGCCCGGCAGCGGGCGGCGAGCTCGTGCGCGACCTTCCAGTGCGTGGTAGCGCGCTTGCCGTCCAGGAGGCCGGCGGCGCCGAGGATGAATGCTCCGGTGCAGATGGACGCGACCCGGCCGGCCCGGCCCGCCAGCGTTCGCGTGGCCTCGACCAGATCACGGGGGACTGGCGCGCGGGGGTAGAGGTCTGCGCCGGCCACCAGGAACGTGTCGGGAGCAGGTTCCGTGGCGGCGGCGTCGACGGCGATCCGGATCCCGATGGACGAGGTGACATCGGCACCGGTCGGTGACACCAGCACGATCGTGTAGTCGGCACCGAGCCGGTTCGCTTCCCCGAATACCTCCGCGGGGCCGACGAAGTCCAGGAGTTTGACCCCGTCGTAGACGAGGATCGCGACCCGATGCGTGGCGGAGCCCACAACCCCGCTGCCCGCCTGTCCGGATTCGGGTGACTCATGGCCGGACCGAGGGAGCGCCGGACGCCGGGTGGTTGGCAGTGTGGAAGACGGACGCACCGTCCATTCGTAACACACCGATATCGGAAGGAGCAGAGGTCATGAGCGAGATCATCGCGGGGGTAGAGATTCCTGAAACGGCGGCGGTCGCCGAGGCCACCCGCCTCATGCAGGAGATGACCAGCCCACTCATATACCACCACTCCCGACGCGTTTTCGTCTTCGGCGCCATGCACGCTCACAGGCTCGGCCTGGAGCCCGACCCGGAGCTTCTCTACCTGTCCGCCATGTTTCACGACACCGGCCTGCTGACGCCGTTTTCCGACGTAGAGCAGCGTTTCGAGGTCGATGGAGCCGACCACGCACGCAAGTTCATGCTCGACCACGGCTTCCCGGCCACGGCCGCCGACGTGGTGTGGACGGCGATCGCGCTGCACACGACCCCGGGAATTCCGGGCCGGATGGGCCCGGAGATCGCCATCACGAATCTGGGGGTCCTGACCGACGTGATCGGCCTGGGCCTGGACGAACTGGATCGCAGCCAGGTGGACGAGATCACCGCCGTCCATCCGCGGGGCGACTTCAAGAACGAGTTTTTGCAGGCCTACGTCGAAGGACTCAAGCACCGCCCGGAGACCACGAACGGAACCGTGAATTCGGATGTGCTGGAGCATTTCATTCCCGACTTCCAGCGCACAACCATGGTCGAGCGCATCATGGGCGCTCCCTGGCCGAGCTGATCAAGGCGCCATAAAACGTGATGAGACGTGTGAGTGGTCCTCACGACGGGCGTCGTCTCGGGCGAGGTGCGGCCTTCGCCGTACTGGCCTGCGCCAATGTGGTGATGATGGCCACGGCAAGCGCACCGTCACCGATCTACCCGCTCTACCGGGAGCGTTGGGGCCTGTCGGTCACGATGCTGACAGTGATCTTCGCGGTGTATGTCGTGGGTCTGCTCGGCGCCCTGCTGACAGTCGGATCGCTGAGCGACCAGCTGGGTCGCCGTCCGGTGCTGGTCGCCGCCCTTCTGGTGGCGGCGACCAGCACGGCGGTCTTCTGGACGGCCGACGGCGTCGTCTCCCTCCTGATCGCCCGGGTGGTGCAGGGCATCGCCACGGGGACGGCCACGGGCGCTCTTGCCGCCGGACTGGTCGAGCTCTCTCCCAGGAGACGTCCGCAGCTGGGGCCCACGATGACAGCGGTGGGCACGAGTATCGGCATGGCCGCCGGCGCCGGAGTGGTGGGGCTGCTGGTTCAGTCGACCTCACGCCCCGATGCGTATGTCTTTCCCGTCCTGACGCTGACCTTCGTCGTTCTGGCCGCGGTCGTCCTCACGATCCCTGAGACGCGCGCCCCGCGTGCGACGGGACTTGCGTCGTTGCGACCGAGCGTCCGGGTTCCTCGGGAAGCCCGGCCGGAGTTCTTCGCCTCCGTTCCCGCCCTGGTCGCGGGGTGGTCCGTCACGGGTCTGTTCCTCGCGCTCACTCCGTCCCTGGTGAGCAATGTCCTGCATGTGCGGTCCGGTGCTGCGGGCGGGCTCAGCATCGCGGCGCTGTTTCTGGCCAACAGCGTGGGCGGGGTGTGGTCCGTTCGGCACACGGCACGGCTCGCCACCTTGCTGGGGGCGGTTCTCCTGACTCTGAGTGCGTCCGGACTGGCGGTGGCCATCGCTGTTGCGTCGCCGGCCGTATACGTCGGCGGATCGGTCGTAGCGGGGCTGGGCGTCGGCCTGACGTTCAACGGCAACCTCCGCGCCATCAGCGCGGTCACCACCGCGAAGTCGCGGTCGGAGGTCTTCTCGGCCGTCTACGTGATCAGCTACGCGGCGTTGAGTCTTCCGGCCCTCGCGGCCGGGCTCGCGGCGCCCTCATGGGGGCTGGAGACCACGGGCTATCTGTACGTCGGCTTCGTCGGGGCGGTGTCCTTGGGTGCGGCCCTCCACGCCGGACGAGCACGCGCTCACAGACCCACCGGCGATCCGATCGCACGGGCCGGGAAAGCGGATCTCTCGGCGAACCGTCCCGCTGCTGAGCGCGCCGCACGCCCCACGCCGACACCATCCCCGAAGCAGCTTGATCAGGACTTACGGCTGCCGTGTCGGAGCGGGTCGGCGCGCTTCCGCGGAGCTGTCTTCGAAGATCCCGAGATCGAAATAGCCACGCTGCATCCGCAGGCTGGAGGAGGTTGCGATCCGTATGGGTGACGGGCACGGGCCCGGACGGTCTGAGCAGGAGGACCCGCTCGGAGCCGAATGGGAGAGGCACCGGCCTGCGGTCTTCGGCGTGGCCTACCGGCTGCTGGGGACTGTGGCCGATGCCGAGGATGTCACTCAGGACGTGTGGGTGCGGGCGGCCGGAGCGGATCTGCAGGACATCGGTGATCTGCGGGCCTGGCTGGTGACGGTGGCCGCGCGACGGTCGTACGACATCCTCAAGAGCGCCCGCTTCCGCCGGGAGAGCTATGTCGGGCCGTGGCTGCCGGAGCCGCTGCTGACCGGGCCGGACGCGTCGCAGCCGGTACTCGTCGACGAGTCCGTCAGCTCGGCGATGCTCCTGATCATGGAAGAACTGAGCCCGCCGGAGCGGGTGGCCTTCGTCCTGCACGATGTCTTCGGCCTTGAGTTCGGCCGGATCGCCGAGGTGCTGGACGTCTCCGTGCCGGGCGCCCGGCAGCTCGCCTCGCGGGCACGACGGCGGGTGGCCAAGGCGAAGCAGTCCACGCCGCAGGCGTCGAAGGCGGAGCGCGAACGGGTCCTCAAGGTCTTCCGCGCCGCCTACGAGGCCGGGGATCTGGCCGGCCTGGTCAGGCTCCTGCACCCGGACGCGGTCTACGTCACCGACGGTGGCGGCAAGATCTTGGCGGCACGCAAGCTCATTCACGGCGGCGAGCGCGTTGCCGAGGTCATGATGCGTACGGGGCGTCAGTGGCACCCGGACCGCATCGACTTCGCGGAGGTCGGCGGCGAGCCGGCCCTCGTGTTCCACCGGGAAGGCCGGGTCTACTCCGTCGACACGGTGCAGATCACAGATGGTCTGATCACCGCGTACCGCAGGGTCATGAACCCCGACAAACTCGTGCGCGTCTGAGCCGTCACACCCGGAGGGGCTACCTCGTCTCCCTGCTGAGAACGCAAAACGGGTGACGAAGGAATACGCGCGAGCAGGTGAGATCGATCATGCAGAGCGGCATACATCCACCTGCAGCCGCTATGAGCCCAGCGCGCGAGTGTGCTGTGCGCTCGGGTCGCCCCTCCCAGTAAGGATCTGTATGCAAGCCATCACTGTGCGAGACCGCAACGCTGGTCTTGCCGGGATGTCCCTGACGGACATGCCCTACCCTCATGCGGCCGAGAACGACGTCATCGTGCGGGTGCACGCCGCGGGCTTCACCCCCGGAGAGCTGGACTGGCCCGCCACGTGGACCGATCGCGCCGGCCGCGACCGGACGCCGAGCGTGCCCGGGCACGAGCTGTCCGGTGTCGTCGCGGAGCTGGGGTACGGCACCACCGGCCTGAGCGTCGGACAGCGGGTGTTCGGCCTGGCCGACTGGGCCCGCGACGGCGCCCTCGCCGAGTACACCGCGGTGGAGGCCCGCAACCTCGCCCCGCTGCCGGCGGACATCGACCACACCGTGGCCGCCGCACTGCCGATCTCGGGGCTGACGGCCTGGCAGGGCCTGTTCGACCACGGCCGCCTCACCACGGGCCAGACCGTCCTGGTCCATGGTGCCGCTGGCGGCGTCGGCTCGATCGCCGTACAGCTCGCCCGCGAGGCCGGCGCCCGCGTCATCGGCACCGGCCGGGCCCGCGACCGGGACAGGGCTCTCGCACTCGGCGTCGACACCTTCATCGACCTGCAGGCCGAGAAGCTGGAGGACGCCGGCGAGGCCGACGTCGTGTTCGACGTGATCGGCGGCGACATCCTCGACCGCTCGGCCGCCCTCGTCCGGGCCGGTGGCACGCTCGTCTCCATCGTCATGCCGCCCAAGGTCCAGCCCAAGGACGGGCGGGCGGTCTTCTTCGTCGTCGAACCCGACCGCGCCCGGCTCGCCGATCTCGCCACGCGGCTGAGGGACGGCCGTCTCAAGCCGCTCGTCGGCGCTGTGCGTCCGCTCGCCGAGGCACCGGCCGCGTTCGCCCCCGGCAAGCGCACCCCGGGCAAGACGATCATCCGCGTCACGGAAGACTGAATCAGGAGACCCATCGTGATCGGAATGCGAACCGCCGCCGGCCTCCTGGTTGTCGCCACGCTGACGGCGGCCACGGCCTGCTCGACCTCCAACCAGCCCACCCACGCCACGGGCACGACCGCGGCCGCGGCATCGCCTGCGGCCATGGCATCGACACGCCCCACCGAAACCCTCAAGCCGCTGCTCCAGCAGGCCCTTCCGAATGTGAAGGGCAAGACGTTCACCTCGGCGATCGTCGACTTCCCGCCCAACGCACGCGCGCTGCCGCACCGGCACGGCCAGGCCTTCGTCTACGCCTACGTCCTCGAAGGCACCGTGCGCAGCCAGCTCGAGGGCAAGCCCGTGCGTACCTACCACCAGGGCGACAACTGGGTCGAGCCGCCAGGCGCCCACCACGTCCTCGCCGAGAACACCAGCCCGACGACACGGGCCAAGCTCCTGGTCGTCTTCGTCTCCAACACCGGAGAAAAACTCAAGGTCGACGACCCGGCGTCGTAGCCCGGGGCGCGCGGCGGGCGGCACGGCCGCGCGCAGCACCCGGCTACCTCTCCGAGACCGACCGTGCCGCCCTCCGCCTGACCGAGGCGATCACACGCGTGCCGGACGGACACGTCAGCGAGGAGGACTTCAACGCAGCCGCAGCCGTACTCACCGCAGACGAGGTCTCGGCGATCGCCTGGCTGGTAACCGCGATGAACGCCTTCAACCGTGTCGCGATCACCAGTCGGTACTCCGTCGGCAGCTGACCTGGCTAGGGGGAACGATGGAGTCAGTCGGGCAGTTTGTGCGAGCTGCCCGGCTCACACACGTCGGATCTCCTGGCCGTCCCGGTGAGAGGTTCGACCTTGTGGTCCTTGCGCTGAAATATCCGGAATATCCCTGAAGTTCACCCGGTTGACATTGCGAACAAGTGGATCGCGGATCCAGGAGACGCAGACGGCACTTCACGGCCGCAGCCGTCCACTCCGGCAGACCGGTAACTGCCCGGTCGGGTGGCTGATGCGGCTCGTGCAGGACGGGCCGTGATCCCCGGCACCATGCATGGGAGCAAGACGTGAGCGCTGCGACCACCGCGA
>NZ_JBSFDI010000045.1:0-32336 GCF_053593835.1 Streptomyces sp. NPDC002076
CTTTGTTGCTCGTGAGACCCATGGGCTGTTACCTGCCTGCGCTCTCCGCCCGGCGCCGCCCACGCTTCGTTGCGAGGGCTTGCCCGGGGCTTTCCATGGCCTTTGACCCGAGGGGTTCAAGGTTTCTCGCGGAACTACGAGATGCGATGTTTGTCAGATAGATGGGAAAATATCGGGCGAGGTTCCGACCCGATCCGGCCGACCGCGGTGCATACTGCGCGGCCCGCGCCCCGAGGCCGAAAGGGTGCAACGGCTGCGAAGCGCACTGATTTCTGGTCGGTTCAGTGTCCGGCCGGCGGCTGGATGTAGTCCTCCAGGCGGGCCACCGCGAAGCCCTGTTCCCGGATGCGCCGGAGCAGATTCGCGAACATCTCCGTCATGGTGGCGCCCTTGAGCTCCGCAGGACCGCGGAAATGGGCGAGGATGATGTCGCCGGGACGCAGCTTCTTACCCGGGTCCTGGTACTGCATATTGCGCACCTGCATGGACTCACGCCACCAGACGATCGCTCGCGGCCCGCACTCTCCCACCGCGATCTTGGTGTTGTTGTTGTACGCCCCGTAGGGCGGCCGGAAGAGGAACGGGGCGGTGCCGAACTGCTGGGTGAGGATCTTCTGGTCGCCGCACACCTCTTGCTTCTGGCGGACCAGTGGGATGGTGTTCATCGCGGGATGGTGCAGGGTGTGGTTCTGGATGTGGTTGCCCATCGCCTGCAGTCGCTTGAAGTACCCGTAGTCCGACTTGATGGCGTCGTTCATCAGGAACATCGTGATCGGGATCTTCAAGTCCCGCATCATCTCGATGAACTTGGGGTCCTTCTCCAGTCCGTCGTCGACGGTGATGAAGACGACCCTCTGGGATGTCGGTACGTGGGCGAAGACCGGAACCGGGCCGGTCGCGGACAGCTTGATGGGCTTGTCCGCCGGGGGCTCGGGAGCCGCGGGCAGCGGTGTCAGGCCCCACTTCCGCCAGGCGGCAGGCTCAGCCGTGACGTGCGACGCGGTCCCCGGCGTGCCGCCGCCGGTGGTGGCCGCCGGACCGGTTGCGTTGCCACCGCTCATGCCACAGCCGCTCACGGACAGGGCCAGGAGCACGGCGGCCAGCGGGACGTAGAACCTGCCGCCCATGTTGCGTCGCTTCACCGCACCGGTCTCCTGACTGCAAAGCTCACCTTGACTCTGCTGGGAAGGTAACCGCGGCATGAAAGGCGAAGTTCAGCGGCGTGAAAGGCGAAGTTCAGCGGAGGGTGAGAATATGACCAAGGTCGACACCACCCCCGGCACCATGCAGGTCAGCACGGCCAGCGCCCGGCAGGTGCCGGCCGGTGCGGCGGGTGAAGGAGTCGCGCGGCTGGGATGGAAGAGGATGGCGCGTACGGGCGCCCGGTTGCCATGAGGTCTCAGCTCCTGCCGTCCACGTACATGGTCAAGATGCACGGGTTGGGGGAGAGGGTCCGGCGTCGGTGATCCGGTAGCCGTAGGGCGGTCGTCCGCCGAGGTAGCGGCCCTGGAGCTGGGCACGGGAGCACCCCCGAAGCAGCGCCAGAGGACGGGTGCTGAGCGGGCGCGTCCGTGGCGACTGTCCAGCAGTCGCCACGGACGCGCCCGCTCAGCTCCGTACGCTACCCGCGCCTGCCATGCAGCCGCCTCGGCCGACCGTCCACCGCCGCCTCGGCCCGCTAAAGGGCTTGGTCTTCTGACGGATGCCCGCTGGACGGGCCTGGTTCCCGGCCCCGGTGGTGTGCGGAGGCTTCCGCGACCTGTTTGAGCGCAGACGCCGTGGCAGAGTCACCGACCCTGGCGGGTTGCTCGTGCGGGTGGCTCTCGTGGCGGAAGTGGGAGGGCGCCAGCCTGTCGCCAGGACCGCGGTGCTGCGACAAGGTGCCGGCGGCGTCCGTGCGGGCAAGGTCGGCGTCGGCTGGAGGGGGCCGCCTGCTGTCCTGCGTGTCGTTCTCGGCGTTTCCGGCCCTGTCGGCCTTGGGCGCCTCCTCCTGGGCGCCTCGTCGGGGGCCCGGCTGGGTCAGCCACGCCACGGCCGCGCCGGTGAGAGCCACGGGCCATTCCACCACCCCGGCGACGCCGAGCACCCCGGCTCCGGTGTAGACCGCCATCCGCCGACCGCGTGGAGAGATCCCTCCGATCCAGTCCAGCGCACTGTCGGCGGCCTTGCCCACCTGCTCGGCTCCGGGCAGCCGGCGCAGCCTGGAACCGACTGCCCGAAACGGCTGCGGAAGATCCGATGAACTCGTCCTGACCTGGCTCATGTCCTGCTCCCTCCGACGTTCACAAGGGGTGCCGGCTCCCGAGTTTCCCGATGTCACCCCGCATATGCCCCCTGCAAGCGTGTCGGCTTCCGGGCTTGGACGAGGTGCTGCGGGCGGCTGCGGAGAGACTCGAGCAGGCGGGCAGCGTCCATGGTCGGGTGCCGCGCAGCCGGCGCCTGCACCAGGAGGACGACGGGGAGTGCGGGTGCCGGATGGCGGCGCCGTGGCGAACCGCGGCGACTGCATCGGCGTACTCACCGATCTCTACCTCGGGGGACGGCGCACCACGGCCGGGAGTCTCGCCGCGGAGATCCGGCGCACTCCTCCTGGTACGCCCTGAGGCGCTCCTGCAGGAGGAGGCACGAAGAGCGGGCCCGGCAGCCGCATGATCGGGTTCGTGCGGTTGTACACCGCAACCATCAGAACTGCTCCGTCAACGGACACGACCACGGCGGGCCCGCGAGGTACCGTCGCCACCCCGCTCCCGGACCCTCTCGGCGCGGGCGGCCGCCCGTCGTCCTACGATGAGTGAAGATCAAATGCGACCAGGGAGCGTGAAATGATCTTTATCACGGCCAAGTTCCGGATCAAGCCGGAGTACGCGGAAAGGTGGCCCGAGATCTCGCGCGAGTTCACGGAGGCCACTCGGCGTGAGCCCGGCTGTCTGTGGTTCGACTGGTCGCGCAGCCTCGACGATCCGACCGAGTATGTGCTCGTCGAGGCGTTCCGGGACGGCGACGCCGGTGCCGCGCATGTCCAGTCCGGCCACTTCAAGTCGGCGCAGCAGACCCTGCCACCCCACCTGGTCGAGACGCCGCGCATCGTCAATGCGGTCCTGGAGCAGGACGACTGGTCCCTGCTCGGGGAAATGGCCGTCCAGGGCTGACAGAGCCGCGGAGGGGCAGGGAAACGCGACTGCCGCATCCCCCTCGGCCGGAACATGCCACTCACCGGCACCATTGCGTGCGATGCCAGGGCCTCGCCCACCGCCAGACGGCAGTGGATCCACGTCACGGTCGAGGGCGCCTGGGCCCGCCCGTGCACCACGGCCAACGGCTGCTTCACCAAGGCCGACGAGCGCGGCGGCACCCACTACCCGGCCCCCAACGCGAGCTGGGCCGGCGAGATGTCCCTCGACCTCGACATGGCGTCCGCCGCCGCCCCAACACCCACATCCTGCTGGTCGAAGCGGACAGCACCAGCTTCGCCGACATCGGTGCCGCGGTGGACGAGGCGGTCGCGCTCGGCGCGAAGTACGTCTCCAACTCGTACGGCACCGGGTACAACAGCACACCGGGCACCGGCGAGGACCCGGCCGAGGCGACCGAGTTCGACCCGCACTACAACCACCCGGGCGTGGCCATGGTCGCGTCCAGCGGTGACAGTGGCTACGGGGTGGGCTACCCGGCTTCCTCGCAGTACGTCACCGCGGTCGGCGGCACGTGCCTCGTCCGCGACTCCAGCGCGCGCGGCTGGTCGGAGTCCGTGTGGAGCGACGCGGGCAGCGGCTGTTCGCTGTACGAGCCGAAGCCGGCCTGGCAGCACGACACCGGCTGCGCCAAGCGCACGGTCGCCGACGTGGCCGCGGTGGCGGACCCGGCGACCGGTGTCGCGGTCCACGACTCCTACCAGCAGGGCGGCTGGAACGTGTACGGCGGCACCAGGGCCGCCGCGCCCATCATCGCGGGTGTGTACGCCGCCGTCGGTACGCCGGTGAAGGGCACATATCCGACGAGCCACCCCTACGCGAACCCGGGGCACCTCAACGATGTGACCGCGGGTCGCAACGGCACGTGTTCGCCGGCGTATCTGTGCACGGCCGGGGCCGGATACGACGGCCCGACCGGGCTCGGCACGCCGAACGGCGTCGACGCGTTCACCACGGGACCGCACGGCGTCGTCACCGGTACCGTCACTGACGCCTCGACGAAGGCTCCGGTGGCCGGCGCGACGGTGGCGGTCGGCGACTCGACGGCCCTGACCGACGCTTCCGGTCACTACCGCACCTCGGCGCCGGTGGGCACGTACGACGTGACGGCGTCGGCCTACGGATACGCGGACGAGTCCACGAGGCGGACCGCCGATCGCCGGTACCCCCAACGCCCCTGGCAGGGACGGCAATCCGGCGTCGACCAGGCACAGTCCGCACACCGCGAGGGCCGGACAGGGCATCACCGAGGAGGACGCCGGGGGATCGCGGCTCCGCATCGGCCGGGCCGTCCGGGGAACTCGGGTGCGCGGGGACGGAAACCGCCGATGGGCGGAGGAGGTGCCGTTGCCGTGGACGACTGGGAGACATGGGAGATGCGCGACGAGGTACGGCTTTCGCCGCGCGAACGACTCGCGCTGCTGCAGATCGAGAGCTCCCTCAGGCAGGACCGCAGGTTCGCGCGGCGCATGGGCGACACCCATCGAGAGGTGTGGCTGCCGATGGCGGTGCTGCTACTGGGCATCGCCTCGGCGTTCGCGGCCGTCATGGGCGTCCGTACCTCGGACCCCGCACTGCTGTGGTGCTTCGCGCTGCTGTGGCCCCTGACCCTCTTCCAGGCGTTCCGCCTCCTGTGCCGAACCGTCCGCCGCCATTGCCGCTCCCGTTTCGGAGACGGAGTGCGGCCGTGGCTGTGAGAGTCCGGGGACGAGTCGGCGTGCGGGTCCTGTCGCGCCGGTGACCTGTCAACCGTTCCATTGATGGCGGCAGGATGGTCCCGGCCGATACGGCGCTGATCGGGGCCGCGGCGCCAAGGCCGGCCGGCCCGTCCTGGGCCGGCCCGGGCGCCCCGTCCCTCAGCTCCCCTTCCCCCGCCCGGACAGCGCGTCGCGCATCCGGTCGACCAGGCCCGCTCCCGGAGCCAGCAGCTTGTTGGCCGGGGGAGTGTCCGGCGCCGAGGGGTGCGGACGGGTGGGGGCCATCTTCTTGGCGCGGCGCACCTTGTCGCCGAGGTTCATCAGCGTGTCCGCCGAGCAGGCCGCCTCCAGCTTCGGGAAGAGGTTCTGCTCCTCGTCCATCACATGGGACCGGATCTCGCTCATCAGCTGTGCCATGAGCGCGTCGAACCGGGCATCGTCCGCCTTGAGGCCCTCCATGTCCTTCATGATCTGCTCGGCCTTGGCGTGGTCCTCGATCTCCTTGTCGGCCATGGCGTCCCCGCCGGTGATGTGCTCGCGCACCGCCGGGTACAGATAGGACTCCTCCGCGACCGAGTGCCGTACCAGCTCGATCGTCGCCTGGTCGGCGAGCGCCTTTCGGTCCTCCGAACCGGGCGGCAGCGCCGCGATACGGCCGAAGATCTCCTCCACCTCACGGTGATCGGTCGTCAGCTCCTGGATGACGTTTCCGCCGTGACCCATGTCGTCACCTCCTGCGAGACATCGGCGGCCGATGAGCGGCCTGCCGTCGCCGCGCCGAGTGCCCCGGGTGCGGCGCGCTACACGGGGCGTCCGCGCGTGATCAGCGCGCCGGGCGCCGGGCTGCGGCCGGCCGGCCCCCGAGCGCCGGCGACCTGCTCGCCGGCGGGCTGCCCTACCGGGAGCTGTCCGCGCTGGTGGCCGAGGCGTCCCTGGTGCTCAGCGGCGACACCGGCCTGGCGCACCTCGCGGTCGCCCACGGCACCCGCTCGGTCACCCTGTTCGGCCCCGTCTCCCCGCGTCTGTGGGGACCGCCCCCGAGCCCCGCCCACTTGGCCCTGTGGAAGCCGGGCCCGCCCGGCGATCCGCACGGCCGCACCCCCGACGCCCAGCTGCTGCGCCTTCGCTCCGCAGAGGTCGCCGCGGCCTGCCTGACCCTGCTCCGGTCGGCCCGCGGCGCGCGACAGGCCGGACCGGAGGCCGCGCATGTCCTCTGAGTCCGCCACCGGCCTCACTCCCCTTGACACCGCTGCGGGCGACCCGCGGATCACCGTCGCCGTCGTCACCCGCGACCGGCCGGTCAGCCTGCTGCGCACAACTCGACGCGCTGGCCGCCCTGCCCGAGCGGCCAGCGGTGATCGTCGGCGACAACTCCCGCGACGACGGCACCCGCACGGCCGTACGCGGTCACCCCGCCCTCGCCGGCCTGCTGTGGCCCGCCGCCAACACCGGTGCCCTGGGCCGCAACCTGGCCGTCCGGCACGCCCGCACCCCCTACGTCGCCTTCAGCGACGACTCCTGGTGGGAGCCGGACAGCCTCGCCGGCGCCGCCGACCTCCTCGACCGCCACTCCCGGCTGGGCCTGCTCGCCGCCCGCACCCTGGTCGGCGACAAGGCTGCTGACGACCCGCTCAACGCCGTCCTCGCCGGCTCGCCCCTGCCACCGGAGCCCGACCTGCCCGGCCATCCGGTGCTCGGCTTGGCCGAGTGCGCTGCGACCTGCTGCGACAGGGCTGGTGGCTCGCCGACGCCGGGGACCTCACCGTCCACCACCAGCCTCCCGGCTGCGCGACGGCACGGCTCGGCGTGTCCTCGGGATCCGCAACACCCAGTGGTTTCACCTGGCTGCGCCGCCCACTGCTGCCGACGCTGCGCCGCACCGGCCATCTGATGCGCACGGTTCCCGGGACTTCGCCTCCGTGCGCGCCTTCGCCCACGCCACCGCCGGGCTGCCATGGGTACTGCGCATGCGCGACCCGGTGCCGCCCGACCTGGAACGCCGGCTGGCCGAGCTGGAGCGGGCCTCGCCGAACCTCACCCGCCCGGCGGTGTGTCGGCCGAACCGCGCCCGGTGCGACACGCCCGTGGAGAATCGTTGCGTCGGGCGTGGGGCGGGGGCACAGTGAACCATCCCGGTCAAGACGCGGCTGGCTGATCCTTCCCGACCCAGGAAGCCCGATGTCCATGGAAAAAGGTCAGCTGTCCCGTGCCCGGGTCCGCCCCGGCGGCCCGGCCCCGCTGCTCCTGCAGACCGTGCACGAACACCGGCCCGAGGCCGGCGACGTCAGCGTCCTGAAGGCGCGGGGTACCGTCGACGCAACCAACGCCATGGAGTTCTCCGAGACGCTCGCCGAGCACATCGCCCAGGCCGACCGGACCGGCGAACACGCCGTCCTGGACATGACCGAGGTGTACCTCGCCTGCGCGGCCGCGGTACGGGCCGTGGACCGGGCCACCGGGGTCCTGGCCTTCTACGGACGCGCCCTGCCCGTCGTGCAGCCCCGGCCGCATGTGCGGGAGGCGCTGCGCGCCGCGGAACTGCCGGGCGTCCGGGTGCACGCCACCATGGCGTCCGCCCTGAACTCCCTGGAGGCCCGCAGGCGGGCCGGCCCACGGCCCGGCGGCACCGGTTGGTGAGCACACCGGCCCGCCCCGTCCCGCGCGGTGGGGGCGCGGCCGGCGGCCGGGCCGTCACCGCGCACAGCGGTCAGGAAGAGGCCGCCCGAGTTCGTCGCGCCGTCCTGTCCGGGTGATGCCACCATGAGTCCCTCTTCCGAACCGTCCGCCGCCCCGGCACCGCTCGTCATCGAGTCGTGTGTCGTCGACGGGCTGCCCGCCGAGGCGGCGCTGCTGCTGCGCATGTCCGGCAGCCTGGACGCCGCGGGCGCCCAGGCCTGGTCGGCGGAGCTGCGCGGCCATCTCGAACAGGCGGACCGCGCGGGGCTGCGGCCCGTCCTGGACATGGCCCATGTGCAGCTCGGCGGCGCCGCCGTACTGCACACGCTCAGCGAGGCGACCCGGTCGCGCATCGGACGCCCGGACCTGATCATCGTCCGCGCCCGGCCCGGGGTGCGTGAGGCCGTGCACCTCGCCCGCCTCGACGGTGTCCGGCTCTACGCCACCCTCGACGAGGCGATGCGGGAGCTGGCCCGGGTCGGTTCCCGGGTGGAGGAGCTGCCCGCCTGGCGGTCGCAGATGGCGGATCCGCTGCGCCCGAGCTACGAGGATCTGCGCAAAGAGGTCCGCGCGCTGCGCGCCCGCGTGCGCACCGCCCCAGTGATCGGCATGGCACAGGGCGTGCTCATGGTCCGCTACGGCCTGCCGGACTCCGGCACCGCTTTCCGGGCGCTGCGCGAGGCCTCGCAGCGGTTCAACGTCCCGCTGCGCGTCCTCGTCTCCGCCGTGGTCGTGGCCCGTGCGCCGGACGGCGAGGTGTGGTTCCCGGGCCGCCGCTCCCTGCCCGTGCCCCAGCTGCGGATCCTGGCTCGCGACGGCCGCGACCCCCGCTACCGGCGGCAGATGATCGACGCCGTGCTGCACGAGGCGCTGGCCATCGGGCGGGCGCCGGCCGGATACGTACGGTTCGTGGACCCGGCCGTGAACGCGCTGATGCTGGAGACCCATCACGGTTGCGCGGAGACGTTTCTCGACCTGCTCGTGCGCGGCCGGGACGAGGGCACGGCCGACGCGCTCGCCCGGCTGCGCGGACGCCGGGTGAGCGTGCCCGACGTGGCCGCCGACGCCCTGCTCTCCGAGGAGACCCGGCGCGTCCTGCTGAGCACGGGCACCGGCGCCCTGCAGAGCATCCCCGTGGTGTCCGCGGCCGGCTCCTGCACCGGCGTGATCACCCTGCAGTGGCCCGACACCGGGCGCCGGCCGACCACCGCCCAGGCCGAGGCCCTCGGTCTGCTGGCCTCCGACACGGCGGCCTGGCTGAGCTGGTACCACCGCTCGGTGCTGCTCGACGCCCTCGAACACCTGCACCGTACGGTGACCGGCTCCGCCGCACCCGCCGAGGACGGTGAGGGTGACCTGCGCCGTCCTGGAAACCCGGAGCCGGTAGGCACCACGTACGACCCGGAGGGAGCCCGGCGCATGTCCAATCCGCAGCAGCCCGAACAGCGGCGCAGTGACCAAGGGGGCGGCACTCCGCAGGACAGTGGCCAGATGAAGGCCCGGCAGGAAGCCGAGCGCGCCACGGGCGGCCGCCCGCACGGCTCGGACAAGGGCGAGAAGGGCGGCGGCGAAGGCGGCGGCGTGCCTCCGGCGCAGCGGCCAGATCATCCCTGAGTCCCCGCGCCCCGAAAAGGGGCGCGGGATTGTGTCCGATGTGCGGCTGCGCGGGCGTGATCGTCCACGGCGCGCCCGCGGGTATTACCCTCCAGGGCATGCGGATCTCCGTCTCTTCCGACATGGACGAACCCGTGGCCCGTTCACTCGTCGAAGACCTGCGCCGGCGCGGCCACGACGTGCGGACGCACGGCGCCCTGCGTCCCGGCGCCGACGCGCAGTGGGCGGCCTGCTCGGAGGCGGCCGCCCGGGACGTGGCCGAGGGTGCCGCCGATCAGGCGGTGGTGTGCTGCTGGACCGGCACGGGCGCGTCCATCGCGGCCAACAAGGTGCCCGGCGTGCGCGCGGCGCTGTGCACGGACGCCGTCACGGCGGACGGCGCCCGCCGCTGGAACGACGCCAACGTCCTCGCGCTGAGCCTGCGCCTGACCTCCGAACCGCTGCTGAGGGAGATCCTCGACGCCTGGTTCGCCGGCGAGCCCAGCGAGGACCCCGAGGACCGGCAGAACGTGGCCCGCGTCGGCCGCCTGGACGCCGCCCGGAATTCCTAGGGGCGTACGGCGGGCCGACGCGGGCGGGCCCGAGTGTCGCGGTGGTCGTCTCGTCGCGGTGGTCGTCTCGTCAAGGGCGGGAAGCCGGTCGTTGCCGGGTTCGGGACGTCGGTCGTTTCCGGGTGGGGGTCAGTGGGCGCCGAGGCCGCCGCCGCCGAAGGAGCCGCTGGAACCCCGGCTCCAGCGCGGACGCTCCTTCGTCGCGCTCGGCCGGGAGTCCTGGTTCCTCAGGTCGTACGGCGTGAGCGGCCGGCCGCCCTTGGGGATCTCGGGGACCTCCTCGTAGTCCCTGTTCTGCCGCACCTCGCGCACCGGGCCCTCCGGCGGCAGCGTGGGCTGTTCCTCGGGCCGTGGCCGAGGCGACTCGCGGTACTTGACGCGGGAGGTCATCCAGAAGCCGCCGGCGAGCAGCGCCAGGACGCCCACGGCCACGATGAACAGGACGAGGCTCATCAGGCCGCTCGCTGCGGCCAGCTGCATCGATGCGGTATCCATACAAGAGGAATACCCCACTCAGAACCGGACGAACCGGACACCGACTGTGACCGGTGGTCAACGGACGGCGACCTGCCTCTGTCGACGGCGTGTCCGGGCGCCCCACGACGCCATCTGGTCCCCGCGTATTGGTTTGTGGCCCGGCACCCCGGCTACCCGCACCGTGTGACATCGCCGAGTTCGCAGCAGCTCTACCGGTTCCTGGAGGACCGATTCGCGTGTGCCCAGGCGTGTACGGAGTGTGCCCGGGCCTGTGCGGTGCGCGCGAGCCTGGTCGACCCGGACGGCACCGAGCGGCACGAGCGGGTGCGCAGGCTGGGCATCATGTGCGCCGAGGTGTGCGACGCCACGTGCCACGTGCTGTGCGAGGAGAGCCGGCAGGACGAGGATGAGATCCGGGTCCGGCTGGAGTGGTGCCGCTCGGTCTGCCTGGAGTGTGCGCGCGCCTTCGACGAGCAGCCCGGTGCCGAGTCGGCGGCGGCCACCTGCCGGTCCTGCGCCGACGCCTGCTCGGAGTTCCTGCGCAGCCTCGTGTGATCCTCGACGGAATTCTTCCGGGGCGCGTCATTCCCTATTTCTGAAACACGTTCTACGGTGTGCGCCGTCAGGACCGCCCGTGGGGAGCCTGGAGGCGCCGTGCATCTCGACCACACGCCCGAGCAGCAGCGACTGCGCGCCGAGCTGCGCGCCTACTTCGCACAACTGGTCCCGGACAACGCCTACGCCCGGTACGCCGACCCGGTCGCGCAGAAGCGGTTCTACCGCGACACCATCCGCCGGCTCGGCACCGACGGCTGGCTCGGCGTCGGCTGGCCCGAGGAGTACGGCGGGCGCGGTATGACGGCGATGGAGCAGTTCATCTTCTTCGACGAGGCCGCGCAGGCCGGCGTACCGCTGCCGCTGATGGCACTGAACACGGTCGGCCCGACGCTCATGCGGTACGGCACCGAGGAACAGAAGGCGTACTTCCTGCCGCGCATCCTCTCCGGCGAGATCGACTTCGCGATCGGCTACAGCGAGCCCGACGCCGGCACCGACCTGGCCGCCCTGAAGACCAGGGCCGTACGGGACGGGGACGAGTACGTGGTCAACGGGCAGAAGATCTGGACGACGAACGGCGACACCGCCGACTGGGTCTGGCTGGCCACCCGCACCGACCCCGCCGCCCCGCCGCACAAGGGCATCACCATGCTGCTGGTGCCGACCTCCGACCCGGGCTACTCCTGCACCGTCATCAACACGCTGGCCTCCCACGACACCACCGCGAGCTACTACGAGAACATCCGCGTCCCGGTCTCCCGGCGCGTGGGCGAGGAGAACCAGGGCTGGCGGCTGATCACCAACCAGCTCAACCACGAACGCGTCACCCTCGCCGCGCACGGCACCATGGCCATCCGTGCCCTGTACGACGTGCAGCGCTGGGCCATGGAGACCAAGCTGGCCGACGGCCGCCGGGTCGCCGACCTGCCCTGGGTGCGCCGGCTGCTCGCCCGCACCCACACCCGGCTCGACGCGCTGAAGCTACTCAACTGGCAGATGGTCAGCGCCGTCGAGAACGGCACGCTCACCCCGCAGGACGCCTCCGCCGTCAAGGTCTACGGCTCCGAGGCCCGCCGGGACGCCTACGCCTGGCTCATGGAGATCGTCGCGGCCGCGGGCCCGTTGAAGGAGGGCTCGGCGGGCGCCGTTCTGCACGGCGAGCTGGAGCGCGGCTACCGCTCGGCGGTCATCTTCACCTTCGGCGGCGGCAACAACGAGATCCAGCGCGAGATCATCTCCTGGATCGGCCTGGGGATGCCCAGGGTGCGGCGCTAGTCGCCTGTGACGAGGATTTTCAGTTGGCACAAAAGAGGGATAGTTGGCACCGGAATTAGCTGGGATCGAAACCGGGCGGCTGAGCCGTGACACGGCAGTTGGCACGGCAAGGGTGACCCCAATTCACGCTCGAGTGGTTGCCGCCTGCCGGGCCGCCAGTTCTCCGTTGGCGCCGCGTCCGAGGTTCCCCGAGGACGTACACCAGCGGCAGCGCGCGTTCTGGCGGGGATCCTGGAGATGCCGTTCGCGAGTTCGAGGGCGGTGGATGACTGATCCGAGATCGTCGTCGTTCTCGTGCAGGCCGGCGGATGCGAGAAGGAAGTGGGTCACGGCCTCGCCGACGGTGAGTGTGTTGAAGGGCATCACGCTGGGTGCGGGTACACCAGGGACGTACCGGGCTTGCTCACGCTCGGCCTTGGGGTGCATCCGATGCTGTCATGCCGTTCGCCGTGAAAGCGTGGCATGACCTGCAGAATCCTGAGCGCGGCGTCGTGCGTTTCGAGCACGACCACTATCTGAAGATATGGGCCCTGACCGACCTGAAGATCGAGGCCGACTTCCTCCTCCTCGACGAGGCTGAGGACACCAACCCGGTCCTGGAGCAGGTCTTCGCCGCTCAGCGCGCCCACGCTCAGCTGGTCATGCTCGGTGACTCCGCTCAGGCCATCTACGGCTGGCGCGGCGCTCGCGATGTGATGACCGGCTTTGAAGCCGTCCACCTCACCTTGACCCGCTCGTTCCGCTTCGGCCCAGCGCTGGCCGAAGAGGCCAACCGATGGCTGCCGTTCACGAAGGCCCCCATCCGGCTGACCGGCACCGACGAGGTTCCGACCGAGATCGGCGTGGTCACCAGCCCCGACGCCGTGCTGTGCCGGACCAACATCGGCGCCGTGACCGAGGTGATGCGACTGCTGACCGCCGGTCACCGGGTTGCCCTGACCCGCGGCGGGCCTCGGCGAAGGACTCCTCGTGGGCGAGGCGGTATGCCACGGCGAGGCCCCAGGGGACACCGAGGAGCAGGACCAGGGCGAGGCCGAGAATGAGGGGCGTCGGGCGTGCCGCACCGACTCCCGCAGTCACGGCGGCCACGGCGAGGCAGGTGCGGGCCAGGGGCCGGTAGAACCTGTGCTCCGGGCGCCAGAGGCGCAGGGAAGTGGCGAGCGCTGTCGTGGCGCAGAGCACGACGGCCGTACCCCCGCAGAGCACCCAGGCGGTGGCGGTGGGAGTACGGTCCTCGTGGGCGTGCTCGACGAGACCGACCATGGCGGCGCCCATGGCGGCCACCGCGGCCGTGAGCGGCAGGTGCACCAGCATCCACAGCACGGTGCTCCCGCGTGTGGTCTTCGGCAAGCGGTGTCCGGCGAAGTCGAAGTATGTCCACCAGGCGCCGAAGCCGACAACCACGGCGACGAGCGCGACGGCGAGGGTGAGCGCGTTGGTCGGCTCGTGGGCCAGTCCGTCGACCACTCCCGTCACGGTCTCGCCCAGCACGATGATGATGAGCAGCCCGAACCGTTCGGCAAGCGCGTCGGTCACGCTGAGCGCGACCGCCCGTTCCGGGAACGCCCACCCCAGCATGACAGCAAGCCACGCCAGGTACGCGGCCGCCAGCAGACCCCACGTCAGCATGCGCAGGCCTGCGGGCAGGGCGGCGCTCGCGGCCAGTACGACCGCGCACAAGGCCGTCCCCGTCACGAACATCCTGCTGGGACGGCGGAATTCTGCGCTGTCTCCCCGTGCGGCGAGCAGCCACAACACCGCCAGCACTGCGAACAACACCCCCGCGTCCACGGCGAACGCGACTCCGCGTGCACCGCCCGCCTCCGGGATGAACGCACCCAGCGGGACCAGTACCAGGATCTGCAGCAGGAACATGCTCCGGCCGCGGGCATCCTCGTACCCGTGCAGTTCGTGGTGGAGGCTGCCGTTGAACCAGCCGATCCACACCAGCGCGAACACCACGGCGAATTCACCCAGTCCGTGCCAGGTCAGGTGCCCGGCCAAGTGGTGGGCGGCCTGGGCGACCAGTACGACCACGACGAGGTCGTAGAACAGTTCGAGCGGGCCGACCACCCGCTCGCGCGGCTCCTCACCATGGGCGCGCGGCGGGCGCCACAACTGGCTGCGCAGCCGGGCCCACTGCTCGTGTCGCGACGTCATGCCGGCAGCGTAGGTCGCTAGCGGGCGAGATCCTCGGACACGGTCCACAACCGGGCCGCGTTCTCCCGGTCCAGGGCGTAGGGCGCGACACCGGCGACCGCACCGGCCCGCTCGGCGACTGGCTCGGCCTCGGCACAGTCCTCGAAATAGCGGCCGGTGATGCCCTCTACCGTCGGAGAGGCTGCCAGCAGCACCGAAGTCGCGGCGCCCTGCTCCACCGTCTTCTGCGGCGGCAGCGCGATGGCGCCCGAGGCGATGAAGTCGGCCACTTGCTGCATGTCCATGTGCCGGGCCAGGGAGGTGTCGCCGACGTTGCCCGGCATCAGCGCGTTGGCGGTGATGCCGTCGTCGGCCCATCGTTCCGCGGCGCCGACGGCGAACAGGATGTTGGCGGTCTTCGACTGACCGTAGGAGGTCCAGGGGTCGTAGGGGCGGAAGCGGTAGTCCAGGTCGTCGAAGACCACGGGTGAGAAGAGGTGGCCGATGGAACTCACCGAGACGATCCGGGCGCCGCCCGCCGCCGCGAGAGCCGGGCGGAGGCCGACGGCGAGGGCGAAGTGCCCCAGGTGGTTGACGGCGAACTGGGTTTCCCTGCCGTCAGGGGTGTGGGTGAGTTCCCGCAGGGCCATCACTCCGGCATTGCCCACCAGGATGTGCAGCGGTCCCGTCCAGGCGGACACGAACGCCGCGACCGTCGAGCGGTCGGCCAGGTCGAGTCGCCCCACGGTCAACTTCCCTGATTTCGAGGGTAGTTCGGCCTTCAGGCGTGCCACCACGCGGGCTCCCGCGTCAGTGTCACGCACTGCCAAGGTGACGTCGGCGCCTGCCGCTGCGAGCGCCCGAGCTGTCTCCACGCCGATTCCGGAACTGGCTCCGGTCACCACGGCCCGACGGCCGTGGAGGTCGACGCCGTCGATCACATCGGCGGCGGTTGTGCTTGCCCCGAACGTGTGGGGTGTCTGAGGCACGGACATGAGTTGAGTCTCCTGATCTGAGAATGGCGAGGGCCTCACCGTGTGCGGCCTGGTTGCCGATTGCGTTCGGCGGCCCCGGCAATGGGGATCGGTCGAAAGGCGAGGCCGGACCGCCGGTACGGGGTCTGGCCGGGCCACCGGGAAGACGGCGAACGACCGACAGGAGGCCACGCTGATCCGGGACCGTATGACCGGCTGGTGGCACGGGAGCCGCTCAAGACGTGGGGGGCCTGGTGCTGTGTGTCGGGGGTCAGGGGGTTGTGGCCTCGCAATGAATCTCGTGACGGGCCCGTCGGCTGTCAGCCGTTGAGCGTTCCCATCAGCTCGGGTGCGTAGCGGTCGCCGGTGACGACGCCGTGCGGGGCGACGGCCTCGATCGCGGCGATGTCGTCGGACGTCAGAGTCACCTCGGTCGCGGCGACGTTCTCCTCGAGGTAGCGGCGGCGCTTGGTGCCGGGGATGGCCACGGCGCCCTGGTGCTGGACCCAGGCGAGCGCCAGCTGCGAAGGCGTGACGTTCTTGTCGGACGCGATGCGGCGGACCTCGCGGACGACGTCCAGGTTGCGGGCGAAGTTCTCGCCCTGGAACCGGGGGTCGGTACGGCGCCAGTCGTCCTCGGCGAAGTCGTCGGGGCTGGTGATCGCGCCGGACAGGAAGCCGCGTCCCAGCGGGGAGTAGGCGACCAGGCCGATCCCCAGCTCCCGCAGAGTGTCGCGTACCCCGTCCTGTTCGATGCCACGCTCGAAGAGTGAGTACTCGGTCTGGACGGCGGTGAGCGGGTGCACGGCGTGTGCCCGCCGGATGGTCTGCGCCGAGGCCTCGCACAGCCCGATGTGCCGCACCTTGCCCTCGGCGACCAGCTCGGCCAGGGCGCCGACGGTTTCCTCGATCGGCACATTGGGGTCGATGCGGTGCAGGTAGTAAAGGTCGATGTGGTCGGTGTCCAGGTGCCGCAGCGAGCGTTCGAGGGCCCGCCGGACGTACTCGGGCCTTCCGTTGAGGCCGAGCACGTTGCCGTCGTCAGTGATCTCCACGCCGGTCTTGGTGGCGACCACCGCGGCATCCCGCCGCCCCGCCAGCGCCTTGCCGAGCAGCTGCTCATTGATGAAGGGGCCGTAGCTCTCGGCGGTGTCCAGCAGGGTGACACCGAGTTCCAGCGCGCGGTCGATGGTGGCCAGCGACTCGGTCTCATCGGTGGCGCCGTAGAAGGCGCTCATGCCCATGCAGCCGAGGCCTTGCGCGCCGACGATCAGACTCTGGCTGCCCAGTGCGCGGTGTTCCATGAGGGTTCCCGTTCTGTCGACAGTGGTAACTAACTGGATAGATACAAGACCGTAGACCTGCGGCCCGCGCGTGTCAATAACTGGATAGTTACTTGCTAGTGTGGCGGGCATGTCACGGGACTCCAGCGCCACCAAGGCCCGGCTGCTCGACGCCGCCTTCACCGAATTCGCCGCGTACGGCATCGCCGGTGCCCGAGTAGACCGCATCGCCGAGACCGCGGGGGTGAACAAGCGGCTGATCTACGTCTATTTCGGTAACAAGGAGCAGCTGTTCGACGAGGTCTTGCGGCGTGCGCTGACCGCGGGTGCCGAGTCTGTGCCGTTCGACGTCGAGGACCTGCCCGGATACGCCGGCGCCATCTTCGACCACCTCGTCGCACGGCCCGATCTGATGCGCCTGCGACTATGGAAACTGCTGGAGCGCCCCACCGCCACCGGACCCGAGGCCGAGGCCTTCGGTCACAAAACGGCCGAAGTGGCCGACGCGCAGCAGCGTGGTGACCTCGCCCGGGAGATGGAGCCTGCCGATCTCCTGACCATGGTTCTCGCCGCTGCCCAGGCGTGGTTCTGGGCCGCCGAGGGCGTCGACCCCAAGGAGGCCGGCCAGTCCTGGTCGGCACAGCGGCTGGCCCTGCACCGCGCGGCGGTCGTTGAGGCCGCCCGCCGTATCAGCGAACCCAGGACCGCTGGTGAGTAGCAACGGGAGGCAAACGCGCCCGAAGCTGCCGGCCACGGTCCGCTACCGCGCCTGAGTGTGCTCGCGTCGCGCTGCGGTGTCGGTGCCGTCCCACTGGTAGCGATCGGTGCCGGGCAGGCCCAGGAACTGCAGGACGCGTTCGACGAACTCGTCCCGCAGTTGCGCGAGTGTCTCCGGCACGTTGTAGTACGTCGGGATCATCGGGTACACGGTGGCTCCCGCCTCCGTGACAGCGACCATGTTGCGCAGGTGGATGAGGTTCAGCGGTGCTTCCCGGAGACAGAGGACGAGTTTGCGCCGTTGCTTGAGCATCACGTCCGCGGCTCGCTCGATGAGGCTCTCGGTCTGGCCGTGAGCGATGCGTCCGAGTACGCCGGCGGCACACGGCAGGATGATCATGGCGTCGGTGGGGTAGCTGCCGCTGGTCACCGGTCCTGACATGTCGGCCGGATCGAGGAAGCGGACTTTCGCCGACGTGGCCTCCAGGGCCTGGACCACCGAGTCCGGATCTTCGCCGGTCTGGAATTCGAAAGCCACCAGCTTGCGCCCGTTGGCCGAAACCAGAAGGTTGACGTGGCCGACCCGGTCGTCTCTCTGAAGTGAGGCGAGCAAGGCTTTGGCAACTCCGGTGCCGCCCGCTCCCGTGACAGCAACTGTCACATTCTGCTGGGTCACGTCTGTCCCCTTCTTGACGCATCGGGCTGGCGACCGCACCTTCTCGTGCCTGACGGATGGAGGTCTCGAGGCCGTCGTTGAGGACCGCTGTCCGCGTCGGTCCGACACGCACGCTGATCGGTACCTCGTCACGCGGTCGCCAAATCCCATGGGTCACTCGGCCGGCGGCTTGTCGTGATGACTCATTCACCCGGGCGGTGGCAGCCGACCGGCTCCGAGCGAGGGTCTCTCGGGGCCGGCGGCCGAGCATGCCGGTCGGGAGACGGCCACCTGGTGGATACCTCCCGCGATCCGCGGCACCCAGGCGTCAGCGCGATGCGGCAGAGCCGGTGTCGCCTGCCGACTCGGATTCGGCGGCGAGGACCTTGGCGCGCACATCTGCCGGGAAGACGCCTTCGAACGTTGCGGGCGGTACGCGTCCGCTTCCCACCGCCGGGAGCAGGGCGTCGTGCACGACGACGGCTCCCCAGCCGTTGTGCAGTTCCTCCTCCGTGAAGCACGGGTACCACGGCATGATCGGTCCGTGCCACTGCTCCTGGCGGAGGGACGGGTGCACCCTGGTGGCCAGAGCCCACAGCAGATCCGAGTCGTTCGACGGATCCACGTCGTCGTCGAGGACGTAGACGACCGGGGAGAGCCGCCCCACCCGGGTGCCGTTCAGCACCTCGCCGATGCGGTGCGCGAAGCGCGCGGTGTCCATCCCCGGCAACGAGTCGCGCCAGTTCTGCGGGACGGTGATCACCGTCCAGAAGCAGGCGGCACCGAGCGGGAGCCAGGCCGTCGTGATCGGCAGTCCCGCCTTCCGCAGGACCGCGACGACCTCTGCGGAGATGCCGGCAGCCGGTGCGACGTGCGAGTCGTCGACAGGCCGGCCGGCGGCGGCCAGCGGCCAGATCGGGTCGTCCCGGTAGGTGATCGCCTCGATGCTGAAAAGCGGTTGCGGCGACGTCTCGGGCAGTGCCCAGCCGTGGAACTCCGCGAACGGACCCTCCACGGCGTCGCGGGTCGCGGACAGGTGTCCCTCGATGACGACCTCGGCGGAGGCGGGCACTTCGAGATCGTTCGTCTCGCACTTCACGACGTCGACCGGCTTGCCCAGCACCGCTCCGAGATACGCGCCCTCGTCGACTTCGGTCGGGACGGTCATTCCGCCGACGACGGCAATGCCCGGGTCGCCTCCCTGCACGAGGGCGTAGGGCATCGGCTCACCGATGGCCTCCCACTCGCGCCAGATCATGCCGAGGTGCTGGCTCGCCAGCACCAGTCCGGTCATGTGCCGGTCGTCGATCTTCATGATCCGGGAGATGGACCAGTTCGTCCATCGGCCGTCCGGTGTCCTGGCGATGATCACGCCCCAGGTGTTGACGTAGGGGCCGCCGTCGTCCTGGTGCACGCGTGGAATGGGGAACCGGTCGAGACGGGCTTCGTCACCCGTCAGGATGTTCTGCTTGCAGGGTGCCGAGTCGGCTGCCACCCGCCGAGGTGGGAGCAGTTCCTTCGTGCCTGCTTCCCTGAGGTGTTCGACCAGTTCGGCTGCGGTCGTCGTGTACGGCAGACCGAGAGAGAGGGAGACCCGCGCCAGCGGATGCCCGGGAATGCTCGACAGGGCACCCGGGGCGCCGATCATGCGGAACCCCTCGTCGACTCCGCTGAGGTGCTCGAAGAACGGGGCGGGCCTGCCGTTCTCGGTGGACCGACGGGTGATGGCCGACGCTTCCAGGTTCGGATCGATCACGCGTGAGATCCGTTGAATGTCCCCCAGCTCTTCGAGCGCGGAGATGTAGGACCGGAAGTCATTGATTTCAGACATCAGTTGGTTACGCCTTTCAGTTCGGAGGGGCGCGGCATTCCGTCCCAGCGCTGCGCCGAAGCCACCTGGATATCGAGTTGGTCCAGGACTCGGACAACGACATGCTCAACGAGCTCGTCAATGGTTTTCGGACGGCTGTAGAAGGCCGGCATCGGCGGCACGATCCTCGCTCCCATGCGCGAGAGCGCCAGCATGTTCTCGAGATGGATCTCGCTGAGCGGAGTCTCCCTCGGTACGAGCACCAAGGGGCGGCGCTCCTTCAGCGTGACGTCGGCAGCTCGGGGGATGAGACCGTCGGCATATCCGGTTCGGATGCCGGCGAGGGTCTTCATGCTGCACGGCGCGACAATCATTCCGTCCACGCGGAATGAACCTGATGAGATCGCCGCCCCTTGGTCGTTCCACGTATAGGTCACGTCGGCCAGGTCGGTGACTTCGCGGACCGACAGGTCGGTCTCCAGATGGATGGTCGCCCTGGCCCATTGGGACAGAACGAGATGAGTCTCCACATCCGGCTGCTCCCGCAGCCGGCGAAGCAGTTCGACACCGAAGACGGCGCCGGTCGCTCCGGTCATCCCCAAGATCACACGTCGGGACATGGGCTCAACCTTCCGTACACGGTAAGTCCGTACACGGAACAATGTAGCTGCCGAAACTTCCGATTGCAAACAGTCCGTGTACCGACTGACCGTATACGGAGGTAGCCTGTACTTATGACGACCGGAGCGCGATACGACGGGATGCTGGAAGACGGCATGGCCCACCAGCTGCGACGCGCCTCGCAGGCGGTGAACGCCTCGTGGCAGCTGCGCAGCGGTGACCTCACACCTCCGCAATTCGCGGTGCTTCACGTCCTGGACGAGCGTGGAAGCCTCGACCAGAAGACGCTGGGCGCCCTCGCCGCGGTCGACCGGTCGACGCTCACCCCACTTCTCGACCGGCTCGTGGCCCGCGGCCTGATCACCAAGAGCACGGACCCCGGCAACCGCCGCCGGCAACTGGTCTCCCTGACTCCTGCCGGGCACGAACGAGCGGCCCTGGGCCGCCAGCAGGCACAGGAGACAAGCCGCTGGATCGAGGAGCTGCTCGGACCCGAGCGGCTCGCTACCCTGACCCTGCTGCTCAAGGAACTCGGAGACGCAGGCCGCGACCAGCAGCCGTAGTGAGGGAGCCAGCAAAGGGGCGTCGCGTCGTGCTGTCCCCGTTTCCGGGGCCGGGGCGCGGAGCCGATGGTTTCGTGGCGGCTGGTCGCGAGCTGTTCGTGACCCGCGGCTCGATCGGAATCTAAAGTACCGGCGCGCCGGCCGCGGGTGACACGGCCCGCTTCCCTGCGAGCGGCGGCCAGCGGATCAGCACGGGGTCCCTGCCGCCATCAAGCGATCACCCTCACACCGTTCAGAAGCGAGTTGGTTCTGGACGACGCCGATGTCGAACCGCCCGAGCTCGGCAGTGAGTCGCTGTCCTGCGGGCTGGTCTATGGCCCCGGGCATGGACAAGCAGAAAGACACACGTGGACGTCCTGGGCCCGGGCGGGCTCGTACGACCACTTCACCCAGGGCTGGGGCATCGTGGTGGCCTAGCGATTGCCCAGGCAGGGCTCGCCGATCAGCAGTTCACGGTGCTGCTGCCCGGAAGTGACGACGAGCGGGGTGTTCCCCCGGTAGGCGGCGACGAGGTTGCCCAGCGCGTTGCCCAGGCCCGCTGAGGAGTGCAGAACTCCTGCAGGAAGGTCTGCTCGGTCGATCCGGGATTCCCGAACACCGTGGTGAGCTGCAGGGAGCGCAGCAGGGCGTAGGTGACGCTGTGGACAGTGGAGTTCTCGGTAGTCGGTCGCCTTCCTGCCCGACCGCTCCCGGATTGTTCAGTCATCTGACGCATGCGGAGCGGCCCCGCCGCGTGGTGAGAATCGGTCGTAGCCAGTTTCGAGCGGCTCGTTCGCACTCAGGACCTTCACGATGCGTGGGTAGTTCCGCTCGAAGTGATCGCATGCGGAGGCGGTGGATACCCATGCCACGGAGAATGATCGTGGGGATGACGGGGGTGACCGGAGCCGTGTTCGGTGTCGAATTGTTGCGCCGACTGCGGCAGCAGCCGGATGTGGAGACCCATCTGGTGTTGTCCCCGTGGGCCAGGTCGACCGTGCGACTGGAGACCGGATTGTCGGCGCACGAGGTCACCGACCTCGCGGACGCGACGTACGCGTGGAACGACCAGGGCGCGCCGATCTCGTCGGGGTCGTTCCGGGGGGACGCCATGGTCATCGCGCCGTGCGGCTTGAAGACGCTGGCCGGAATATGCACCGGCTGTGCCGAGGGACTCATTTCCCGTGCGGCCGAGGTGACGCTGAAGGCGGGGCGTCGGCTGGTACTCGTGGCACGGGACCCGCTCAGCGAGAGTCACCTGGAGAACATGCTGGCGCTCACGCGCATGGGAGCTCGGATCGTCCCGCCGATGCCCGCCTGCTACAACCGTCCCGAGACGATCGGGGATCCGGTCAGCCATGTCGTCGTCCGCGTCTTGGACCAGTTGGACATTCACGTG
Source organism: Streptomyces sp. NPDC002076 (assembly GCF_053593835.1). Taxonomy (NCBI): domain Bacteria; kingdom Bacillati; phylum Actinomycetota; class Actinomycetes; order Kitasatosporales; family Streptomycetaceae; genus Streptomyces; species Streptomyces sp. NPDC002076. The sequence goes on from NZ_JBSFDI010000045.1 coordinate 22,180, forward strand.
CCGTCGGCACAGCGCTGGAACGGCATGTCCCACTCTCCCGCGTTGTAGGGAACCAGCACCGATGTCCGCGATCACCGACCTCCGGACCTACCTATGTGACCTCGAAGCGCTCGGGACACCCACCACGGCCTCGCCTACGGCCGCGGCTCACCAGGCCACCGCTTCCGCCGCCGAGGGTGGACGCCGCCTCCCCGCCCTGCAAACACGACCCCCGACCCGCGGACCGGCTCCTGGCCGACGAAGCCGTCGTACCGGAGGTGTAGGCCGTGCGCGTCTACGACTGGAATTGACCCTCGGAATGGGCATTGTGGGCGCCGGCTTCCAGTGCGGCGCGCAGCGCAGCACGGGTGGTGATGCCGAGTTTCGGGAAGATCCGGTGCAGGTGGGAGCCGACCGTGCGATGGGACAGGAACAGACGGGCGCCGATCTCCTTGTTGGTGAGTCCGGTGGCGGCCAATTCGGCGATCTGCCGTTCCTGGGCGGTCAGTTCGGGTGCCGCCGGGTCGGAACGCGTGGCGGCGGCCACGCCGGTGGCGCGCAGTTCGTTGCGGGCGCGCTGCACCATCGCTCGCGCGCCGATCCGGTCGAAGGTCTCCATGGCGGCACGCAGCTGGATGCGGGCGCGGGCGGTATCCCGAGTACGGCGCAGCCACTGTCCGTAGGCGAACTGGATCCGTGCCTGCTCCCAGGGATAGCGGGCGGCTTCGGGCAGGGCCAGGGCCTCCTCGAACAGGGCGCCGGCCACCTCGTCGTCCGCGGCCACGGCCGCGGCTCCCGCCGTGATGATCGCGATGCGCGTGCCGATGCGGGGGAGGCCGCCCTGCTGGGCGGCGACGACGTGTGCGCGGGCCTCGTCGCGGCGTCCGGTGCGCATCGCCGCCTCGACCAGGTCGAGCACCACCCACCGGTTGGGGATGCCGGCACTGGGGGCGCTGGGCGGGTCGATCTGCGCCACCTGGGTGTGGGCTTCCTCGAAGTCGCCTTGGCCCATGGCCGCGAGATGGCCGGCTGAACGGGCGTACGCCAAGGTGACGCCCATGCCCCGGGGCGCCGCCCAGGTGGTGGTCTCCGTGCTGCGGGCCCGAGCCAGGTCCACATCGCCGCGCAGCGCGGCACCGGAGGCCAGCACGGCCCGGATCTGCCGCTCCCAGAACGAGTAGCCATAGCCCGTCGCCAACTCCAGCCCCTGCTGCGCGAGGTTCTCGGCCTCGTCCCACTGGCCGTGTACGTAGGAGTCCTGACAGAGCAGCATCAGCGCGGGCACCACCATGGCGATGGCGCCGCCGTCGCGTTCCCGCTCGATCATGCCGCGGACCGCGTAGCGGTAGTCGGACAGGGTGTCCATCGCGACCGCGGCGAAGGCCAGCGGAATCACTTCCCAGGGCGCAGCGGCCGGCGGGAGCGCGGCGAAGGCGCGGTCCAGGCCCTCCCGGATGGCGTCCGAGGTCCGGGTGGGATCGACGTACGCGTCGTAACACAGCTGGAACGGGACGACCTGCTCGGGCTCGAAGCGGACCATGGCCTTCCTGAGCAGCTCCCACGGCTCCGGCCGCAGGGTGTAGAGGCTGACCAGCAGCAGGGCGTAGAGGATGCCGTACCTGTCCCAGGAGACCGGCCCGGCATCCTCGGTGGAGTCGAGCGCCCGGGTCAGCAGCCGGTACGCGGCGGTGACGTCGCCTTCGTTGTTCGTGAGCAGGTGGGCGGTGGCGGCGAAGACCAGCGCGTCCGGGGTCTGCGGGGTCTGCCCGGCGTCCGCCAGCAGCCAGGTGACCTGGTCGAGCTGTCCGGCCATGGTGGCGAGGTGGGCGGCCTCGACCAGGCGCCGGGAGCGGTCTCCGGGGTGCGGGCTGAGTTCAGCCGCGCGCACCAGGGTGGCCACCGCGGTCGAGGCACGGCCGCGGAGCCGCGCGAGCAGGGCCGCCTTGTCCAGCGCCCGGGCCACCGCCTCGTCGGGTCCGGTGCTCGCCTCGGCCAGATGGCACGCCTGCCGCTCGGGATCGAAGACCAGTACCTCGGCGAGTGCCTGGTGCACGGCCCGGCGCTCGCCCGGCGGGGCCAGGTACACAACCGCCGAGCGGGTCAGCGGATGGCTGAAGGTGACCTGTCCGGAGGCGGTGTCGGCGTGGACCAGCCGGGCCCGCTGTGCGGGGGCCAGGTCGTCCAGGTCCAGCGGGCATCGGGTCGTGGCCCTGATGGTGTCCAGGTCGTCGTCGGCCGCCAGTGCGGCCAGCAGGAGTGCCCTTCTGGTCGCGCCGGGCAGCTGGTCGAGCTCGGGGGCGAAGGTGTCCAGCAGCCGCTCGGACAGGGGCAGCACGCTGGGCACCGGCTGTGCGCCGGAGCGCTGCCGGTCGTTCAGAGTCGTCGGTAGCTCCTGGAGGGCCAGCGGGTTACCCGCGGCCTGGGCCAGCAGCCGGCGCCGGACGGTCGGCGCCAGGCCCGGCCACTGGGCCTCGACAAGCTCCGCCGCCGACTGGTCGTCCAGGGGTGGCACCGTCCGTTCCGGCAACCTCATAAAGTGGAGAAACCCTTTCAGCCCGGTACGGGCAGCGGCCAGCAGCGCCACAGGGGCTTGGCCCAGCCGACGCACGGCGAAGGCCAGTACCGTGGCGCTGGCCGGGTCGATCCACGGCGCGTCATCGGCCACCAGCAGCAGCGGGCATTCGGCCGCGGCCGCGCCGAGCAGGGCGAGTACGGCTGTCCCTGCGGTCAGCGGGTCCGGGAGAGCCGTCGGCGTCAGGTCGAAGAGCCGGCAGAGGACATCGCGCTGCGGGCCGGGCAGGAGATCGGCATCCGCGCGCAGGGGGTAGAGCATCTGGTGGATCATCGCGAAACTGATCCCGGCCTCGAACTCCGCGCCGCAGGCGCGCAGCACACGTCTGCCGACGGCACTCGACCGGGCCGCGGCGACGTCGAGCAGCGCGGTCTTCCCGACCCCTGGTTCACCACGCAGCAGCAACCCGCGGCCGACGGGGCCGTATCCGGTGCGATCCTGATCGGCGAACAGCGAGTCGATCAGCACCAGCTCGTCCGCGCGCCCCACGAGACCGCCGAAGTCGCAACCGGCGGGCTGCGCGGGATACCTCCGGCTCTCGGAAGTTGCCACAGTGGTGAGGATAGGTTTCGCTCGTAGCACGGCACAACGCCGACCGCGCGCGTACCGCCCACCTCACGGGGTGTGCTCAGGCCGACGGCGTGCTTGTTTTCACCGCCGTACGGCGCTTGCGGCGAAGGGCGGCCATACGGTCTCGGTGCTTCCCCGGCGACCGCCCTAGCGTGAACCCGCTCGATTCGCGGTCTTGACCGCGGAGACTCTAGAAGCCTTTGCGTACGCCGCCGTCGACCGACAGCATCACGCCCGTGAGGTACGACGCTGCGGGCGAGAGCAGGAAGGCGGCGCTGCGGCCGAACTCGTCCGGGGTTCCGTAGCGGCGCAGGGGGACGCCGGCGGTGGCGCGTTCGCGGGCGGCGTCGGCGTCACCGTGCCGTGCGTCGAGTTCGCGTACTCGGTCGGTCTCGATGTGGGCGGGCACGAGGCCGACGACGCGGATGCCTCTGGGGCCCAGCTCGTTGGCGAGGTTCTTCGCGTAACCGGCCAGGCCCGGCCGCAGGGCGTTGGAGATCGCGAGGCCGGGAATGGGCTCGTACACGGAGCTGGAGAGGACGAAGCCGATGACGCCTCCGTCGCCCAGCTCGGCGGCGACGGCACGGGAGAGCCGCACCGCGCCGAGGAAGACCGACTCGAAGGAGGTGCGCCACTGGTCGTCGTCGATGGTGTCCGAGGTGCCCGCGGGGGGTCCGCCGACGCTGATGAGCACCCCGTCCAGCCGTTTGAAGGTGTCGCGAGCCGCGGCGACCAGCCGCTGCGGAGTGCCGGGGTCGGCGTTGTCGGCCACGACGCCGACTGCCTGCCCCGGGCCGCCGAGGTCCGCCTGTGCGGCGGCGACCGACTTCTCGTCGCGGCCGCTGACGACCACCCGCGCGCCGTCCGCCACCAGCTCGCGCGCGGCGGCCATGCCCAGCCCGCGGGTGCCGCCGGTGACTATGTACACCCGGTCCTTCAGTCCGAAGTCCATGTTTGTTGTCCTCTCTCCGCTGTTCTTTCTTCGACCGTGCGATCCGCGCGGCTTACAACATCGCCTTCTGGGGCTGTGTGGCGACGACGATGACGGTGGTGGTGCCGGCGGTCAGGGCCGACTTGAACTCGCGCTCCAGGTCCTCGGTGGTCTCCACGTCGACCGCGCGGCATCCGAAGCCGCGGGCGACGGAGGCGATGTCGAGCCCGGGCAGGTCGAGCCCCGGCACCCCGGGGGTCTCCTCCAGCACGGCGAACGACTTGAGGATGGAGTACTCCTGGTTGCGCATGACCACGTACACGATCGGGAGGTTGTGCTGGGCGGCCGTGTAGATGGCCTGCACGGAGTACTGGAAGGAGCCGTCGCCGATCAGGCCGATCACCGGCCGTTCGGCGCCCCTGTCCCGGTCGCCGAGTGCGACGCCCACGGCGGCCGGGGTGCCCCAGCCGATGCCTCCGCTGGCCGTGGCGAAGAACGATCCGGTCCGCTTGGTGGGGAGCCACTCGATCTGCTGTGCCATCGTGGAGGTCGACTCGTTGACGATGACCGCGTCGGCCGGCCGGACCCTGCTGAGGGTGGCGTACACCTCCGGCGGGGTGAGCGGGGTGTTCGGCGCCTGGGGGAGCTCGCGGGGCCGCGGCATCGGTTCCGGCGCGGTCCGCGCCGAACCCTCAGCGACCATGTCCAGGAGCAGCTCGATCGCCGTCTTGGGATCGCCCAGGAGGCTGTCACCGACCCGCGCCGCCGCAGCCACCGCCGGGTTGCCGGTGATCTGCAGCAGCTCCGTGCCCTCCGGCAGGTACGGCCCGGGCACGTAGGGGTAGTAGCGGAACACCTCCGCGCCGATCACGACCACCAGGTCGTGGCCGGTCAACCGATCGCTGATGGTCTTGACCGACATGCCGAGCGGGCCGCCGAAGAGGGGGTGGTCCTCGGGGAAGGAAGCCCGGTCCAGCAGCGGGGCGCCGTAGACGGCCGCGCGCAGCTTCTCCGCCAGCGCGACGGCCGCGTCCCAGCCACCGGCCCGGTCCACCTCCGGACCGAAGACCAGCGCGGGACGACGGCTGGCCGAGATGCGATCGGCGAACATGCGCAGCCGCGCGGTGTCGGGGGCCACGCGGTCGCTGACCGTCCGCACCCGGGTGAAGCCGGACAGGGGACGCTTCCAGTCGTCCATCGGAATCGACAGGTACACCGGGCCCGTCGGCGGCTGCGGCGCCTCCGCGTAGGCCCGCATGAAGGCCTCGGGTACATCTTCGGCGCGGGCCGGTTCGTACGACCACTTCACCCAGGGCTTGGGCAGCGTGACGGCCTCGCGGTTGCCGAGATACGGGTCGCCGATCACCAGCTCCCGGTGCTGCTGGCCCGAGGTGATGATCAGAGGTGTGTTGCCGTGGTAGGCCGCCACCAGGTTGCCCACCGCGTTTCCCATCCCGGCCGAGGAGTGCAGGTTGACCAGCGCGGGTCGGCCGGTGACCTGGGCGAAGGTGTCGGCCATCGCGATGACGGAAGCCTCCTGCAGCGCCAGGACGTAGGTGAAGTCCTCGGGGAATTCCTGCAGGAACGGCTGCTCGGTGGAACCGGGGTTACCGAAGACCGTGGTGAGTTTCAGGGTTCGCAGCAGGTCGTAGGTCACGCTGCGGACGGTGGACTTCTCAGTCATGGTTGCCATCGACTTCCTTGCTGGGGCTGGGTTTCTGGTTCGACGGGTCTGGTGGAGGGGTGCGCGCTATTCCATGCGGTGTCGAGTGCCGTCTTCGGCGTCGTGGGGTGCCGGAAGCGCGCGCCAGTCTGATCCTGCTGCACTAATACGTATTTCTCATGACATACACACCGCTCGGTGACGGGCCTGATGGGAGGGCTGGGCCCAGGTCGCTGAGGAGGTGGACCATGGCCGACCACTCGGTGAGCGAGGTAGCGCCGATGCGTCCGCCCCGACTGGTCGGCGGCTGTCAGGTGAGGCGGCGGAGGGCCTCAGGGGCGAGGTCGGCGAGGGTGGGATAGCCGTCGACGGCCATGATCAGGTCTGCTTCGGCGAGCAGGGACCGCAGGACGTGGACGACGCCGGCCTCGCCGCCGTAGGCGAGGCCGTACGCGTAGGGGCGGCCAATGCCGACGGCGGTGGCGCCCAGGGCGATGGCCTTGATGATGTCGGCTCCCGTGCGGACACCTGAGTCGAACAGGACGGGCGTGCCGTCGGCGGCCTGAACCACGCCGGGCAGGGCGTCGAGGGCGGGCAGGCCGCCGTTGGCCTGGCGGCCGCCGTGGTTGGAGCAGTAGATGCCGTCCACACCGCCGTCCTTGGCGCGGCGGACGTCGTCCGGGTGGCAGATGCCCTTCAGAATCAGCGGCAGGTCGGTGATCGAGCGCAGCCAGGACAGGTCGTCCCAGGTGAGCGGGTTGCCGAAGATCCGCACCCACTCGGCGACCGCGGCCGCCGGGTCGTCCTCCGGGCTACGGGCGAGGCGGGCGCGGAAGACGGGGTCGCTGGTGTAGTTGGTCAGGCAGTTTCCGCGCAGCTGGGGGAAGTTGCTGACGGCGAGGTCGCGGGGGCGCCAGCCGGTGATCCAGGTGTCCAGGGTGACCACGATGCCCTTGAAGCCGGCCTTCGCGGCCCGGTGCACCAGGCTCTCGGCCAGCTCACGGTCTGTGGGCGTGTAGAGCTGGAAGAAGCCCGGGGTGGCGCCGAACTCGGCGGCGACCTCCTCCAGCGGATCGACGGTCAGGGTGGAGGCGACCATCGGCACGCCGGTGCGGGCGGCGGCACGGGCCGTGGCGAGATCGCCGTGGCCGTCCTGCGCGCACAGCCCGATCACGCCGACCGGGGCCATGAACAGCGGTGAGGGCAGGCGCATCCCGAAGAGGTCGACGGACAGATCCCGGTCCGTGGCTCCCACCGTCATCCGCGGGACGAGGCCCCAGCGTTCGAACGTGGTGACGTTGGCTCGCTGGGTGCGCTCGTCGCCGGCTCCGGCCATGACGTAGGAGCGCACCGAGGCGGGCATCGCGGCCTGAGCCAGCGGCTCCAGCTCGTCGTAGGTCATCGGGAAGCGCGGCACCACCCCGCGCAGCCCGTCCATGTAGATCTCGTCCTGATAGTCGCCGTACGCCATGGTCCGGCCCTCCTCACGCTCGACAGGTGCGGGCCCCTGAAGTCCACAATGGGAGAGTGACGTGTGAAAGCCGCCAAACGCAGGATTATGCCTCTCAGGAGAGGGTCATGCAGGATGATGCACCAGCGCTGCTGACAGAGGACGACCTGGCGCTGATCAACGCCCTGCAGCTGCAGCCGCGGGCCTCATGGACCGAGCTCGGGCGTGCCCTGGAGGTCGACCCGGTCACCGTCGCCCGCCGCTTCGGCCGCCTGTCCGAGCAGGGCGCCGCCTGGGTGGGATTCTCACCCGGCCCACGCCTGTTCGAGCAGATCTGCGTGGCCTTCGTCGTGATCGACTGCGCTCCCGGCGCCACCACCGGGGTCGCCCAGGCACTGAGCGCCCACCCCCACATGCTCACGATCGAGCGCGCGGCCGCCGGCCACGACATCCTCGCCATCGCCGCCACCCGCGACCTGCCGGCCCTCTCCCGCTACACCCTCGACCTGCTCCCGCACCTTCCCGGCATCACCGCCGTGGAAGTCCGGATCGTCACCCACATGTTCACCGAGGGCGGCCGGTGGCGCATCGCCGCCCTGGACCCCGCCCAGCGTGCCCAGCTGACCGGCCCGCCCCCGGCCCAGACCCCTGTCGCCCCGGGCGAGATCACGCCCTTCGACCGCGCCCTCATCACCCGGATCGCCCACGACGGCCGCGCGCCCTACCAGACCCTGGCGAGCGACCTCGGCGTCAGCCTCAACACCGCAAAACGCCGCACCGAACAACTCACCCGACGCGGCCTGCTGCGGTTCCGCTGCGACTTCGCCCGCCCCCTCGGCGGCTGGCCCGTCGCGGCCACCCTCTGGGCCAGAGTCCCACCCGCCGATCTCCCCGAGATCGGGCACGCCCTCGTCCGTCTGCCCGAGACCCGCAACTGCGCCGCCGTCAGCGGCCCCCACAACCTAGTCCTTCAGGCCAGCCTGCACTCCGTCAGCGACGTCCTGCGCCTGGAGACCCAGCTCGCCACCGCCCACCCGAGCCTCGACATCGTCGACCGCGTCATCGCCCTGCGCCAGGACAAGCTGATGGGGCGCCTCCTGGACCCCCACGGCCGCTCCGTCGGTATCGTCCCGCCCGATTTCTGGTCGGAGCCGGAGATGTGACGCATACGGTGCCCCGAGCTGCCGACTCCTCCACGTTCGCCGGGGCCCAGCGTGCCTATAGCCGTGTCGCGCTGGAAGCGCCAACAGGGCGAGGGATTTGACCCAATGGGGCATGGCAACGCGGCAGACGATGCGCTTCGTACCCGTTACGTCGCCTCGGTCCAGATCGCTGTCAGCCGGACCCGTGCTGACCGCGGTGCCGCCAGTGAGCAGCGTCCTCATCGCTGGGCACGGTGCTCGGTGATGTAGCCGCAGCGGGTGACGGATGGGGAAGTTGGCCAGCGTCTGGGAGGTGCGGCGTTGATGACCCGATCGGGATGTCGTGCGCGGGACGCTTGGCAGGGGGAGATCATCGTGGTGGATGCCGCTTGCGGTCGTGCGGGTCGGCCGCGGTCGGCCCGGGCCTTCGCCGCTCTCTGGCTGCGGACCTGGATGTTGTTCTGGGCCAGCCCTGCGGCGGTCCAAGTTGCCAGCGCGACAGGCTCGACGACGGTCCCATCGGCCCTGGTCGCCGGGGTTCGGATCCTTGCCGCGTTCACCGAGGGCATCGAGGACCGTCCGGAGGCCACCTGCGGGAATATCAAGGCGGACGTTCTGGCTCACTACGTTCCCGGCTTCCGGCCATACCGATTTCGGGGATGCAATCGGTCTGTTGGCACGACCGGTCACCAGCGCCAGTCGCCGACGACCGCCGTCTGCCACGTGCCAGTATTGCGTAGGACTCTATTGACTTGAGTCGCTCCAGAACTAGGATTAGGTACATAAAAGATTCTGGATGAAGCGCGCAAACGACACCGACGGCGAGTCTGCACACTCTGGAGGCAGCAATGGCCAGGAATCGATCGATGCCGACTGGCACGGGGCGAGGCGCCCGTCATGCCCCGACAGCAGACGGGGATCGAGCAGAACAGGAGCCGATGGCCCGAGCTGCCACGCGTCTGCGCGACGCGCAGCTTCGGGTGACTGCGCAGCGCATGGCCGTACTCGCCGCTGTCGAGGAGCTGCCCGGGCATCCCGAGGTCGAAGCCATTCGGGCCCGGGCGCAGCAGGTGACGGGTCAACTGTCGCTGCAAGCCACGTACAACGTCCTTCGTGTGCTGACGGAGGCGGGCATGATCCGCTGCACCCAGATCGCGGGCCTTCCAGCGCGGTACGAACCCGAACGCAACGACAATCACCACCACTTCGTGTGCCGCCTCTGCGGCGACATCATCGATGTGGAATGCGTGGTCGGTGCGGCACCCTGCCTTGAGAGCAACCTGCCCGCTTCCTACCGGGTCGACGAAGCTGCGGTCACCTTCTGGGGTACCTGCGAGCGCTGCGCCGCCCAGCGGAGCTGATCGCCTCGCCGACACATGACCCAGGCGTCGCATGTCCACGAGATGCGGCGACGCCTGGGCCTCCTCTCCAAGCCGCGCTTGCGGGCGGCGAATCCTGAACGTCGACGGTCGACCGGATCCCGCCTCGTCGGCTGCGGCTCCCGCTGTCCCACGCCGCCCCGCGCGACTGCCGGACCTCGTCGCTTCCTGGCGCGGACTCGCATCGATACATGCGCCCCATGCCGGACTCCCCATGGCGGAGTGACGCCCAAACGTCGCTCCGCCATGGCGTAGGTCTGGAGCTGCGCGCTTTTGGCACCGGTCAGTGCTGGTTTCGTGCGCGGCGTTGCATCGCGGCACGTCGTCTTCATGATGCGCCCCGAGGGCTATTCCAGTGCCTTGTCAAGTTCTTACCGATCGCGTCCCATGAAGTGGTGTAGCCGGGCATGGTCCCGGAACGCGCGGGTGTCTGCCCGGGGCGTGCATCCGCTGACCGTGCGTGCTCCCTGA
>NZ_JBSFDI010000046.1:0-29481 GCF_053593835.1 Streptomyces sp. NPDC002076
CCGCTACGAACGCAAAGCCGAACACTTCCTGGCCTTCACCAGCATCGCTTGCACCCTCATCTGCTATCGCAGACTCACCAAATGAGATGACTTCTTAGCAGGGCCGGCCGGAACCTGGCCGGTGGCGTCGGTTGCGCCGGGCGCCTGCTGCCTGCATTGCGAGGGGTGACTCCGTCGGCACCGAGTTCCGGATCCCTTCTCCACCCGGGCACCGCATACGAAGGACTATACAGACCAGAAACTCCTACGCAACCCCTCCCCTGGGCCAGCTGAGTTCGCCGCACTGGATGCAAGCGGGTCACGTCGCATCGGGCCCTAAATCCGCAGCTCATAGGCCACATAGAGGCTGTACCGTGAGCCACTTCGGCCGGTCGGCACGAACGAGTTCAAGCCGTCTCGAGCCAGTCCGGCTCGAGCCTGTTCGGTTAAATTTGATGGACGATTTGGTCCACTCTATGGGGGCCGCGAGACCTCTCGGATCTGCCTGCCGCCTCCATCTCGCGTCCGCCAACGAGGGGGTTTTCGCTGACATGACCGCCGCAACGCAGTTCATCGACGCCAGGGTGTCGCGCCACATCGGCACCTACTCCGAAGCGGTCGCGATCCCGGCCGGCGCCACGCAGGTCGTCCTGTCCGGCACCCCGGGATTGCGGCCGGACGGGACCCTGCCGGAGCATTTCGCCGAGGAGGCCGAGCAAGCCTCGGACAACGTGTGCGAGGCGCTGCGGTGCGCGGGCGCCCAACTGAGCGACATCGTCCAGGTCCGGTCCCGGCTCACGGATCGCAACGACATCGACACCTACGTGAAGGTTCGCAAGGACGTCATCTCTCACCGACCGGCCTATGTGCTCGCAGTGTTGCCACAACTGATCCGGCCCGGTCTCCGCTTGGAGATCGAGGCCACCGCGGTCGTGACGCACACGGCTGCCGAGCAGCACGAGTGAGTAACATGCCCGAGGGAGACACCGTGCCCGGAACCAGCGTTACTCGACGCACGCCACGCGGCCTGGAGACCCGTTCACGGATCGTTGATTCGGCGGCCAAGCTGTTTCATGTCAGGGGCGTCAACGCCACCACGCTCGATGACGTCCGGCTGGCGAGCGGCACGAGCAAGTCGCAGTTGTACAACCACTTCGAGGACAAACTCGCGCTGATCCACGCCGTGATCGACGTGCAGTCGAAGTTCGTCCTCGCCCGCGAGGAACAGCGCCTGCGCGGCGTGAAGACCCTCACCGGTCTGCGCCGCTGGCGTGACGCCCTGGTCCAGGCCAACTCACTACAGGACGGCTCCTACGGCTGCGCGCTAGGCGCAATGTCGATTGAGCTGTCCGACAACGATGAGCAGTCCCGCCAAGCGCTCAACGCATCATTCGATGCCTGGCGGCGGGTGCTCGTCGAAACGCGGACCCACAACGCTTGGGTACTGGTCTGCTGGCTGCTCTGCAGGGGGGTTACGTGCTTGCACAGAACGCTCATAGCTCCGAGCCGATGGCTGTCGCGCTGGACATGGCCCTGGACCACATCGAATCCTTCGCTCGCAGCTGAGCCCACGTTCACAGCTCCACGAGCCCGTTCGTTCCACGATCCACGACCCACTTCTCAGGTTGCTGCTGCCTCTTGAGGCCTGTTCGGCATGCCTGCTCAACCCAAGAACACGGCGGACCATGCACATCGACTTCGGCACCTGCTATCAGGCGGTCACAGACAAGGAGCGACGTTACGACGGCCAGTTCGTCACCGCGGTTCACACCACTGGCATCTGTTGCCGGCCATCCGGCCCGGCCCGTCTGCCACATGCCGAGAACGTGTCCTTCTGAACCGCCCCGGACACCGACTACAACCCCCCGAAACAACGGGGTGACGACTCCGCCAAGTGCCGGGTAACGAAGGCTTGGTTGGTAGGCCCGGGGTAATCGATGGGTGTTCGTGCTGCAGCAGCCGCCGTACCCCGGTTCTTCCTTGAGGGTGACGATGCGTTCGTCCGGGTCGTCCGTGACGATCAGGAGGACCTTGCCCGCCACCTTGTAGACGTCCAGCTGATCGGTGAACGGGCGCCCGTGGCTGACCCCGGGCATCGCCGGTGCTGTGTCGCCCGCTCTGTCCTGGAGCTTCTCGCCGCTGATGGGCATGACGAAGGTCAGGCGCGGCGGCCGTAGGTGTGCGGATCCACGGGCTGCTCGGACTTGGGAAGCCGGCCGACCACGAGACGGTAGGAGTCGATCACGAGCTCCTTCACCAGCTTCTCGTCGATGGTGCCCCCGCCTTCCACCGTGATCCAGTGCCTCTTGTTCATGTGATAGCCGGGGGTAATGTCTGCGTACTGCTCACGCAGGGCTGCGGCGTCGTCCGGATCAGCTTTCAGGATCACGACGGGGCGCCCGGGCATGTCGGTCATGAGCATGAAGACCTTGCCGCGCACCTTGTAGACCCCCCAGTCGGGGCCGAAACGATGCTCCAGGTCGGCGCCAGGCAGTTCCACAGTGCAGTCGCCCGCGATCTTCTGCAGCTCCTGTCCGTCCAAGGTGATCAACTCCTCTATCGATCCGAGTGCCCTGACCGCCCGGCCAAGGCCCAAGGCGGCGTCCCTCATGGCCGCCACGAACGGCGCCCGCACGCCGGCAACAGTGACGGAAGCCGACGGGGTGCAGAGACAGTTACGCGGGCGGCGCGACGCAGGCGTCCAAATCCACGCTGGTCATGACCCGAGCGTATGCGCGCGTCCGCGCACACGTGTGGACCATTTTCTGAGCAAAAGACCGGGCCACTTCGCGTCGAACGGCCAGGCGAGCACCTGGGCGCCGCCTGTCAGACATGTCGAGCCTTTCCTGAATGATCGTTGGGTCGCTGAGGGGTTTACCGGGCTGGGTGCGCGGACCGGGTCGAGGGTTTCGGCTATCACGCGATCGGCGGTTCACTGGGCCGCGGCCGTATCGACGGCGGGGATGTCGATGTCGGCCTGGATGACGGTGTTGATGAAGTTGGTGAGCGGGAACTGCACCGCCACCGCGACGATCGCCAGGATCTGCGGGGCGGTGTACCCGGCGCCCCGCACACCCGCGAGCTCGGCGTCGCTGACCCACCGGCGGCTGGTGAGCGCCCGAGGGCGATTTCTTACCTCCGGCCCGTCGGGAAGGTGAGTTCCTGGCGGCGCGGGCTTTCTGGTCCGCCCCGGGAAGACGACTGCCAGGCCCCGGGACGTGTGCGGCTGCGGTGCGAGCCCTTCGGTCAGCGCTGCCCCGGCCGACGTCGCCGCCGCATCAGCGCGCAGCGCTGAGATGTCCGCTGGCTATCAGCTGACCTCGCAGTTTCTTACGGGCGTCGAACATCGTCTTGTAGAGCGCGTTACGGTTCGTCTCCAGCTCACTGGCGAGCGTTTCCAGGGGGACCCCGTTGACGACGGCAGTGAAGACCTGCCGCTGGTGGGCGCTGAGTGCTGTCTCGACTGCGTCGCGCGCGGCTTCGACCAGCTCTCGCGCCTGCCAGTGGCTGACGGGGTCGATACCGGAGCGGTCGGGAACTTGCGCCCATTCGTCCAAGTCGAACCGATTATTTGAAACACGCCAGAAATGGCGGCCCAGTTTGCTGGACACTTCAAGTACGACGAATCGGAACGCCCATGTGGTGAACCTGGCGTCGCCTCGAAATTCCTGGATTTTGTGCGTGATCCTCATCAGTGCGTCGGCGGCCGCCTGGTGGGCGAGATCGTTCAGCTCGGGCCCGGTAATTTGGTAACGAGGACCCCGGCGGAACACTTCGTCCATGGCGATCCGCACCAGCAGTTCGTGCAGCTGCGTGCAGGCCTGCTCGTACTGCGGCCCACGACCGCCCTGCAGCGCGTCCACCCAGGCGGCGGACTCCGGGTCGAGCTGCCCTCGGCCCGTGGCGGGCCCTGCTACCGGGGCGCTGCCGCTGGTTCCGGCATGTCCATCCGGAGCCGAGCGGCACGTTTTTCTAGCATCTGCGGAGTGCATGGTTCTCAATCTCCAGATCATTTCGTGCGGACAAGTCAATCACGAGACCATCAACAGGACGTCTACGCGAAGTCGCTGTTTTTTGGCCGTGTGCGCATCCTGGGATTTCACGGACGGGGTTTCCGGCGTATTTCGACGAGGGACTCGCACGCGCCGTGGGGCACGCTTTCCCAGCTCTGCAAAGAGCTGGCCGTCCAGGAAGCGGTCAGCCAGACGGTGGGGCGACGGTGGTGGCGAAAGCTGCCTTGCCGACGCCGGCCAGTCCGCCGACCGTGTAGATGGCCCCGGAGGACGACTCTGCATCGGCGACCAAGCGCTCGACCTGCTCTTGCTCTCTCTCGGCCGCCGAGGCTCGGCACGGCGGCTGGGAGCTAAGCCGGGGCGTGATGCGGGGGCGTCTGTGGCGCGCCCTTCGGGCAGTCGGCGCTTTGCGGGAGCTGGAATCGTCCGGAGAGGATGCGCTCGTGGACTTGCTGCAGTTCCGGCGACGGGCTAACGCCGAGGCGTTGACCCAGCAGGTGACTGGTCATGTGGTAGATCGTCAGGGGCTCGGACTGCCGCCCAGCACCGTAGAGCGCAGTCATGAGGAGGCCGCCTCTGAGCTCTCGAACCGGGTGCTCGACAAGCAGGGCGGACGGTTCGGCGGCGGCTTCGGTGTAGCGCCCTCTCTCCACTTCGCAGGCGAGCTGCTCCTCCGCGCACGCGAGGCGCAGCTCGCTGAGGACGCTGCGCTGCTGGCCCGCGAACGGCCCCGGGACCCCGGCGAGGGCTTCGCCGGTGCTGCGGGCCTCCCTCGCCCATGCTGTCGTCTCTCAAACCTGTTCAGGTCCAGAGCGTCCGGTTGGTGGTACAGCAGGTAGCCCCTGACGACCGGGCTCACGGAGCTGTCACTCTGCTCCCCCAGTGCTCGCCTGAGCCTGTAGACGTACGTGCGCACGGAGCCTACGGCCGACGGTGGGGCATCGTCGCCCCACACGTCCTCCGCCAGTTTCGAGAGGCTTACAGGCTTGCCTGCCTTGAGCAACAGCGAAGCGAGCACGGCGCACTGCCTCGGCTGACCGGCTCCGGCCTCGCCCCCCTCTCTGTGTAGCCGGACTGGGCCGAGCACTGAGAACCGGACGCCCACGTGCATAGTGCTTACCGCCCTGGAGATCCTCGTGAGGCTTGGCTGCCTGGCTGTCCGTAAGGGACCGTCTCCCCAAACCTACCGCGGATCGGGCCAATTTTCAGGACCAAATAGTCCCCTCTTGCGTGGAGGAGCCCTGCCTTTCATCAGAGGGCGGCCGCTCTTGGTCGGCGGCTGGGGCCACATGCGGGCAAACGACGTGCGGACGAACGCGTCGTCCCGCCGTCAGCCCTCCCGCCTGCGCCCGCCGGGAGGGCGGTAAAGTCCAGTCCGGTACGGAGGCGGCGACACGACCGCCCGTGGCGCCATACTGGGACTTCTCGGCCTCGCCCCAGACGGCTTAGCGCCCTCCCGCGCCCGCCTCTGGCGGATTGACGTCCTCGGCGACCACGACATAGGCCTTGACATGGTCGATCGCCATGTCAAGGGCGATCCTCATGGGTTTGACGTCCTGGGCCGTCTGCGCAAGGAGGTAGCCGCCTTGGAGGGCGGCCATGAGGCCGGTGGCGAGCTCTCCGGCGTCCGCGTCGGGGCGGAGGACTCCCGAGTCCTTCATCCGCTCGAGCCCAGCATCGAGCAGTCCCTCCCAGGAGTCGAAGTGCCGGGCGATCGCCTTGCGCGCCTCTTCGTCCTGATCGGCCAGCTCGCTTGCAAGGGAGCCGAGCGGACAGCCGTAGGCTCCGTTTCGGAGCGCGTTGTGTTCGATCAGTGCGTCCCGCCAGCGCTCCAGCCCACGGATGGAGTTGAGCCTCTGCAGTAGCTGTTGCTGACGTTCGAGCAGTTCTGCAGCCTGCAACGCGACAACGTCCCGCACCAGTGCATCCTTGTCGGGGTAGTGGCGGTAGAGCTGGGATTTGCTCGTTCCGCTGGCCGCCCTGACCTCGTCGAGGGTCGTGGAAGACACGCCCTTGACGTACATCATGTCGGCGGCGGCCCTCAAAATGCGCTCTCGAGTCGCCCGCCCGCGCTCAGTCAGCCGGGAATCGTTCTTATCGCGCACCTGTTCCGCCACATTGACCAGGTTACCGATGCGGACGTTAGCAGGATTCAGAAGGGACCTCAAGGTCCTTTTCCGTTACTCATCCTCCGGCTTCGGCCCATTCGATCCGGAGTCATCGTCCCGGGCCTCCCTGGCAGTGGTCGGCCCGGGCCGACCACTGCCAGGGAGAATCCATGCCTCCGGCGGTCCCCGCCCCCTCCTGGCCGGCCAGGTGCACAGGACCGGCCGTAGCGAGGAGCTGCGGCGGGAATGCTCTCCTCGCGTCCGAGCCGGTCCCGGACAGGCCCTTTCACGTGGCGTCGGCGAAGCCGACGTGCGTGAGCTGGGGCGTGGGGACCAAGTCGCTGACGGCGGAGAGGGTCGGGACGTTCGTCCGCATGTACTCGTCGACCGGGACGTAGCCCTGGTCCATGGCGGCACCCTGCTCCTGGTAGTCGAGGGCCTGGGAGACCGGGTCACGCTCGAGGGCGACTTCGCCGCCGCGTGCCGGCAGCAGTTAGTCTCTCCCTGGGCTGACACCGCGCCGGTGAATGAGGGCCGGAGGGCGGCTTCCCTGCCCGGGAGACCCATCGAGTCTCATGTGCGTCGCATGACCAGCACGGCCACGTCGTCGAGGTGGCCCACCGCGGCCACCGCGTCGAGTATTCGGTCTGCGGTCGCCTCGACGCCGAGCCGGTCCTGGAGGGCTCGACCGGCCAGCGCTCCCGCTCGCTCCAGCCCGGCGTCCAGGGTCAGGCGCGGCCCTTCGACCACACCATCGGTGACCATGACCAGCGCGGTGCCCTCTTCCAAAGTGAAGGTCTCCTCGGGGTAGGCGGCGCCAGGCACGATTCCCAGGAGCGGCCCGGCGGGAAGTGTGCGAATGGTGTGGCTGCCGTCGTCGCGCGCGTGGAGCAGTGGCACATGGCCTGCGCTGGTGCCGATGACCTGTCCGTCATGCGGATCGAGGTGCAGCATGGTGCAGCTTGCGAACCGTGGCGCGTCCATCGCGACGAGCAACTCGTTCGTACGCGTCAGCACCGTTCCCGGGTCAGGCTCGTGGGCGGCGATCGCGCGCATGGACGAGCGCACCTGGCCCATGAAAGCCGCGGCATCCACGTCGTGCCCTTGAGCGTCGCCGATTTCCAGTGCGACCGCACCATCGGGGAGCAAGAACGCGTCATACCAGTCTCCGCCGATATCCAACCCATCCCGACTAGGCTGATAGCGGGCGGCGATCTCCAGGCCTGGGAGGTGCTCCGGCAGCGTCGGGAGCATGCTCTCTTGGAGCGCCATGGACAGCTCGACGTGGGCTTGTTGCAACCTGATGGCCCTCAGTGCCTGGCCTGCCAATTCGGCCAGAGTCGTTATGAAGGCGAGCTTTTCTGGGGAGGGAGGGTGCTCACCGTCGTACGTCACCACCCAGGCCCCGAGCGGCCGGTCGCCCACCGGGCTGAGAGGGGTGATCGACAAGGCGGTGCCGGGGGCGGGGCTCGGCAGGGGCAGACTGTCATGCTGCCACCGGCGAGCAAGCTCCTCGTGGTTACGGAAGAACTGTGCCTGACCGGTACGGATCACGTAGGGCAACGGCCGATCCTCCTCCAGCGACAGGCCGAGCAGAGCATCAACCTCCCACGTGGGGATCCGGGCATCCGAGGAGACCCGCAAGCGACCGTCGTCGACGAGTGCGAAGAGGGCGCCGGAACCTCCGACAGCCGCGGCGAGCCGGGCCAGGACCACCTGCTGCAGTTCCTGCTCGGTGGCAGCGCTGAACAAGGCCGAGGAGAACGCGGTGATCCCGTCGGCGCGCTCCCGCTCCGCGCTCACCTCAGCCAGCGTCTCTTGGCGGCGTGTCTCCGACTGGGTGTCGTCGCGGATCACCGCAAAAACCCGTTCGGGGCCGCCGTATCCCAACTGGATCCGGCGGACCTGGCCTGCGAGAACCCGCCAGCCATCGCGCTCAGTGAGAAACCGCGACCTGATCCACCGGGACTGGGCGGCGGACGAGCGCACAAGCCGCTGCACGTCCTTCCGATCATCAGGGTGCACTTGCCTGATCATCTTGGACCGGGGCAGCGACGCTTGCGGGAAGAGCGCGGCCAGGGCGGGTGCACCCCCCAGCCACTCCACCTGGTGCTCATCGGGGGAACACATGCAGAGACCGAGGTCGGCAGCCTTCGCCGCAAGCTGGAATGGGATGAGCAGACCGCCGAGGTCGTGTCCCGCGTCCAACGAATGCACCCACACAAGCCGCTCGCCGCTCGAGGGATCCGTCACCGGTCGCGCCTCGACGAGGCAGACCACAGATGCGGTGCTCGTGCCGGGAAATTCCAGCACACGCATCGCAAGCCCCTTCGTCGTGGCCCCGTGCCTCAGCAAGCCCTCAGCCGAGATGCGCTGGTCCTCGGGGAGTAGATCAACGAAACCATGGCCCACGCACTGCTCCCACGGCCTGCCCAGTTGAGCTGCCAACGCAGCATTGAGGAAGCGGATGACACCGTCCAGGGTCAAAAGAGCCGACGGTGTAGCCACCCGAAGAAGTTCGTCCGAGGCGTCCATTTGCCGCTCACTACCCATCGTCGAGCGATATGACCTCGTCTTCCTTCAACAACACTATCCGCCGCAGAGCAGGTCGCGCCCACCTGCAGTGGCATGCGACAGGGCGCAAAACAAGACACCAGCCGGCAGCACGCTACCTGTAGGGGGATTACCGCTGTGGCGGAATCATTGCGTGCTGCAATCGTGGAGCGATGCGATCATCAACCTCGACGTACTCCAGGCCGTTCCCCTCAGCCGGCTCGCCCGGACAGCGTGGGATGTAACGCGCATGCGTATCACGATGCAGACGGCACTTAAATCCAGTGTTCCAGCCGGGTGCATATTCCAGGCCGTTTTTTGGATTTCTCGACACGTCTTGCGCGGCACCGTAGTACGTCGCCCGCACCACCGGTCCTGTAATCCTCAGTCTGCAACATCGTCAGGCGCTGGCCGATCGGGGCGTAAAGATCGGCCACGAGGTCCACCGCGCTGGCGGCCCTAGTGCACGCCGACAGCCAATAGGACGCAGCCGACCGATCTGGTCAGCGCCAGAGGGCTGCGTGCATCGATGCGCGCGCGTCGCTCACGGACGAACACTGATGATCGTCTTCCCAATGATCCGCTCGGTCGGGTTGAAGGCCGCAACCGCGTCATCGAGGGTCGAGACTTTGCCGATGTTCGTCCGCAGCCGTCCGTCCCGCACCCGCTGGACGACCTCACCCAGTTGGGCACGATCGGGCACGACAACGAAATCGATCGCCAGGCCGTTCGCGGGACGCACCTCAGGCGGGCCGGCGATGGACACCAGCGTTCCTCCGGCACGGATCACGCCTGCGGACCGATTTCCGATCTCTCCGCCGATGACATCGAACACCAGATCGACTTTGTCGACGTCTTCCAGGGCGTCATTCTCGAGATCGACGAACTCCCTCGCGCCGAAGTCAAGCGCCGTCTCCCGATCGGCGGTACGTCCGGTGCCGATGACGTAGGCGCCGACCTCTCGTGCGAGCTGCGTCACCATCGACCCGACTGCGCCGGCAGCGCCGTGCACAAGGACACTCTGCCCCGCCTGAAGGCGGCCGTGCTCGAACAGTCCCTGCCATGCCGTCAGGCCCGGCATCGGCAGACTCGCGCCCACCGTGAAGTCAACGTCGGCCGGCAGCGGCGCGAGGTTACGCGCCTCAATCGCCACATACTCCGCCAAGGTGCCGCCCCGATGCCCGTCCGCGAGGCCGAACACCCGCTGCCCCACCGACAGCCCCGTCGTGCCATAGCCGAGAGCGGTGACCGATCCGGCCAGCTCCTGCCCGGGAATCGACGGCGTCCGGTCGCGGCCGAAGCGATCGGTCCAGGTCGAGGGCCACGTCAGCTCACCCGGAGTGAATCCCGACGCATGAACCTGAACGACGACATCGTTCAGCGCCGCCTGCGGCTCGGGGCGCTCCGCCAGCGTCATCCCGGCGGTTCCCGCGGCCTGATCCGTCACCACAATCGCCTTCATCCGGCGCCTCTCTGTATCCAGTCCCCGCCTGTACGGTCTTCTCGGTTCGACAGTAGTAGCGGCGCCAGACCTCGGCGTCTTACCACGCTGATTGGGGCGCGAGGGCGTCGAGGAACAAGCGCAACAGCGAAATTTCGGTAAGACGGCGCGAAGGATTGACGCTCATCACATAGGTGCGGAGTCAATCCGGTAGACCTTCTCGCTCATCGGAGTCGCGTGGTGCGCCACGGGACGTGGGAGAGGCCATCCCACACATCGCGTTGAAAGGAACCCTCATGCATGACAGCTGGGCTTATTCGCATGACCCCACTGATCACCAACTCGACGAAACCGCCAACGCCATCAGAGCAAGTGCGTCGAATGTTGAGGTTCGCATCGTGACTACCGATCTAACCAATGACAACCAGCGCACCACGGCCATCGACGACCTTCTGTCCGGCGGCCCGGTCGATGCTCCGATCAACAGCGCGGCCACTGTCGAGCCCCTCGGCGCCCGTACCATGATCAGTCCAGCGCAGCTACGTCAGGCCTTTGAGGATGATTTGATACCAGCTGGACGAGGTGTGCGCCGTGCGCTGGCCGAAGCCGTGCGCGAAGCTGTCCGCGCCGGCCGCCTGGCCCCGGGGAGACGGCTGCCCTCCTCCCGCCAGCTCGCCGCCGACCTCGGCCTTGCCCGCAACACCGTGGCTGACGCCTATGCCGACCTCGTCGCCGAGGGATGGCTTACCGCCCGCAGAGGGTCGGGCACACTCGTGGCAGACAGGATGATCACTCGGCCAATCTTGGCGCGCTCGGCCGCCGAGCCGTCCGGTGACCCTTGCTACGACCTGATCCCAGGTAACCCCGACCTCACCGCCTTTCCTCGTGCAGCCTGGCTGAAGGCCACACGCCGCGCCCTGACCGCGGCCCCCGACGACGCGCTCGGCTACGGCGACCCCCGCGGTCGGCCGGAGCTACGGGCCGCACTCGCAGACCATCTCGCTCGAGCCCGGGGCGTGTACGTGAGTCCGGAACACATACTGATCTGCGCCGGCGTCTCCCACGGCCTGCAGATCCTGAGCGCAGTCCTGGCCGGGCGGGGAGCGAGGAACGTCGCCGTCGAGTCCTACGGCCAGGACGGGTACTTCGGCCTGCTGGCGGCTGCTGGGCTGAAGACCGTCCAGCTTCCCTTCGATACCCACGGCACCGACCCGGTGCCGCCCGTCGGCACCGATGCGGTCCTACTCACACCGGCTCACCAGTTCCCTGTGGGCACGACGCTGCAGCGCGATCGCCGGACGGCCGTCGTGGACTGGGCTAGACGGACCGGCGGGGTGGTCCTGGAGGATGACTACGACGGTGAGTTCCGGTTCGACCGCCCATCTGTCGGGGCACTCCAAGGACTCGACCCCGACTGCGTGGTCTACCTGGGTACCGCCAGCCAGACCCTTGCTCCAGGCCTGCGGCTCGCCTGGATGGCGCTGCCTCCCCGGCTCGCTGAGGAGGCCGTGGCGGCCAAGGGGCAGATCGACTCGTGCGAGGTATTCAGCCAGCTGACGATGGCGGAATTCATCACCTCCGGCGCCTACAGCCGTCACGTACGTGCTGCCCGTCGACGCTACCGCGATCGACGAGACGCTCTCGTCACAGCCCTGGCCCAGCACACCCCAAAGGTGCGCGTCATCGGGACAGCGGCGGGCCTGCACACTGTGCTCGGTTTGCCGCCCGGGACCGAGCAGCGGGTCCTTCAGTCGGCCACCCGTCAGGGCCTCAAAGTGGCCAGCCTGTCTCGATACCGCCATGAACGGTCCCTGAACGCCATGGCCGATGCCCTCGTCGTCGGATACGGGGTGCCCTCCGACGCTGCGTGGCCTCAGGCGCTCTCCGCACTCGTGCGGATACTTTCCTGACGCGCCCCCAAGTAGCCCGGCCCCGAACTGATCTCTTTGTGGTTACGGCGTCACCTCACGCCTGCCTGGGTCGCGCCCCCGAGAAGGCGG
This sequence comes from Streptomyces sp. NPDC002076, assembly GCF_053593835.1. Taxonomy (NCBI): domain Bacteria; kingdom Bacillati; phylum Actinomycetota; class Actinomycetes; order Kitasatosporales; family Streptomycetaceae; genus Streptomyces; species Streptomyces sp. NPDC002076. Next base: position 12,095 of record NZ_JBSFDI010000046.1, read on the forward strand.
GCGCGGATTCATGACGTGAATATTCGGCGGCACCTACTGTAATCAGGCTTCCTCGCCGGATATGCCGAAGATCCGTTCCATGGCTTCGTCCCACAGACAAGGCCACCCACGTGCGCGATGTCCACCGCTGCAGCCCTGTTCCGTGGCTCGGTCGCGCCTCGAGCGCCCATGAGATGCACGTCGTACGTCTGTCTGCCCCCATCACATCAGCCGTCGATCGGTGCGACGGATGGCAGAGGTCAACCCGCGTCAAGCACGCCCGTCGTAAGCACCGTCGGGTCCATTCGGCGCCGCTGTGGTGGCGCCTCGCGCCGTCCGCCCGCACGCTGGACCAACCGTGTGACCGATTCGTTGCCTGCAGCCGACGCACCGCCGGCACGGTACCTGCGTGCTCTCGTGATCAACTGCACCCTCAAGCGCTCGCCGGAGACGAGCAACACCCAGGGGCTGATCGACCGCAGTACCGCCATCATGGACGCACAAGGGGTGCATGTGGACGTCGTACGTGCGATCGACCACGACATCGCCACCGGTGTGAGGCCCGACATGCGGGAGCACGGCTGGGAGACGGACGTCTGGCCGGAGCTGTACCAGAAGGTCATGTCCGCAGATATCCTTGTACTGGCTGGACCCATCTGGCTGGACCCATCTGGCTGGGAGACAACAGTTCCGTGATGAAGCAGGTGAGAGCGGGTTAGTGTCCCGGCTTCGCCGCCGACGAAATGACGTTCGCCAGGGATCTCGCTGAACGGAAGGCACGGTTGCTCGCCGTGATGCCCGGCGGCGTGGGCACGTTGGACGAAGGGACCGAGGTCCCGGAGCTGAGGAAGCACGGCCTGTACGGCATCCCCGTGGTGCTGCTGAACACGGCGGGCTTCCACGACGGGCTGATACTCCAGCTCCGGCCAATGGACGAGCAGGGCTTGCTGCCATTGCCCCTTGGACAGCTGGTCTTCGACGCCGACACGGCCGTCGGCGCACTCGCCTACGTGGAGAAGTGCGTTGGAACGGATGGCGAGATCGTGACAGCACGGCTTCCCGCCTGAGAAATCGCGCCGCCTCCGACACGGGCGGCCTGGCACTTGAGGCCGACAGCCCCAGCACCTCGCATGTCGGCAGGGACGCTCCTGAATTGGACAGAGGCGCGTCCGCTCCGCCCTCGGAACCCCTTCTAGGGCAGCACCCTGCACAGTGCGTCCAGTGCGCCTGCCCACGCGCTGTCCGAGGGCGCCGCGTAGTTGACCACCAGGGCGTCCCGTTCGGGCAACTGCCATCCGCAGTCCGCCACTTCGTAGCGGAACTGCGTCAACCCCCTGATCGCCAGACCTTGCCGGGCCGCGGCCTGGACCACCGAGCTTTCCGTTCCACGCGGGAGTTCGAGGACGGTCTGCAGTCCTGCAGCCATCCCGGTCACACGAATGCCGGGGGCCCTCTGGCGCAGGACCTCGACCAGCTGATCGCGGCGACGCCGGTAGCGCAGCCGCATCGAGCGCACATGACGGTCGTACGCGCCCGAGGCGATGAATTCCGCCAGCGTCAGCTGCTCCAGGGCGCTCGTCATGTAGTCGCCGTGCCCTTTGGCCGCCACGATCTCCGGGATGAGTTCCTCCGGCAGCACCATCCATCCGAGCCGTACCCCCGGCGCCAGGGACTTGCTCACGGAACCGAAGTACACCACCCGCTCCGGATCGAGGCCTTGCAGGGCCCCCACCGGCTGACGGTCGTATCGGAACTCCCCGTCATAGTCGTCCTCCAGGATCAGGCCGCCCGTGGCACGTGCCCACTCGACGGCCGCCGTGCGCCGGTCCGGGCAGAGCGCGACCCCCGTCGGGTACTGGTGCGCCGGGGTCATCAGCACCGCCCCCACTTCGCGCAGTCGCGCGAGGTCGTCGATGCGTGCGCCATGGTCGTCGACGTAGAGGGGCGGGGCGTGCAGACCGGCGTTCGCCAGCAGGTCGCGAAACAGGTCGAGGCCGTAGGCCTCGACTGCCACCCCTGGCACCCGCCGTACCCTGAGCGCCTGCGCCATCAGCGCCAGACCGTGGTGGAAACCGGAACAGATGACGATCCCATCCGGCTCGGCGTACACCCCGCGGGCCCGCGCCAGATAGTCCGCGAGTGCGGTGCGTAGCTCCATCCGGCCACGGGCGTCGCCGTAGCCGAAGGCGTCGTGCGGCGCGGCGGTCAAAGCCCGGCGGGCCACGGTGAGCCACTGCGAGCGCGGAAAGGTCGCGAGGTCCGGTGCACCGGTCCACAGGCCATACCGGAGACGGGGCTCGTCCGGCGTCGCGCGAGGAGCGTCGGGCGCGGCCCTGTGCGGCTCGACCCGGGTGGCCACCCGGGTCCCGGAGCCCTGCTGGGCGGTGAGCCAGCCCTCAGCGACCAGCTCGGCGTAGGCCTCGACCACGGTGTTACGCGAGACGCCGAGATCCGCGGCGAGTGAGCGAGAGGCCGGCAGCCGACTGCCGGGCGCCAGACGCCCCGTGCGCACGGCCTCCCTCAAGGCGTCCGTGAGCCCTGCGCGCAGCCCGGGTCCGCGCAGCTCCAGATGCAGGTCGGCACCGATCGCGGGGGACGGACCCGCCGCGGAATTGGACCGGGAATCCGCCATGTAAATAGACCATACTCCCATACCATCGGTTGGCCAGTCGTCCCATTGCGCACACCACCGCGTCCTCCGTCGGGGCGGTGGGTCGGCCGGCTGGTGCGCAGACGGAAGGCGTTCACGGTAGGGCGCGGCACGGGCGTGGTGGTCGGCGTGAGAATGACATGGCCCTTCGTCACTCATGCCAGCAACGAGTGAGCACCACCCGCCAGTGTCAATGACCAGGTCACCACACCTGCGCCACCGACGCCCGGACGACGAGGTTCAACCGATACTCCCCCGCAGACCATCGGTCTTTCGGGGCGGCGGGCGCGAGCTGCTCGAGGTGCCGGACTCGGTCGTCGCGGGTGCACGGTCGGTACACCAGGTGGCTTCGCGACGTAGCCCTCGGTGGTGCCGAGGTCGCCATCGTGGTGATGGTCCGCCGCTTCGAGTGCGTCAACGCCGGGCGTCCGGTGATCACGTTCGCCGAGCAGATCGCGGGCCTGACTAGGGTGCGTATCGAGTCGTGATCAAGCGGTCGGCAAATACCTGAGGGGGCGTCACTTCCGGCTGTCGGACGGCAAGGCGTACGCCGTCTCACACGAGCCAGCCTCCTCGCAATCGAACATCGTGGTAACACTCCGCGACCGCTCCCCAAGATCTGTGCCAGAACCGAGAAATGACGTCACGCGGATTGCCAAGTGGTTCGGCCGGCTGCTCCGTCGTGGCATCCAGAAGACCCGGTCCGGTTTGACGCCGCGGAAGCGTCAAACCGGACCGGGTCAGCCCTCAGGGCTTCGGCGTAGTCACAGAATGTCCGGTTCGTGATCGTGCGACGACGCCGAAGCCCTGCCACGTGCGGGCTTGGTCCAGGCTGCCATTGATGAGTCGCATCCGGACCGGTACAAGTGACGAGTGACAGAACCTCTTGCTCCTCGCCCGGATGGCCGCGTCGCGTCGAAGCCGGGACGGTGGACCCAGCAGTCAGCGGGTGCGACGTTCGCCGCCGTCGCAGCATTCCTCATCACTCGTGACGTCACGTTCGGGTTCTTCAGGCAGACGCTGCCCGACTGGGCGTACACCGCTACGGTCCTCGCGGGACTTGCTGTGTCGGCTGCCGCCTACGCCCTTGCGGTGTTGTGGCTCAGGCGATTGCCCTAGCAGGGCGGCTCACGGCAGGCTTCAGCATTGCTGCACGGGCGTCGAGTTCGTGGCAATCCGCCGACTTGGCGGTCATCCGGGAGTTGACAGGCACGGGCTCCCAAGATCATGGAGTTCTCCACGCCCCGTGATCCAACTGGAAATCCGTGCCTGCCGACGCATCACCTCTGATCCCGCCCGCCCTTGACCAACGGCGTGAGAATCCGCAGGCCGGACCCGAGGAGGTCCCGGGCTTGCTGCAGCGGCTGGCCGGGGTGCCGGACCCGCGTCCGCCACCGTGAACAGCCTCCTCTTCCCCGGAACCCGCCAGGCCGTCCAGATCAAGCGCTGGCGCACCGACCGAAAGACCGGCAACACCACCGTCAAGACGGTCTACGTCCTCACCAGCCTGACCGCCAAGAGGTCACCGCGCCTCAGCTCGCCGAACTCGTCCGCAGCCACTGGAAGATCGAGGCCCTGTGCCACGTCCGCGACACCACCTTCGCCGAGGACGCCTCCCAGCTGCGGACCGGCAACGCGCCCCGCGCGATGGCCACCTGGCGCGACCTCGCCATCGGAGCCCTCCGCATGGCCGGAGTGAAGAACGTCGCGGCCGGCCTCCGCCGTAACGCCCGCGACCCTCGCCGGCCCCTCGCACTCCTCGGCCTCGGGTGATCACGAACCGGGCGCCACGCGACCACGCCGAAGCCCTGGGTCAGCCCTCTGTGCATTTCGGCGTCAGCAGCGAGCAACGGCCAAGCTGACGACGTAGCGCTCCTCGACCGTCCCGTTCGGGAAGACGCCGGTCAGGAGGTCATGCTCCGCAGCCAAGAAGGCCTTGGTGGCCTTCTCTCCGAGGACCAGGAAGTCGGAGTAGCTGGCGAGGTTCGCAAGGTGTGTATCGAGCGGGACGCGCCGAGCCCAGGACACCTGGCGGGTAGTGAAACTGAGTGCGGGTGGCAGGCCGCGGAACCGGGCCATCGGATCGGGTTCGCTGACGTCGGCATCGAAGAGGCGGCGAAGGCGGGCGTCCTGGTCAGCTATCCATGCGACCGTGCTGTCCGAGTCGTTCCACCAGAGGGCGAGTGCACCGCCGGGGCGAAGTACTCGCAGTGCTTCCGGGACGGATTTGCGCTGGTCGGTCCAGTGCCAGGCTTGGGCATAGGCGAGGATGTCCACGGACTCGGAGGCAAGCGGCAGGTTGTTGCCGTCCCCAAGCACGAGAGGGACCTCGGGCAGTCGGAGGCGGAACTGCGAAGCCATTCCGGGACCCGGTTCCACGGCGATGACGTGTGCACCACGGGCATGAAGGAGAGCGGTCGCCAGTCCGGTGCCAGCACCGATGTCCGCGACGCGGGCGCCATTTAAGGGGCGGTTGGCGAGTTCTTCGAGTGCGTTGAGCAGAGCAGACGGATAGGATGGGCGGTTTGCGGCGTAGCTGGCGGCGGCCTTGTCGAAGGAACGGGCCTGAGAGGTTGTCATGCGATCATCCTCGTTGGCCGAAGGTGCCTGACGCAGTGCTTTACTGCCGTGTCCGGTGATGGCGATTCTTGAAATCGACCAGCGTGGATCTTGTTCCGCAGCTGATTCGGGTAGCAAGGATCTGAGGGCGTGGCGGATCGCTCGGGTTGCAGATCTTGATCGTCTTGGGCTTGCAGCCGGCGTCCTTCGATGAGCGGGCCCGCGCGGACCGGGGATGGGCACGGTGGCGGGTGGGAGCTCAGGCATGGGGGCCGGTGTGTTTCGGCTGTCGGCTGTGTGCCGCCCGGCGCAGCAGCCGGGTGCAGCGGGTATGGCGGTACGGGCAACGGTGGAATCGGGTGCGTTCCCGGCACGGGCGGTGGCTGCTAGATGTCGGCGATGGCCACGACCTGGAGTATCTGGACGTGAGCGGGTGCCAGGAGCTTGCTGCCGCCCAGGCCCGGTGGCCGCGGACGGCCCGGCGGGCGGTGTGCACGGGCGCGGAGCCGGGGGCTGTTTTCGCGGTGGCGCGGGCGGTGGTGTGCGGGTGGTGGCAGCAGGAAGCGTTCTGGCAGCGGGAGCAGGTGTGGGATCAGCGCCTTGAGCGGGTAATCCTCGACACCAGCCGCAGAAACGAGGCGGCGTCGCAGTGGCCGACCGCGTGGTGGCGGCTGGTCGCGCGGGACGCGGTTGTCTTCCCCGAGGTGGTGGCGGTGGCGGCCGCATTGGTGGATCCAGCCCTGCAGCTGCTGGTGACGGATGAACGGCCGCTTGTCCGCCGGTCCCGGCACCATGGCCGTTTCGTGACCGCGCTCGGAGACCGGCTGGCGCGCGGCTGGCTGGGAGAGGTGGAGCGGCCGGAGAGGCCGAGCGCCCTGCAGGCATGGATGAGGGGGGCGGAACGCGAGCTGCGCTCACCGTCGCCGTCCGGTTCGGCAACCAGGAAGATGTGGCGGGTGCAGGCGGCCCACCAGCCTGCCGAAGTGGGGGCGGGACTGCGACTGTTGGCTACCACTCCCCCGGTCACCGTCCGGCGGCACGCCGGGTCGACGGGGTGGCGGGCCGAGTTGTGGGTGCCTCGACGGGTGGGGCAGGGCGCCGGGTTGAAGGCTTTATCCCAGGAGCGGTTCTAGGAGGGCCTTGGTCACGCGCGCAGGTATGTGGCCCGACACGGCCACCTGGCCGCCCCGCACGCTGGCGCCCCGCAGGATGGGTTCGACCTGGGCCGATGGCTGGCGAATCTGCGCGCCGCTTCTGCCGGGTTGCCGCCTGAGTACGTGCGGGTGCTGGCGGAACTGGACGTGTGGTGGAATCCGCCCTGGCCGATCAGCTGGCAGCGGGCCTGGCACCGGGCCCGTGCTCACACCCTCGCCCACGGCCCCGTCAGCGGTGGTGACAATCTGGCGGGGCTGCCGCGCTGGCTTGAGCGGTGGCTGAGCCGCCAGATCGCCGAGTACTCACAGCTGGCCGCGGACCAACAGCAACTGCTCTCCCAGCTCGGCCTCACACCCGCCGAGATCGACCGCTTCCGCGCCTGGCCCGCGCAACGCCGCAGCGTGATGCACGGCCTGGAGATTGCTCACGACTACGCGGCCCGACACGGCCACCTGGCCGTCTCACAGCCCACCACCCACGACGGGTTCGCCCTGGGCAAGTGGATCAACCAAGTGCGCCACCGCCAGCGCCCCGCCACCCAGCCCACGCGTCTCGGCCGGCAGCTCACGGCTCTGGACACCTGGTGGAACCCACCCTGGCCGATCAGCTGGCAGCGTTCCTACTGGGCCGCCCGCCACCACCTCCACTGCCTGCCCTCGGGCATCGTGTGGTGGCCCGGCGCGCCACACGAAGACCAGGCCCGGCAGTGGCTGCACACACAGCGGGAGTCATGGCAACTCCTACAGCCCGGGCAACAGGAGCTGCTGAACAGTCTGGCAGTGGCCTAGGGGCATCTCGCATGCCCATCACGAAGATCCCCGACTTCACAGCTGGGCAGGTACGGGACCATGAACGATTCGTCGACGCCCTGATTCAGGCGTTCGGCCAGACACCCGGAAGCCCCTCGAACGTTTCCCGGCAAGCGTCCACGATCCGTCCAAGCAGGCGCGCGCTGCACGCGCCGCGGAATATTAGTTGGCCGGCAGCACCGGGCAAGGACAATGGGCGCATGACGTCTGCTCAGGGAAACGCACCCGACTGGGACACGCTGATCGCTGACGTGTGCACGGGAGCTGGGTCGCGGGCCCGACACCAGGTCGGCGCGTGGGCACTCGAGCGGATCCGCACGGCGCTGGGCGAAGACTGGCCCCAGCGCTGGCACTCCCAAAACGGCAGCCTTCCCCCGTTCCTGCGTGACGCTTCCACGCATGCGTTTGCGTATGCCCAGCTGATCGAGACCGCTCTACGACTGCACGTCCTGCCCGACGTTCTGCGGTTCAAGAGGCTCCTCAAGGACTGGAGGCGCCATCTTGAGCCCATCCGCCAACTGCACGTCGCTCTGCAACTGGAAGTCGCCGTGCTCGCCCGAGCCACAGGCGGTAGCGTCGAGTTCGAGACACCCACCAAGCTCCCTACGACCACACGCCCCGCCGATGTCGTCCTTGCCCACGGTGAGGACCGGATCATCACCGAGGTCTTCAGCGTCTACAGCGACCTCAGCACCGCCGGGGCCATGTCCTACGACATCAACCTGGGCAGACGACTACACCTGGCCACACTCATGCACGACGTCGTGGTCAGTGGCCATTGGGATGTTCGGCTTGACGGCGAGGAAACCGATCGGCTCATAGACGAGGTCCAACAGGCGTGCGCCCGCGTGGCCACCGGCGGGCCCGCCGAGACCGTCACGCGTCCCGGTATCGAACTGCGCCTCGCACCCGGCCCGCGCCCCGAGGGCGAGGTCGTGTTGGAAGGCCCCGAGACGCGGGCCGCGGGCTGGCGCCGCGCACGCCAGTTGATCCGCGACAAAGCGCACGACTGGCAAGGCTCCCCGCTGCCGGTGTGGCTGCGGTTCGATCTGCTGGACGGCACCGGACTGCTCAGCGATTGGGCGACCAAGCCCCTCGACCGGAAGACCGACTGGATCGCGGCACTGCTCACGGAAGCCCTACACGACACACAGACCGCAGGCGTCGTCATGAGCTGCGGGCAAGAGCTGTGGCCCGGGGCCGACGAAGAGACCTACGTTGGGCCCAACGGCCTTACGGGGCTGCGCCGGCATCTGGACGACGTCCGGGTACGGGAGATATTCATCGTGCCGCTCTCCCACACCGGTGCACAGCAGACGGCCCTATGGCAGCGCATGTACGAGGCCGAACCGGGCTGGACCGATCTTGCCCTGCAGTCCGCGGACCTGCCTGCGCTCTCCGAGACACGCTTGTAGAAGCCGCCCACGGTCTTGTACCAGCGCTCCTCCTCCCCGGCCAACGGGCCCACACCGATCACTGCGTGTGTAACCGTCACCAGGCGCAAGGCAGTCTGACGGCGGCATTGGTCACCGCGTCCACTGCGGCCCCCAATCGGCTTCCAGAATGTCAACGGCCAGTTCGTTCTACTGACCGCCGTCACCAGTACCTGCGTGAGGCCCAGGACCGCCGGCGAAGTCGCCCGGCTCGGATCCGGGGGCTCCTTGCTGGCGAGTTGACCCCTCGGACGCTAAGGACGTGCAGATCTTTAACTCGTAGCTTTCTGCTTGGTGGTTCGTTGGTCTGGCATGAGCGGGTTGGATAGGCAACGGACCACGCTGGCAGCCAAGTTCGAGGCGATTTTGCCGCACCTCGACGAGCGGCAGCGTCGCCTGCTGATAGGGGCGGAGGCCCAGTCCCTCGGCCACGGTGGGATCAGAGCGGTCGCTCGTGCCGCCGGTGTCCGTGAGGCCACTGTGTCTGCCGGAGTGCGGGAACTCGAGTCCGGAGAGGCGCCGTTGGGCCGTGTCCGTCGGCCTGGCGCCGGCCGTAAACGCGTCGTCGACCTGAACCCAGCCGTTCGGGAGGCACTCCTCACGCTGGTCGAGCCCGACGTCCGCGGAGATCCCATGTCGCCGCTGCGCTGGACCACCAAATCCACCCGCAAGCTGGCCGAGCAGCTGATCCGGCAGGGCCACAGGATCTCCGCGGACACGGTGGGCGACCTGCTGCGCGAGGAGGGCTTCAGCCTGCAGAGCAATGCCAAGACGCTGGAAGGCAAGCAGCACCCCGACCGGGACGCACAGTTCCACTACCTCAACGAGCAGGCCCGCGACCACCAGGACGGCGGTGCTCCGGTGATCAGTGTGGACACGAAGAAGAAGGAGCTGGTCGGCCCGTTCAAGAACAACGGCCGTGAATGGGAGCCGAGAGGCGAGCCGGTGCGGGTCGATACCCACGCCTTCCCCGACCGCGTGCTGGGCAGGGCGGTGCCCTACGGCATCTACGACGTCGCGGCGAACACCGGCTGGGTCAACGTCGGCACCGACCATGACACCGCCGCGTTCGCCGTCGAGTCGATCCGCCGTTGGTGGAACGGAGTCGGGCGGGCCACGTACCCGGCGGCCGGCCGGCTGCTGATCACCGCCGATGCCGGCGGCTCCAACGGGTATCGCACCCGCACGTGGAAGACCGAACTCGCCCGGTTCGCCGCTGAGTCCGGCCTCACGATCACCGTCTGCCACCTGCCTCCCGGGACTTCGAAGTGGAACCGGATCGAGCACCGGCTGTTCTCCCACATCACCATGAACTGGCGCGGCAGGCCCCTGACCAGCCACGAAGTAATCGTCGAGAGCATCGCGGCGACCACCACCAAGACCGGTCTGACCGTGCACGCGGAACTCGACACCAACCCGTACCCCACCGGCATCCAGGTCAGCGACGACGAGATCGCCTCCCTGCCGATCACCCGCCACCGCTTCCACGGCGACTGGAACTACACCCTCCACCCCCAGCATCCGCTGGACGCGGCCACGACCGACAGCACGTCGGACCAGGCCCCGGCGGGCAGACCGCCTCGCCTCACGCGGCGTTCGCTGCAGGACCCGGAACTCACCGGGATGAGCCGCAAGCAGCTCAGCGAGCTCATCGACGCGCTGACTCCAGCGCTGGAGGTCCAACGCGAGCAAGTGCTCCGCACACGCCGCGGTCACGAGCGCCTGGTGGCCCCAGGCACAGGTGCCAAAGCCAAACTCACCCCACCCGACAGGATCCTGGTCACCGTGCTCCACCTGCGCAAACTCGCGACCATGGACCTCCTCGGCCAACTCTTCGGCGTCACCGCCATGACCATCAGCCGCGCGAAACAGGAGGTCCGCCCGCTCCTGGAAGCACACGGCCACCACATCAACGCTTCTACCGCCCGCCTCCGCACACCAGCCGACGTCGCGACGTTCCTCGCTCCCGACTCCACCCACACCAAGGTCAAAACGACGAGTTAAAGATCTGCACGCCCTAAGGACTGGGATCAGAATGAGGTGCTTGCCGCTCAGGGGTGACGGGATGTCAGTTCTCGTTGTCAGGCAGGGGGTGGGCGCGACCGAAACGCGCAAGCCGAGGCTGGTCGAGAGCGGGCTCAGGAAACAGCCCAGGGGCTCTACGGCGCGGGCGACTTGATAGGCGGCTCCCAGCCGTGGGTGAGGATGTCGAAGAGTGCCCCGACGGCGGCTCGACGGTCCTGCCGGCCGCGAGCGAGGACCGGGATCTCGAGCACGAATCGAGCAAGAGCCACACATGCGAGGTTGTCGTGCTCCACGCCAAATTCGTCGGCGATGGCTGCGCCGAGACTGTCGGTGTACCGGGTCCACATGCGTTCGGCGTACGCGAGCAGCACCGGTGTGGAGTTCACCAGGTTGGTGAACTCGGCAGCCTGAGGATGTGCCCCGATCGCTGGCCAGGTGTCCAGCACGTGCTGTCGGAGGGCATCGAGGACGCTCTGCCCAGAGGGCCGCTGCCGCACCGCAGCGATCAATTGTGACTCTCGGTCTTCGTCCTGGTCGAAGACCAGCGCCTCCTTGCCGCTGAAGTGCTTGAACACTGTAGCGGTCGACACGTCGGCGGCGTCGGCAATGTCACGGATGCTCACCTGATCGTAGCCGCGCTCCAAGAAGAGTTGCAGTGCGGCGTCGGCGATCGCCTGCCGGGTGGCCGCCTTCTTGCGGTCGCGGCGGCTGACAGAGGGCACGGTCATGGTTAAAGCGTACCCGACAGTCAAATCAATCGCTAAGTAGAGTCGTTGTACTTTTTTACTTGCTCTGATTTTATGGACACTGTGCGTACCTGACCGGCACATCGTCGTCGGCCTCGTCATCGTCTGCACCGCGCCGACCTGTTCATCGGGGAGGCCCCCTGCGTGGCACCTCCGGTGCCGAGGTCGACAACGCCCGGCCTGCTCGCCCCTCTTCGCCGACTGAAAGGGAAAACCATGAACTCCCCAGAACCCGCCCGGGCCCGCATCAGCATCATCGGTGCCGGCCCCGGCGGACTGACCTGCGCCCGCATCCTCCAGCAGCACGGCATAGCGGTCACCGTCTACGACCGCGACCGGGGCCCCGACGCCCGCAACCAGGGCGGCACCCTCGACCTGCACGCCGACAACGGCCAGATCGCCCTGCGCGAAGCCGGCCTGCTCGACGAGTTCTTCAAGCTCGCCCGCCCCGAAGGGCAGGAAATGCGCCAGATGGACCCGACCGGCACGATCACGTCCCATCAAGTCCCCGAGATCGATGAACTCTTCAAGCCGGAAATCGACCGCGGACAGCTACGCAACCTGCTGCTCGACTCCCTGCAACCGGGAACCGTGCACTGGGGCCACGCCCTCGACACGATCAGCGGACCCGACGACGGGCCGCGGCAATTGCACTTCACCGACGGCACGACCATCCAGACCGATCTGGTCATCGGCGCCGACGGCGCCTCCTCCCGGGTACGCCCGGTCCTGTCCCCCGCCACCCCCGAGTACACCGGGGTGAGCTTCCTGGAAGCATGGTTCTCAGACGTCGAGAACCGGCACCCGGGCATCGCCGACCTGGTCGGCCAGGGCAGCGCCCACGCAGCCGACGGCGAGCGCGGCCTGTTCGCCCAGCGCAACAGCGGAAACCACATCCGCGTCTACATCATCCGACGAGTCCCGGTCGACTGGATCAGCACCAGCGGCCTGACCGTCGAGGACACCGACGGCATCCGCGCCCTGCTCCTCGGCGAGTACGCCCACTGGTCGCCCCGCATGCGCCGGATGATCACCGAAAACGACGGCCCCTACATCGACCGCCCGATCTTCGCCCTCCCTGTCCCGCACACTTGGGAACACAACCCGACGGTGACCCTGCTCGGCGACGCCGCCCACCTCATGCCCCCGCTCGGCGTCGGCGTCAACCTCGCCATGCTCGACGCCAGCGAAATCGCCCTCGCTCTCGCGAACGCCGCCACCATCGACGACGCGATCCGCACCTACGAGAAGACCATGCTCCCCCGCTCCACCGAGACGGCCAAGGCCCTCGAAGGCGGCGCCGAGCACCTGCTGTCCGCAGGCGTACCCGACTTCGGCAGCGACAACGACGCCCAGCCCTGAGAACTGGGATCAGACTGAGGTCTTCAGCCGTCGCCAGCAGATGATGGCGCAGCCGAGGGTGACGAGGGCTTGGTGAATGTCGTCGCGGATCTCCCAGCGGATGCGAAGGCGCCGGAACCAGTGCAGCAACGCGATGGCGCCCTCTACGACCCAACGGTGGACTCCGAGGCCGGAGCCGTGTTCGGCGCCGCATCGGGCGATAACCGGGGTGATTTCGAACCGGCGGACCTTGTCGCGGTAGACGTCGTGGTCGTAGCCGCGGTCGGGGTAGACCCGGCGGGGGCGGCGCAGGGGTCGGCCGCTCCTGCCACGAATCGGCGGAACGGCCTGGACCAGCGGGATTAGCTGTGTGACATCGTTACGGTTTCCACCGGTCAGGGACACCGCCAGAGGGATTCCGTGCGCCTCGACAATCACATGGTGCTTACTGCCGGTCTTGCCCCGGTCCACCGGGGAGCGTCCGGTGGCCGGCCCGCCCTTCATCGCGCGCACGTGCGAAGAGTCGACGGCAGCCCGGGAGAAGTCCAACATCCCGGCCCACCGCAGCTCAGCCAGCAGCAGCTCGTGCAGGCGCTGCCACACCCCGGCCTCGTTCCAGTCCCGCAGCCGCCGCCAGCAGGTCATCCCCGATCCGGGGCCGAGCTCCTGCGGCAGGTGCCGCCACGGGATGCCGGTGTACAGCACGAACAGGATCCCAGCACCCGACGGTCATCGATCCGCCGACGTCCCGGATACCGGAAACGCCGCTCGACCACCGGCAGCAGCGGCTCGATCCGCTCCCACAGACCGTCCTCGACCAGCCACGGCTTGCCCCCACCACGCACCTCGGCCGGACCCACCCCCTTGTCCAGCAGGTACCAACGCGAACTGACAGCCCGTCATTCCCGAGCAGCGAACACCTCATTCTGATCCCAGTCCTAAGGCCAGCTGTGCGCCCGCCGGAGGCAGAGAACGGTCTGGTCGAGGTGGGGCTTGCCTGACGAGGCGGTGCGTGCAGCGGCGAGGCCCGTAGGCTGGCATGGTCGTTACGGCTCTTCCAGCCCTGGTTCAGGGTCAGCCCCGAGTGCGGGGAGCTGGTCCATGGCATCCAGCACGGGACTGTGGTGATGGTCTTTGTCTCTGACGCGTCGGAGGATTTCAAAGATGTGGCGCGCTCCGGCGTGGGCTGTCGTGCCGGGGTGGCGGATCTGATCCTTGTGATCTTCAATCCAGGAGGTGCGTGGCCGGGATCACGGCTCGTTGGGAAGCCACACCCGATCAGCGGACCCGCCGTGGCGAGGCCGGCAAACGCTGCCCGGTGTGCTCCCCGCCGCGCAAGAGCCGCACCAAGCGCCCGCCCGCTGCCACCCCAGCCGCGCGGTCAGCGCGCCGGCCAGGCGCAGCGGCTGTGCAGCCGCAGAGCCAGCGCACAGAGGGAAAATGGACAACGTGCACGACGACCCCAGGTCCATCGCATCGTTGCTGCGAGCGAGGTACAAGCGACGCCTGCCCTCCAGCCTCGACGAGCTGACCGGACCCGAGCACGGGATGGTGGAGCTGCCGCTGCACATCGCATGGTCCGGACTGCGCATCCTCGATCTGGACCTGCCACGCCAGCGCATGAGCGTGTACAGAACAGTGCTCGCCGAAGGCATGCGCGACGACCTATGCCGCTTCCTCAACAAGGGCATCCTGCTTGAGCTGTGGCCAGTGCTCCGCAAGCTCATCAGCACGGCCATCAAGGACGTCTGGGAAGAAGCGTTCCCCGAGCTGCAACCGTGATCAACTTCCCGCGCGCTCCCCAGCACCGCCGCCACAATAGGCGTTCTCACCGCATCTGCGGCAGTCTCACCCAACCTGCAGGACCGCAGGTCAAACGGCCCGCACAGGGTCCAGAATCCATCGCAATCCATCTGCGGCGCCGCAGGTCAGCGGCATGCAGTCACCGCAAGAGCAGTGAGACATCACAGCCTGGGCGCGGGCGGCGGCCGCGAGTACATAGTTGACCACAGCAGCCCCCTACTGCCCCAGACGCAGTTCGAAGTAGCGGTCCGCTCGTGCCGCCCAGTCCATGTTCGTGCGGTCGTCCTGGCGGGCCGCTAGCGTGAAGATGCCGTAGGCGGCACGCAGCCGGGCCTGGTGTTCGTTCTCGATGTGTCGAGCGGCAAGGGCACGTACCTGTCCGCGGCGCATCGGCCGGTTCAGCTCGCGCACCACGGCGGGCGGCAGCGCAGGATTGGCCGCGAGGACCTCGTCCATGCCCAGGCCGAGGAGCACAGCGAGCTTCTCGGCCTGGTCGGCCGTGAGGGGATATTGTCCGCGCCATACCGAGAGCGCCTGGGCGGGCGGCAGCTGCAGCTGAGACGCCAGCTGTTGCGCGTTGACACCGCGCTTTTGCAGCAGCTGTGGCAGGGCACCGGATCCTTGCGACGCCCACCGTGCGGCGCTCAGCCTGGCCAGGGTGTCGGCCAGGACGCCTCGATACTCCGCTGCCGCCGCGGCCGGTGACGGGGCCGGGCTTCCCCACCGTGCTCCGGGCGGCACATCGTGCGGGAGAGCCGGGTCCGCGGAGGCGGGCAGCGGCACAGTCAGCTGGCTGACCTGGCGGTCCAGCACATGCCAAGGCAGCGCCTGTTTCAACGCCCACCACAGGGCCAGCGGCTGCTCAAGGGTCGAGGCTCCGGCAGGCAGCAGCAGCGTGTGTGCGTCGGCGTAGCGTTCCAAGGAGAGCGGAACGGCCTGCACCGTGTCGCATCCGACCTCCGTGATCACCAGCAGCTGGACGGCGTACTCCCACACCGCTCGCCAGATCTGGCCGGGTTCAGGATCCCGCGGCGGCACGGTGGCGGCCTCCCGGACGGCATCCGGGACCTTCAGCCTGGCCGCGGCGACCGCCAGTCGTTCGTAGGCGCTGCTCTGGGCAGGGTTCATCCTGTCTCCCCCCTCTCCTCGGCTGTGATCCATCAGCGCATTCTCTTCTCACTGGATACGGACGACGTCACAGGGGCGGTCAAGGAGGCGGATCCGCGCAGCGCCGAAGCAGGGCGCCCATGACCGCCGCTCGGTCGCCGTCCTGGGACAGGGCCAACAGCAGCTTTGCCTTCAGACCTGCCAGAATGGCCCCGGCCTGCTCTTGTCCGATCTCCAGCAGCTGCGCGGCGTGATGAGCGTCCTCGTCCAGGTAGGGCAGCAGCAGGCGCTCGTTGGCGGTCAGCCGATGCCAGATGTCCTCGGCGACACCGCCAGCGCCCGTAGGGTCGGGCTGCGTCGTCCTGCCCGACTCGACCGGATCAGCAGGCGCCCCCTCGTCGGCGTAGAGGGAGGTGAAGCGGGCCGGCGCCAGAAGCTCGAACCGGGACTCGAGGGCCTTGGCTAGGTCCTCCTCCCGCACCGCCCCCTGGGCGTGCCGCAGGACCTGCACGAGGACGGTCATCAGGGCCTGCAACGTCTGTCGAGGTGTCGGCCCAGAATGATTCCAGCGCGTGATACCAACCCCGTCCACGCGCCAGGCTTCGGCGATGAGATCGTCGAGATCGCCCTGCCACGCCGCTTCCGCGGGATGCTCGCTCAGCGCCCACCGCGGCGAAGACCACGGCACCCGGCGGAAGGAGGCGTCTTCGCCCATCAGGCGGGCGATGCGGCGCCGCAGCTTGCCTCGCGGGGTCTTCTTCGCCTCATCGATGAGGAAGTTCTTGATCGAGGCAAGGTACAGCCGCTCCAGCGAGGCGTCATCGATGGCCAGCACGAAGCAACTGGTCACGAACTGCTGCCCCGCACCCTCACGGGTCAGCATGGCCGTGATCACGTCGTAGGCCGCGTCATCGCTCCACTCCACGTACCCCTCGGGCGGGGGAAACCCCGCCGAACGGCGCACCTGATGAACCAGACGCCGCAGCAGCTCGAACGTCTCCGGTCCCAACTGGCCCGTCTGAGACAGCTCTTCGAGCGCTCCACCCATCACCAGCCCCCGACCCGCTTGGACCGCGTGAACCAGGCTTTCTGCCTGCATACACCCGTCGCCCGAGCCGCACCAGGCAACACGCACACGTCCGAGCCGGTCGAAGGCAAGCCGACGCCACTCCGTCGCAAGCGGACACCCCTGGCCGCTACCGGAATTCTCAATGCATCTGCGGGATTCTCATCAAGCTGGCGGTACTACAGGTCAAGGCCCTGATCAGTACGGAAGAAGCACACCGAGGCATCTCTCAGCCATCTGCAGCCTCGCAGGTCAAAGCGATCCCTCTACCGCAACAAGAGTGAGAAATTCACACTCGGCAGCACAGCACCCCGGCCGGCCCTTACCTCCTGATCCACCCCACGATCACACCGGTCTCCCCCACCCCACCGCATCAGAACTCACGAACCTGAGACAGCATCACCCACCATCAGATAAAGCCCCACGACAGCGACCCCACCCATCAAACTCTCGCCTCATAACAGTGCCGATACCGCCCCAACACCCCACTGACCAGCACCAAAACACCAACCACCAGCCCACCAACACCGACTCTCACCACCACCGACCCCAAGCCAAGAGACCGCACCAAGGACGTCGGACACCGGGAGAAGTGGCGTCTGGCACTGGACGCCCTGGACGAACTGGCCACCTGGCAGCTGGTGCCGCCGCTCGTGGTGGCGGACGCCGGCTACGGCCAGAACGCGGACTTCCGCGCCGCCCTGGCCGAGCGGG
>NZ_JBSFDI010000047.1:0-25817 GCF_053593835.1 Streptomyces sp. NPDC002076
GCCAGAGGTCCTGGAGCGGGTCGTGGGTCACGACCGCTCATGATCGTCGAGCTGGTGACCCTCCGTGGCTCTGGCACCAAATGTGATCCAGAACCTGAAAAGTGGACCAGTAGCGACGCTTGAAAGTTGACCCCCTCCAAGGGGTCTGGCTCGTTGAGCCAGGCCGGGAGGAGTGGTGATCAGCGTGGAGGACTGGGCGGAGATCCGCCGGCTTCACCGGGCCGAGCAGATGCCGGTGCGGGCGATCGCGAGGAAGCTGGGCATCTCGAGGAACACTGTCCGCAGGGCGATCGCGGACGACGCGCCCCCGAAGTACCAGCGGGCGCCGAAGGGCTCGATCGTGGACGCGGTCGAGCCGCAGATCCGTGAACTGCTCGAGCAGTGGCCGGAGATGCCCGCGACGGTGATCGCCGAGCGGATCGGCTGGGACCGGGGCCTGACCGTGCTCAAGGACCGGATCCGGGACCTGCGGCCGGCCTATCGGCCTGCGGATCCGGCCTCGCGGACGGTCTATGAGCCGGGCGAGATCGGCCAGTGCGACCTGTGGTTCCCGCCTGCCGACATCCCGCTCGGCTTCGGCCAGGTCGGGCGGCCGCCGGTGCTGGTCATGGTCGCCGGCTACTCGCGGTGGATCACCGCCCGGATGCTGCCCTCCAGGTCGGCGGCCGACCTGATCGCCGGACACTGGCGGCTGCTGACCGAGCTCGGTGCCGTCCCCCGGGTGCTGGTCTGGGACAACGAGGGCGCCGTCGGCTCCTGGCGGCCGGGCGGGCCTCAACTGACCGACGAATTCGCTGCGTTCGCCGGGCTGCTGGGCATCAAGTTCCTGCTCTGCAAGCCCCGGGATCCAGAAGCCAAGGGCCTGGTCGAGCGGGCCAATGGCTATCTGGAGACGTCGTTCCTGCCCGGCCGCGTGTTCACCTCGCCGGCCGACTTCAACATCCAGCTCGCCGACTGGCTGACCAAGGCCAACCGACGCATCCACCGCACCTTGCAGGCCCGCCCCACCGACCGGCTGGAGGCCGACCGCTCCCGCATGCTGGCCCTGCCGCCAATCGCCCCGCCGGGCTGGTGGAAGGCATCCCTGCGGCTGCCCCGGGACCACTACGTCCGCCTGGACACCTGCGACTACTCGGTGCATCCGCTGGCCGTCGGCCGCCGCATCGAGGTCGCCGCCGACCTAGACCAGGTCCTGGTGACCTGCGACGGCGTCGAGGTCGCCCGCCATGCCCGCAGCTGGGCCCGCCATCAGACCATCACCGACCCCGACCACGCGGCAGCTGCCGCGGCAGCCCGCAAGAAGGCCGCCGGAACGAAGCCGGCGCCGGTGGACGTGACGGAGGTCGAGGAGCGGCCGCTGGACACCTACGACCGGATCTTCGGCGTCATCGACGGCGGGCTGAGCACGGATGAGGGGGCGGCGTGATGAGCACGAAGAACGGCACGAACCAGGCCAGGACCAGCCGCGATGTCGGCTCCGAACTCGTCTATCTGACCAAGGCGTTGAAGGCTCCGGCCCTGCGGGACGCGGCCACCCGGCTCGCCGAGCGGGCCCGCGACGAGGGCTGGAGCCACGAGGAGTATCTGGCAGCCTGCCTGCAGCGGGAGGTCGCCGCCCGCGACAGTCACGGCGCCGAGGGACGCATCCGCGCGGCCCGTTTCCCCTCCCGCAAGTCGCTGGAGGACTTCGACTTCGACCACCAGCGGTCCGTGAAACGCGAGGTCATCGCCCATCTGGGGACGTTGGACTTCGTCGTCGGGAAGGAGAACGTGATCTTCCTGGGGCCGCCCGGCACCGGCAAGACCCACCTTGCCACCGGGCTGGGCATCCGGGCCTGCCAGGCCGGCCACCGGGTCGCCTTCGCCACTGCCGCCCAGTGGGTCACCCGCCTCGCTGAAGCTCATCAAGTGGGCAGACTCAGCGATGAGTTGACCCGTCTGGGACGGATCCCGCTGATCGTCGTGGACGAGGTCGGCTACATCCCCTTCGAACCCGAGGCCGCGAACCTGTTCTTCCAGTTCGTCTCCGGCCGCTACGAACGCGCCTCCGTGATCGTGACCAGCAACAAGCCCTTCGGACGCTGGGGCGAAGTCTTCGGCGACGACACCGTCGCCGCCGCGATGATCGACCGCCTCGTCCACCACGCCGAAGTGATCTCACTGAAGGGCGACAGCTACCGCATGCGCGGCCGCGACCTCGGACGGGTTCCCGCGGCCAACACCGGGGAATGACCAACATCAACTGACGCAGTGGGGGTCACTTTTCATCCGTCGGATATGGGTCACGATTCACGCGTCGCCGACAATCGTCCCCAGTGAAGGGGCGCAGCGGCAAGGCCGCCTGGAACACCGGTGATCCCAATTGCGCTCCCGGTGTGACCGCCACCACCAGGTGCGCTGCTAGCGGCCCGTGAGACCGAGGGCACCCCCTAGAACCTGGCCTACAGACTTTCTGAAACGCCGATGTTCCCCGTACGATCTGACACGTGTCTGGCACGACCTGTTCGTACCGAACTCTCGGCGGGTGCGTTTCTTCTTGAGTGAGCGGCATGTACCTGCCCCATCCACTGATGCTGGGCCAACGCGCCACGTCGCGTCCTGGGTGACCTTCACTCAGATCGGAAGTTCACCCCACGTGATGGTGTCGGGGCCTAGGGGTGGCCGCGCGCCCTGGTCGGTAGGGACGTAGCGTCAGCGCATGGACTTCCGTATCACCGCTGAGGAGGATGCGCTCGTCTTCCGGCTCGCGGAGCTCCTGGACGGCGGCACGCAACCGCTGGAGACGCAGCTCGTCGAGGAACTGGGCCCGGACATTCGGCAGCAGCTCGAAGGGCTCAAGGCGAAGGGCTGGATCCTCGTCCGCGAGGCTGCAGACGGAATGATGGTCGTCCATCTCACCGGGCCGGCGTGGAAGGCCGTCCGCAGCCGCCGCGACGTCGGCCGGTAACGGCCGTGGTGACGCTAGAGATTCGCCTACGCGATCCCATAAGGCCTGTGATCTTCGGCCTCGCCCGGTGTAGCGTCGCTACAAGTAGTCGTGGTTCCGAAGTCCGTTCGCCCGTGACACACGTCTCGGGCGTCCTTGCTGTTCAGCGCCTCTCCGGACCAAGGCGATCACCTCCGGATCCCGCACGGTGTGGGATTCCGAATTTCCTTGAGGGAGACAGACATGGCCAGCGGCACCGTCAAGTGGTTCAACGCTGAAAAGGGCTTCGGTTTCATCGAGCAGGACGGCGGCGGCCCCGACGTCTTCGCCCACTACTCGAACATCGACGCCTCCGGCTTCCGCTCCCTGGAAGAGGGCCAGCGGGTCACGTTCGATGTCGGCCAGGGGCAGAAGGGCCCGCAGGCGGAGCACATCCGCCCCGAGTAACAACGCATAGAGAGACCCCGGCCGGATGGTTACCGGCCGGGGTCTCTTGCTGCCCGGGTGAAAGGGGGACAAGCCGGTGCGCACCCCTGGCAGTGATCCGCCGCCCCGAACCCGCAAAGTGACAAGGGGACGTCGACCTGCTCCCCCACGGCGAGCACGTCCGCAGGCAGAGAGGTCTGTAGGCGGGTCAGCCCGCCATCGACGGCTTCTGACAGCCAGCCGCGGTTGCGGTGGTTGCTGTACCTGTACTCCGCTGCTGTACGGCAACGGCTCAGGAGGGCAAGCGCAGGGGGAGCGGAATTATGCCTTTGACCTGCGCGTATATCTGAAGTGCCGGGCCCGCGTATCCATCTCAATCGCCACGCACTCGGAGGCGCACGCTACCGGGCGGTAAGGGCCATCGTGAGCGTATCCGGCTCGGAGCCCGTCCCTGGGGGAGGGCTGCAACATTGCGGCGCGCCGCCCCACCACAGGCCCGCAGGTTGGCGGGCGAGCCCCGTGACAGCGGCGTGGGCAACCGTAGCGCCCGCTCCCACGGGTCATCCGGCCCGCTGCGACGGTGCGACAGGTACGACACCCTCTCTCCTGTTGCAGCGAGGTCCAGCCCGGGAACGTCGACCCCAACGGGTTACCCCCTCGTGTGAGGGGGGACTTCGGGAAGGCGGCGCCGTTGCGCCCGGCGTACGGGCTACCCCCTCGCATGAGGGGGGGAGGACAGGTTCAACCGCAA
This sequence comes from Streptomyces sp. NPDC002076, assembly GCF_053593835.1. Classification (NCBI taxonomy): domain Bacteria; kingdom Bacillati; phylum Actinomycetota; class Actinomycetes; order Kitasatosporales; family Streptomycetaceae; genus Streptomyces; species Streptomyces sp. NPDC002076. The sequence continues at coordinate 4,104 of NZ_JBSFDI010000047.1, forward strand.
GGGCGTTACGAAGTTCCTCGGGCTACCCCTTTGCGTGCGTGAGGGGAGGACGCTCTGATCGCCACCGAGATCCCGCCGTGATGGCGGGCTACCCCCTCGCCTGAAGGGCGGACTTCCAGGGCCGCTGCCGCGAAGAAGAACTCGAGGGCGGATCCGTTGGGCGACGAACACCCGGTTCTGGTACAGCGGCGGACGCAAGAGCGACAGCGTCCGGCACGCCCTCGGCGACCAGAGCGAAGGGGCCGGGGTCGACCTGAGCCATCACTTGGTGGGTGATCGCCGGCTGTCCGCCGTCTGGCCGGCCGCGACGAAAGCATGAACGGGCCCAGTCGCCTCATCTGTCCGGCTCATTCGGCGGGACGATCTCCCGCTTGAGGATCTTGCCGGTCGGTCCCTTGGGTAGCGCGTCCACGATCCATACCTTGCGCGGATACTTGTAGGCGGCGACCTGGCGCTTGACGTACTCACGCAGTTCCTCGGCTGTCGCCTGTGCGCCCGGCCTGAGAACGACCGCCGCCCCGACCTCCTCACCGAGATCGGCGTCGGGGAGGCCGATGACCGCGGCGTCGGCGACCGCAGGGTGCTCGTACAGCACATCCTCGACTTCGCGGGGGTACACGTTGTACCCGCCCCGAATGATCACGTCCTTCTTCCGTCCGACGATCCAGAAGTAACCGTCCTGGTCGATCCGGCCGAGGTCGCCGGTGTGCAACCAGCCGTCCCGGATCGCGGTGGCGGTCTCCTCGGGGCGCCGCCAGTACCGTTTCATTACGTTGTGCCCGCGGATCACGATCTCGCCGGTCTCCCCGTGCGCCACCTTCTTGCCGTTGTTGTCGACCACCCGCATCTCGACGCCAGGGACCGGGGTGCCGACCGAACCGGGCCTGGGACCGGCCTGCAGGGTGTTGAACGAGGCGACGGGTGAGGTCTCCGACAGTCCGTACCCTTCGAGCACGACACAGTCGAACGCGGCCTGGAAGTCGTGCAGCACGTGGACCGGCATCGCCGCGCCACCGGCGAGGGCCACGCGCAGCCGGGAGATGTCGTAGGCGTCCCGGCCAGGCTGCCGCACCAGCCGGCTGTACACCGTCGGCACCCCGGCGAAGACGGTCACGCCGTGCTCGGCGAGGATCCGGAGTGCCTTCGCCGCGTCGAAGCGCGGCAGCAGCGTGAGACACGCGCCCGAGGCGACGGCGGCATTGAGGGTGCACGTCTGTCCGAAGGCGTGGAACAGGGGCAGACCACCGAAGATCACGTCGGCTGCCCCGATCTCGAACAGCTCGTTGGCTACGATCTCGCAGTTGCGGGTGAGGTTGGCGTGGGTCAGTTCAGCGCCCTTCGGCTGACCGGTCGTACCCGAGGTGTAGAGAATCACCGCGGTGTCGTCCTCGTGCCGGTCGGCCAGGTCCTCGGCGGATGGGGCGGACGCAAGCGGAGGGCCGAATCCGCCGGCCCCGACGACGACCACCTCGGCCTGGCCCTGCTGCGCACCGGCCCGTGCCTCGTCGGCGAAGGCGTCCCAGGCGAACAGGAGTCGGGCACCTGAGTCGCCGAGGTAGTAGGCGATCTCGCGGGACTTGAGCAGGGGGTTCATCGGGACGACGATGCCGCCGGCCCGCAGTACGCCGAAGTAGGCGAGGGCGAACTCGGGCACGTTGGGCAGCATGACCGCAACTCGGTCGCCGGGCTTCACGCCACGGTCCTGGAGCAGCCCGGCCATGCGGGCGCTGCCCTGGTCGAGCGTGCGATAGGACATGGCAGCGTCCCCGAGACGGAGCGCGGCGCGATCCGGATGAGTCCGGGCGCTGTTCACCAGGTGGGATGCGAGGTTCATTTCAGCTCCTCTCCTCGACTTTCCGGGTCTTCCGGCAAGGCAGCCCCAGCGTGCTGGGAGGGCTGCCGGTGTCGCTCTCGCCCTCGACAGGGGGCAGACCTTGTTCCGCCCAGACGACTTTGCCGCCCGTTGTCCAGCGGCAGCCCCAGCTGCGCGACAGCTGGGAGACGAGGAGGATGCCGCGGCCGTACTCGTCGGTGCTGCGGGTGTGGCAAAGGCGTGGGAAAGACCTGCTGGCGTCAGATATTTCGCAGGTCAGCAGGCGGTGCCTGATCAGACGCAGGGCCACGGGGCCGGCGCCGTGCCGGATCGCGTTGGTGACCAGCTCGCTGGCGATCAGCTCCGTGTCTGCGATCAGGCTCTCCAACCCCCACCGGGTCAGTTGCCGGGCTACCCAGCCGCGGGCAGTGCTGACGACGGCCGGGTCCCGGGGCAGGTCCCAGGACACGGTCTGGCACGGATCCAAAGCACGGGTCCGGGCCAGGAGCAGGGTGACGTCGTCGGTTGGTGACTTGGCCGGCAGTGCCTCGATCACCGAGGAGCAGAGGTTGTCCAGGGGTCTAAGGGGCTGGGCTGCGAGGGTGGCGCCCAGTTGCCGCATTCCGATGTCGATGTCCCGGTCACGCGTCTCGACCAGGCCGTCGGTGTAGAGGGCGAGCAGGGTCCCCTCGGGCACTTCCGTCTCCACGGCTTCGAAGGGGACCGAGCCGACGCCGAGCGGGGCTCCGGTGGGGAGGTCGGGGAAGGTGACCATGCCCTGCGGGTCGACGACAGCAGGCGGAGGGTGCCCGGCCCGAGCCATCGTGCACCGCCGGGTGACGGGGTCGTAGACGATGTAGAGACAGGTGGCGCCGATGGCCATGGCGCAGCCGTCGCCGGCGTCGTCGTCTTCCTCCGACTGGCACCGGACCGTGTCATCGAGGTGGGACAGCAGTTCGTCGGGGGGCAGATCCATGTCCGCCAGCGTGCGTACGGCGGTTCGGAGCCTTCCCATGGTCGCCGCGGCGTTGATGCCATGCCCGACCACATCTCCGACCACTAGCGCCACCCGGGCACCGGACAGCGGAATCACATCGAACCAGTCGCCTCCGACGCCGTTGTCCACGTCGGCCGGCAGGTAGCGTGAGGCCGCCTGGATCGCCGCGCTGTCCCTCAAGCCGTGTGGAAGCAGCTTGCGTTGAAGAGCGAGGGCCGCTGTGTGCTCGCGGGTGTATTGGCGAGCGTTGTCCAGTGACAGTGCGGCCCTGGTGACCAGTTCCTCGGCGAGGAGCAGGTCGTCCTCCTGGAACGGCATCGGTTCCTCGGTCCGGACGAACAAGGCCACACCCAGCGTGGCGTGCCTCGCGCGGATGGGGACAAGCATCATCGAGTGCATCCCGTTTGCGCGGATGGACTGCGCCCGCGCGGGGTCGTTGTCGACCCATGTGCCAGGAGAGGTGTCCAGGGTGGGTTGCAGGTGAGAGGCTCCGGAGGACAGCACACTGATCCAGGGTGAGGTCGGCGGGACGAAGATGGATTCGCCGCGTGTCCATGGTGACTCGGGAGTTCCCGGGTGGATCGAGGCCAGGCCGGCGCGGCGAAAGGCCGTGCCGTGCTTCCCCGTCGGGCTGATGCGGATCACGGGTTCTTCGCCGAGCGGGACGAACTCGGCTAGGTCGACGGCGGCGTAGTCAGCCAGGATGGGCACAGCGAGGTCGGCCAGTTCCTGGCTGGTCTGCATCACGTCCAGGGTGCTGCCTATTCGGGTGCTGGCCTCGCTGAGAATGGCGAGCCGCTCGCGGGCTCGCTGGTTGCCTGTGACATCCACGCTCATGGAGCACACCCCCAGTGGCCGGCCATCGGCGTCGCGCAGGCAGAAGAAGGAGGCGGCGAAGGCGTGCTCACGGCGCTGATCCGCCGGCGGCCACGCCCGGTATTCATGAACCGCGGTCATGCCGCTGCTCAGTACCTGGCGCATCACCGCTTCGAGCGCCTCGGATTCGAGGCCGGGCACCGAGTCCGGGAGACGCCGTCCGAGCCGCATGTCACGAGCGACACCGTCCTGATGTTCGCTGACGTCGTTGACCCAGGCGCAGCGCAGTTCCAAGTCACGCACCACGATGCCGATCGGTGTGCGGGTGAGAAGCGACTCCCGCACCGATCCGGCGGTCTCCCCCGCGTAGAGCGCGGCGATATCGGTGCCGTAGACGAGCCAGTGGGCTGCTCCGTCGCGCCCCCACAACAGCGATACACGCAGGCTTACATGGAGTGTGTGGCCGTCGCGGTGACGGATCGTCGCTGTGCCGGACCAGCCGCCCCTGGCGTGGCGCTGCTCGCAGGCCGCCCATGCGTGAAGTGCATTCTGGAGAAACGGCAGCACGAACCAGACGGGCCGACCCACCACCTCCCCTGCGGCGTATCCGACAAGCTGCTGCGCGGTGCTGGTCCAACCGACCACCGTCCCCTCGCTGTCGATCATCGCAATCGCAGAGTCGGGTACCTCTCGAGGTCTCAGCGGCTCTGTGAGGCTGTATCGGAGAATATTGCTCAACTCGGATCACTCCTGGGACGTTTCCGAATAACGGCTTGAAGGTGAGTTGATTCCCCCCGGATCGGCACGTCGGAGGGTCCCTTCAGTAACCAGAGGCTAGGCGTGGACCGCACGACAGCCACTGGGCGCGCAGTACGACCTCCGGGTCGGAATTGGTGCCGATGAACCAATCCGTCGGCAATATTCGCGCAGGCTCGAGGGAGTGCGGCCTATCGCGTCTCGAAGATTGCGGATGGGCCAGGACCACCCTGTAGGGTGAGGTATGGCTGCGGAGCATCCAGAGGCGGCAAAACTACTGTCCGTGGTCGCGGAGAACGTAGGGTCACACCTCCCGGAAGTTGGCCGCGACATAGGGGAGTATGTTATTGCCGAGATTCCGGAACTCAGGGGCGACGCAACCGTCATTAAAATCCTGCATGCGAGCATCGCTGAAAATGTCGCCACATTGTTGCACATCTTCGAGAACGGTATTCCTCTGGAAAAGATTGAGGGGCCTGCAGCTGCTCTTGAGTACGCCAGGAGGCTGGCTCAGAGGGGTATCTCACTCAGCGCGATGGTCAGGGCCTACAGGATCGGCCACTGGCGTTTTCTGCAGTGGTGTTTGGGCGAACTCAACCGACAGGACGCCGACCCGGATCTCGCGACCGCGACCAACCGGCGCATGCTTCAGGTGAGCTTCGGTTACATCGACCGGGTGACCGAGCATGTCATCGTGGTCTACCAACGGGAACGCGATCACTGGCTGCTCAGCCAGACCGCCGCGCGCGCCGCGCGCGTGCGAGACATCCTCACCGAGAAGGACATCGATCTCAACTGGGCTGAACCAGCTCTTGGTTACCGGATCCTGCAGCATCACCTCGGGCTGGTGGCCTGGTTGCCCACACCGAAGGGTGAGGGCGAGGGGCTGGCCGTACTCGACCGGATCATCAACAAGATCGCCCGGAAGCTCGACTGCCCCGCCAGGCCGCTCTTCGTACCCCGAGACGCCATGGTGTCCTGGGCCTGGCTGCCGCTCGGCTCGCACAGCGACGTCTCCTGGAAAAAGCTGTCGAATGTGGTCGAGCACAGCAATCCATCCGTGCACATGAGCGCTGGATGCGTGGGCTACGGCATCGAGGGATTCCGCTCCACGCACCGACAGGCAATGCGCACGCAGGAACTTGCGGCAGCGGCCAATCCGGCCCCCCAGTTCACCGAATTCTCCGCTGTCGCTCCCATCGCCCTGATGGCCACGAACATCGACGACATGCGCGCATGGGTGTGGGGCATCCTCGGTCCGTTGGCCGTCGATGACGAGAACTCCGCACGACTTCGGGAGACGGCACAGTTCTTCCTGGACACCAACTGCAGCTATACCGCTACCGCCAGCGCCCAAATTCTGCACAAGAACACCGTGCAGTACCGCATCCGGAAAGCCGAGGAACTCATGGGACGGCCGGTCCAGAAAGGACACGCTGATCTGGAAGTCGCACTGCGCGCCGTTCAGTACCTCGGCTCGACGCTCCTTCGCACCCACCCCGCCTGAAATGCATGGGATCGTGCCCTACAACATGGCGTTCTGAGGTCGGGTGGGGACCACGATCACGGTGGTGGTGCCGGCGGAGAGAGCCGCCTTGAACTCCCGCTCCAGGTCCTCGGTTGTCTCCACGTCGACCGCGCGGCATCCGAAGCCGCGGGCCACGGAGGCGATGTCGAGCCCCGGCAGGTCGAGTCCCGGAACGCCCGGCGTCTCCTCGAGTACCGCGAACGACTTCAGGATGGAGTACTCGTGGTTGCGCATGACCACGTAGACGATGGGGAGGTTGTGCTGGGCCGCCGTATAGATGGCCTGCACGGAGTACTGGAAGGAGCCGTCGCCGATCAGGCCGACGACCGGCCGTTCGACGCCCCGATCCCGGTCGCCCAGCGCGACGCCGACCGCGGCCGGGGTGCCCCAGCCGATGCCTCCGCTGGCCGTGGCGAAGAACGATCCGGTCCGGGTGGTGGGGAGCCACTCGATCTGCTGCGCCATCGTGGAGGTCGATTCGTTGACGATGACCGCGTCGGACGGCCGAACTCTGCTCAGGGCGGCGTAGACCTCCGGCGGGGTGAGCGGGCTGTTCGGCACCTGCGGCAGCTCGCGGGGCCGCGCCATCGGCTCGGGCACAGCGCGTCCGGATCCCTCCGTGACCATGTCCAGGAGCAGTTCGATCGCCGTCGCGGGATCGCCGAGGAGGCTGTCGCCCACACGCGCCGCGGCGGCGACCGCCGGGTTGCCGGTGATCTGCACGAGCTCCGTGCCGTCGGGAAGGTAGTCGCCGGGCACGTAGGGGTAGTACCGGAACACCTCCGCGCCGATCACGACCACCAGATCGTGCCCCGCAAGCCGGTCGCTGATGGTCTTCACCGACATGCCCAGCGGGCCGCCGAAGAGGGGGTGGTCCTCGGGGAAGGAGGCGCGGTCCAGCAGGGGGGCGCCGTAGACGGCCGCGCGCAGCTTCTCCGCCAGGGCGACGGCTCCGTCCCAGCCTCCGGCACGGTCGACCTCCGGCCCGAAGACCAGTGCGGGACGACGGCTGGCGGAGATGCGACCGGCGAACGTGCGCAGCCGCTCGGTGTCGGGGGCAACGCGGTCGCTCACTGTCCGCACTCGGGTAAAACCGGCCAGGGGGCGCTTCCAGTCGTCCATGGGGATCGACAGGTAGACCGGACCCGTCGGCGGCTGCAGGGCCTCCGCGTAGGCGCGCATGAAGGCTTCTGGGACGTCTTCGGCGCGGGCCGGTTCGTAGGACCATTTCACCCACGGTTTCGGCAGCGTGGTGGCCTCACGGTTGCCGAGATATGGCTCACCGATCACCAGTTCCCGGTGCTGCTGTCCCGAGGTGATGATCAGGGGTGTGTTTCCGTGGTAGGCCGCCACCAGGTTGCCCACGGCGTTTCCCAGCCCGGCCGACGAGTGCACGTTGACCAGCGCGGGGCGGCCGGTCACCTGCGCGAAGGTGTCGGCCATCGCGATGACGGACGCCTCCTGCAGGGCCAGGACGTAGGTGAAGTCCTCGGGGAATTCCTGAAGGAAGGGCTGCTCGGTGGAGCCGGGATTACCGAAGACCGTGGTGAGTTCGAGGGTCCGCAGCAGATCGTAGGTCACGCTTCGAACGGTGGATTGCTCAGTCATCGTCAGTCGCCTTTTCTTTCGCGGGGTGGGTCTGGGCGCGGGCCGCAAGCGGCCGGAGGGCCGGGCGAGTTTCAGCGGCCCTGCCAGTGCGGCGGGCGCCTTTCGGCGAAGGCGTGGGCGCCCTCCTGCGCGTCGTGGGATGCCAGAACCGGTGCGACGATCCGGTCCTGCTCGACGAAGGCGTCCTGGTCGCTGAACGCTCGCCGCTCGCTGACTACGCGTTTGACGGCTGCCACGGCCAGGGGCGCGTTGTGCGCGATGCTGGCGGCCAGTTCCAGGGCCCGGTCCAGGGCCTGGCCCGGTTCCGTGAGGGAGTTGACCAGGCCGAATCGCTCGGCGCGCTCGGCGGGCAGAGGCTCGCCGGTGAGCAGAAGCTCCAGAGCGATGTTGCGCGGGATGCGCTCGGGCAGGCGCACCATGCCTCCCTCGGGCGGCACGATGCCGTAGTGGACCTCGGTCTGGCCGAAGGTGGCGTTCCGCGCGGCCACGATCATGTCGCAGGCGAGCGCCATCTCGGTTCCTCCGCCCAGCGCGTAGCCCTCGACGGCGGCGATGAGCGGGGTCTTGATCCGGGCGCGTGTGATGCCGGCGAAGCCTCGTCCATCGATGATGGGCGTGTCTCCGGCCGCGAAGGCCTTGAGGTCCATGCCGGCGCTGAAAACGCCGCCGGCCCCCATGAGGATGCCGACCCTGAGGTCGTCGCGGGCCTCGAGGCGGTCGATGGCGCCTGCCAGGGCCCTGGCGGTGGCCCCGTCGATGGCGTTGCGGGCCTTCGGACGGTCGATCGTGATGACGAAGATGCCGTCGCGTTCCTCGGTCCGTACGGTCGGCGTGTCAGTGGCCGTGGTCATGATGGTGGTTCCTTTCTTGCCTGGAGCTGCCGAGGTGTGGCTTCAGTCGATGGCTTCGGCCTTGCGCAGTTCCTCGATCCCCTTGGTGTCGAAGCCAAGGTCGTGCAGCACGGACTCGGTGTGTTCGCCCAGGTCGGGGGCGGGGCGGGGACGGATCTTCTGTTCCTGGTCCAGCCGGACGGGGCTGTCGACGGTCAAGTGCGGGTCGTCGTTGCCGTCGTCGATCGGTACGAACACCCGGTTGGCGAGGAGCTGAGGGTCGTGGGCGCACTCTTCGAGCGTTTGGACGACTCCGTACGTGAGGCCCGCGGCGTCGAGCACCTCGCGCCACTCGGCCAGGGAGCGAGCCGCGAACGTCTTGTCCAGCAGGGCAACGATCTCGGCGGCGTGGGCGCGGCGGCTCGGGCTGTCGGCGTAGCGCGGGTTCTCCGCTGCCTCGGGATGACCGATGGCCTTGAGGAAGAGCGGGACCTGCTTGTCCTCGTTGACGAAGACGAGGACGATCCAGCGGTCGTCCGCCGTCCGATACATGTTCCCGAGCGCGTTGGGCGGGTCGGACCGGTCGATGGGCCTGGGGGACTTCGCCCCGACCAGCACGGCTTGCAGCCACATGCTCGCCGCCCAGGCGCCTTCGGCGAGCAGTGAGGCCGTGACGCGTGCGCCCTGGCCGGTCTTCTCCCGCCGGTACAGCGCGGTCATGATGCCGGCGAACAGGGTGATCGCCGTGGAGTGATCGCCCGATCCGAACGCGTTCATGGCCGGCGGCACGTCCCTTTGGCGTGTGAGGTCCATCAGGCCGCTGCGTGCCCAGTACGCCGTCACGTCGAAGCCGGGCAGATGCGCGTCCGGGCCTTCCTCGCCGAAGCCGGTGACATCGGCGTAGATCAGCCGGGGATTGAGGGGGGCCAGAGCGTCGTACTCCAGGCCCAGCTTCTCGCGCGTCCGCGGCGGGAAGTTGGTCACCAGCACGTCGGCCCACCGCACCAGACTCTCGATCACGGGCCGGGCGCCGGGCGACTTGAGGTTGAGCGCGATGCTGCGCTTGTTGCGGTTGTCCACCTGCCAGGGGTAGTTGACCCCTTCGACATGGGGGTTGGGAGGGATGCGGCTGAGCGAACGGTATCCGTCGCCCACATGCGGCGGTTCCACCTTGACGACGTCGGCGCCGAAGTCACCGAGTACGGTGGCCGCGGCGGGCCCGGCGATGAAGCTCGCGAGGTCGACGACGTGCAGTCCCTCCAGGAGGGGCGTGTTGCTCATGACTACTCCTTGTCCTCAGTGGGGTCGCGCGCGGTGCCCGGAACCGCCCCGCTGTCACGGGGCGTCGCGAGACACGTCGGGTCAGTGACTGGGCGCCACAGGCACGAAGGCGTTGTAGCCGGTGATGTCGCGGCCGACGATCAGCGCCTGCACGGTGTCGGTGCCCTCGTAGGTGTCGATGGCCTCGATGTCGCAGAGGTGCCGGGCGACGTGGTAGTCGAGCAGGATCCCGTTGCCGCCGAGCATGTCGCGAGCGTCGGCGAGGATGGCCCGGGCTCGTTCGGTGTAGTGCATTTTGGCCAGCGCGACCCGGGGCATCGAGTATTCGCCCTCGTCCAGGAGCTGGCTGAGACGGAACTGCATGCACAGCATGTCGGTGATGTCTGCCAGCATCCGGGAGAGCCGGTACTGGACAAGCTGGAAGGCGGCCAGCGGCATCCCGAACTGCTTGCGCTGCTTGGCGTAGGCCAAAGCCGTCTCGTAGCCTGCGATGGCGGCGCCGATCGACTCCCAGGCGACGCAGAAGCGCGAGGCAAGCAGGACCTTCTCGGTGTCCCGGAAGGTGTTCACGTTCGCCAGCCGATTCTCGGCGGGCACCCGGACGTCGGCGAGGGAGATCTGCGCGTTCTGGACACAGCGCAGAGCCGTCTTGCCCTTGATGACCTGGGCGTCGAACCCGGGTGTGCCCTTTTCGACCACGTAGCCGCCCACATGCCCGTCGTCGCCGCGGGCCCAGATGATCACGTAGTCGGCGAAGCTCGCGTTGCCGATCCACCTCTTGTGGCCGTTGAGGACGTAGGAATCACCGTCCCGGCGCGCGGTCGCCTCCAGCTTGACCACGTCCGTGCCGTGCGCGGGCTCGGTCAGACCGAAGGCTCCGATCTTCTCCAGGCGCGCCATGGGCGGCAGGAAGCGCTGCTTCTGCTCCTCGGAGCCCAGCAGTCCGACCGACATCATGGCCAGGGCCGAGTGGACCCCCATGAACGTCGAAATGCTCAGATCGCCCCGGGCCAGTTCGAGGATCACCAGGCCGGCCGTCAGGTTGCTCATCCCCGGGCAGTCGTAGCCGGAAATCTGAAAGCCGGCGATGTCCAGCTGCGCCAGCTTGGGCACCAGCTCGAAAGGGAATTCCGCCCGCTCCCAGTACGGGTTGATGATCGGGGTGACCTCCTGGTCCATGAACGCGCGGACCTTCTTCCGCAAGGCTCGCTGCTCGTCGGTGAGCAGGTTGTCCAGGAGGTAGTAGTCGGTGTGCTCTGATCCGCCCAGTACCGGCGGCTCCACCCCGGACGGCTTTGCGTTGCCGCTCGGGAGAGCGCCGTTCAGCACGGTCCGGCCCGGGTCGGCTGTCCTGCCCTGTGTCGCCTTCATGTTCCGCTCCGTCCCATCGGGGATCCGATTGCGTCAGTGAGAACGACGCTAGGAGCGAGCAGCGGCACGACCATTAGGCCCGGAACATCATATTTACATCTAAATTGGTGCTCTTGACCTAATTCGCCCGGTAGTGCCTGCGCGCCAGCCTTGCACCATGGCCCGGGGAGAGCCGCCGCGCCACCTCGGCTGCCCGAGCTGACCCGACGATCAGAGGAAACAGACATGAGCACACCCAACGCATGGGTCGGACTGCTTCCACCGGCCTTCGACCCGGACTACATCGAGCGCGCCGTGGTGCCCTATCTCAAGAGCAGCGAGTACGTGGGCGAACGGCCCGCACTTCCCATGATCGATCTCGCCCTGAGCAAGGAGAACGCGGCTCCGCCGCACTTCTGGGGCATGCTCTACGACGGGTGGGCGCCCGACCCCAAGGAGGGCACCACGGTCTTCATCACGGGCTACGACCAGCGAGGACCGGACAACGAGCGCAAGAAGATCTACGCTTCGGCGACCACGCCCGACCTCTACGCAGCGAAGTACGCCCCCAAGGTCCACGGCTTCCTCGCCCGGCTCTTCGCCGAGACCAACGCCGGCAAGCCGCTGATGCACGAGTACTACCAGAATTACTTCGACCTCTACTGGGACCTTCACCTCGGCGTCACCGGCGAGGCCATCCCGCCCGAGGTACGCACGATCGGCGCCAGTTTCACCGCCGTCCTCGGCCACTGGTATCCCACCGAGGACATCGTGCGGGAGAACATCATGCGGGTGCGCGAACTGCGCCCGCGGCTCAAGGAGTGGATCGACCAGCGGGTGCAGGCAGTGATCGACGGCGACGTCGACGACCCGGAGGGCACTTTCGTCCACTACTGGCTCAAGAACGGCCGAGGGGGCGAGCACTTCCGCCGCGAGGACATCGTCTTCGAGTGCTTCCACAACTTCCTGGCGTTCAGCCAGTGGGGCAACATGATCTACCACACCATGGCCCTGCTGGACGCGGGCCACGGTGACAAGGCCGTCAGGTCGTGGTTCCAGCGGACGATGACGAACAGCCCGGACACGGCGGACGGCGGCGCGTTCACCCCACTCGACCGCTACGTGATGGAGCTCTTCCGCACGGTTTCACCGAACGGAGGCAGCCTGTCGACCGTGAGCACCGAACGTGGTGCCGATCCTCGCCTGGGCAATGTTCTCACCCTGCACCCCTCGGCGAGCCGCGACCCCCGGCAGTGGCACAACCCGGATGACTTCGATCCCGACAGGTACCGGGCAGCGCCCACGACCGCCGACGATGCGGAGACGAGAAGCCGCCAAGCCGGCCTTGCGCGCTGTCCCTTCCCACCCACACCGTTCTCCGTCATGGACGGCCGCCGGGCAGAGATGACCAACAGCGCTTTCGGAGCCGTGTACGGAGTCGTCGACGGCACCGCGTACCCGGTCTGCGACACGGCCGGTTATGCACCGTTCGGATTCGGCTACCGGCGATGCGGCGGCGAGCAACTGACGACGGAGTTCGTCAAGGAGTTCCTGCGAACGGTGTGGAGTCGCGGGATCGAATTCACCGCGCTCGACCTTGAGCATCCCGAGAAACTGCCCGTTTCGCCGCGCACCGTCATCGACGACAACATCGGCTTCCGGCAGGGTCCGTGAGAACCACAGCTGGAGACGCGGATACGCCGGAGTCTGCAACGGCGTATCCGCGCAGTTGTGAGAAGAACCGTGCGGAGAACGAAGGGGACCGTCTGCGCCGGCACGACCAACCATCAGGCGATCCCGTCGCGTTGCCGGGGCTGTCTGGTCGGTAGCGGGGCAAACGAACGGGGGCCGGGCCGACCACAAGGCCGTCGCAGCCCCCGCGCGGGTTGCTGTCCCCTTAGCCCTCTCCTCACACCGGGCAGGGGGCGTAATGACCTGCCCGACTGCCTTGGGAGGGGTGGCCCGTCGTGGCAACTGGCCGCGCGTCCATCCCGGCCGACGGCGTCTGCGGCAGGGGCTGCTCGGTCCAGATCACCTTGCCGGCCTGCGTGTGTCGCGCCCCCCAACGCTCGGCGAGCCGGGCGACAAGAAACAGACCGCGTCCGCTCTCGTCCGTGGTGGACGCCTGATGCAGATGGGGAATTGCGGTGCTGGAGTCGAACACTTCACACGTAAGGGCGTGGTCACAGAGCAGCCGAAGGTGGATCGGTCCAGTGGTGTAGCGCATAGCGTTGCTCACCAGCTCGCTGAGGATCAGTTCGGTCGTGAAGACAGGGTCGCTCAGACCCCAATGCGCAAGCTGGCGCGTAACAGCGGCACGCAGGTCCGCCACCGCGGTCGGCTCGGCGGGCACATCCCAGTCGGCGACCTGGTCAGGTTGCATGCCGCGAGTGCGGGCGACCATCAGCGCGACGGGGCCGCCGGGGCGGACTGGGAGCAGTGCGTCGAACACGGCCGCGCAGGTCTCCTCCGGGCCCACAACGCCGTTCCGGGTGGCGGCTTGGCTCAGGAGCCTCCTCAGCAGTTCGAAACCGGCATCGGCGCCCTGTCCTCGGCGTTGGATCAGGCCGTGGCCGTAGAGCACCAGTTGGCTGCCCTCGGGCACCTCCCACTCCGCAGTGGTGAAGGAGCCGCTGCCCAGGCCGAGGGGCGGCCCGGCGGGCACGTCGGGGAGGTCCACCCGGCCATCGGGGCTTATCACGGCGGGCGGCCGATGCCCGGCCCGGGACACCGCGCAGTGCCGGGAGACCGGGTCGTAGATCGCATAGAGACAAGTCGCTCCCCTGAAGAAGCCCTGCCATTCGTCAGGACCCCGGCCCCACCGGGTCGCGAGATGATCGAGACGGCCCAGGAGTTCGTCGGGCGGCAGGCCGGTCGAGGCGAGGTTGCGTACTGCGCCGCGCAGCCGGCCGATCCAGGCGCGGGCACGCGGGCCGCAGCCCACAACACTGCCCACGGCCATGGCCACGCGATTCTCGGACAGCGCGATGAGCTCGATCCAGTCGCCCGATGTCTCCGATCGTGCAGGCCGATAGCGCACGGCCACGTCGACAGCGTGCTGGGCGATCGGGCTCCGGGAGGCGTGGGGCGTCTCAAGGGCTGACGGTTGTGGTGCGTCCGCGGACGTAGTCGCGTTCATTTCCCGCTCCTTGTGTGTTCGTGGGATCGCGGATCGCATCCCTTGACTCGACGCTAGGCCTGCGGGGCACGACAGCCACTGGGCGCAGGACACCACCTCTCACTTGAAGTTGGTACCAGCGGGCCAATCGGCCTTTCATCGTCGATTTGGCCCTCAACAGCTCGCAACACAGCAGGCGTTCCCGACCGGGAAGCCCCGGCCGGGAACGCCTGACCTGTTTCTAGTAGCCGCCCCCACCCCAGTTGTCGCCGCCCCCACCCCAGTTGTCGCCGTCGTCGCCGTGGTCGCCGCCGCCACCGCCGTGGCCGCCGCCACCGCCGTGAGCCGAGTAGCCGACCTCGTGGCTCTGCTCCGCCGCAGACGCCGTGCCGACCCCTATACCGGTGCAGGCGAGGACGACTGCGGCAGAGGTGACGGCAGCCAGGCGGCCCATGCGGGACACATGTGCACTCATGATGTTCCCCTTTCAGATCTGAGTATCAAGTTCCTCCGTGCTGTCCATCACGCTACGGACGGGCGTGGATCAATCCCTCGGACGCAGAACACGAGAAAGTCAGCACCGTTCGTACTCGGGACCCAACATTGGTCACCGAAGGAAGCGCGATGCAACGAGTCGTCCTGGGGGGGAGGTTCAAGCGGCCCGTACAGCGAACGGCCACCGACTGGCAGCCGCGGTGCTCCCGTCTCCCCTCCCGTGCGCCGCCCCGGCGCTGAGCCGAGCGTGACACGCTCGGGACGGCGTGGTGGCATGTGGGCGTGGCGTTGCGGGAGCTGCGCGCGTTCGTGGCGGTAGTGGAGGAGTGTGGGCTGTCCGCCGCGGCGCGGTGGCTGCACGTGAGTCAGCAGTCAGCCGGCCCTGTCCCAGACGGTGAGCGGACTTGAGCGGCAACTCGGGGTGAAGCTGCTGGTGCGAGGCAGCACTGGGGTAGGGGCCACCGAGGCGGGAACCGCGCTGCTGGCGGAGGCGCGCGCGGTACTCGCCCCGCACGATCAGGCCCTGCGCGCGATGGCCCGGTACACCGGCCCGGGTGGCGGGGCGCTGCGGATCGGGATCCCGCTCGAACTGCCCACGGGGCTGCTCGATCCGGCGCTGACGGAGCTGCGCGAGGCGCATCCGGACACACGCGTGCAGGCCCGGCACCTCTCCACGGCCGAGCAACTGGTGGCACTGCACTCCGGTGAGCCCGACGTCGGCTTCCTGCGGGAGCGTCCGTCGGGTCCTCGGTTCGACGCGCTGCTCGTCGTACGGGAGAAGCTGGGTGTGCTGCCGGCCGCGGAGCAGGCCGCCGAAGTCCGCCGGACCGGGCGGCATCGCGCTGGATGCGCTCGTCGGCCTGCAGTGGGTCGGATTTCCTCGCTCCGGCAGCCCCGCCTGGTACGACGAACTGACCGCGATCCTACGCGGGCAGCCAGGGCCTGGGCCCGGAGGCTCCACAGGGGCAGGCGCTGATCGCGGAGGTGAAGCCGGCGGCGGTGGCGTCCGGGCAGGCGTTCACGCTGGCTCTGCCCGGGTGGCAGCAGCCGCTGCCCGACCGTGTGACCTGGTCGCCGCAGGTCGGACCTCCGCTGGGGCGGCGCACCCGGGCCGTGTGGCCGGCCGACTCGCACCGCCATGACCTCGGCCGGTTCATCGCCGCGCTCGACCGGTCGGTGAGCAGCTGAGCCCGCCCCTCAGGGCGCAGGCGAATGAGTCGGGCCCCTCGCAGGTGCGCTACGGACAGGAGACGCCGGACGGAAACCGCGCCGACGCCCCCTGCGCGGTGTCGGCGCAGTGGGGGCTGAGCATGCTCGACGGCGGTGGTGACGAGTTCGGAGACGGTCAGCAGCACCGAGTCGGCCGCCTCCTCGCTCCCCACCGAGCCAGGACCTCTTGGGCAGCCCGCGCGGCCCCACCACACATGGCCGGACGTGCTGCGGGTGTCAGGCCGTGGCGTGCGTTCGTTGGTCGTAGTCCACGCGGGCGGCGCGGATCACGTCCACATGCTGGTCGGTCCAGCGGGCGAGGGCCTTCACGACGTCGAGCAGGGTCCGGCCGGTCTCGGTGAGGGCGTATTCGACCCGGGGCGGCACGGTGGGGTGGACCGTACGAGTGACGATGCCGTCGCGTTCCAGGGCGCGCAGGGTGGCACTGAGCATGCGCTGGGTGATTCCGTCACTGGCCCGGCGCAGCTCGTTGAAATGATGGGACCCCTTCCCGAGGCGGCAGATGACGATGACCGACCACTTGTCGCCGATGCGGTCGAAGATGTCGCGTACAAAGGCCGCCCGCTCCGCGGCCGTGTGCCAGTGCGCCGACTCGTCCACGGTGGCTCCCATCGGTTCCTCCGGTGATACCAGGGCACTTCGAACTGCCTTCTTGCCCGCTTCGGCGGTCGGTCCAATGATCGTAGTGCCGGTATTCATCAGATACCAGGCTGTATACCAGGTACTGGGAAGGGAGCTGTCGTGAAAGAGATCGGCGTGGGAATCATCGGCGCCAGCCCGAGCACGCCGAGCTGGGCGGTCGCCGCGCACGTCCCCGCGTTGCGGGCCCTTCCCGGCTACCGGCTGCGCGCCGTGGCCACCAGCCGGCGCGCCTCGGCGGACGCCGCCGCGGCGGCCTGGAGCGTCGACGCCTTCGACGATGCCCGGGCGCTGATCGACCACCCGGACGTCGATCTCGTGGTGGTGGCGGTGAAGGTACCCCAGCACCACGACCTGTCGGCGCAGGCTCTCTCCGCCGGAAAGATGGTCTACAGCGAATGGCCGCTCGGCGTGAACGTCGAGGAGGCCGCGCACCTCGCCGAGCTGGCCGCCGCGGCCGGCGTGCGGACCGTCATCGGATTGCAGGCCAGATTCGCCCCGGCCGTGCGGCGCCTGCGCGAGCTGGTCGCGGAGGGATACCTCGGGCGGGTGCTGGCGACCATCCTGACCGGGTCCGCCATGGGCTGGGACGCCGTGACCAGCCGGAGGCACGCCTTTCTGTACGACATCACCAATGGCGTGACCACGTTGTCGGTGTCCACGGCGCACGCCCTCGACGCGCTCACCTACGTCCTGGGCGACATCGACCACGTCACCGCGACTCTCGCCGTCGGACGCCATGAGGCCCTGATCGCCCAGGAGAACACGACCGTGCCGGTCACCGCACCCAGGTCGCGGTGACCGCGGGACTGCGGTCGGGCGCGGTCGCCTCCGTTTTCTACCGCGGCGGACATTCCCGGGCCGGCGGCCTGCGCTGGGAGATCAACGGCACCTCCGGCGATCTCCTGCTGACCAGTCCATCCGCCGACGGCAACATCCAGAGCACCGAGCTGACCCTCTCCGGCGGCAACGGGACCGCGACCGAGGTGAGCCCCTTGACAGTCCCCACGTACCCGGACGCCGACCTGGCCGCCGTACGCGCCGGACCCGCACGCAACGTCGCCGCGGTGTACGCGGCACTCGCTGAGGACCTGGCCAAGGACACCCTTGAGGTTCCCGACTTCGCACACGCACTGCGCCTCCATCGGCTCATCGCCGACATCGAAGGCGCCGCCCGCCGCGGACCGCCGCGGCAGCATTGGCCCGTTACCGTGCGTGGGTGCGCTCGCGTCGCGCCGCTGTGCGCTGGCGTCCCCTGCGGGTGACCTTGTACCCCTCGTCGCGCAGCGCAGGACGGCCGCGCCGCCGCCGCCGAGCCCTCAGGCTGTCCAGGCCCATGGTTCGGGCTGCCGCGGCGACCTCGGCGCCGAGGAACCCGGCTCCGACGACGACCACCCGGGGCCCGGTGAGCAGCGCGGCGCGCAGGGCGAGCGAGTCGTCGAGGGTTCGTAGGACGTGGACTCCGGCCAGATCGCTGTCGGGCAGGCGGCGGGGGGCCACGCCGGGTGCTTGATGGAAAAGGCCGCGGTGACCATCCGGCGCAACCGGGCGTGCTCCGGATCGTCCATCGAGGAAAGTCCGCGACTCCTGCCTGCGTTCCTTCTGGCCCGCGCCCACATGCCGGTAGGGCGGGCGGTTGGCGCTGATCCGCGGATCGGCCAGCAGCGCCCGCTGGTCCTCGTAGCGGGTGACCAGCCACGGGGTGCTGCCGTCCCACAGCCGCCCCCGGCCGATCGGAGCCTGGGCCTGCAGTGTGTACCGGCGGCGGGTCGAACAGGCAGCCGGACGCCCGGGGCATGGGGTAGTCCGGAATCTGCGCCTGCGGCGCATCGGTGCCGGGTGTCGACAGGGTTGTCATGGTTCTCCGCCCCTTCCGGAAGTCGGATCGTGGGGACAGGCGACAGGACCGGGGCCCGCCGCGCGTGGGGCGCGACGGGGCGGCGGAGCAGGTCCAGCCGCCTGCAGGGGGGATTTTCACGCGGTGGCGGACGGCCGCGCGTACCGCGATCCAGCCGCCTCCGAAAAGCCGTCCCTAAGGGCGGAGGGCACGAAAGCCCCTGGGTCGCAATACGTCCTTCGGATTGGAACTGGCGCCGATGGACTCTTCAGGAGGCAGTAATCGCGCAGACTTTCCGGAGTCCGTCCTATCGCGCACCCTGGAAGCGGATAGGTCACGAACCACTCTGTAGGATTGAGGTATGGCTGCGGAGCATCCCGAGGCCGCGAAACAACTGTCCGTGGTCGCGGAGAACGTAGGGTCACACCTCTCGGAGGTCAGCCGCGACATCGTGGAGCATGTCACGGCCAAGGTCCCCGAGCTCGGGAGGGACACCACCGTCATTAAAGTCCTGCAGGCGAGCATCACGGAAAATATCGCCACGGTGCTGCACGTGTTCGAGAACGACATATCTCTGGCCAACGTCGAGGCGCCTGCAGCTAGTCTTGAGTACACCAGGAGGCTGGCTCAGCGGGACATCCCCCTCACTGTGATGACCAAGGCCCACAGGTTCGGCCAGTTGCGTTTTCTGGAGTGGTGTCTGGACGAGCTCGACCGAGAGGACGTCGACTACGAGCTCTTCACCGCGACCAACCGGCGCATGCTGCAGCTGAGCTTCGGTTACGGCGAACGGATAGCTGAAAATGCCGCCATGGTCTACCAGCAAGAACGCGATCACTGGCTGCTCGGCCAGACCGCCGCGCGCGCCGCGCGCGTGCGAGACATCCTCACGGAGAAGGACGTCGACCTCAACTGGGCTGAACCAGCTCTTGGTTACCGGCTCCGGCAGAACCACCTCGGGCTGGTGGCCTGGTTGCCCACGCTGACGGGTGAGGGCGAGGGACTTGCTCGACTCGACCGGATCACGAACGAGGTAGCCCGGAAGCTCGACTGCGCCGCCAGGCCGCTGTTCGTCCCCCGAGACGCGGTCTTGTCCTGGGCATGGCTGCCATTCGGCTCGCGCAACGAGGTCTCCTCGGAACAGCTTTCGGATGTGGTCGAGCGCAGCGATCCTCCCGTGCACGTGTGCGCCGGGAGCGTCGGGTACGGCCTCGAGGGATTCCGCTCCACGCATCGGCAGGCACTGCGCGCGCAGGAACTCGCAGCATCGGCCAGTCCGGTCCCCCAGTTCACCGACTTCTCCACCGTTGCTCCCATCGCCTTGATGGCTACGAACGTCGATGACATGCGTGCTTGGGTGTGGGACATCCTCGGGGCTTTGGCGGTCGATGACGAGAACAGCGCGCGGCTTCGAGAGACCACACAGATCTTCCTGGACACCGGCTGCAGTTATACCGCTACCGCCAGTGCGCAAATACTGCACAAGAACAGCGTGCAGTACCGCATCCGGAAAGCCGAAACAATCATGGGACACCCGGTCCAGAAAGGGCACAGCGATCTGGAAGTCGCGCTGCGGGCCGTTCAGTACCTCGGCTCGACGCTCCTTCGCACCCGCCCCGCCTGAAATGCTCGGCGATGCCGTCCCCGGGCGGATCCAGCTGGAAACCGCTGCGGGCGCGGTCGGCGTCGGCGTCGCCGGTCAGGGTGGACTCGGTCGGTCGCCGTCAGTTCGGTGGCCGGCAGGGGTCCTTCGCGCAGCGGGGCGCGGATCAGCAGCCGGGAGGGCGAGCGCCTGAGGGGTCCTCGCCACCGCTCCCGGAGCGTCGGCGCCGATCCCATGCACCATCGCCGTCTGCCGC
Organism: Streptomyces sp. NPDC002076; assembly: GCF_053593835.1. NCBI lineage: Bacteria > Bacillati > Actinomycetota > Actinomycetes > Kitasatosporales > Streptomycetaceae > Streptomyces > Streptomyces sp. NPDC002076. The sequence goes on from NZ_JBSFDI010000047.1 coordinate 24,261, forward strand.
GGCTGCGCCCCGGAGATCCCGGGCGTCCACGGCACGGGCGCGCAGGAGGGTCACGCCGTACGCGAGATCCCAGCCCGATCCACGAGAATGATCTCGCGCTGGATCTCGTTGTTGCCGCCGCCGGAGGTGATGATCACCGCCGAGCAGTAGCCGAGCTCCAGTTCGCCGTGCAGGACGGCGCCCGCGGAGCCGTCCATCAGCAGGCCGGCGGCGACGGCCTCCATGAGCCAGGCAGTAACGTCCCGGAGGGCCTCGCAGCCGTAGATTTTGACGGCGGAGGCGTTGCCGTCCCGTAGGGCGCGTGTCTTCCGGGAGGCGAGGTCGGTCCCGGCGTCGGGCTAAAAGGCTGTCTCAGCCGGCTCGAGCCGGTCTTCGGCGGGCGTAGAAGCCGTTTCGTCGCTGGACCGGTCGATCTTGGTTCCCCTTCAGCCACCGAGCAGGACCCTGGCGCCGCCTCCCACGGGAGAGGCGTCGTGGTCGTTGCCGAGCCGGTCCGGCAGCAGCCGATGTCACCAGATGAACCGGTTCCTTCCAGCGATAGGTGGGGCAGACCTGCTGACGGGCGGTCGCGAGCAGTCGTCGAAGTGCAGCTGCTGCGAGACAGCAGCTTCATCTCATTACCGCGACAGAGCGCGCTACTCTGAGTGACCATCCTTGGTGCCTGTCGTGGGTGTTGAGGTGGGTCAGGCCGGGTGCGTTCGCGTTCCCCGCCCAGGACGAGATTCCCGGTGCTGGTTTGGTGCTGACTTTGGAGGGTCAATAGCGGGAAAATCGCAGGTCGTAGCTCTGATCGAATGAGTTGTCGTACCACTCGATGGTGGTGCCGATGAGGCTGGCGGCGACGATACGGGGGAGACTGGCGGGGGTTGGGGGAGCGGATGATGCTTCGGATGCCATGTGCGCCACTTCCTCGTGTGCGGTGGGGACGGGTACGTGTCGGCACACGGTAGGAAGATGCAGGTCAGGGGCACATGTGGTGGGGCACCATAGTTCGGGGGTTGGCTATGCGTGCGGCCACCATGCCCGCTCACGGAGGGGCGGTTCCGGGGCTCGAAGGTGGTCGAAACGAGTCTCGTCCGGGACGGGTAGTTCGGGGTGATTTGACGGCGCGGTGCCGACTCCCGTGCTGGTTGGGTGCTGACTAAAAGCCCACGTCATCACCCGTGTTCACCCCTCCCGTGCTGACTTGTGACCAACATGAACGGGGAGTTGAAAGTCCAGTGTCGGAGTCACTGGTCCCCGCATGGTCCGGATCTTGGCATGGGTCGGTCATGACCGGTATGCGACTCATGCAGACGCCGGAACTGATGTGCGCTGAGCTCTGGGCGGGCTGGTGGCGTTCGTCGTGTAGTTGCCCCCCACATGGCGCGGACCTGGGGTGATGCACGTGAAGCTCAGGTCGCCTCTCAGAAGGTGAGTACCACCCGTCCCCGCAGGCCGCCCGCATCCAGCAGCCGGTGTGCTTAGAGGTCGTTTCCTTTGGCGTGATCGTTCGTTGAGCGGTGCATGACGGGTCTGATTGAGCGGTTGGTGCCGGATGAGTTGTGGACGCTGTTC
>NZ_JBSFDI010000048.1:0-22699 GCF_053593835.1 Streptomyces sp. NPDC002076
CCCATGGACGCGAACCCTAACTGCAGACTCTGACATCGCTCCGGTCTCGTCTGTCAACTGCCTGCCGACAGCCATAGGAAACGATGTCTTAGGCGAGCATCCCGGCGTCGAGGTCGCCTGCCGTGACGGCTCTCTCATCTACCGTCTGACCCGTGACCAGTCAGTAGCCAGAGGCTGTTTGCAACGGCGTTGGGTCACTGGAGGTACTGACAGTTAGCAGTACCGCTGAGTGGGAGAAGCTCGCGCATACTTGACTCAATCAGAACCCGGAGACGAGGTGAGTTTGCAAGGGACAGGCTCTGGCGGCCACGTCACCGGTGGGAGCTTCAGCACAACTCGTAGGCTTTGTTAGCGCGAGCGGCGAGGTGCGCGGTAGTGCGAGCGCAGTGATTGGCAAGCCGGAAGAACCACGGCTGGGCAAGTGCCCCCGAAGAAGCCGCGAGGCCGCACTGGCGCTCCTCGGCCGTGATCAGGCATCTATGCCCGGCGTAACCTGCAGCTCGATATCGTTACTCGCGGTGGCGGGAGACATTTCAGTGGGTACAGCTATCACGATACATGGGAAAGCATCGCATTAGTCTGGCGGTGACACAATTAGGGTGCTGGCCAGTCATGTGAATTCGGGTCAGCATTTTGATTCCGTGGTGCAAGCAACGTCAATTTCGACGGCACACTGCAAAGAGACGAGATGGATATCGTGACGCATCAAGAAGCATGCAATGGATCACCAGGCATTACAACCGCCGACCATGAAAAGGGCGAGCAGGCCCAACCGCACCTAGAATCGGAGCCCCCCATCGTGTCAGCCCCGGAGCGCCTCGCCCGCCAACTGCATGGTGGCTGCACCTGTATCGAACCCTGAACTGCCCCATGAGGGGAACCGGTTGGCGGAATCGCCCCTCTTAGAGCGATGCGGGTGCTGCGGGACAAGGTCCGCGCGGCCACCGCCCGCTCGAAGACCGAACGGCCCGTGGCCGCCGTGGTCGCCGACCTCAACCTCGTGCTCCGGGGCTGGGCGGCGCACTTCCGTAACGGAAACTCCGGGCGGAAGTTCAACGCGGTCGACGGCTACGTCCACGAACTGGCTGGCCATCTTCGCCAGCCGGAAACACAGACTCCGAGGCCGGAACTGGACCACCCGGTTCACCTACGGGTGGATCACCGGCTCGGGGTCCATCGCCTCACCGGAAACGTGCACAGGGCGACGGCGCATGCCAGTCAGTGAACGATGTCGGAAAGCCGTGTGCGGGAGAACTGCACACACGGTTGGAAGCGGCGGGGGCTGGAAACGGAGCGGAAGCCACCGCGCCAGTCCCCGACCCTACTCAGCGATGCGCTGAAGGTTGGCCCGGCTCTGCGGATCGGGTGCCGGGAGTCGGTTGCGTCTCGCGTGGCGGTGCAAGCGATCTTGCGCTTGGGTGTCCGGTACTCGGCTCGCGATGATCTCTCCGTCGGCGCGGCACGCGACGTGGCGGGTCAGGTGCCGGGAGCGCCCTGGTCGGTCGAAGCGCCGGGCTCGACCTGCACGTTCCGGTCCATTGATCGGCTGCACCACCTGGCGGGACACCATCGGGAGTCCGGCACTCTGAGTCGACCCTGCCCGGTGTCAGTACGTGCGTCCCCAGTCGGTGACCTAACCTCAGCCCTCAAGCATAAGCGTTGTTTCCGACCGCTCCGACACACACCACCCGGGAGGTCTCATGTCCGCTCTCAGCACGCCCCGGCCCGACGGTGGAGAATCCTCTGACTCGCACTGGCTCCAGGCATTTCGCGAGGTCCTCAAGTCCACTGACGTCGACGATGACACCGATTTCTTTGAGGGGGGCGGTCATTCGCTGATGATTCCCAAGCTGTTGCTCTGTTACGAGTCGCTTTCGGGTTGGCGGCCGCCGATAAGACTGGTGTTCGAGTTCTCGTCACCGCGCGAGCTGGAGGCGGAGTCGGCCGTGCTGCGGGGAAGTCGGTAGCGCGATTCGGGTGCCTCGGCGGTCAGGGCCACGCCGGGGATCGCGGCTCGGAATTTATCGGGTCGGGCGGAGCGGTCCACGCGAGATACTGGATGAGGGCAGTAGCCATAGTCGACTTCGAGATCAGTCCAAATCAGAACCCGCTGCCGGATGAGGAGCGCCGAACGGTTGTTGCCACCGCCAAGTTCGGTCAGGTGTTCACTGATCACATGATCACCCTGCGCTGGGACGAAGAGCGTGGGTGGCACGACGGACGGGTCGAGGCCTTTCAGCCTCTTTCCCTGCCGCCGTCGGCGTCGGTCTTCCACTACGGGCAGGAGATCTTCGAGGGGATGAAGGCCTATCGCCAGGAAGGCGGGTCCATCGCCCTCTTCCGGCCGGAACGCAACGCTGCCCGGTTCAACGCCTCCGCCCGCCGGCTCGCGATGCCTGAGATACCGGTGGAGACGTTCGTCCACGCCGTCGAACTGCTCGTACGGCAGGATCGCCAGTGGGTGCCGGACGGCGACGGCAACAGCCTGTATCTGCGGCCGATGATGATTGCCACCCAGCCGACGCTGGGATTCACCCTTCCGTCGAACAGCTATCTGTTCTGTGTGATCGCCGGCCCGGCCCCCGGGTACTTTCGTGGGCGCACCGGGCCGTCGGCGCTGTCCGTCTGGCTGTCCGAGGAATACAGCCGCGCCGCGCCCGGCGGCACCGGATTCGCCAAGGCTGGCGGCAACTACGCCGCGGCGTTCCTGGCCCAACGGAACGCCGTGGACAACGGTTGCGACCAGGTCGTCTGGCTGGACGCGATCGAGCACACGTGGGTCGAGGAGATGGGCGGGATGAACCTCTGCTTCGTCCAGAACTCCGGTGGCTCTCAGACGCTCATGACACCCGCGTTGACCGGAACGCTACTGCCCGGGGTGACGCGGAGTTCACTGCTCCAGCTCGCCGAAAGGCTCGGCCTCGGCTGCGAGGAGGGGCGTATCTCGGTGGATCAGTGGCGCAAGCAGTGCGAAACGGGCCAGATCACCGAGGTCTTCGCCTGCGGGACTGCGGCCGTCATCGCACCGGTCGGACAGGTGCGCGGTACCGACGGCGGATGGACGATCGGCGACGGCCGCCCCGGCCCGGTCACCCTGCGGCTTCGCGAGGAGTTGATGGGTATCCAATACGGCCGCATCCCGGACGAGTTCGGTTGGACGCACCCGGTGTGCTGACCCTTTGGTCGCATCAGGACTGACAGAGAAAGATCTCCCGACTTGAATGAGTTCGATAACCCCAATGGCACGTTTGTGGTCCTGGTCAACGATGAGGAACAGTACTCACTGTGGCCGTCGAAGACAGCGAGCCCGTCCGGCTGGCGGGTGGCGCGGGAGGCCGGATCTCGCGAAGAGTGCCATACGTTCATCGAGTCGACGTGGCCCGACATCCGGCCGGCGAGCGCCCGGGGCACCGCGCCTGAGCACGACCCGGTGGCGCTGATCCACGACCTGGTCGCCGAGCAGGCCGGGCGTACGCCCGGCGCCGTGGCGGTCAGCCACGACGGCGCCGTACTGACCTACGAAGAGCTGCACACGCAGGCCGAGTCGCTGGCCGCCCGTCTGCGATCGGCGGGCGTCGGTGGCGGATCCGTCGTCGCCGTCGTCCTCGGCCGGTCGCTGCCGCTCATCACGACGCTGCTCGCCGTCCTCAAGGCCGGGGGGGCGTACCTGTACCTCGACCCGACCGAGCCGGCCGACCTGCGGCGCCGGATCGTGGCGGACTCCGCCGCCCGGTTCGCGGTCGTCAGCCGCGAGACCGCGGACGCGGTCCCGGAGATCGGCCAGATCCTGTACGCCGACGACGAGACTGCCGACCGGTACGCGCCGGAGCCGGCCGACGAGAAGCCGGTCACGGCGGACACTCCCATGTACGTCTGCTATACCTCCGGGTCCACCGGCGAACCCAAGGGCGTCGTGGTGCCGCACCGGGCGGTCTTCCGGCTGATCGACCAGCCCGGGTGGATCGATGTCCGGCCCGAGGACGTCTTCCTGCAGCTCACCCGCGTCGGGTTCGACGTCTCCACCTTCGAGATCTGGACCCCGCTGGTGCGCGGCAACCGGCTCGCGCTGGCGGGCACGGGCCACGCCGACTTCGGCGAGCTCATCGCCACGGTGCAGAACGAGGGCGTGACCGTCCTGTGGCTCACCACCGGACTCTTCCACAAGATCGTCGACCACCATCTCGACGGCCTCGGCGGGGTCCGCCACCTCCTGGCCGGCGGAGACGTCCTGTCGCCGATGCACGTCCGGCAGCTCATGGAGACCCACCCGCACCTGGTCTTCACCAACGGGTACGGCCCGACCGAGAACACGACGTTCACGACCTGCTGGACGTCGCGCACACCGCCCACCGGTTCCCGGGTGCCGATCGGGCGGGCCGTCGAAGGCACCACGACCATGGTCCTCGACGAAGCGCTCCGGCCGGTGAAGCCGGGCGAGATCGGCGAACTCTGGGTCGGCGGGCCCGGCGTGGCCACCGGCTACCTGCGCAGGCCGGTGGCGACCGCGGAGAAGTTCGTCGCCGACGTCGATCCCGCCAGGCCCGGCGCCCGGATGTACCGTACCGGCGATCTCGTGGTCGCCGACGACACCGGCGACCTCGACTTCCTGGGCCGTGCCGACCGGCAGCTCAAGATCCGGGGCTACCGCGTCGAGCCGAGCACGGTGGAGATGGAGCTGCTGACCCATCCGAAGGTGCAGCGAGCCGTGGTGCTCGCCCACACCGACGGCGCGGGCGACGCCCGGCTCGTCGCCACCGTCGCCGTGGGCGAGCTGCCGGCGGACGAGGCGAAGACCCTGGGCAACGAACTGCGCGACTACCTGCACAAGACCCTGCCCGCGCACCTCGTCCCCTGGGGCATCTTCCCGGTCGCGGACATCCCGCTGAACCGGAACGGCAAAGTCGACCGCTCGGCCCTGCCCGCGGCCCGGATGCCGCGCAACGTCTGGAACGATTACGTCGAGCCCGCCACCGATCTCCAGCGGAAGTTGGCGGAGGTCTGGAGCGAGGCCCTGGAGATCGAGCCGATCGGCATCACCGACGACTTCTTCGAGCTGGGTGGGCATTCGCTGCTCGCGGCCGAGCTGCTGGCCGCGCTGGAGAGCCGATTCAAGGTGGTCATGGCCGCCCGTACGTTGTTCCTGAATCCCACGATCGAGGCTTTGGCCGAAGAGATCTCGCGACGGCTGGACAGCTCCGCCGCCGAGGCCGGACAGGGGTGATGAAGGTGACCGATGTCCAGGAGACACCCGTCCGCCTGGTGGGCAAGTGCCCGGTGAGCCATACGGCGGCGTACGGCGTCGCCGACCCCGTGCTGTTCAGCGACGGCGACTACCGCGCCACCTGGGCTCACCTGCGCGGTCTCGACCGGCTCACCTGGCAGCAGGTGGACGACCGGCGCGGCTTCTGGTCCGTGGTCAAGTACGAGGACGCAGACCGGGTTCTGCGCGACCACGAGACGTTCACGTCCGAGCGCGGCACGATGCTCGACACCCTGGGCACCCAGGACCCCGCGGGCGGCCGGCAGATTCCGGTGACCGACCCGCCGCGGCACACCGGGATGCGCGCGCGCCTGCAGAAAGCGCTCACGCCCAGGTCCCTTGAGACGCAGCACGCGGAGATCCGGGCTCTGGTGCGCGAGCTGTTCGCGCCGCTGGGCGACGGCGGCACCTTCGACTTCGCCCAGGCCATGCTCATGCTCCCCGTGGCGGTGGCCGGGGTCGCCATGGACCTGCCCCGGGCGGACTGGCCGCGGCTGTGCCACCTGCTCAACGCCTCGATCGCGGGCCACGATCCCGACTACCTGGACGCCGACTCCGGCGACGCGGTGGCGACGGTGGACGGCGCGCACCGGGAGCTGTTCGCGTACTTCCAGGAGATCTACCGCGAGCGGAAGCGCAAGCTCGGTGACGACCTCATCAGCGTGCTGATGACCACCCAGGTGGACGGTCGGCCGATGGCGCCCGGCGAGGTCATGTCCAACTGCTACAGCGTGCTGCTCGGGGCGTCGGTGACGACTCCGCACTCGCCCAACTACGTCATGGCCGAGCACCTCGGGGACGGGCTGCTCGACGAGTGGGCCGCCGACATCAGCGTCACCGGGTCGGCGGTCGAGGAGGCCCTGCGGCTCGCGGCGCCCGTGAACTACTTCATGCGCCATGCCACCCGGGACGTCGAGGTGCGGGGCACCACCGTCAAGGAGGGCGACCCGCTCGTCGTCTGGTTCGGATCGGCGAACCGGGACGGGGACGCCTTCCCCGATCCCGACGAGTTCCAACTGCGGCGCAAGCCGAACCGGCACCTCTCCTTCGGCATGGGCCCGCACTACTGCGTCGGCCACACCCTCGCCCGCGCCACCCTGAAGATCCTCTTCGAGGAGCTACTGACCTCGTACCACCGGTTCGAGCCCGCCGGCACTCCGGAACGGATGCGCTCGACGTTCGTGTCCGGTTACAAGCACCTGCCGATCTCGGCACGCCCCCTCTGACGAACACCGAGAGGCAGGAAGCTCCATGTCCGACGGACGTCGCTGGTTCAAGCGATTTCGAAGCCCGGCAGCCGGGGCGACCACGCTGCTGTGCCTGCACCACGCGGGCGGCAACGCGGCGATGTTCCGCGAGTGGCCGCGGCTGCTGCCACCGTCGGTCGACCCAATCGCGGTGCAGCTGCCCGGCCGTGCCGACCGGATCGACGAACAGCCGTACCACTCCATGGACGACCTGGTCGACGGTCTCGTCGACGCCGTAGAGCCGCTGCTGGAGAGGCCGGTCGCCCTGTTCGGAGCGAGCATGGGCGCGCGGGTCGGCTGGTCGCTCGCCCATGCCCTGCGCGAGAGGGGGCTGCCGATGCTGCGCGCACTGTACGTCTCGGCCAGCTCGGCACCGAGCCTTGATCGCGAGGTGCGCGGCTGGAACGGCCCGGACGAGGGTCTGGTGCATTACATGAGGACGCTGGGAGGCACCCCGGCCCAATTCCTCAACGACCCCGAGGTGTTGGGTGAAATCGTGGCCACCCTGCGCGCTGACCTGACCGTGCTCAGTACGCACACGTATCAGCCTGACGTGCTGCTCAATATCCCGATCACAGCCTTCGCCGGCGCTTCCGACGAGGAGTCCTCGCCGCAGCAGCAGGAGCCTTGGGGCAAGGAGACCACCGGTCCGTTCGTCATGAACGTCCTGGACGGCGGGCACTTCCTCGACGCGGATGCGACGAGGCTCGTGATCGACGCTATCTCTGAGGACCTGCGATGAGTTGCCCTGTGTCAAGCCGCCGGTTGTTGATCCTGGTTGAGGATGTATTGGAGGGCGCCGTGGCGGGCGGGGTCGTAGGGGACGCCGTCGTGCCAGGCGCGCCAGATGATGTGTGCCCAGGCGCCGGCGAGGATGCGGACGGCATGGGGGTGGTCGTGGCCGCGGGTGATGGGCTGCTGGTAGAGGATGGCGGCCCGGGGGTTGGCGTGGCGGGAGTCGTCGGCGAAGTTGGTGAGGGCGTCTCTGAGTTGTTTGTCAGCGCCCCGGCGGAAGGTGACGGCTTTGGTCTTGCCGGACTGGCGGGTGGAGGGCGCAACGCAGGCCAGGCAGGCGGGTGCGTCGGTGAGGCGGGCGTGCAGGACGGTGGGGTCGGTGCGTCCGCATCAGCCGACGCTGCGCAGCCAGGCGGCCAGCCGTTTCGGATCGCTGCTGTTGCCGGCGGTCCGCCAGGCGGTTTGGTCGGCAGTGGTGAAGTGTTCGAGGAAGCGCAGGTTGATGTCGAAGCCGATCGCCACGCAAATGGTGGTGGCGGCGGGGAAGACGATCTGCATGTGGGCGCGCAGCTGGTTGGCGACGGCGACCCGGCGGCCGACGAGGTCCTTGCGGGCGCGCGTCAGGCTGCGCAAGGCGGTGGTCGCCGTGCTGTCGCAGACCAGGGCCCGCAGCCGGCGGACGCCGGTGGAGACGGTGTCGGCCAGGACGTAGGCGTCGAAGGGGGCGTCCTTGTTGCTGGCCGAGCCGTAGCACGAGCGGCGGTTCTTCCGCTGCCCGAACGGGATGACGAATACGACCACGGCGGCCTGCAGAAGCGCTTCCACAACCGGACCGTCGGGCCGCTCAATCCCGACCTGCTCGACGCCGGCCTTCAGCAGCCGGGTGATCATTACCCGCAGACCCGCGAGGTCATGTCCCACGCTGAACCGGTCCATCACCTCACCCCCGGGCTCGGCCACATAGACCGCATGGTCGTCCTTGGCCCAGTCCATACCCGCCGTGACTCGCGCGGCATTCGTGGCGTGCTCGACATTCATCATTGTCTCCTCGCTGTGGCAGGAGTGGGAAGGCACCCGGTGGTCCCCGGACACCGCTGCCGATCGCTCACTGATCCGCGCTCGTCGGTGCACAGCCCCGTAGCCAGTCGGGGTGTCCTGGGCCACCGGGCCTCGCAGAATTCATCGCGGACCTCAAAGGTCGAGCGAGCAGTGCGATGGCCCGGTGGGGACCAGGGATTCGTTCGAACCATCGCACCAACGACCCCCATGAGTGGTTCCAACACGAGGAGCGTGGCCCAGTGAGCGGGATCAACGTAGGTCTGCCCCCGAGCAAGTGGTTTCTGCGGGCGCCACTGGCCGAGGTGTCGGCACGCCTGTTCTGCATCCCCTATTCCGGCTGCGGCGCGCTCATGTACCGGCAATGGCCGGACTCCTACCGGGGGATCGATATCTGTCGTCTGCAACCGCCGGGCCGGGAGAACCGTTTCAGAGAGCCTATCTTCGCCACCTACCAGGAGATGGCGGTCGCGCTGGCGGACGCCGTCGAGCCTTACCTCGACGTCCCCTACGGCTTCTTCGGTCACTGCGGTTCCGCCCTCGCGGCGTACGAGGCGGCCGCGGAGATCGAGCGGCGCGGCTGGCCGGCGCCGAGCGGCCTGTTCATCTCGTCGCAGGTCGCACCGCAGGACGGACCGGCCGGGCGCTGGCTCGTGATGAGCCGGTCCGAGCTGAAGGACGAGCTGGACAAGCTGACCATCGCGATGGGCGGCACCCCGATCCCCGAGCTAAGTGACGTCTATCTGGACATCCTCGAAGAGGACATCGCGGCCAACAAGCGGTACGTCATGCCGAATCCACAGCGGCTGGCGACGCCAATCACCACGATCGGGTGGAGTGAGGACCTCGAGGTCGACCATCGGCAGATGGGTGGGTGGACGGCCTGCGGGGAAACGCATTTCGTGCTCCTCGACGGCCCGCACCAGCATTTCATCAGCGGACCGGCGGAACTCTTGGAGATCTTCGCCGCGAGACTTCCGACCCTGGACTGATGATGGCTGGTCGGCCAGGGAAGAGGTGAGTCGAGGATGAGCACGGACTAACCGCTGTTTACGGTGATGGTCAACCACCAGGACCAGTATTCGTCCTGGCTTGGGCATTGCCCTTCTGTGTCGTGTTCGACAAACTCCACCTACGCAGATCTCACGGATATCGTGGCGAAGAACCGGCCCGATCCTGTCGGCGGCAGCGCCGACTGAGGCCCCCCATCTGCAGCTGAACCATAAGGAGCTTCGATGCTGCGTCTAGCGCTGGTGAACATGCCCTTCGCCGCCTGGAACCGCCCGTCTTTCGCACTGGGCCAGCTCGCGACCGTCATACGACGTGAACTGGGTTCCGATGTCTCGGTTGATGTGAACTACTTGAACCTGGACTTCGCAGAATATCTTGGTATATCGGCCTATGAATCGATCACGGAGAAGCTGGAGCACTTGCACACTGGCGTTGGTGACTGGCTGTTCAGGGAGATCGCCTTCCCGGATGCAGCCGATAATTCGGACAAGTACTTCCGCCGATTCTATCGGGGCGACGAGTGGGACGAGTTCCGCGATCTCATTCGCGAACGGCGGGCGGGACTGCGCGAAATGTGTCTCGACCTAATCGACCGTCACCGGCTAGCCGAGGCCGACGTGGTGGGGTTCACCTCGATGTTCGCTCAGAATGGGGCGAACATCGCGATGGCGCAGCTGATCAAGGAACGCAATCCCGACGTCGTCACCATCATGGGTGGTGCGAACTGTGAGGTGCCGATGGGCGCGGTCCTCGCGGAGAGGGTGCCTGCGCTCGACTACGTCTTCTCCGGTCCGTCGCTCGACACGCTCGTGGCCTTCATGAAGTACCGGGTGGCCGACCGGCTGGCCGAAGCCGATGAGATTCCGGGAATCCTGTCCCAGCGTAATTGCAGGGATCCGCGCTTCCGTAAGTCCATCGGCGCCGATCACGACATCGATGACCTTCTGTTGCCGGACTACGACAGTTTCTTCGCCGCGCTGACGGAGCACCCGAGGCTCACGGAGACGAACCCGGCCGGACCGACCCTTTTCTTCGAGACATCCCGCGGTTGCTGGTGGGGAGAGCGTTCGCACTGCACATTCTGCGGACTCAACGGGCAGAGTATGAACTACCGTTCCATGGATCCGGAGAAGGCTGTGGAACAGTTTAACTGGCTGTTCGGCTTCGCGTCCCAGTGTTCCTCACTCTACTGCACGGACAACGTCCTGCCGCGCAGTTACCCCCGGGAAGTCCTTTCCCGGCTCAGCACGCCTCCGGACGTTTCCATCTACTACGAGGTCAAGCTGCCGCTGAGTCGTAGCGACATGGCGACCATGGCCACGGCCGGCGTCAACATTGTCCAGCCAGGCATCGAAGCCCTGGCCACCTCGACGCTGAAGCTGATGGGCAAGGGCACCACCGTCTTCCAGAACCTGCAATTCCTGAAGAATTGCGTGGAGTACGGCATCGAGCCGGATTGGAACCTGCTGATCGGTTTCCCGGGCGAGCCTGCTTCGGTGTATGAGAAGTACCGGCAGGACCTGCCGCTACTCAGCCACCTGCCACCACCGCACGGCGTGTACACGGTGCGCTTCGACCGGTTCAGCCCCTATTTCAACCGCCGTGAGGAATACGGCCTGGACCTGTATCCGATGGATTATTACGGGCTCATCTACCCGTTTAATGGCGAAGACCTCGCGGACCTGGCCTACTTCTTCGCCGACCACAGCTTGGCCCCGTACCAGATCCACTCGGCAGAGCACCACGATGCCTTGCGGGACCTGGTGGCGCAATGGCGGGAGGCATGGCAGGAGCACGGCGGACGGACGGCCCTCCGTGAACTGCGGCTGGTCGAGGACGGGCCGGATGGCTGGACGATCTACGACTCCCGGTTCGACACGCTGTTGACGCACCGGGTCGACGCCGCGACGCGCGACCTGTTGCATCGGTTGACGTCGCCGGTCCGCCGGGACCAACTGCTCAAGGGATGGTCCGGCGGGCCGGACGATCTCGACCGTCGGCTGGCCTGGCTGCGCGAGCAGGGGATGCTGTTCACCGAGGGCGACCGGATGCTCGGGCTCGTCCTAGGTGAGTTCGAGCCGGGCGAGGCGTCCGGTCCCGAACCGGCGGCCGAGCTTCGGCAGTTGCCACTGACGGTCATTCAACGGCCGAACCAGCCGTAGCCGCGCGGACGACCCCGGCGAGCGCCTCCGCGATCCGTTCGGCCATCTCCTGGAAATCGGACCGGTTCGCGTGCAGGAGCGCCATCGTCGCACCGCCGTCGGGTTCGAGCCGTGCCTCCGCCACCATCTCCCGGCTGGTGGGTTGGAACACCTGCACTGGCAGACCTCCTGTGCTCAGCACGGTTGCTGGCCTGATCTGCAGGGCGAAGAGCAGATCGTGCGGGGGACGGCCACGACCGTCCCCCGCACCAAGCAGGCGAGTCACCTTGGGCAGCGGCAGATCCTGGTTGCTCAGGGCGTCCGTCATCTCCGTGCGGCACTCCGTGACCGTTGCATCGAGCCCTTGTCCGCAAGCACGTAGTCGCAGGCTCACGGCGTCCAACAAACAGGTGACTACGTCGGCCAGGGTTGGATGACCGCGTTTGGCCACCAGGACGCCGATAACCATGTCGGTGGCGCCGGTGACCGAGCTCACCGCCTCGGCCAGCGCCGCGACCAGAGCGTACGAGATGGTGGCACCACGGCGACGGGCCGCGCTCGCCAGCCTTTGCATCGCCTCGGCGGAGAGGGTCACGGTGACGGGGTCTGTGACTGGTGCCGCCGGCACGTGGGTGTTCCGGGGCGAGAACGAGCAGCCGTGGCGCGTCTTCCAGCTTGTCCTGCCAGTACTGCCGCTGCGCGTCGAGATCCGCTAGGTCCAACTGGGCCTGATGACAGTCGTGAACCTCCGCCAGGGACAGAACGGGACGGGAGTACGCGGGTGTGCGTCCCGCCGTTCGCGCGGCCACGGCCGTCGCCAGATCCTCGGCCACCAGGTGCTCGCACCACTCGTCGTAGAAGGAGTGGTGCACGGAGGTGTTTTCATCCTGACGCGGCTGCGACGTGCAGAGTGAGCACGGCCTTGACGATCGCGGTGATGCGGTTGGTGCTCCAGCGCAACTTCCGCAGCAGACGCCAGCTCTTGAGCGTGGCCATGGCTTGCTCACCGACGCAGCGGATCTTGGCGTGGGTGGTGTTGTGGCGTCGTTGCCACCGCTTGAGGCGTCGCCCCTTGAACGGGACTCGAACCTTCCCAGCCGCGCCCTGGTACGCCTTATCCGCCCAGCACTTGAGGCCGGTCTCGGCGAGGGCGTCAATGAGCTTCTTCAGAGTGGCCACCGATCGGGTGACGCCGCGACGGCGACTCAATGCGATCGGGGCGCCAACTGCCCTGCCTGACGACCTCGTCAACACACTCGGCGACATCACCCGCCGGAGGGACGGCTGAAGAAGCTCACTGAACCTCTTTCATCCTGTGCTGGCGGGTGAAATGGGCTGGTCAGCGGGCGTGGTGACGAGGCAGGGCCCCTCGTCGTTGGCGTGGTGATTCCACTCAGCACACCGGCGACCGAAGGGGCCCTGTTGGTTCCGTATCCTGCCACGGTCGACGTCCCGCATGAGCTCGTCGAGCATGTTGCCTGGCTCCTGTACGAGCACCGCCGGGCACGCAACACCCGCTGGCGGAAGCTCGGCTGCTTCGACCAGGCACTGCTCACGCTGGTCCACCTGCGCAAGAACGAGACGTTCGCCCAGCTCCGCGCCGGGTTCGCGATATCGCAGGCCACCGCCTGGCGCTACGTGGACGAGGCCCTGGAGGTGCTGGCTTCCTGAGCCCCCAGCCTCCACGAAGCCCTCACCGGCCTCGGTGAGGGCGACCACGTCATCGTTGACGGCACACTGATCCCCACCGACCGCGTCGGCGCCGTTCAGCCGTACTACTCGCAGAAACACAAGAAGCACGGCATGAACGTGCAGGTCATCGCCCGCCCGGACGGCACACCAGTTCTCCCGCGCGATACCCGGCCGCACACATGACCTGACCTCGGCCCGCGCCCACGGCATCGTCCAGGCTGCCTGACCCGACAGATGCTTGTGCTGGCAGACCGCGCCTACCAGGGCGCTGGCGCCACCTTCCGCACCCCGTACTACCACCACAGCGAACAGCCCGAGCACTACCAGCAGTTCAACCGCGACCACGCTCGACTCCGAGCTCCCGATGAACGCGCCTTCGCCCGACTCAAGTCCTGGCGCATCATGCGCAGAGCACGCTCCTCCACCCGCCGCGTCAGCCGCACCGTCCAAGCCATCCACGTGCTACTGACCTGCGACTCTTCAGGATAAAAGAGGTTCAATCACTCGCCGTCTCCGCCCGTTGGACGGGGCCAATTCAGGAACGGTCCGATTCGTTGATCCGCCGCACCAGGTCGAGAGCCGACGCCACACCTTCTGAACCTCCGACAGACAATCCGATCTCGAACTTGCGAACCTCCCGGGATCGCAGGGTTTCGATCCTGGACCGCACCTCCGCCTCGGTGCCGGCGATGAGGAATCGGTCGCTCAGGTACTCCCAGACTCCAAGGTCCATCGCGGCCTCGATGTACTCCTGCCTTCGCATGGTCGACTGGTGTCCGTGCTGCGAGAGGTCATACAGCTCGCCGAGCTTTCTGACTCCCTCCTGGAATTCGGCCGGAATCAGCTTCGACGAACTATTAAATCTGGCGAAATGATGCGAGAGCGAGGCCACGAGCCAACCGGCATCGGTCACCGCGCGATCCGAGTCATCGTTGATGCTGATGGCGCCAGCGGTCCAGACGAGGTCGATGCCCTCTAAGTCCCGGTTCGCCCGCTCAGCTCCTCGCCGCACCACACTGAGCACTTCACGGACGACGTCCTCGCTGTGTCCGAGACCGATGAAGATCCCGTCCGCCGTCTCCGCAGCCAGTTCGAGCGATCGCAGCCCGTGAGCCGCCAGATAGACGGGCACGTGCACGCCCAGCCCCCGCTTCAATCTCAGATCCGTCTCCTGCCAGCGGGCACGGCCGTCTCGAAGGAGTGCCCGGACACACATCACGTACTCCCTGAGGTGCTGCAACGTCGCTGCGCGCCGCCCCAGGTTGTACACTCCGCTGTCACCCGTGCCCATACCGAGGAACACTCCGCCTTGAGCTGCTTCGGAGAGGCTGGCGATTGCTCTCGCGGTCACTACCGGGTGCCGAGTGACCGGATTGGTGACCGCCACCCCGATCGGTACCGTCGAGACGCGCTGCGACAGCACGCCGAGCGTTGTCCAGCAGTCCGGAACACCGGCCGGCGAGTCCCACACCCCGATCTGAGCGGCGCCGTGTGACTCCGCCAGCACGGCCGCTGTGACCGCTTCCGCCACGGAACCCGCGCCGATGTTTACTTCGACCTCGATGGACCGGCTGTTGGCCGTCATGGGCAAACTTCCTTGTGTGTGCCAGGGTCCGCCAGGCGTACGTAGCGCCCACGGTTGCGAACGAGCGGAGCCCCGTCCGCGGCTGATGCCGCCCGGTCGACTCTGGAGACAACGATGTAGTGCTCCCCGGCCCGGTATTTGTCCGTCACCGTGCACTCCAGCCAGGTCAGCACACCGTGCAGCACGGAATTCCCATCGGCCGAGAGTGTCCAGGCGACGTCGTCGAACTTCTCCGTGCCGCTGCTCGACAGCCGCGCCGATACGTCCTGTTGATCCTCACTGAGGATGTTGATGCAGATGCCCTCGCCGGTACGCATCCGTGGCCAGGTGCGGTTGGTGGCCGCGATGCAGAAGAGCACCAGCGGTGGATCTAGGGACACTGACGTGAACGAGGAGACCCTAATCCCGATGGTCGACCGACGTCGGGCGCGGTCAGGCTGGAGAGGTCGATGGGAACCGAGCCGACTTCGCCGGCTCGGGCTGGATCGCCCAGCCCCCACTCGAGCGGGTGATTCACCTGTTCTCTCGACATGCTGCCTTCCTGGCCGGACTCGCGGA
Source organism: Streptomyces sp. NPDC002076 (assembly GCF_053593835.1). Lineage (NCBI taxonomy): Bacteria > Bacillati > Actinomycetota > Actinomycetes > Kitasatosporales > Streptomycetaceae > Streptomyces > Streptomyces sp. NPDC002076. The sequence continues at coordinate 15,286 of NZ_JBSFDI010000048.1, forward strand.
CACGCGGGACGATGATCGTCGTGACCGGCGGGGCCGGGTCCGAGTCAGGAGACCGGTTCGGCCAGGGCCGCTGTCGCGGTGGTCATCACCTGCTCAGGCGACTCGACCAGGTACATGTGACCGCCGGGTGACTCACGGAGACGGAAGTCACGCGCCGTGGCCTTCCTCCACCCGGCGGCCTGGGACGCACTGACCAGGTGGTCGTCTTTTCCGCGCAGTGCGGTGATCGGGATGCGCAAAGGTTCGACCGAGTCCGGCCGATAGTTCGCGTGCATCTCGACATCGGCGCGTAGCGCCGGCAGAAGCAGGTCGAGCAGGTCGGGATTGGCTAGCGCCTCATGCTGGTAGCCGGTGAGTTCCTGCGCAGTGGCGACGAGCTCATCGTCCGCGAGGCCACTGGCCAGTTGGCTCCGGTCGCTCCACGGTCCCGGTGAGCCGCTCACGATCAAGTGGCACAGGTCGACGGTGGGGACGTCCTGCAGGCGGCAAGCGACCTCGTAGGCGAGCATCGCGCCCAGGCAGTGCCCGAAGAGCACTACCGGACGCCCACCCGTTCGCTCGATCACCTGCGGTGCTAGTGCGTCGGCCGCCTTGGACAGGTCGCGGAACGGCTCCTCGAGGATCAGTTCCTCTCGGCCGGGGAGCTGGAGTGGCAGGATCGCCAGGCTGTCTGGCTGCTTGCGATACTGCTTCTGCCAGGCCCGGTAGAAACTGGCGCCGCCTCCGGCGAACGGGTGACAGACCAGGTAGGGCTTCATGTTCGACCCCCTTCTCGTCAGGCTTGGGAGCTCTCGATGTATGCCGACAGACTCTGGGGCGAGGCGTGCGTGAAGACCTCGCGCGGCCGGATGTCCACACCGAGGACGTCGTAGACCCGGCCGACAATCTTGAGGACGTCCAGAGAGGTGGCCCCGTTCTCGAAGAGATCCGACGTCTCGTCGAGGTCCTCCTCCACAAGCACTTCGCACCAGATCTCGGTGAGCGCGGCGGTGCGGTCCGAGTCGTTCCGGTACTCGGTCTTCATGGTTAGCGGCTCCGCTTGTTCGTCGTTGTCCAGTTCGCCGTTCACGGCGAGGCTCAGGTCGTCCCGGTGAAGCGCTCCACCAGTTGCCGCCGCTCACCTCTGCGACCGCTGTCGCGGTCGTCCGTGAGCCGGGCGACCACACCCGCGCTGACCTTCCGGGCCGTGCTCTCGGTCACCAACGCGGTCTCGTAGCTGACCCGCACGGTCGACGCGATGCCATCGTCCGCGAGCAGTTCGACCAGGAGCGGAACGTGGAGGCGAAGGCACGGCAGCTCGATCGGGCGCACCGTGCAGCCGTCGAGTCGGAGCTCAGCGCTCGGCGAGTCCTGCACCGCGCCGATGACCTGATAGAGCTGCCGGCCCGCCGACCCGGCGAACCGGGCCACCTCGGCGATGGACAGGTCGTTGTTGCGCAGCGCGGCGAGAACCGTGCTCTCGTGAGCGACGCGGGTCCGCAGCCGGACGCACATCGTGTCGATCAGGCAGGTGATGGTGTCCTGCAGAGCCGGGGTGGAGCGCTGGGACACCGGAACGCCGATGGTGAGGTCCTCGACGCCGGTGACGTCGACCAGCGTTTCGCCCAGCGCGGCGATGAATGGCGGAAGGAGGCCGCCTCCGATGGAGCGCCGGCCCAAGAAATCCGCCTGTTCCGGCGTCAGGGGAACATCGAGCGTCGCCACGCCGGCCTCCGTGCCCTTCGTAGGCGTGACCCACGGCGCCGGGCCCACCTGGAGTCCAGCCAGTTCCTTCGCCCAGTACTCCCGTTGCACCGCGAGATCCGCCAGGCTCCGGATCCGCTGCGTCTCCGCGTAGATCTCCGACGGCGCGGCGACCGAACGCGCGAACCGGGCATCACGTCCCTCACACCGCGCGCGGTACGCCTCGACCAGATCCTCCACGAAGATCCGCTTGGACCATCCGTCGAACGCGATGTGGTGAACGGACACGCCGAGGACCCATCGCCTGGGTTCTTCGAGCCGGCAGAGCACCGCACGCCAGACCTCCCCGTCGAACAGGGAAAAGGCCCGGTCGAGGGCGGCCTGCACCTGCCGCTGGGCGGTTGCCTCGTCCGGGGCCTCGATGTGCTCGACCGTGACCGGGCGCTCGGTGGGATTCCAGGTGGCCCGGTCCTCGAAGACGTAATGGCCCTGGAGGAACCGATGACGGCGGTGGACATCGTGCAGCGCCTCAGCGAGATGTTCGGTGTTGAGAGCGCCGGCGATGTGCCAGGCGAAAAGGAGGTGGTTCTGCGTGTCGTCGCCGTCGAGGTGCTGCAGGAGGAATCCAGACTGCATCCCGCTCAGCGGGGCCGGCGCGTCCGCGTCCGCCCTGCTCCCGAGGGCGTTCATTGCCGCGGACCGCCTGGTGATCCAAGCCCGCATCGCGTTGGGCGACGGGTGGCCGCGCACGACCGATGCGGGAATGCTGAGACCGGTCATCTGGCTCAGGGCCGTGCACAGACGAATCGCGCTCAGCGACGTGCCGCCAAGGTCGAACAACGAGGCATCGGGATCCACCGGTTCACCGCCGAGGATCCGACTGAACGCCGCCTCGATCGGATCACTGGGATCGTCCTGCGCCCGGGCTGCGGTCAACTCCACGACGGCGGAGTGCAGCGCGGCCGTGTCGAGCTTCCCGTTGCTGGTCAGCGGCAGGGCATCAAGCCGGACGATCACCTCCGGAGCCCAGTTTGGCGGCAGGTCGGCCACCAACGCGCTCCTCAGGCACTTCTCGTCCAAGTGGTCGCCAGCCGGGACCACGGCGAGGGCCAGGGACTCCGGCTGGCCGGAGAGGCCGAGCAACGGGAGCGCGGCGCACTGCGCGACGCCTTCGAAAGTGCACGCCGTCCGCTCGATCTGGCCCGCGTCGATCCGGTGTCCACGGATCTTCAGCTCGCGGTCGCGACGCCCCGTGAACGTGAACACGCCGCTGGTGTTCCTACTGCCGTAGTCCCCGGTGCGGTACACCCGCAGACGGCGGCCACCTACCAACACCGAAGTGAACTTGGCCGCCGTCAACGCCTCTTCGCCGAGGTATCCGGGAGACACCCCGTCGCCGGAGATACACAGCTCCCCGATCTCGTCGGGGTCACACTCCCGCTCGCCGTCCAGCACGTGCACGCCGGTGCGGGGTATCGGTCGGCCCAGCGGGATGGCGTCGCGGGTATCGCCGGGTGCCACGCGGTGCATCAGGGCGAAGACCGTCGACTCTGCTGGGCCGTAGCCGTTGAAGAAGGCGATGTCCGGATGGGCCGCCAGGAAGCGCGCGACGTGCCGGGGAGAAAGCACTTCGCCGCCGGCGATAACGAGACGCATGCCTTCGAAGGCGGACACGTCCGCGTCGACCAGCACGTTGAACAGCGAGGAGGTGAAGAAGGCGGTGTTCATGCCGTGGTCCGAGATCTCACGACGTAGCTCGTCGGGCGCAATCGCCCGCTGCTGCCGGAGCACGCATACGCCGCCACGCAGGAGCGGGCCCCATACCTCGAGCGGAAACGTGTCCCAGGCCGAGGAGCCCAGGTGCGGCATCACCGTCGCGTCGTCCATGAACGGGATGCCCTCCCCGGTGAACAGCCGCAGGGTTGCGTCGTGCGTCGAGAGCACGGCTTTCGGCTCGCCGGTGCTGCCCGACGTGAAGAAGACCGTTGCGGCGTCGGAGCCAACGGCGCGGACCGGTTCCCCGGTGTGGCCGACGAATGGGTCCAACCTAGGCAGCTCGATCTCCCGCCGGAAACAGCCGCGGGACCGACCCGGGGCGGCGACCGCGAGTGCGCCGCCGAGAATCTCGTCGATCCGTCGAAGGCGCCGCGCGTTCCACTCCAGGTCCATGACCGCGTACGCGGCGCCCAGCTTCAGCACACCGATGGCCGCGGCGATCAGTGCCGGTGACGTCTCCAACTGAAGAGGGACGATGCTGCCGGCTCGAACCCCCTCCGCGGCCAGCCACCGGGCGACCGCGTCGGACCAAGCATCGAGCTGCCCCCGACTGATGATCTCATCGCCGTGGATCAGCGCGGGGCGCTCAGGATCCGCCTGAGCGAGGTCATGCAGAACCATATGGATGGACACGGTCGGCTTCCTTCGTCAAAGTCGGAACAGATCTCGTTCGCTCGCTTTCGTCTCAGTCGTCGTCCGGTTTCAGCCGAGGCGCATCGAGCAGCTCATGGCGCATTGCGTCGATCCGCGTAGCAATACAGTGGGACGAGCACCAGTCAGTGCTTGACCGACCTCCCGAGTCTAAGTTGGCCGCTCCTCGCATCGTTCCTGATAGATAGCAGATAGCCGGTCGGCTCCGCTCCTGCGATCTGTAAGGACTGCGGTTCCCCCTACTTCACTATGGTGAACCGGACTACTTGATGCGGGTCCGGTCGTGGCAGAAAGGGGGGACATGGCGGGCAGGCTACCGTTGCTCAGCACACAACTCGGCTTCCTGCTCATGGCGGAACGCACCGGTCGGCGAGTCGCCACAAACCGGCTCTTCCGTCTGCCGCCTGCCGTGTTGTCGGCGGACGATCTGAATCTGGTCCTGCGCTCGATCATGCTGCGAAATCCCACCCTGTCCTGTCGCCTGGGGATTTCGCGAGGCGAGGCGTACCAGGAACGATGTTCGGACGCCTACGACTTCGCTGAAGTGCGGGCGGAGGACGAAGCGGCCGTCGCTCGACTTCGCCTAGCGGTCATCGATGAATTCGAGAACGCCCTGGACGGCGCCGCGCTGGCGGCACGTCTCGTTCGCACCCACGAGGCCGACTATCTGCTGATGGTTTTCGACCACGCTCTGGTCGACGGTGAGTCGCAGGCAACGATGGTCCAGCAGTTGGCTGCCCCGGAGCCGGCCGCGGACGGGCTCGGGGAGCGCTTCGAAGCCGCTGTCCGGGACCGGGCCGAGTTCGAGAAGGCTGCCACCGCCGACGGACGCGGAATTGCCTTCTGGACAGACCGTTTGAAGAACTTCCCCGACGAGCTTCCGCCGGGGACTGTCCCGACGACCCCGGAACGCGTCTCCGTCGTCGGCCTCCCGGGCGTCGCCCGCCCGAGCGCCTTACGTGGCTCCTACTTCCCGTATGTCCTCTTCTCGATCCACCGCGCCTTGCGCGATGTCACGGGGGCCGAGGCCACCGTCATCGCCTACGCCTGGGGACACCGGAGCGCGGCATTCTCCGACGTCACCGGGTGTTTCCTGAACACGGTCATCTCGCTCGACCGGACCGGACCGCGCGGGGCGATGGCTGACTTCCTCGGCGACTGGTATCTGGAGATCGAGCACGCGGATATGCCCTTCGTCTCGGTCGCCGGGCTCGGATCCGCCTTCTCCGGCTCGGTCTCGGGGATGCTCGCCTACGCGGCCGCGACCGAGGGCAGCGTGAACGTCGCCGGGATCGAGGCGATCGAGATCCCGCCACAGTACGGCCGAAACCAGCCGATTCAGGCGTTCACCGCTGCCGCGACGGTCCGAAAGCACGAGATCGGGCTCGAACTGATGGTGAACAAGGAGGCCGGCTATGAGGTCCAGGACCTGGGTGCCCGCTGGCACCGCCGGCTGAGCGAAGTGTTGTCGAGTTCTCCCGAACGGCGATCCTGACAACCTGATTCATGGAGGGCGAAGTAAATGACTGTGGGCCGGGCTGGGATCACGCGGGGTCCGACATCGCTCGCCGAGATGGCTCGATTGACAGGCGAGTTCGCGGGGTGGCACAACATTGTCTATAACGTAGTGTGGCTCACCGGCAAGCTGGACATCGCCGCCGTTCGTGAGGCGTGGCGCGGAGTCTGCCTGCGTAACGACATTCTACGCCGGGCCTACCTGTCGTCGGACGAAGCCTGCACATACGACGACATGTTGGGCGAGTTGGAGTTCTATGCCGCCGACTCGGACTCGGAGGCACTCAACACGATACGCCGGTTCATCGAGCCCCCTTTCGACCTCGCCGGCCTCGGGTTGTCGCGGATCGCGATCGTTCAGCGCGATGAACACCGGCACCTCTTCGCGATAGTGCTGGACCACATCATCGTCGATTTCGTGACGTGGGACCGCCTGATGAGGGATTTCGCCGAGCTCTACGAGCGCGCCGCCCAAGGGTCGAGCCTTGACCGGAAGGTCGAGCAGAACGCGTATCACGACTTCGCCGTGCTCGAGCGCCGCGAACTGTCCGGCACCTGGGGTGAGAAACGTCGGGCCTTCTGGCACGCCCAGACCGAAAGGTTCGGAATGTTTCCTCCCCCCTTTCCGATCGACTACGAACTGAAAGGCGAACCCAGGAGCACCTTGGTGCAGCACGAATTGCCGGCAGACGCGAAGGTGAGAGTCCTCGATCTCGCCAGACGGGGCCGGGCGACCCCGTTCGCGACCGTGGCCGCCGCGGTGCTGGCGGGCGTGCAGGAGGCCACCGGCACCTCGACCGTGGGGGTCAGCACCAATTATCACGGGCGTGTGCTGCCCGGCACGTCCGACATCGCCGGCCTGTTCGTCCAGAAGGTCCCCCTGCACCTGACCACACGGTCGCGTCATCCGGAGGAGACGGTTCGCGAAGTATTCGGCCATACGCTCGACGTGTTCGAGCACAGCCTTGCGCTCTGGTCCGTCGGACAGCTCTGGAACGAAAACCTGGCGCATATCGACCGGGAAGCCGGGGTGCAGGTGAGCTTCGGCAACCAGCGAACGATTTCTATTAGGGAGTCGCTGCTGACCGGAATCAAGGCGGAGACCGTTTTCATGTACGTGCCAGGCCAGATGACTTGGCCTAAGACCATCCAGATCGAGTGGCAACTCGGTGGGCCAGCCCCACAGATCGTCGTCTGCTACAACGAAAGCTATTTTCCGGGCGAGCTGGTCCAAACGATGCTTCAGACCGCTGAGAACTTCGTGCTCTCGACGAACCGATAACGATCGAGGAGCCAGACCAGCATGAATCCGCCCTGACTTACCTGGAACAAGTTGATGGAATGCTGGTCGGTCTCTGATCCTGCGGTCGCCCGGCTGATCCTGAATCACCCGGGATTCTCTTCCCAGACCGCGGCGCGCTCATAAGAGCTCTACATGACCGACATGGCTCGCGAAGAGTATTCTGAGCTAGCCGAATTCCTGTCACTGTGGTTCATACACACCGATGGCCCGCAGCACCTCCAGCTGCGTGGGCCGGTGCAGCGATTGCTGTCCCGGTTCGCGATCTGCTCCGGACTCCTCGCCATGACCCGCCGGCGGTCGCCGCGGTGCGCTTACAGTCCATTTCGTTTGGTGTGATCTTGCGGCATGCTGTTCGCGTGTCGAGCGAGTTGGTCGAGCGGATGGTGCCGGGCGGATTGTGGGAGCTGTTTCAGCGGGTGGTGCCGCCGGCTCCGGTGCGACCGCAGGGTGGCGGTCGCAGACGGCACGGTGACAGGGAGGTCCTGG
>NZ_JBSFDI010000049.1:0-21546 GCF_053593835.1 Streptomyces sp. NPDC002076
CTTCACCACCAAGCCAACCGAACCCGAACCACAGATCACCCCACAACCGGAACCGAAACAGCTGCCGTGACTACACCACCCCGCGGGACATGACCCCTCGTCCTCCCGTCCCGTAGGGGGAGGCAGCCGGGCTCGCGACGGGCGGCCGCCTTTGACCACCAGTTCAACGGTCCGCCCGTGCATCGCGCCCCGAGCGGGCCCTCACCCGCGGCCCCTACACCCCTGCAACCGTGTGACCCAGCGAGACGAGACGGAGCCCTCGTTCTCCAACGCCTACTGGGACAACAAGGCACCCGGTATCTATGTGGACATCGTGTCCGGGGAGCCCCTCTTCGCCTCGGTCGACAAGTACGACAGCAGGACCGGCTGGCCCAGCTTTACGAGGCCTCTGGAGTCCGGCCACGTCGTGGAGAGGCCCGATACCAGCCACGGCATGGTCCGTGTCGAAGTACGGTCGGCTCAAGGGGACAGCCACCTCGGGCACCTGTTCCCGGACGGGCCCAGTGACCGCGGAGGACTGCGGTACTGCATCAACTCCGCCTCGCTGCGCTTCGTCCCCCTGGAGGATCTGGAGCAAGAGGGCTACGGCCAGTACCTGAGCGTCTTCGAGACGACGGAAGAAGACGCCGCCGAGAGCCGATGACCGGCAACCGGGGCAGGGCCCCGGAGCTCGAACGGCACGGCGGCTCGGCGCCCCGTCTTGCGGCTCGGGGCCCAGCAGGGCCCCAGCCGATACCCGTGTACAGCAGTACGGAAAGCGCTCATGTGCTGCGGCGTCCAAGGGGTCGAGTCCCCTCGGATCGGAGGCCGCCAAGACAATAGAGCAGACCCCCTCCAACGAGATCATCTTCGCCGCGGTGAGCCAGAAGACGCCCGCCGGACCTCACGAGCAACGGAACTGTCGGGCCAGGGAGAAGGACCGCACAGTGACCAGGAACATCGACAACCTGCACGAGAGGGCGCCATCGTGCCGCCTGAGCAGATCCCCACCGCTGTCACCGCAGGCCGCCTGGCCTACGGCGATGGCACGACCCACCCAGACCTTCCAACCCGACGGGAGCAGACGGGAGCACCTCCTACTTCGAGGCCGGACGCCCTTCTGGCCGCCCTCCTACCAAGCGTCCTACGATCTGCGGTGGTTGGTGGAAGGGGGAGCAGTCGTCGGCCTTCGGTTCTCCGACCTGAGGAGCGGTACCTGCTTCGACGGCCGTTTCCAGTAGCCCCACGTTCCGCTTGAGGTGACAAATCCGAGCGCCTTCCGGCTAGCCGCGCCGACGGCGACGGCGTGCCATCCGCAGGGGAGGCCATGGATGGCTCAGTCGGCGCCGACGGGGATCGACAGTACTGTAATGCCGCTCATGTCTAGCCAGACCGTCTCCGGTGCGCGCACCAGACGTAGCATGACTTGTCCGCACTGCTGGCAGCGGGCCACCAGTCCCGGTGCCTGGCGGTATACGTGCAGGAGTGCGACGTGCCCTGTGTTGCTGCAGTGCGCGCACTGGCTGGTCGCTGCTGTCAGGTCGACCGCGAAGAGTTCGGCCAGAGGACCGGCCAGCGCGTTGCCGTCGATGTAGCCGCCCTCTGCGTCGTGTGGGATACCAGCGTCTGCCGGTGTGCCTGCCGTCATCTCAGTCCTCTCCTCAGCCGAAGCGCTCTGTGCGGACTCGCTCGGGGTCGTGTCCGAGGAGTACCAGGTAGGCAGCTGCCTTCTCGACGAATGCCGTGGGTCCGCAGACGTAGCAGGTGGGCGCGAAGTCCGGTGGCCATCCGTGGCGTACCAGGTCGTCGGGTGTGATGCGGCCCGTGGGGCGCGCGGACTGCTGTGGCGCTTCCCGGGTGTAGATGGGTGTGACGTCGACCCCGGGTGTTCCTTGGCGGATTTCTGGCCCGTACAGCAGCTCGGCCGGCGATCGCAGAGAGTACAGCGCCCGGAAGGGAACCCGGCTGCCGGCTGCACGCCGCGAGCGGATCATGCACATCAGCGGCACCAGCCCGGAGCCTCCGGCCACCAGCAGGACCGGTTCTTGCTGTTCCGGCTGCCAGACGAACCAGCCTCCGACCGGTCCCCGCAGTTCCAGCTGGTCGCCGGGCATGAGCTCGTCGACCAGGTAGGGCGAGACCTCGCCATCAGAGACGCGCTGTACTGTCAGTTCCAGGCGCGTTCCGTCCGGGGCCGAGGCGATGGAGTAACTGCGTTGTGTGCTGTAACCGTCTTCCGCGGTCAGCCGGATGTCTACATGCTGGCCTGCCAGATGGCCGGGCCATTCCGGCACCTCCAGCACCAGTGTGACGGCCGTCGTGGACTCAGCGCGACGTTCTGTCACCTCGGCGACCCTCCATCGGAGCCGGTCGCCTAGTCTCCTCGATACCGCTGCTCTTGCCACGGGTCTCCGTAATTGTGGTAGCCGGCGCTCTCCCAGAACCCCGGGGTGTCGTTCTCCCGCAACTCGAGTCCATGCACCCACTTCGCGGACTTCCAGAGGTAGAGGTGCGGGACGAGCAGTCGGGCCGGACCGCCATGCTCGGGGGCGAGCGGCTGGCCGTCGTAGCCGTACGCGATCCAGGCCTTGCCGTCCAGAAGATCCGCCAGCGGGAGGTTCGTGGTGTAGCCCCCGTAGGAGGAGACGAGGACGTACTCAGCGGCCGTCTCGACATCGGCGAGCAGGACGTCCAAAGACACCCCCTGCCACCGGGTGCCGAACTTCGACCACTTGGTCACGCAGTGGAGGTCTGCCGTCGGGGTTTCCGACGGCAGCTTCGTGAGGGCGGCCCAGTCCCAGTTGTGCCGCCTCCCGGTCTCCGTGGTGACGGACAGCTCCCACTTGTCTGTGCTCATCCACGGCGTGGGCCCGGCCGAGAGGACCGGAAAGCCCGTGGTCTCGTACTGCCCCGGTGGCAGCTTCCTGCCCGCGGGCGGCCGACGGCCGTGGAAACCGCGCGAGATGATCGCCATGCTGGCCGTCCAATCGGCTCGTCGTAAGCAGGGCTAGCGCCCCTCAAAAATATCAGCGACAGGGAACACACGCCTCTTATCTTCCATCCCTCCCACAGCCCTCAGTCGCACCTCCGGCCTTCGGCGCGACGTCGGCCCAGACATTGCGCAGTCAGTCGAAGTGCCCGGCATCCGCCAATTGAGCCCGCAGCTTCCTGCGCGCGTCGAAGATGGTCTTGTACAGCGCGTTCGGACTGGGGTCGAGCTCAGCAGCCAACGCCCCCGGAGGAACGCCGCGCATGACACCGCCGCGAAGACACGCCGCTGACGTGCACAAAGGCCCGTGTCGATGGCCTCCCATGCGGCCTGGCCAAGTCCCTCGGCTTGCCAGTGGCTTGCCGGGTCGCCGCCCGGGTGGCGGTCGGGGATTCGCCCCACCCGCCTGCCTCGAGATGGACGCCCGGGTTGCGCCACAAGCGACTCAGCCGTCTGGTCGAGCGAGCCAACGGCTGTCTGGAGACGTCGTTTCTGCCCGGACGGGTGTTCACTTTGCCGGCGGACCTCACCATCCAGCTCGCCGACTGGCTGACCAGGGCCAACCGGCGCATCCACCGCACCTTGCAGGGCCGTCCGTCGGACCGGCTGGAGGCCGACCGCTCTCGCATGCTCGCCCTGCCGCCGATCCCGCCATCAGACCATCACCGACCCCGATCACGCGGCGGCTGCCGCTGCGGCCCGCAAGGCGGCCGTGGGCAAGAAGGCGGCACCGACGGTGACCCACGGAAGTCGAAGAGCGGTCGCTGGATACCTATGACCGGGTCTTCGGTGTCATCGACGGCGGCCTCAGCACCGGCGAGGGAGTCGCGTGATGGCTGCCAAGCAGACGGCGAACAGCCGTAATGTCTCCTCCGAAGTCGTCTACCTGGCCAAGGCGTTGAAGGCCCCGACCTTGCGGGATGCGGCCACCCCGCTCGCCGAGCGGGCCCGTGACGAGGGCTGGAGCCACGAGGAGTATCTGGTCGCCTGCCTGCAGCGGGAGGTCGCCGCCCGCGATTCGCATGGCTCCGAGGGACGCGCCCGGACAGCCTGCTTCCCCTCCCGCAAGTCACTGGAGGACTTCGACTTCGAGCACCAGCAGTCTGTGACACGCGAGGTCATCGCCCACCTGGGGACGCTGGATTTCGTCGTCGGTAAGGAGAACGTGATCTTTCTGGGGCCCCGGCACCGGCAAGACCCACCTGGCCACCGGGCTCGGCATCCGGGCCTGCCGGGCTGGCCACCGGGTGGCCTTCGCCACCACCGCCCAGTGGGTGACCCGCCTGGCCGAAGCACATCAAGTGGGCAGGCTCAGCGATGAGTTGACCCGGTTGGGTCGCATCCCGCTGATCGTCGTTGACGAGGTCGGCTACACCCCCTTCGAACCCGAGGTGGCGAACCTCTTCTTCCAGTACATCTCGGGCCGCTATGAATGGGCCTCGGTGATCGTGACCAGCAACAAACCGTTCGGCCGCTGGGGCGAGGTCTTCGGTGACGACACCGTCGCCATTGCCATGATCGGCCGCCTCGTCCACCATGCCGAAGTCATCTCACTCAAGGGCGACAGCTACCGCATGCGCGGCCGCGACCTCGGACGGGTTCCCACGGCCGACACCGGAGAATGACCAACATCAACAGACGCAGGGGGTCATTTTCGTCGGTCGGCAGCGGCTCACAATTCAGCCGTCGCCGACAGCTCACGTCGCCAGTGGAATGATGCTGCTCGGACATGGCAGGAGCATGGCGGCCTGCGGCTCCCAAATAGAGAGTGAGCGTCGAGGCATCCGGGCGGGATCCCGATGCGTACGTGCCACTGTTGACGGAGCCGGCACGCAAGGAAGGGTGCTCCTCCCGGCTTCGTCCCGCCACTCCCGCAGCGGGTCATGATCACAGGCAAGGGCGATGGGCACGTCGATCCGGCGACTGAGGCGGCGTCGCTGGCCTCTTCGATGGGAGCGCTGGTTCCCAGAGACCGGTGTGGGCGTTGGCTTGATGCGGGACGGCGCGCCTGCGCCGACAATGAACGGATGGTCGAGGCTTCCCGTAGGTGCAGCCCTTCGGACAGCAGGAGACGTCGCGGCAGAGCACAGGAACGGATCGTAGGCCGATTCCGCGAGGGCGGTGCGGCCCTTTCGGCACTTCGCCGAGCAAGCAGGGCAGGGAGCGTCGTGCCTGCAGTGGTCGCCGTGGCCCTCAAGCTCGTCGGAGACGAGGACCTCACTCTGTTCGCGGCGTTCGGCGGATTCGCGACACTGCTCTTCGTCGAGTTCGCCGGTCCCATGCGGGCCCGGATCTCGGCACAGCTCGGGCTGGTGCTGGCCGGGGCCGTCTTGATCTGCCTGGGCACTCTCGCGTCCCGAACCGTCTGGACCGCTACGAGCTCCACCTTCATCGTCGCCTTCGTCGTGCTGTTCGTCGGCCTGGTCAGCTCGGTGCTGGCCAGCGCGGGCACAGCCCTGCTGGCCAGCTTCATCCTGCCGGTCACTTTGCCGGGCTCGGTGGAGTCGATACCCGACCGGCTCGGGGGCTGGCTACTGGCCGGCGCGGCATCACTGTTGGCGATCACCGTCCTGTGGCCGGCTCCAGTTCGCGAGCCGCTGCGGCTGTCGGCGGCTCGGGCCTGTGCCCTGCAGGCCTGTCGCTTGCGTGCGGAGGCCGACTGCGTGAGCAACGGCTTCGTGCCGGCCGGCGGTGCGATCTCCGAAGTAGAGGCCGATGAGGCGACGGCAGCGACGACGGAGTTGCGCTCGGCGTTCTTCGGCGCGTCCTACCGGTCGACCGGGCTGGCCACGGCCGAGCGGGCGCTCGTCCGCCTGATCGACCAGGTGGTATGGCTAGATACGATCCTGAGGCGAATGCCGCTGAATCCGCGGCCGAGGTCGATCGCACTCGCGGTCTGCGAGGTCAAAACGGAAGCCGCGACGCTTCTCGGACACAGCGCGGTCCTCCTGGAATCGGCAGCCGACGACCCCCGGCTGTTGGACGCCGAGTTGAGACGTCTCTTTCGGGCACGACAGCATATGGAGCACGCTGCCACCTCGGCACTTCCCCTGTACCCCGCCCGGGTCCGGCCAGGGACGTCCTCCGACAGTGAACTGAGCGAGTTCATGACCTCGCTCGAGCCGGCTTTCCGTGCACAGGAGATGACCTGTGCCGTTTCCGTCATCGCTATCCAGGCCGGACTCTTTGCCGCCGCCTGCCGGCGTAGTTGGTGGCGACAGCTTCTTGGACGCCCCCTCAGTGGAACGAAGTCCGCGCTCGCCTCGGCATGGGAGGACCTCCGGGCACATGCCGAGCGGCATTCGGTGTGGTTCCACAACAGCGCGCGCGGGGCGACCGCCCTGGGCCTGGCCGTGCTGATAGCGGAACTGACCGGCGTACGGCATTCCTTCTGGGTTGTCTTCGGCGCCCTGGCCGTACTTCGCACGACCGCATTGAACACGAGCCAGAATGCTCTACGCGGGTTGCTGGGGGCTGGTATCGGGTTCCTGGTCGGTGGTGGGCTCATTCTTGCTCTTGGTACCAACACCACGGTCTACTGGCTGCTGCTCCCGGTGGCCGTGGCCTGTGCCGGCCTGGGGGCCGATACCGTTTCTTTCACCTTGGGCCAGGCCGGTTTCACCACGGCGTCGCTGATCTTGTACAACCTCATTAGCCCGGGAGGCTGGGAACTCGGACTCGTCCGTATCGAGGACATAGCCATCGGCTGTGCGGTCAGCCTCTTTGTCGGTGTCCTGTTCTGGCCGCGCGGGGCGAACTCGGCCCTGGGAAAGGCACTGGCCGAAGCCTTCTTCTGCGGCGCCCGCTACCTTCAGAGCGCGGTCGAGTTCGCGCTGACCCGTGACGACGGGCTCGTGCGGTCGGTTTCCGTGCCGAACGCCGAGCGCCGACGGGCGGCCTCGGCGGCCAGCCGCCTCGACGACGCCTTGCGTAACTTCCTCGCAGAACGCGGGACGAAGTACGTCCCACTGGCGGGGGTGACGGCTCTGACCAACGCAGTGGTGGTCCTCCGCTTCACTGCCGAGGCCGTCCTACGGCTCTGGCAGGGTGCCGATCGTGCCTCTAGGCAAGCGCAGAGCGCGGCGAGCGCGGAGGTCCTTGACGCCAGCGGGTTGGTGCTCGAGTGGTACGTCGGTACGGCGCGCGCAATTGAAGGGAGGGGCAGGGTTCCCGCCCCGATCGACACCCGGCTCCTGGCCGGCCGACTGTTCGAGGCGGTCGGCTGCGACGTGGCCGCGGCAAACGAACCCGGAAGCGCGGAGATGGTCAGAACGATCTGGACGGCGGACCACCTCGACGTCGTCCAACGCCTCCAGGCAGCGATCCTGGAACCAGCTCGAGCGGCTTCGGAGGAGTGTCGGCCCGGGTCGTGGGTCACCGTCACCAGACGCCGACGTCTCACGTAGGCGCCCGGCGACGGCCGGCCTCATTCGGGCAGAGGAAGTTTCGGCACCGTGCGTTTCAGTTCTTTCTCGTGCATGCCGCACCAGATTGTGTACTGATGTGCTGTGGCGAGAGCCCGACTGGCGCAGGGCCAGCGGACGGGGCACGTCTTGCCCGCGGACTTCGCTTCTTCGGCCGGCGCTGGCCGGGGCCCTTCGGGCTCACGGGGGAGAACAACTCGGTGTCGAGATCCCGGTGCCCGCGCCTTCTATGGCACGGCACGTCAGTAATGCTCTGACGGTGAGGTTCGTCATGTGATTACTCACCGTTGACTGGTCGGGTCCGTATGCGGGTTGCGTGCGGCGAGGACCGTGAACAGGGTGGCGATAACGGCAAGGGCGCCGTATCCGAGCGCGATCTGTGGTAGTGAAAAGGCGTTCGAGAGCTGGCCGAAGATGAGGCTGATCAAGGCGGCGCCGCTGTAGCAGAGGAGGTAGACCGCGCTGAAGATCGGCGCCCTGTCGGCCAGGGCGCTGCCGTGCAGCAGGCCGCGGGTGGCGGCGCTGACGGCGATGCCTTGACCGACGCCGGTGACGATGGTTGCAGCGATGAACAACGGCAGTGTGCCGATGGCGATGGCTGTGATGATGCCGATCCATCCGATCAGGACGATGATCATGCCGATGCGTTGGGCTGCCGCTGGTGTGAACCGGCCGCCGATGGGAGCGCCGAGAACGCTGGGGGCCATGTAGCAGGCAAACACCAGTCCGAGGATGAGCGGGCTGCGGGTATGGAGTTGGTCTTCGACCAGTGCGGGCATGAAGGACTGGTAGAAAGCCCCGGTCGCATAGGCGGTCACGAACACCACGGCCGCGACAGGGAGCAGACGCCTGACCCGAGCCGGTACGCGGACCCGGGGCCGCAGTGATCGCCAAGCGCCCGGCGTCGGCTTCACGGTCTCCGGGCTGACGACGATGAGTGCGGCAGACAGTACGAGGAGACCGGCGCAAACCAGGTAGATGAGCTCGCGTGGCCAGGGGGCGAACTGGACCAGGGCGCCGGCGGCGATGGCGCCGAGGGTGAGGCCGAGCATGGGTCCCTGGCTAGACGCGACGGAGGCCAACCATGCCGGCCTGGTGGGCGCGGCGTCGACGATGTAGGAGGTGAGGCTGCTGCTGGCCAACCCCGTACCGACGCCCATCAGGAGCCGACCGGCCAGCAGAGTGCCGATGTCGTGCACGTTCAGCAGCAGCAGACAGCCCAGCAGGAGCAGACCGAGGCTAGCGATCGCGGTGCGCCGTCGGCCCAGATGATTGGACAGCCGTCCCAGCACCAACAGTGCGGCGATAATGCCGACGGAGTAGGTGACGAAGGCCAGCGAGATGCCGGCGTTGGTGAACCCGTCCTCGGCCCGGTAGGTGTTGAACAGGGGGATCGGTGCGGCCGACGCGGCAAACGAGGCCACCAGGGAGACGATCCCAGATGAGAATGCCAGCCGGAGCGTTCTGCCCTGGCGAGGCCGGTTGATCACTGGTGACGCATCTGCGTCGTCGAGAGGGGACGCATTCAGTCGCGACATTACGGATCAACCTCCGGTAGCTGTGCGAGTAGTCGCCGAGCCCAGGCCGGGCCGAACTTTTTGGGCTTGGCAACCCAGTTCTCAGAGGTAACACCATCCAAGACTGGGCTGTCAAGCCCAGTCTGCGGTGTCGTGTGACGTATGGAAGCCACGACGGGAACACGGGTTCCTCGCAAGCTCACGGACAAGGATCAGGCGACGCGCGCCCGGATCCTGGAGCATGCCGCGGTACTCATCTACATGAAGGGTGTCCACGCGACGAACAACGAGCAGCTCCGTCGCGCGGCCGGCGTCAGCGGGTCGCAGCTGAACCAGTACTTCCCGACGAAGGAGAGTCCGGTCCTGGCCGTGATCGCCCGGCAGGCCGATCGCGTCCTCGCGTTCCATCGCGGTGAGCGATTCGCTTCCTTCGCCGATCTCGACGCGTTTCGGGAGCGGGCGGATTTCTACGTCGGCTACGAGCACGCCTACCGCGTCGGTCAGTCGGCGGACGGCAGAAAGCTGAAGGTGTCGGGGTCGACCGGGCGGTTCTGTCTGGGAAGGCCCGCGACGACGAGCAGGTACGACTCGGTCACGAGGTTGTCCACCAACGCCTCCTCGATATCCGCACCAGGTCTGATGGTGATCCAGTGCTTCTTGTCCATGTGGTAGCCGCGAGAAATGCCCGTGTGCGACGCGCGGAGAGTGTCCGCATCTGGGGGATCGGCTTTGAGGATCACGACCGGCTCCCCAGGCATCGATGTCTGCAGCATGAACACCTTGCCACCGACTTTCCACACCTCCCAGTCGCCGGTGAACTGGTGCGTGTGCTCTGAACGCGGGAGCTCTGCGGCGCGCGTGGCCGCGCGGTTCTGGACTGTCCTGTCTGCGTACATCTTGGCCTCCTCGAGGTCGGTAGAGGTCGACTGCCCGGCGTCCGTCGAGGAGAGGTGCGGGCGCCGGACAGTCGAGTTGCGCAGAACCGAGTAGGCGCGCCGCTCGCGCACCCGCTCAGTTCGTCACATGTGGGTGAAGATCTTCTCGGCGTCGAAGCGCGAGACCGGCTGGCGAGAGACGCGCGTCTCGTCCGGGTAGCCGAGCACGACGAGCAGCGTCGTGGTGAAGTCGGTGTCGGTGAGGCCGAACGCTTCGTCGATCGTCGCGCGGTCGAACCCTTCCAGCGGGGTGGCGTCGACTCCGAGAGAAGCGGCGGCCATCATGGTCGCGCCGACCACGAGGTACGTGTTCTTCTCCAGCCAGTGGAGCACGTCGCCGCCATAGTTCTCCGACTGGATCTCCACGAAGTTGGACGCTCCAGCCTCCCATCCCTTCTGGATCTCCGGGTCCGCGAAGCGACCGTCCGCGCGCTCCTTCGCGAAGATCTCCTGCAAGTGCTCGGCCGGAATTGTCTTGCGGGTCGTGAACACGATTGCGTGCGACGCGTTCCGCACCTTCTCCGCGTTGTCCGCGAAGCGGCCGACGAGAGCATCCGCAAGCTTGTCCTTGCCGGCCTGCGACTCCAGCACATGGAAGTGGTTCGGCTGGATGTTGATCGTCGTCGGCGACGTGCGTAGGTAGCGCAGCAGGAGCTGGAAGGTCTCCTCCGGGATCTTCTTGTTCGGGTCGAAGTAGCGGGTGAGGTGCTTGGTGATCAGATTGTCGAGATCCATGGTTGGCTTTCGTTTCGTTGTCAGAGAGATCGGGGCAGGAGGCGGCTTCTGGGCGTTGGAGTCCCGTCAGTACGTGGTGAACATCGCTTTCATTGGGGCGACCTCCGTGCCAGTCGACGCGGCCGCGACGTCGTTGGTTACGCGCCCGCACCGGGGATGTCGACGACGGTTTCGTTGACGTTGTTGAGGTAGTTCGTGAGCAGCGTGACGACCACGACGGTGACGATCGCCTGGATCTCGGGGTCCGTGTACCCGGCCTCGCGAACCGCGGCGATGTCCTTGTCGCCCACCTGACCGCGGGTCTCGATCACCTGCTGGGAGAAGCGAGCGACGGCGGCACGCTTGGGATCGGTGGAGCCGCCGGTGCGGGCCAGCTCGATCTCCTCGGTGGACATGCCTCCGAGGTTCGCGGAGATGTATCCGTGCAGCGCCGAGCAGTAGTCGCAGTTGTTGGAGTGGGACGTGGCCAGCGCGATCGTGTGGCGGGTCTTCGCGTCGAGGAGCTTCGCGATGCTGCCCTGCAGGCCCATCACGATCTCGAGGACGCTCGGGTTGGCGGCAAGCGTCGTGAACATGCCCGGAGCGAAGCCGAACTGCTTGGCGATGGCGTCGAGCGTGCCTTGCGTCTTGGCGTCGACGTCGGTGAGCTGGGGCGTGGTGAGACGAGACATGGTGGTGGTCCTCCGGCCGGTATCAGTCTGGGCTATTTAGCCCACCCACAATGAACACGACGCGGATTGGGCTGTCAAGCCCAATCCGCGCTCGTATTGGGCCGCCGAGCCCAATCTGCGGGTGGTGGTGACATGCAGATGAACGATGGATCGCGTGATCTTCGCGGGCGCACGGGCAAGGGGCTGGCGACGCGAGGTCGCATCATCGATCCCCGCTTTACAGCGTGGACGGGAGCTCTTGGTCGGCCCAGACGAGCTTGCCGCCCGTTGCGGAGCGGAAGCCCCACCTGCTGGACAACTGGGCAATCAGGAACAGTCCCCGGCCGTTTTCGTCGACGATGCGGGCATGGCGCAGGCGCGGGTAACACTTTCCGCTGTCAAAGACTTCGCAGGTCAGGACTTGGTGCCGGATGAGCCGTAGCCGGATCGGGCCGGCGCCGTGGTGGATAGCGTTGGTGACCAGTTCGCTGATGATCAGCTCCGTGGTGGGCACGAGCTGCTCCAGTCCCCATTCGCTGAGTTGATGGACGGCCAGGTGCCGGGCGGCGCTGACGACGGCCGGCTCGGTTGGCAGGTCCCAGGAGGCAATGTGGGCCGGCTTGAGTGTGTGGATCCGGGCAAGGAGCAAGGCGACGTCGTCAGATGCCGCCTGAGTCGGCACGGTTTCCATCACTGAGGAGCACAAGTCTTCCAAGGACTGTTCGGGTTGTGCCAGGGCGGTGCCGAGGCGGCGCATGCCGACCTCGATGTCGTCGTCACGGGATTCGACCAGGCCGTCGGTGTAGAACGCGAGCAGGCTTCCTTCGGGCAGTTCCACTTCCACGGCGTCGAAGGGGACCAGCCCGAGGCCGAGGCCGAGTGGGGCTCCGGTGGGCAGGTCGGGGAAGGTGACCTGGCCTTGTGCGTCGACTATCGCGGGCGGGGGGTGCCCGGCCCGTGCCATCGTGCACTGCCGGGTGGCCGGGTCGTAGACGGCGTACACACAGGTCGCGCCCGTAATCGCGGGGATCTGATCAGGGGCGTCGTCATCTTCCCCGGTCAACCGCCGGACGCCGTCATCGAGGTGGCTCAGCAGTTCGTCGGGGGGCAGGTCCAGGTCGGCGAGCGTGCGGACGGCGGTGCGGAGCCTGCCCATGGTCACCGCGGCGTTGATGCCGTGTCCGACCACATCACCGACGACGAGGGCCACCCGGGCACAAGGCAGCGGGATCACATCAAACCAGTCGCCTCCGACACCGGCGTCCGTGTCGGCCGGCAAGTAGCGCCCGGCCGCCTCGACGGCGACGCCGCCCCTCAAGCGGTGCGGGAGCAGGTTGCGCTGGAGGGCGAGGGCCGTGCTGCGTTCGCGAGTGTACTGGCGGGCGTTGTCCAAGGACAGCGCGGCCCGGGTGACCAGTTCCTCAGCCAGGAGTAGGTCATCCTGCTGGAATGGCATCGGGTCCTCGGTGCGTGCGAACAAGGCCACGCCCAACACGGAGTGCCGGGCGCGGATGGGCACGATCATCAGGGAGTGCACCCCGTTCTCACGGATCTTTTGCGCCCGTGCCGGGTCGTTGTCGATCCATGTGCCAGGGGTGGTGTCCAGTACGGGTTCCAGGTGGGACCTTCCCGTGCGTAGTGCGCTGGCGAGCGGCGAGTTTGGGGGGACGGAAATTGCCTCCCCTCGCGCAAACGTCGACTCTGGTATCCCTGGGTGGATCGAGGCCAAACCGGCACGTCGGAACACGCGGGGGCGACCGTACGTTGTGTCGTTTTGGGCAGGAGGCTCTTTGCCGAATGGAACCGACTCCGCCAGGTCGACAGCGACGTAGTCGGCCAACAGGGGCACGGCCAGGCTGGCCAGTTCCTGTCCGGTCTGCATGACGTCCAGGGTGCTCCCGATTCGCGTGCTGGCCTGGCTGAGGACGGCAAGGCGCTCGCGCACCTGCTGGTTGCTGGTGACATCCACGGTCAAGGAGCAGACCCCCAGTGCCTGGCCGTCCGCGTCCTGGAGGCAGAAGAACGAGGCCGCGAATGCGTGCTCCCGGCGCGGATCTTCCGGCGGCCATGCCCGGTACTCGTGGATCGCGGAAGTGCCGCTCGCCAGCACCTGCCGCATCACCGCTTCAAGAGCCTCGGCCTCGAAGCCGGGCAGTGAATCCTTCAGGCGGCGTCCGAACCTCCGGTCACGGGAAATGCCGTCATGCTCCATTGTGTGGTTCATCCACGTACAACGTAGCTGTGGGTCACGAATGGCGATGCCGACCGGCGCGCGGGCAAGCAGCGACTCCGGTACCGATCCGTTGATCATCCCCGAGGAGAACGCGCCTATGTCGGTCAGGGATACCAGCCACCGGTGGGTTGCGTCCTGCCCCCACAGCAGCCAGAGGCGCAGGCTCAGCTTGAGCGTGCGGCCGTCGCGGTGGCGGACCGTCGCGGTGCCGGACCAGCCACCTTGGGCACGGCACTGCTCGGCGAACGCTGATACCCCCAGCGCCTCCTCGGATGACGGCAGCACGAGTGTGGCGGATCGGCCCACCACGTCCTCAGCGCAGTACCCAACAAGGTGCTGAGCGGCTTGCGTCCACGCGACCACGGTCCCTTGCTCGTCGATCACCGCTATCGCTGCGTCGGATATCTCGCGGAGTCCCAGCGGCTCCCGGAGTGCGGTCTGGTCAGTGCTCATCATCGTGGTTCCCATCAGATGCGTCGCGACCCGACCGTATGCGCGCGTCTGCCCACAGGTGCTGACCATTCTCTGAGCAAAAGACCGGACCACTTCGCGCCGAACGGCCAGGCGGGCCCCTGGGCGCCGCCTGCCGGACCGGTTGCACCTCGAAGCGCCACGTCGCATGTTCGCAAGGCCATGCTCGGGAGCGGGTCAGCCTCGATTGATGGAGGTCTGCTCTGCCCGGTTCAGCGTGGGGGGAAGCGGAAGCGCAGGATTCGGTCGTTCCGCCAGGGGCGGGGGTCTCCAGGTCGGGGAGGCTACGGTGTGCTCGCCGACGTGCAAGGTTCCGGTGGCGTCGAGGAAGTGTCGCCAGATGTTGTCGGGTGTGGCGGTCTCGTAGCGGGGCAGTTTACGGGCGAGTATCCGGTAGAGGTTCCCGGCGACGAGGGTCAGTGTGGTGTCCCGGTCGACGTTGAGTGGGACTCCGGGGGACAGGTTGATTCGATCTTGGTTGGCGTTCAGAAAGACCACTTGAACTTCGGCGGAGCGCAGCCGTGACATGCATGTCTATCGACATCGAATCGCATCAAGGGCCCGGGAGACGCGCCGTACCCGCCTCCCGGGACGTCGCCACGGATGGGGCCGCGACCTTGCTGAACGACAAGCCGCACAATCGCGGAGATCTGCACGCACCACGACGGTCTCGCGCGCCCGCCTCATGAGTCGGATGCCCGACTGCCGCATGGGCCCGCCGTCGAGGAGACGACCCTTCTCACGTTCGATGGGCCGTCTCAGACCGTCGCCGGCTAGCGAACCTGCAGTACGTCGACGTCGGGAGACCTCACGAAGGTCTGCACGTAGTCGATGGCTGCCTGCAACGCGTCCTTCAGCGGGGTGATGTCCCGAGCGACCTGAGCGAGGAGGCTGCCGCCTTGGAATGCGGAGAGAAGTAGATTGGCCAGCTGCGTCGGATCCGCGTCAGTGCTGATGCGGCCGACTTGCTGCATGTGCTGGAGCCCGTCGCGGAAGATGTCCCGCCACTGATCGAACGCACTCGCGAGCTCATCGTGAACGTCAAGGTCAGTCTTGATGATCTCGCTCGCGAGGGAGCCGAGGCTGCAGCCTTCCTGGTAGGCGCGCTCGTAGCCGACGTAGAAATCCGCCCACTCCCGAAAGGCGTCGAGATCGTTGAAGGAGGCGAATCGCTCACTGCGATGGAATGCGAGGACGCGATCGGCCTGCCAGGCGATGACTGCCAGGACGAGACTCTCCTTGGTCGGGAAGTAGTGGTTGAGCTGTGACCCACTGACGCCGGCTGCGCGACGGAGCTGCTCGTTGTTCGTCGCGTGGACACCCTTCGTGTAGATGAGTTCCGCGGCATGCTCCAGGATCCGGGTACGCGTCGCCTGGCCCTTGTCCGTGAGCTTGCGAGGCACCCGAGCTCGTGTCGTGGCTTCCATACGTCGCACGATACCGCAGGGTGGGCTTGACAGCCCAGTCTTGGGCGGTGTTAGCTCTGAGAAGTGGGCTGACGAGCCCAAAAAATGCCCGGCCTGACTGGGCTCGGCCACTACTCGCACGCCTACCGGAGGTTGATTCGCCATGTCACGACTGAACGTTCCCTCTTCCGACGATGTCCCCGCGGGAGCGCAAGGCATCCTCGACAACATCGGCGGACAGCTCGGCTTCGTCCCGAACATGTTCAAGACCATCGCGTCGAACCCGACCGTTCTTGACGCCGTCGTGACGCTGCAGAGCACCATGAGTCGCGTTCTGGACGCGAAGACGCGGCACACCATCGCGCTCGCGGTCTCGGAGGCCAACGGTTGCGCTTACTGCCTGGCGATTCACACGTACGTATCGTCCGAACTCAGCGGAATGTCGAGCGACGACATCGACCTGGCTCGCGCCGGGAGCTCGGTGGACCCCAAGCGCGCCGCAGCCGCCCGCTTCGCTCAACGGGTGGTCGAGAGCCGCGGGCGAGTCAGCGACGCAGATCTCGCGGCTGTGCGCGGCGCCGGCTACACCGACCCGCAGATCTTGGCGATCGTCACGGTCGCAGTGCAGGCCCTGCTGACCAATTTTCTCAACAACGTGAACCAGACCGACATCGACATCCCCTCCGCCAGCTCGGTCGGCACGCCCAGTTGAGCGCCGAAACCCCAGAATGAAGATATGGCGGCCGGCCTGTGCCTACCGTCGGCCGGACCGAGTGAAGGGATAACCATGAAGGCAAGCGGAGTGTCCGGACCCGATGCGGACGTCGTCCTCCTGGAGGTGCCTGAGCCGTCGGCTCCTGGTGCTGGTCAGCTTCTGCTGGAGGTGGAGGCGGCTGGTGTCGGTCCGTGGGATCGGTTGCTGAACGGTGCGGGCTGGGATGTGGGGCTGCGTCCGCCAGCGGCGCTGGGTGTAGAGGGCGTGGGCCGGGTTGTGGCTGTGGGTCCTGATGTCGAGGGCTTCGCTGTCGGTGACCGGGTGCTTGCGCATGAGGCGCCGTTGCCGGGTGGCAGTGGCTTCTGGGCTGAGCGGGTGCTGATCACTGCGGCCAGTGCTGCGATCTGCCCGGCGGGGCTGGATCCGGTGCAGGCGGGGGCGCTGCCGGTTGCCGGGCTCACGGCGTACCAGTCGCTGGAGGCGCTGGGGCTCAGCCAGGGGCAACGGCTTCTGATCACCAATGGTGGTGGGGCGACCGGTGTGCTGGCGTTGCAGATTGCTGCTGCTCGGGGGATCGAGGTGACGGTGACGGCGTCCGCTTCGGCTGCTGAGCGCCTGCGTGGTCTGGGTGCGTTGGTGGTCGTCGACTACCACGGCTCGGATTGGGCGGGTCGGGTTCGTGGTGGGTTCGATGGTGCGCTGATCGCTGCTGGTGGTACGGCGCAGGCCGCGCTGTCGCTGGTGCGGGACGATGGGCGTCTGGTGTCGCTGACCTCGGACGCGCCAGAGGGAGAGCGTGGTATCACCAGCACGGACCTCTACGTCCGGCCTGATGCCGCTCAGCTAGCCCATCTGGCGGAGGCGGTTGCGGAAGGGAAGCTGAAGCAGAACGTGGAAGCGCTCCCGTTGAGTGAGGGGCCGGCCGCTTTCGCCCGGGTGTCCGCCGGGCAGGCCGGCGGCAAGAAGATCGTGCTCACCTGAGCACATCCACGACGGGGTGTCTCCCGGCCCTGACACCGCGTCATGGCACCCGCCGGACACGGTACGGCCCCGTGCGCGGGCCGTACCCACCGGGCGCGGCGCACATCAGGCGGTCGGCCCGGGGGCGTCCAACGCGATCGGGAAGCCCGCGCGTCAGCGCAGAGCGAGCGCCGGGGTATCGGCCGGACCAGGCCATCGGCCTGTTGTGGCACTCGAAAAAGGCTGCGTCGTGACGGCCCAGGAGGGCGGGGCACGCAGACGTGGCAGGAAAGGTTGAGGAGCGATGGGAATGATCACTGAGGACATGCGGCAGATCGTCACCAGCGCCAAGCTGGCGTTCGTTGCGACGGTCTGCGAGGACGGCTCTCCGAACCTCTCCCCGAAGGGGTCCGTGCGCGTCTACGACGACGATCACCTGGTATTCATGAACATGGCCTCGCCCAATACGGTGGAGAACCTGCGGCACAATCCGCGGGTTGAGGTCAACGTGATCGACTTCCTGCTCCGGCGGGGTTACCGCTTCAAGGGAACAGCCGAGATCCGCGGGGAAGGTGACCCGGTGTACGACTGGTCCCGCCAGTGGGTGCTGAACACCCACGGCGATCCCGTCTACCCGTGCCACCAGGCCGTACTGATCAGGGTGGACCGGGTGCTGCGGGTGGACTCTCCCGCGTACACGTTCGGGCACGCGAACGAGGATGACCTGAAGCATGAGTGGGCCGCCAACTACGGCGTGGCATACCTTTGATGCGACATCGGGCCACCTGCCCCGCAGGGCCGGCCGCAGACCGTGGTCTGCGCCGAACGGCCGCCGAAGTACGAGCGTCCGCTGAAGGGCTCGGCGGTGGACGCGGTCAGGGTGCAGATCCGCAAGCTTCTGCGGGAAACGCCGACGATGCCGGCGCCGGTGACTGCGGAGCGGATCGGCTGGCAGCGGGGGAGGACGATCCTCAAGGAACGTGTTGTGCGTGAGCTCGGACCGGCGTGTTTGCCGGTGGACCCGGTGTCCCGGACGACGTATCGGCCGGGCGCGCCGGCCCAGTGTGACCTGTGGTTCTCCGAGGCGGACATTCCACTCGGCCATGGGTAGACGGGCCGGCCGCCGGTCTTGATGATGGTGTCCGGCTGCTCGTTGGTGATCGCCGCGAGGATGCTGCCCGCGGCGGACCGGGGACCCTGATCCCGGTCCCGGCCGGGGAACGGCTGGCGATTGCAACCGCGGAGCACAACAATTGCACCTGCTGTCCCTCCGCCCACACCTGCATAGGGGGATACGTCGCCGAGGTCGGCGCCGGGGGACTGGAGCGTGCCCGCCACGCGGAGTCCGCCGACCCGCATGCTGCCGCAGTGCTGGCCCTGTCCCACGCCATTGCCCGCGGCCACATCGGTGAGACGCAGCTCAGGCTGCCCGGGCCGTGGGCGTCACCGACGCCGAGATCGCCGAGATCGCGGGCAATCTGGCGTTGAACATCCTCACGCACTACTTCAACGTCCTCGCCGATACCGACATCGAATGGCCGGTCGTCACCCCGCTCACCGACGCCTGACCGACGCGCCCTGGCCCGGTCGGAGAGCCCCCGCCCAGGCCCGACCCACCAGGCCCGACGCGTAGCACCACCGCCTCGACCGTCGTCAGGCACTCCCAGGAATGCGAGGAAGAACATGAGCGAATCGCACGAAACCCAGGAAGGCGTCCCTTACGACTACGACGTGGTCGTGCTGGGCGCAGGCCCGGCCGGTGCGAACGTCGCCGACCGCGCCCGTGCCGCCGGCCTCTCCGTAGCGGTCGTGGAACGGGAACTGGTCGGCGGTGACTGCGCGTACTGGGCGTGCGTGCCCAGTAAGGCGCTGCTGCGGCCGGTCATCGCGGTCGCCGACGCCCGGCGCGTGGACGGTGCCCGGCAGGCTGTCACCGGCCGGCTCGACGCCGATGGTGTCTTCGCCCGCCGCAACCGCTCTGTCTCCGACTGGGACGACACCAGACAGGCTCTGTTCCTCAAGTCCATCGGAGCCGACCTCTTCCGTGGCCACGGCCGTCTCGACGGGCCCCGACGCGTCAGCGTCACCCGTGACGACGGCTCCCGGCGGACCCTCACTGCCCGGCACGCAGTGGCCATCGCCACCGGCAGCCGACCAGCGTTGCCCGACATCCCGGGCATCGCCGAGGCACGTCCCTGGACGAGCCGGCAGGGCACCGAATCCAGCACCGTGCCCACTCGCCTCGCCATCATCGGCGGCGGCGGAGTCGGCATCGAGATGGCCACCCTCTGGCAGGGCCTCGGCTCCCAGGTCACCCTGCTCGCCCGGCGCCGTTTGGTCCCCCGCATGGAACCCTTCGCCGGCGAAGCGGTCGCTCAGGGATTGAGAGAGTCGGGCGCGGATGTGCGGATCGGCGTGCAGGTGACCGCCCTGCGCCGCTCGGACCCCGAGGGGCCGGTCACCCTCACCCTCGACGACGGCAGCGGGCTGGAGGCCGACGAGGTCTTGTGCGCCACCGGCCGCACCCCCGCCACCGACGATATCGGCCTGGACACGGTCGGCCTCACCCCCGGCTCCTGGCTCGATGTGGACACCACCTGCCTGGTGCAGGGGGTCGACGGCAACTGGCTGTACGCCCTCGGCGACGTCAACCATCGTGCCCTGCTCACCCATCAGGGCAAGTACCAGGCCCGGACGGCAGGCGACGCCATCGGCGCCCGGGCCGCCGGCCGCCCGCTGGACGACACGCCCTGGGGCGACCATGCCACCACCGCCGACCAGTACGCCGTACCGCAGGTGTTCTTCAGCGACCCCGAGGCGGCCGCGGTGGGCCTGAGCGCCGAACAGGCGGAGCGCGCCGGATACCGCATCAAGACCGTCGACCTGGACTTCAACGCCGCCCAGGGCGCCAACCTCTACGCCGACGGCTACCAGGGCCACGCCCGGCTGGTCGTCGACCTCGACCGGGAGGTCCTCCTCGGAGTGACCTTCGTCGGCCCGGGTGTCAGCGAACTCCTGCACTCGGCGACCATCGCGGTCGCCGGCGAGGTTCCGCTCAAACGGCTCAGGCACGCGATCGCCCCCTTCCCCACCGTCAGCGAGATCTGGCTCTTCCTCCTCGCCGCCTACCAGCACGATCAGGAGACGCTGTAGACCACCGCCAACTGACACCCACGCCTCCCCGGTCCGGGCCCTCGACGCGGCAGCACACAGGACTGGGCAGCGACCCGGCAACCCGACCTGACGAAAAGGACGAGTAGCGAAAAGCAAGCGGAGTCTCCGCGCCCGTGGCGAGGGAGGTCATCCTCCTCAACCTTTCCGAGCCCCCTGCGTCCAGCACCGGCCAGGTACTCGTCGCGGTCGAGGCCGCCGGCGTGGGGCCGTGGGACAGGCTGCTGAACACAGCGGCTGGGAATGTCGGCCTGCGTCCCCCGCCGCGCTGGGCGTCGAGGGCGGCGGCCGGATACGCACCGTCGGCGCGGCTGTCCAGGGGATCCCCGTCGGTGACCGTGTGGTGGCGCATGGGCGCAGCTTCCGGGCGGCAGCGGCTTCTGGGGCGAGAAAGCCCCGCGGCCGACACACCGACTCCCGTTCGCCAGCCCGTAGCCATGCCTCGAACGAGAATCTAACCCAAGGGCCGCCCCACCGTCAGAAAGGCGCGACGCCTTCACCATGCAACCCTGCTTCCCCGCAGACAATGGATCAACCGGGGGCCGTAACCGGGTGATCGGAGCCACGTACACCGGTGTCGGCGGTATCAACACCGTCGCCACCAAGGACAGCAAGTCAGGCAAGGTCTACCTGGTCGTGGTCAACCCCGGGTCGTCCAACCAGCCCGTCAGAGGGCTCGGTTCCGCCTTCACCCGAACCGTCCCGGCCTACTCGGTCACAGCCAGGGGCGTCGCGGGTGATTGCGACGCCCCTGGCTCCCTGGGATTTCCGGTTACTGGACGCCCGTGTCCATGTCGTCCGTCAGCTGCACGTCAGCGTCGGCATCGCCCAGTCGCCGTGGTCGTTGCCGTTGCCGTCGCCGGCGTCACCGACCTTGAGGTCGACCACCTGGGCGCCGCTGACGTCGACGTCGATCGGCAGCGCAGCCTGTTTGCCGCGGAGCGTCGGTGTGGTCACCAAGGTCTTGCCGTCGGCGATTGTGAGGTCTCACTGGTGATGCGGTGACCGCGCGTCGTTAACCTGTGGGCCGCAGGTGGATTGCGACGCCTTCTGGAACCTGTGCGGGGTGATTGACCTGCGATGCTCCAGGTTGGATGAGACTGCTGCAGATGCGGTGAGAACGCCTACTGTGGCGGGCTGGGGAGTACGCAGGGTATCGATCAGTGTTCGCAGCTCCGGGGAAGCTTCTTCCCAGACGTCTTTGGTGGTCGAGCTGATGGGGCTGCGGAGCACTGGCCGTAGCCCAAGCAAGATGTCCCGGTTGAGGTGAGGTTCCCCCGCTGCGCGGGAGTGGATGACTAGCTGGTCAGGGCGGATTGACGTGGTTTCAGGTTCACTGGTTCGGCTGTTGCCCGGCTGGC
>NZ_JBSFDI010000050.1:0-20946 GCF_053593835.1 Streptomyces sp. NPDC002076
ACTCACCGGGGAGTCACGGCCCATGGGTTGGGCCGCAGCATCGATACTTCCCCAATGAGGCATCGGATGATCTCGCGTCGGGTCTTGCCCTCCTGTGTGCGGCGTTCGTAGTACGCCTGGGTGCGGGGGTCGTGGCGCAGGCGGGTGAACACGATGCGGTGCAGGGCCGCGTTCGCCCGGCGGTCGCCGCCGTGGTTGAGCCGGCGCGTGCTCCGCCGGCCGGAGGAGTACTCGATGGGGCTGACTCCGCAAAGGGCAGCAAAGGACGCCTCAGTGTTCAGTCGCTCGGGATTGTCCCCCCATGGTGATCAGGAGAGTGACGGCGCTGTCCGGGCCGATGCCCACTGGCGCGAGCAGTTGCGGGGCGTGGCGTTCGACGAGCCGGGTCAGGCGCTGGTTCAGCTCGTCGATCTGAGCGGTGAGCTGCTCGATGCGCTCGGCGAGCATGCGCAACGTCAGGTGGGTGGCTTGGGTCACCGCGTCCTCGTCTTCCCCACCGTCGGGTGGGCCGAGGCGTGCGCAGGTGCGGAACAGCTCGCGGTTGCCCAGGCTGGACAGTCGTTCCCGCAGGGCGGGATCGGCGATGACCAGGACGGCCTTGAGCTGGTTGATCGCCTGGGTACGGGCCTTGACCGCGGAGTCCTTGGCGAGCTTGAAGATCCGGGCGCTGTGCACCGGACCGTCGCCGGACTTGGCCCGGGCCCGGGCGCTACCGCTGAGCACGGCCTGCGCGGCGGCCTGAGCGTCGGGCGGATCCGACTTCCCCAGCAGGCGGCGGGCCGAGCGGTCGGGGCGGTTCACTTCGTACACCTCGACCTGCTGCGCCAGCAGGTAGCGGGCCAGGCCCGCGCCGAAGGTGCCGGTGCCCTCCACACCGGCACGGCGCACCGTCCCCCGCTTGCGGGCCCACACGAGAAGCTGCCGATAGCCGGCCGCCGTGGCCGGAAAGGACGCGGTGCCCAGGACCTACCTTCCCCAGCGGGGAGATCACGGCGGCGACATGCACCTCGCCGTGCGTGTCCACGCCCAGTACGACCTCTTTCCGCACGGGAGGGTCTGTGCTCGAGGAGGTGCTGTGCTGTCTGGTCGTCATGGTGTTTGGCCTCCCGCGTGGTGACCTGCTGGGCGGATGGCACCGGCCCGCTCGGGCGGTCTGAACCGTGATGGCGCCTGGAACTCGGCAAGGCCCCTATTGGGACACGCCCTGTGGCTCGGTGACAGCAGAAGCCAGCCCGCAACGACGGTCGACAAGCCTGTGACTGGACACTTCGGTCAAAGATCTCAAGAGTCAGACCCCCGTCCGGGACGGCATCGCGCAACCGTCCCATCGATCCCGGCGTATCGGCACCTACCGACCACAGCCGGATGGCTTCGCCCGAACCAATGCCCAACCTGGCCGGAGCAGGCTGAGAATGAGTTGACTCCCCGCCCACTCGCGACCGGCAATGACGGACAGCCTGTGACCCGCCTTACTGGTCGCCCTCCATCAGCCATCGCACGAACGGCTTCGAGCCCTCATTCTGGTGCACGGTTGTCCGCAAGTCATGGAGCGGGCTGCCAAAGAGACGGCCTAGCAACTCGGCAAGAGCACCGGCGAGTGCTGGGCGGCGGCCAAGAGCGGCCGGTGTCGGCCAGTCAGTCGGGAACAGGCGCTGGATGCCCTGCGGCAGAACGTGGCGCCGTGCATCCACTGCGGACCGGATACGGAACTCGGCCTACTCGAGTAACGGGGAACCAGCAGCACCGCACGTAGGGGCGCCCGCGTGGAAGGCATGGCGCATGTGGGCGCTGCCGGACCCGATGCTCGCGGCCCCCGCCACCGACCCGGCGCCGCCCGATGGGTGGGCCGCCGAGGAGAAGTGGGACGGTTCTCCAGACACCTCGTGATGTCTCATTCGCGTTGGCACCGTTCACCCAGGTCACGACTGGTCCTTCGTGCGTGCGGCTGAGGCTTGCCGGGTGTCTGCGCCGCTGCTGACGTGCCGCTGGGTCTCCTGGGGGCCGTGCCAGTCCAGGCAGACGGCGGTGGCATCGTCTTCGAGCCGGCCGTCGGCGGCGTCCCGGACCGCGGACGTCAGCGCCAGCGCGGTCTCCCTCGGGTGCAGATTCCGGGTGCACCCCAGCAGGGCGGGCAGATCGACCTTCTCTCCGTGACGTTCGAGCATGCCGTCGGTGAACATGAGCAGACGGTCACCGGGCCGCAGGTCGAGGTCCTGCACACGGTACGGGTGGGGAGTCAGCTCAGACAGCCCGAAGGGATGGTCCACCTCGCAGGTGATCGTCTCCACAGCCCCGTCGCGCATGCGCAGCGGCCAGGGATGACCGGCGTTGACGAATTGGGCCCGCCCGGTATGGAGATTGATGCGCAGGAGCTGCCCGGTGGCATGACCGTGGCCGTGTTCGATCAGTGCCTGGTCTGCCCGGTGGGCCTGTTCGCCCAGGCCGGTGCCCGCCCGGCGGGCACCGCGCAGGGCGCCCACCAGGACCGTGGCGGCCAGGGCGGAATCCATGTCGTGGCCCATGGGATCGGTCACCGACACGTGCAAGGTGTCGCGGTCCACGGTGTAGTCGAAGGTGTCGCCGCTGAGGTCCTCGGAGGGCTCCAGGTTCCCGCACAGGGTGAACTGTGCGGCCTCGCACGACAGCGACAGGGGCAGCAGCTGGTACTGGATTTCAGCTGCCAGGGTGGCCGGCTTGGAGCGTTTGCCCCAGGTGTAGAGATCGGTGAAGCGGCCGTTGGCGATCACGATGTAGGCCAGGATGTGGGCGGCTTCCCCGACTGCGTCGAGCACGTCCTCGCCAGGGCCGGTCGGCAGGAGCAGTTCCAGCAGCCCGATCGCATCCCCGCGGTTGGTGACGGGCACGATCACCCGCTGCCCCTCGCCGGTCGCGTCCTGATACAGGCGCTGGGTACGGATCACCTCCTCGTAGACACTGCCGAACAGGGGAACCCGCTCGGCCTGCCGCCCACCTTGAGTGGGAGCGGTGGACAGCCGAGCCACCGCCTTCCCTGTCAGGTCCACGATGAGGAAAGAGACCTTAGTGGCCTCGAAACGCCGCCGCAGGTCCTCCGCGATCACGTCGACGGCGTCCGCCGGCGCCGCTGTCTCCGCTGCTGTCAGCAATCGGGTGAGCCCACTTTGTCCACCGCTCACGACCGCAGTCCCTTCCGCAACCCCCCACCAGCTTGGTAATAACCGCAGTGAGCGTCAATCCGTGAACAGTCACGCTCCGGCGTTCGCCCGCGGACGGGGCCGCCACGGCTGCTCTGTACAAAAGCGGCTCGACGGGCCCATGTCTTAGGAGACACGCCAGAGTCTGGAGAACGATCGCTGGAGAGCGCTGCTCTCTCTGGATGCCGGGCGTTTGGTGTTGCGCTCGCGCAGGGACAGGAACCTCGCACCCTCCTTCCCCGAGGTTCGTTCCGGGCACGGTCCAGCTGCCGACGCGACGGCCCTGGACGGCGAGCTGGTCGTACGGGAAATCCAGCAGGCTCGCCTTCAAGCGAACCAGGGTCGCCTCCAGCGGCGCGGTGCCGGCGCTGCCCGGCTCGCCGAGCAGTGGCCCGCCCACGTCGCCTTCGACTTGTTGCGCCTGGCGGGCACCGACACGACCAGATGGCCGTACGCGGGCGCCAGGGTGGCTGCTCCGGAACGCCTTTTTACCGAACAGAACCTCACCGCGCCGTGGGCGCTGTGCCCGTCGTTCCCCCCGCTGGCCTGGGGATTCACGAAACTGCGGACAGGGCCCTGAAAGCGGCCAGGGCTACTTGTCGCCCGAGCCGGACGGGAGCCGACCCGCAGGTCCACCGCGGCCCGGTCCGTGAGGCGGGGAGCAAGGCTGCGGCTCAACCGGGCGAGGGCCTCGTCCACCTCCAGAGTCTGACCGAGCACGTCACGTCGGGACCAGCCGTCCGTCACCACGCAGGCACCTGTCGTCGTCCCCGCGTGCCGCACGCCTCTCGGCCAGCGCCCACAACAGCGGGCAGCGCTCCCGCGGGATGAGGGCACCTCCCGGGTCACGATGGCACAGATCGTGCGTGGAACTCCCCGTCGCCACCCGCCACACCAACGGCGGGGCCATGGGCGCCATCGCGGGGCGCCGTCACTGCGGTCACGTCAGCGGCTCCCCCGGCTCGTTGGCTGAACCGGAGGAGCCTGAGTCGAGCCGGCCCCATGGATGCGCTGCTGAACGCGGCCCACCTCCGGGTCCCCCTCCCGAGTCCCCCGCACCCGAATGCCTGCCGCGATGTCCGACAGGCGCTCAATCGGAGCCGCGACCGGTCGTGCGCAGAACCCCGGGAGGAGGGGATGCTCTGGGACGCCACGATCAGGACGTCTTTTTCCGGCTGCGGTTGATGCACTCCGAACGCACGGCCGTCCGCGTCGGCACCGGAGAGCCTCGAACCGACTCTGAAGACGGTCAGCCGAGCCAGGACGACACCACCCGGCCTCGTGATCCTGCCCCGGCGTCTGGTGGTCGAGCAGTCCTTCGCCCGATCAGGCGCGCCCGCAGGCACCGCGACCATGGACGGAACATCCCTCGATCCGAGCGGTACTGATCGTCGCAGGGCAGGGCCCACCGTCATGGCCGAGTTGAACCCTGAGTGAGCTCCGCTCCAACGGCCGCTGCGCGCCGTGGAACGGGATGCACGAAAACGGCAACCTGGGGTAATAGTCGAACTGTCGTCCTCGCAATTCCGTACGGCACCGGCGACCCGGACGGGAAACCCGAGGTCTGGGATGTGACCATGATGGAAGACTCTTCGAACGGCACCCCGATGCGGCTCGAGGGGCACTTGGTTCCGGCACGGACACCGCTCCTGAACAAGATCAGCGAGTTGCAGACGGAAATCGGTCAGCTGCAGGAGGCCGTCGTCTCCCACACCGTGGTGGACCAAGCGATCGGTGTGGTCATCACCCTCGGTGGCCTGCGTCCCGAGCAGGGCTTCCAACTGCTACGAGAGGTCTCACAGCACACCAATACAAAACTGCGGCAGGTCTCCGAACTGATCGTGGAGTGGGTACACAGCGAACAGCTGCCCGATGAGATCCGCACCTCCCTGGACAAGGCACTGGCCACCGCACGGTCCATCTGAACGCAGCACAGCTCTGCCGCCCGCGTTCCGAGCCGGACGGCAGGGCGGGCGGACGAGTTGAATGCCAGCTCACTTCCGAACCCGCACGCGACGCGACCTCCGCTCAACGCGTCCCGGAACCCATCTGACCAAAACGTCGCACGCCAGACTTACCGGCGGTCGCTGATGACGCACGCTCCGGAGCACTCGCCGGCGTGCCCGCAAGGGCCCCACGATCACGGAGTCTCCCCCGAGTCGCGCGAACGGTTGCGTGGTTGCCGTGTGCAGCGGATCGGACGCCTCCTGCGCGGCCGGCAGCCGCCCGGCCGACAACAGGAGCGGGCCGGCGCCGCGAAGCACCCGGGACAGCGGGCCCGTCGCCGTCTCCGGCACCGGCGGCAACGGTCCCGTCAGGCCGGTCAGGGCCGCGTCGGGGTCAAACAGACCCGCTCGGCGGCGCCGTCCTCGTCCACCAGACCGGCCGCGGACCAGTCGGCCAGTCCCGGCGCCAGCACGCGGCACACCCGTCTGAGCCCCTCGACCGCGTCCAGCGTGCTCGACAGCGCCGCCGCGCTCCGGGTGGCGAACGCCAGCTGGTCGAGCGCCACTCGCAGCGCCGCGTCCGCGTCATCCTCGTCCATGGCGACCACCTGCCCGCCTGGTGGCCCCGCGGCCGCTTCCGCCCTGGGAAACCAGCTTGCCGAACGACGGTTCGCGGGGCCCGTGCCCGCGCCGCCGCTCATGCCGCGTCGCGCCAGGCGGCGATACCGGTCACCGTGACCGCGACGGTGACCGGCTCCGCGGCACCGTGGGTGGCGAGGTGGGTGATGAGGGCGGCTGTCACCCGGTCGTGGACGATTCGGGCGATGTCCAGCGCCCGGCGACCCTCCGTCAGGACGCAGCGCACCTCGATGTGCCATCCCGAACCGTCCGGCGCCCGGTCGGCGCGTATGCCGGCCTCGGGTGGCGTGGTGTCCGCCCGGGTGGGCGCGGCGGCTGCCGCGAGGCGCCGGGCGAGGCGGGGTTGCAGGGCGGCCACGCCAGGAACCGCGAGGGCTGCCTCGGCCGCGACGCCGAGGAGCGCGGTGGTGCCGGTGGCGGTCATCATGCGCCACCGCCCGTCGGGAGGCGGGGACCTGGGGTCGGCCCCGGGTCCAGTACGTCGGCCACGGTGATGTCGACGGCTGTCACCGTGAGCCCCAGGTCCTGTCCGGCCGAGTGGAGGACCGTTCGGCGTACCTGGTGGACCCGGTCGGGGAGCGGGCGGTCGAGGGCGGCGGCCAGGGTCATGGTCACCCGCACGTCGGTGCCGTTGCCCTCGGGTATGAGCCGGCAGGTCGCGGCCCTGGAACCGGGGACCGTGTCCGCGGCCTGCCTCAGCACCTTCGCCGCGGCGCTCTCGGCGATCCGCAGGTCGCGGTCGGGGTCGGCCAGGGGCAGCAGTCGCCCGAACCGGGCCTCTGCCCTGACGACGTCCATGACCCGGTCCGCGAGTGCGTGCAGGCCCGGAGGGTCCTCGTCGCGCAGCGCCCGGGCGGCCGCGTTCACCGTTGCCAGTCCCTCGACTGCCTCTCGGCAGTGAGGACAGGACACCGGGTGCAGGTCGGCGGCCGGCGGTGCGTCCCGCGCCTGTTCCCAGACCCGGCTGAGCAGGCGGCCGCAGGGCAGTACCTCATCGCCTGCGATCGGGGGCACGTCGGCGG
Source organism: Streptomyces sp. NPDC002076 (assembly GCF_053593835.1). Classification (NCBI taxonomy): domain Bacteria; kingdom Bacillati; phylum Actinomycetota; class Actinomycetes; order Kitasatosporales; family Streptomycetaceae; genus Streptomyces; species Streptomyces sp. NPDC002076. Next base: position 6,781 of record NZ_JBSFDI010000050.1, read on the forward strand.
CGGCCGAGCCGTTGCGGGGCCCGCCGGCTCCGGGCGGTCCGGGAGGCCGCGTGTGCGGATCGTCTAGCGCCATGGGCCCATCGCCTCCTGCAGGGATCGGCGTGCCCTGAACAGTCTGCCGCGTACCGTCTGCTCGCCGGTACGCGTCACGTGCGCGATCTCCTTGTAGGGCAAGCCCTGCACCTCCCTCAGGATCCAGCAGACCCGCTGCCCGGCGTCCAGCTCGGCGAGTGCGCGGGACAGGGCGGCCGTGGCCGCGTCCTGCTCGGCGGTCCGGGCGGGCTGGCTCCACGCGTCGCCCGCCGCGGGTTCGGCGACGGCGTCCAGGGGGAGGGGCGGCGGTCGGCGGCGGCACATGGTCTGGCAGCGGTTGACGGTGATCCGGGTACATCCAGGTGCGGAACTCCGCCCTGTGGCGGTATTCCGGCAGGTGGCGCCAGGCGCTGATGAAGGCGTCCTGAACGGCCTCTTCGGCGTCCTGGGGGTTGCCCAGCATGCAGCGGGCCAGGGTCAGGAGGGAGCGGCTGTGCCGCTGGACGAGAACGGCGAAGGAGTCCTCGTCCCCCTCGGCCGCCCGTACCGCCAGCAGGCGGTCGGGCAGGTCGCACCCCAGTCGTGGGGAAGCAGTGCGTTCGATCATGACGCTCCCACGCAGGCTCGGAACGAGCGTGTACCCCCGATATGAGTTGTGACGCACATCACATGCCAGACGCGTGAGGATTGTGCCGCCCGGTATGTCCAACGTTCGACGGGCACCATTCCGGTGTCCGGCCGACCGATCGAGGCGACCGCCATGACGGACAACATCACCAGCGTCGGCGGGGGCAGCCGGCCCGAAGCGGGCGTGAGCGCGCTCAAGGGCCGCACCGGGGCCGGGGCTCCGGCCGAGACACGGGGCAGGACCACCATCGCGGACGGTGTGGTGGCCAAGATCGCGGGCATGGCCGCCCGCGAGGTACCGGGCATCCACAGCCTGGGCGCGGGCATGGCCCGCGCCTTCGGAGCCATGCGGGAACGCGTCCCCGGCGCAGGCGGAGGCGGAGCGGTCACCCGCGGCGTCAAGGTCGAGGTCGGGGAACGGCAGGCCGCGGTGGACCTGGACGTCGTCGTCGAGTACGGCGTCTCCATCGTCGACGTCGCGGGCGGCGTACGCGTCAATGTCATCAGCGCCGTGGAGCGGATGACGGGCCTGGAGGTCGTGGAGGTGAACATCGCCGTCGACGACGTCCACCTGCCCGACGACGAGGAGCAGCAGACCGAACCGGACGAGGGCCGCGTGAGATGACCGCTGCCGGGACCACCGCCGTGATCTCGGGCCCGAGCGGATGATCACGGCGAGAGGGACGCTCGCGAGACGGGTGAGTGCGAGATGAACACAGCAACGACGGGACTCGCGGCCGGCATGGCCCTCGGCTTCGCCGGCTACTTCGGCGGCTTCTGGGCGTTTTTGCTGGTCCTGGTCCTGGGCGCGGCGGGGCTGATCGTCGGCCTCGTCGTACAGGGCGACCTGGACCTCCGGACACGGAGGCAGCGGTGAAGACCCGGCCCGGTTCCCCCGGCGAGGGGTCGGGCCCGCCGGCGCCGGCCGCCGGGCTGCCGCCCCCGGCCGAGCGGGGCGCCACCGTCATCCCGGACAGGGTGGTCGCCCGTATCGCCGCGCAGGCCGCGCGCGCGGCGCAGGCGCGGCGCGCCGCGGTACCGCCCGATCGGGGCGGACCTGCGGCACCCCGCGCCTCCGCCGCCGTCCGTACCGGATCGGTGCGCCTGCATCTGACCATGGACCTGCCCTACCCCACCGACATCCCCCGTGTCTGCGAGCGGATCCAGCGGGACGTCGCCGAACGGGTCGCCCAGCTGACCGGGCTGCGGGTGGGAGAGGTCCTCCTCACCGTCCGGCGGCTGGTGACCGCCGCCGACTCGAGCCGGGGGCGGGTCCGGTGAGCGGCCGGGCGGCCCGGGTCACCGGGCACGCCGTGCAGGAAGGGCGATCGCGATGACATCCGGTCCACGTCCCCCGGGCCGCGGCTCCGCGTCGTCCACGCACCGTGCCGCGGTGCCACTGACGAAGGAGCCCGACCCTCCCGAACGCGACGTGTCCACCTCGGACCTCACAGCCGGTGAGCGCGAAGGAGGGCACCGAACCCGTCGCAAGTGGTCCGCGCGCCGCATCACGGCGGCGCTGGTCGCCGCGGTGATCCTCGTTGCCGCGGTCGCGACGCTCGTCGACGTTATCGCCGTACGGGCGGGACGTCCGGCCGCGGCCTGGCGACGGCACCTGGCCGACGAACTGGCGACCCGCCCGGTGGACGACGTGTGGATGCTGACGGGGGCCGCCGTGGCCGCCGCCGTCGGCGTCTGGCTGATCGTCCTGGCCCTCACCCCCGGTCAACGCCGTTGGCTGCCCCTGCGCTCACCCGCCGGCTGCCCGCGCTTGCGGGCCTTCGTGGACCGCGACGGAGCCGCCGTCCTGCTGCGCGACGCCGCCATGCGGGTCCCCGGAGTCGGCGCGGCGCACGTCCTGGTGGGCCGCCACCGCATCAAAGCCCGCGCGGACGTCCGCTTCCGCGAGCCCCGACAGGTGAAGGACGACCTCACCGCCGTCCTCGACGAGGAGCGCGACCGGCTCGCCCTCGCCCGTCCTCTCCGCATCGCCGTACGGACGCGGCGACGCACCCGCTGACACAAGACCCGCAGCACCGGAGCCCGCCATGACGCCGCGATCCGCTCTCAACCGCACCCTGCTGGCCCTCGCCGGGCTGGTCCTCCTCGGCGGCGGACTGCTCATCCTCTTCGCCGGGCTCGACCTCTACAGGCGGCACGATCTGGCCCCGCCCGCCGGCTGGCCCCTGACCACCCCGGCCGACGTCCTGCTCGGCTCCGCCGACCGGGCCCGCTGGAGCAGCCAGGGCTGGTGGTGGCCCGCGGACATCGCCGCCCTCGTCCTCACCGCCCTCCTCGCCCTGTGGTGGCTGCTCGCCCAGCTGAGCCGACACCGCCCCGGCTCACTGCCCGTCGGCGGCACACCCCCGCAGGAGGGCGTCGAACTGCGCGACCGCGCACTCAGCGAAGCGATCGCGAACGAAGCCGGTGCCCTGCCAGGGGTAGGCCATGCGGCCGTAGTCATCACCGGCCGACCGGGCCGCCACCGCACCCGCATCAAGCTCACCCTCACCCCCGAGGGCACGCCCGGCGCCACTCTCGGTGCCCTGTGCGAAGGCCCGATCGGCACCGCGCGTCGGTCCACCGGCCTCACCGACATGCCAACCGAGGTCCGCCTACAGGTCAGCCGCCACGGACCACACCGCGTGGAGTGAGGAGGAGATCGGCCGTTCCCGCCGACGCCCTTGCGGCCCATAGCAGTTCGCGGGCGCGCCGGCACCACCCCCCGAAGGAGAGACCATGATCATCCTGGGCGTCATTCTGCTCGTCGTCGGCTTCCTCACCGGCCTGTCCATCCTGTGGACCATCGGGATCATCCTGCTGGTCGTGGGAGCCATCCTGTGGATCCTCGGCGCGATGGGACACGCCGTCGCCGGTCGACGCCACTACTGGTAGGCGGGGTCGGTTGCCCTGCAGGGCAGTGATCCATGCTGCGGGCAGGCCGGCAGACGGCGCGGACCCCGCCAAGATGTTCGCGGCGGCGGACGACGACGGCGAAGAGGTCGATCCGGCTGAGGCCGCCGCCGGTGCTGACCAGCCGCCGCGGCTCGGCCGGGGCGCGCCCGGTGGCCGTTGTGCCGGTCCTCGCCGCACGAGCGCACGGCCGACTCGATGGGGAGTCGGTGGATCGACCCCCACGATCCGGGCGGGAGTTCCCCACCGCGTCGACCGGTGAGTCTCCGTCGGGAGTTCGTATGCACAGCACCTTCGTGAAGATCCGCCAGAACGTCCCCCCCGGGCCACGGCGATGACGGGCGGTGAGGGGCAAGGACCCGCGGAAGGCTCCACCCGGTCGGAGCGCTTCGGGGAGGAGTTTCTGGGAATCCTGCTGGACCAGGGGCACGAGCTGCCGCCGCACCAGCTCGGTCCGCTCGTCGCACGGCAGATCGGCAGGCTCGACGGCCGCGAGACCTCGCTCTTCCTGCAGGACTACGGCCAGGTGTGGCTCGTCCCCCTGCCGGGCGACGGGCTGGCAGCCGGGGAACCGCAGCCGATCGACGGCTCCGATGCCGGTCGTGCCTTCCAGGAGGCGCGTCCCGTCGAGGTGCCGCAGGCCGGCGGTGTACGGGTCTATATACCCCTGCTGGACGGTGGCGACCAGGTGGGCGTCCTGGCCGTCACCCTGGACCGCCTCCACGACGACGAGCGACGGCTGCTGCGCAGGCTCGCCTCGCTCGTGGCCGACATGCTGGTGACCAAGCACGGTTACACCGATCTGTTCTTCCGGCTGCGCCGCAGAGAACCGATGAGTGTGGCGGCGGAGATCCAGTGGTCGCTGCTGCCACCGCTGGCGATGTCCACGCCCCGGGTCGAGCTGGCCGGGATGCTGGAACCCGCCTACGACGTGGCCGGCGACAGCTTCGACTACGCCCTCAACGGCGATGTCCTGCATGTGGCCATGGTCGACGCGATGGGCCACGGACTGGACGCCGCCACGATGGCCACGGTGGTCATCGGAGCCTACCGGCATGCCCGGCGCATCAGCGTCGGCCTGTCGGAGATCTATACGTTCATGGACCGGGCCGTCGCCGATCAGTTCGGCCCCGACCACTTCGTGACCGCTCAGATGATGCGGCTCAACACGGCAACGGGCAGGCTTCAGTGGGTCAACGCCGGACATCCCGCTCCTCTGTTGATCCGTGGACACCGTGTCGTACGACGGCTGCAGGGCCCGACGACGCTGCCCGTCGGCTTCGGCGGTCACGAGCCCCGGATCAGTGAAGTGGCTCTCATCCCCGGCGACCGGATCCTGTGCTTCACCGACGGACTGATAGAGGAGCGCGATGTCGGCAGTGAGGAATTCAGTGAGGAGCAGCTCATCGGGTGGGTGAACCGCCTTGAGCCCACGGCCCAACAGATCCGGACGGTGGCGCGCTCCCTCTCCCACACGCTGCAACGGGCGCGGGGCGGGATCACGACGGACGATGCGACGCTCCTGCTGATCGAATGGCGCGGGAGCGCCACCGACGACCTCGCCCTCCCGGAGTGAGCCGGCCTCCCACCCCCAGGGAAAGGCCGACGGCACGCAGCCTTTCCCCCACCGCCGATCTCTCACACTCCTGCTGCCGCGGTGGGCACGTGACGGGTGACCGGTCCGTCAGGAGTGCGTGAGGCGGGGTGGGGGGGCGTCGTGTCCGCCTTCGGAGTCCCAGACCGCCTCCCGGAGCGAGTCCGAGTCGGCCGCTGCCTCTGCCGCGGCCCGGAAACGTTCGGCCTCATGGATCAGGCCGGTCGCCGTGAGGCTCCGCGACGGGTCGGTGGCCGTGGCCATGAGCCGGGCTGCGGTGGCCGGGGCTGTCTCCGGTGGGATCACCAGCAGGTCCCAGCGGCCGAAGGTGTGGGACAGCAGCAACAGCTTGTGCGGGTCCTGCCCGGCGTTGGACCAGCCGACGCGCACCATGTGGCCGTGCGCGGGCACTTCACCCGGGATGACCGGCCACAACGTGCGGCTCACCGCTATCCGGGTGATCCGCCCCCACAGCGGGTCGAGACATTCGACGAGCGCCGGGAGCTCCTCCGTCAGGTTGCGCGAACGGGGCCACCAGGCACCGTCGATCAGGGCCGGAGGGGCGCCGGCCCGCGCCAGCGTGAGTCGGAGCGGTGACGAAGAAGGGGCCCGGTCTCCGACTGCGGGTGTGAACGGAATGGTCGCGGTCATGACGCGGACCCAACCCCAGGCCGGTCACGGCCGGCCCGGTTGCCATGAATCGCCGAGAACGACCCGGCGTGGAAGCCGGTGTACGAGATGCTCTCGGTAATCACCAGGATACTCCTCGCCGAGGCCCGGCGGACTGGCGGGGAGTGACGGGCTGAACGGAACAACACACGTCACACAGCCAGGGGAGTGCTGGGCCGGGGCATGCGGGCCGTCGGGCGTGAGACCGGTCCGGGAGCCGGCATACGAAGGGCCCCGGCGCCCTCGGCCCACTGCCGCCGGTATCGACAGCCGTTTCACGGAATGCGGCGGCGTCTCCACAACCGCCCCGGCGCGTGCGGAGTACCGTGGACACCACCGAGGGCATTTCGCACACCGGCTTCCACGCCGGGTCGTCCTCGGCGAGAGACGAAACCCGGGTCGCCGCCGAGGCGGCCCGGAGACGGGTCCGCATCATGTCGGCGACCTTGCATCAACCCCTGCCACACCACGAGCCCGTCGCAGCCCCGGCCGCGCGTCTCGCGCTGAAGACCGACGGCCCGTCGCGCGGCCTCCTGGACGGTGCCTGGTGGCCCCGCTCCCGGGACCTGCTGAGCGAGCTGCCCGCACTGACCGATGTGCTGGACCCTCTGTGGGGCCGCATCACCCGCATCGCCGTCAACCCGAAGTACTGGCCGGTCATCCCGCACGAGGTCCCCGTGGGCGGTCATGTCGTCAAGGTCGGATGGTTCACCCCGGAGATCGACCCGCACAAGCTGCTGCTGCTCTCCTACGGCACCGGCCGCTGGGACCTGCTGGTCATCCCGCCCGAGACCGAGACGGAGTCGGCGGCCCGCCTGATGGCGGCCGCGTCCGACTACGACGGCCCACCGCTGACCGCAAGCGCTCTCATCGCCGCGGACGAGACCCGGCACGCCGTCTCCGCCGCCGACCGGCCACTCGAACCGGACGAGGCAGGGAAGCACGAGGAGGACGGCCCCGCCTCAGCGGCCGTTCCGGCACGGACGGATCGCGCCAGTCGCCTGGTCATCGGCATGTGAGACGGCCGCCACGACCGGTGCCTTCACGGGTTTCGGACCTGCCTCACGAGCCGGCGCAGGCACATGCAGGGGTCTCGACCGGCGAGTCTCCGCCCCACGTGGTCCTCGTTCGAGGAGCAGTACATGCAAGCCCTGATCGTTCTCATCGTCGTGATCGGCCTTCTGGCCGTCCTGGCCCTCGCCCTGTCCGTGAAGGTCGTCAAGCAGTACGAGAAGGGAGTGCTGTTCCGCTTCGGCCGACTCGTCGGAACACGCTCCCCGGGGCTGCGGTTCATCATCCCGTTCGTCGACACCCTGCACCGAGTGTCGCTGCGGGTCGTCACCATGCCGATCCAGTCCCAGGGCATCATCACCCGGGACAACGTGAGCGTGGACGTGTCGGCGGTCGCCTACTTCCGGGTCGTCGACGCCGTGAAGTCGGTCGTCGCCGTGGAGAACGTCGACGCGGCGATCAACCAGATCGCCCAGACCACCCTGCGGAAGGTCGTCGGCCGGCACACGCTCGACGAGACGCTGTCGGAGACGGACCGTATCAACCTGGACATCCGCCAGATCCTCGACGTCACCACCGTCGACTGGGGTGTGCAGGTCACGCTGGTCGAGCTCAAGGACATCCAGCTGCCCGACACCATGAAGCGCGCCATGGCCCGCCAGGCCGAGGCCGAGCGGGAGAAGCGAGCGAAGATCATCAACGCGGAGGGCGAGTCCCTGGCCGCAGCCGCGCTCGGCGACGCCTCGGACACCATGATGGCCCACCCCCTGGCGCTTCAACTGCGCAATCTCCAGAGCCTGGTGGAGATCGGTGTCGACCAGAACACCACCGTCGTCTTCCCGGCCCCCCTCATGAGCACGATCGGCGAGCTCGGCTCCTTCCTCGCCCGGGAAACTGCTGCCGCCGCACCCGCCGCGGCAGCGCCACCGGCCGGCACCGGCCGCACCCACACGTCCCTCAGCCCGGCAGGCAGCGCGCCCGGCACCGCGGCGTGAAGCCGACTACGGCCCGAGCGATCCGTGGCACCAGGGAGGATTCGTGACCGTCGCCTGTCGCGCGCATCCTCCGGGCACCGGCTGATGATGGGGGTACGGCCGAACACGCGGAGCTGATCATGACGGGTTGGCGGGTCAGGGACTACACCCAGGACGATCTCGAAGCGGTGATCCGTGTCGACATGCAGAGCGGCACGACCGAGGAGCCGCCGCTCTTCCCGCTCTCGGACGCCGTGACGGCCCTCCAGACCCGCCACCCGGCCGTGGTGGCCACGGCCGACGACGTGCTGATCGGCGCCGCGGTGAGCAGGGTGGAGGGCGAACGGGCATGGATCCTGCGCATCTGCATGGCGCCCGGCTGGCGGCAGCGCGGGCTGGGCAGTGCCCTGATCACCGCCCTTGAGCAACGCGTCTTCGCCGCCGGCGTCCGCGCGGTGCACGCCGCCCTGCCCGAGGGCGAGACCGGTGCCACCGCCCTGCGCAACTGCGACTTCGGCGCCCGCCCCGGGCTGGTCTTCTTCGAGAAACGCGGACCGGTGACCCCGCAGTCGGCCGGCACGCTGTCCTCGCTCGGAGCGGAGCTGCCGCCAGGGGGGCTCTGGCAGAAGGTCGCGGGCATGCAACGGGAGAAGCAGCTCATCGAGCGGCGCCTGGTCCTGCCGCTGGCCCATCCCGAACTGGCCGCCCAGCACGGAGTGGAACCGCCACGGGCGGTGATGCTGTTCGGCCCGCCCGGGACCGGCAAGAGCACGTTCGCGCACGCGATCGCCAGCCGCCTGGGATGGCCCTTCCTCGAACTGTTCCCCGCCCGTCTGGCCGCCGAGTACGGCCTGGCGACCGGGCTGAACCGGCGCTTCGACGAGATCGCCCGGCTCGACCACGTCCTCGTCTTCATCGACGAGGTCGAGGAGGTCGCCGGCGAACGCGGCGGCGCGGACGCGACCGCTGTCGGCGTCGTCAACGAACTGCTCAAGGCGATCGTCCGGTTCCGAAGCCAGGACGGACGGCTGCTCGTCTGTGCCACGAACAACGTGACCACGCTCGACTCCGCGTTCCTGCGGCACGGCCGCTTCGACTACGTGCTGCCGATCGGCCCTCCCGACCACACCGCCAGGACCGCGCTGTGGGAGAGCTACCTGGCCCGAGCGGGCGCACGGGCCGACAGCGCGGTACTCGCGTCCGCCAGCGAGGGGTTCACCCCCGCCGACATCGCCCACGCGGCGCGCACCGTCTCCCAGGCCCAGTTCGAGCGCACCTTCGACACCGGAACCCGGACCACCCCCACCACCGACGCCTACCTGGACACGATCCGCGACACCAAGGCCACGGTCAGCTCCGCGATGGCCCAGGAATTCGCCCAGCAAACGGAAAAGTACGCCCGCATCTAGCGTCCAGGCCGATAGGGGAGTCGATCTGCGACGGACGTGTCAGGCCGGCGCAGGAGGCATGCCGCCGCCCGTATCAATGAGGATCTGTCTGGCCTCGGTGACGTTGTCGGCCCGTACGGCCCTGGCCATCGCGGCGCGTGCCGCATCGGGCGACGTGTCCGGAGGGACCAGCATCAGGGAGAAATGGTCCTGGTCGCCCCGGGTGATGAGGACGGTGTCGTCACCGACCGGGAAGGAGTCGATGTGCACGACCCGGCCGTCGACCATCACCCGGGTCGGCAGTTCGTCCCAGGCGCTGCCGTCCAGACCGACCCGGGTGACAGGTCCGAGGTGCTCGGTCAACGCGGAGATCAGCGAGGGCAGCTCCGCACCGATGTCCCGGGACCGTGGCCACCAGGCACCGTCCAGGATTCCCTCGCGTGCGTGTGTGGTCTCCAGCCTCAGCAGGGCCGTCCCGGGTTTCACCGACCGGTGGACGGCGTCCGGCAGGAGCCTGGGGAGGTCGGGGGTGTCTGAGTCAGCCATGGTGTCCGCCCGTCCGCAGAGAGCAGTGCCATCGCAGAGCATGCGACCGCGATACGGCCCTGCTACCTCACGGTACTCCGCACGACGCTCGCGCGAGCGCTTCGCCGCAGGGCGCGGTTACGGAAACAAGCAACGGCTCCGGCGTATACCCGCCGGAGCCGCCCTTCCAGGTCATTGCACGTGAGCGTGCGCCGACCCGCTTTCCACGTTACGCCAAAGGGATTGATCCGACATGAACAATCCTTGCGGAAGTTCACTTCGGTCCGAGAAACCGACGCGGCTGCTCAGCCACGCCCTTCTTCTTCTGTCTCCATCTGCCGGATCCCCTGATGCGTCAGCGTGATCATCGCGGGCGTGTTGCCCCTCTCCCAGTCCACGACGACCCAGCCTTCACCTGCCAGGTACATACAGGCAGCGGCCATGTCCTGCTCAGGGATACCCAGGTCGGTGCGGAGCTTCGCCCCATCGACGCCCAGGAGGCGATTGCCCTCGGCGGCTTGGTACAGAGCCTGCATGATCCTCTCGCGGTACGTCTTCCGGTCTCGCAATATCGCCATGACGCGCCTTCCTCTACTGCCCACGGTCGGGCCGAAGTCGATGTCATCCGCGGTCGCCGTCGCGGGGGGGCGCGTCGGAACGGTCGCGTCCACCGCCGACCGACGGTGCCTCCGGGGCCGACGCCCGATCCCCGGCAGAACATCGCTGTAGTGGAAGGCAGCGATCCGTTCGGCGTGCTGGCCGTTGAGCCGGTGGATCAGAGCGACTCCGACGGCGATCAGAAGGAGCAGCGCGGCCGCGGCGATGACCGTCATGGTTCTCTCATCTCCGTCGAACGGCGGGCGAAGGGCCTGCCGATCCGATATGCCGGGGCAGGCACGACGGCCCGACCGGCTCCGCCGTCGGTCTCCCACGCTTCTTCCCTGATCCGGGCGTCGATCCTGTCTGCTGCTTCCTCCAGTGCCGGGGCCTCGATGCCGTCGCCCGCCATGAGCTGCGCGGCTGCCTCCGCACCGGTTTCCGGCGGAATCACCAGGACGTCCCGGCGGCCATTGGCGGAGAAGAAGGTCAGTCTGTGCGGATCCTGCTCCTCGGTGGACCAGCCCACGTGCACTGTACGCCCGGCGATGGACACCCGACACGGGATGACGGGCCAGTGGGCCGGGTTCACCGCGATACCCGTGATGCGACCCCAGAGATCGCCCAGGGCGGCTGTCAAGGGTGGCAGCTCACGGGTCAGGGCACGGGAGCGAGGCCACCACGTGCCGTCCAGCCCGCCCGGCGCGGGTGTCAGGGACAGGCGAGCCGGCAGCGACGGCGCGCGCTTGCCCCATGTCGTACGGTCGATGGTCACGGACATGGTGCGAACCTGCCCCCGGGCTCGTGAGCGGCCCGGCGTTGTCGATCACCGGAAACGGCACCCGCAGCGGAGCCGGTACGCGAAGAACTCCCGGTGCTTTCACACTACTCCGCTCACCGGCCCGAGAAGCCTGGGGTGACCAGGTATTTCCTGCCTTCGGCCTGGTCACCCGCGCCCGGCACTGGGCCGGTCAGAGCCAGTCCTTGCGCTTGAACGTCAGATACAGCACTGCGGACAGGACCACGATGACGGCTGCCGATGTGATGAATCCGGACTGCCGGCCGAAACCGGGGTAGGGAAGATTCTGGCCGTAGTAGCCGGTGATCGCGGTGGGTACGGCGATGATCGCGGCCCAGCTCGTCACCTTCTTCATGATCAGGTTCATGTTGTTGGCCTGGACCGAGAGGTTCGTCTCCATGACCGAGGCCACCAGGTCCCGCAGTGATTCCGTCCACTCGGTGGCACGCAGCACGTGGTCGTAGACGTCCTGGTAGTACGGGGCGAGAGGGTCGTTGATCAGGTGCAGGCCGGGGCGCATGAGGGTGTTGACCACCTCACGCATCGGGAGCACGACGCGGCGCAGCTGGACGAGCGACTTACGCAGTGCGAAAACCCGGCGCTGCACGGCTTCGATCTCACGGCGCCCGGCCGCGAAGAGCAGACCCTCCAGCTCCTCGACGCTGTCGTCCAACTGCTGGACCGCGGCGAAGTGTCCGTCCACGAGATGGTCGAGCAGACCGTGCAGCAGGAATCCGACGCCGTGGCCGCCCAGGTCCGGGCTCTCGTCCCAGCGGGCGACAACGTCCTCGATGTCGAGGCCGTCGTCCTTGCGGACGGTGATCATGGCCTGGCTGGTGAGGAATACGGCGATCTCGCTGTACGTCAGTTGCGCACCGTCCGGGCTGACGGTCACGGCGTAGGCGCTGAGGAACTCGTGGGTGCGATAGCGGTCGAGTTTCGGCCGCTGTCCATGGTGAGCGGCATCCTCCAGAGCCAGTTCGTGGATGCCGAACTCCTGACCGAGCATGGTGAGTTCAGCGGCTCCGGGCCGGTGCAGGTCCAGCCACAGGACCGACGCCGGATCAGCGAGATGCGCAGAGACGTCACTGGCGGGAAAGCCCTCCAGGACCAGAGTGCCGTCGTGATACAGCCGGGTACGCGTCACCATGGCCCGAGGCTAGTGTCTTATACCCCTGTCATGCCGCTTCGCCCCGATTGCCAGCGCGGCAGGTTCATCGACAGCAGCCACCCTCCGTGGGGGCCTTACGTCAAAGCCCGCGACATCCGGAGCTCCGACCGACGAGCATCGGGTGCCGGTCCGAAGGCAGGGATGTGGGTACCCGCCCGCCGCATCGCATCCGGCGTACACCGCACGACCGGATGCGGCCCGTCAGCCGGGAAGGACACTCCGAGACCATGACCACGCATACCCCGCGCCGTCGCCCGCCTCCCCCCGCAGGTGGCAGTGATTTCGCCCGCCTGTCGAAGAAGATCGCCGAGGCCGGCCTGATGAACCGGCGCCCCGGCTACTACACCGTCCGGTCCATCGTCGTGGCCGTCGCCTGCGCCGGGGGCTGGAGCGCGTTCGTCGTCATCGGCGCGGGGTGGTGGACCCTGGCGCTCGCCGCGTTCCTCGCCGTGATGTTCGGGCAGGTGGCTCTGCTCGCCCACGACGTCACGCACCGCCAGGTCTTCCGCCGGCGCCGGCCCAGCGAAACGGCCGGCCGCATCGCCGGGGCCGCGATCGGGATGGGCTACGGATGGTGGCAGGACAAACACACCCGCCACCACGCCAACCCCAACCACGAGGACCTCGACCCCGACATCGCCCCGGACCTGCTGGTGTGGTCCCAGGACCAGGCCCGCGCCGCGACCGGACTGCCGAGGATCATCGGCCGTCGGCAGGCGTTCCTCTTCTTTCCCCTGCTCCTGCTCGAAGGGGTCAACCTTCATGTCTCCAGCGCGCGAGCACTGGGCAATCGCGCCCTGAAGAACCGCGCCCTGGACGGCACGCTGCTCTACGGGCACACCGCCGCCTACCTGACCGCAGTGTTCATCGTCCTCCGCCCGGCATGGCGATCGCGTTCCTGGCCGTCCACCAGTGCCTGTTCGGCCTGTACCTCGGTTGTCTGTTCGCCCCCAACCACAAGGGCATGCCGATCCTGACCGGCAAGGACCGCCCCGACTTCCTGCGCCGCCAGGTCCTCACCGCACGCAACGTACGCGGCAGTTGGTTCACCGACCTCGTCCTGGGCGGCCTGAACCACCAGATCGAACACCACCTGTTCCCCAGCATGCCCAGCCCGCACCTGCGCAGGGCCCGGCCCATCGTCCGCCGCTACTGCCAGGACTTGGGAGTCGACTATCGGGAAACCGGACTGATCGCCTCCTACCGGCAAGCACTCGCCAGCCTCCACCGAGCAGGAGCGCCACTGCGGCGAGCCCGTATCAGCAGCGCCCGAGCATGACGCACCGGCGCCGACGGTAGATGATCTCGCCGCCCTGTCTGAACCAGGAGGCAATCCCGTCGAACCGCTTGCATGAGTCGGCAGCTGTAACGCATCCAGATGCCCTTGCCGTACTCCAGCGCCTTTTCCCGGTGCACGGCTGAAGTGATCCGGTGAGACCCAGCGGCTGGAACAGCCCCGTCGGCTTCCCGGCGCGGCTGCGTCGTCTTACGGCTCCCCTCCCAGATGGGCGCAATCGCAAATCCAGCGTCCCGCGAGCATCGCAGGAGCGCGCACTGTGTGCGGAGCCGAACGCGGTCATGCGCGCAAGCACAGTCGAGATCACGGCGAAGCCCCGCCGGAGCGCTCCGGCGGGGCTTCGTCCCAGGGCTCCGAGCAGAAGCCCCGTCGGGGGATGGTTCCCGGATGGGCTTCACTGCTTCGCACTGCCCCTATAACGGAGGTGACGACTGCACTGGTCTGACCAGGTGGAAGACCTCCCGGGCCGCGTAGCGCTTGAGTCCTCTGAGTCAAGTCAGGGAGCTGCGAGGCGTTGGGCGGCAGGGTGGCTGCAGGGGTCGTAAGGGGTGGCGTTGTGCCAGCAAGC
>NZ_JBSFDI010000051.1:0-15804 GCF_053593835.1 Streptomyces sp. NPDC002076
GGACGTCATGTTCGAGCTGCTGACGCGCAAGGACGTCGCGGTCTGGCTGGCCGACGCGGCCAAGGCCGGCCAAGACTTCCAGCCGCTCATCCCCGCGATGGACTGGGCAGCGCTGGACACCCCGTCCGCCGGGGCGATGGTCGCGGCCGTCCAGGCCGTCATCCCCGCTCGTACCTCTTGGCTGCGCGACCACGGTTACCGGGCCTGGGAGCCCGCGGCCGCCGAGCCGCAGACCGACCCCGCTCACTCCTGCGCCACGTCCGGCGCGTGCGGCTGCCCTGGCATGCCGTACCTGGTCGCGTGGATGGAGGAGGCCGCCAAGCTCCTGCGCGACCTCGGAGACGACGTGTTCACCGGTATCGCCCAGGAGGCCCGGTCCGCCGGCGTCTCGCTGGTCGTCTCGATGCAGCGCGCGTCCGGCTACCAGCTGTCGACCGACACCCGCGCGAGCCTGCCCGCGGCGATGTGCTTCGGCGTCCGGGGCGACGACGCCGGGTTCGCCCTCCCCGAGGAGGTCCTGGACGCGGGCGCCAACCCTGCGGCCTGGGGCAACAAGCGCAAGGGGTACGTGTACCTGGTCTCCGCCGGGGTCGACGAGGACCTGTACGCCAACCCGGCCCGCACGTTCTGGACCGGCCCGTCCGGCGAGTACGAGCGCGCGGCCCGCTGGATCATCCAGCAGTTCGCCGGAGTGCGGCCCGCGCTCGACTCGGTCACGGAGGCCGCCGCCGCCCGGGTCGCGGGCGACCTGTTCACCAACCGCCGCGCCCGCGCCGGCGCCCCGCTCGCCCCGGCCCCGGAGCTGACGGAGGCGCAGGAGTCCGCCCAGGAGGTCGCCCAGCTCGTCGACGCCGAGGACGCCGACCTGGACGCGACCGCCGAACTCCCCGGTGTCGGCACCAACACGGAGCTTCCGCAGGGGAAGCCGTCGACAGAGGAGGCCCGCGAGCTCCTGGACGAACTGGTCGCGATGCTCGCCTCGGTCGGCCCCGGCACGGTCGCCGTCCGCGACCTCAAGCCGTACCTGGAGCAGATCGGCCGTGACCGCTCCTGGGTCTCCCGGGAGATGAAGCGGCTCGCCGAGGAGGGCCGCCTCGCCCCGACCGGCGAGGAGGGCGTCTACCGCCTCATCCCCGCCCTTGCCGGGGTCTGACGCCGGTCCGCACACCCGCACACCCGCACACCCGCACAGCGCGAATCCCCACGTCACACGGCGTGTGAAGAGGGCCGCACACCGCCCCGCACACTCCCGCACAGCTCGACTGCACACCCCTCGCACACCGAATGACGACGGACCGCCCCGAAGCAACCGGGGCGGCCCGCCCGACAGCCACGGAGGCATCCCGTGACCACCGATCCGAAGTATCCCCTTACCGAGTCCGAGGCGTCCGTCGAGGCGTACCGGCTGATCCGGGAGGCGTACCGGCAGGAAGTGCCGGCGCCGATGGCGACCAGCTTCCGCGACCACTCGCCCATCCCCGCCGTCGGGCCGACGCCCCCGGTCCACCAGGACGACCACCGGATCGTCCCCCAGTGGGCCGCCGGGGTCGCGGTGGCCTCGATCGGCGTCGGCGCCGGAGTTACCGGCCTCGGGTGCGGCGCCTGGCTTGTGCTTCAGGGCCTGTCGTCCGTGACCCTGCTCGGAGTCATGGCCATCGCCGCCCCGTTCGCCGGGATCGCCATGGTGGCCACGGCCGTTGGCGCCGCCATCTCGCGCGCCCGCTCCGCGTCGACCACGAACGTCTACCAGGGGACCGTGGTGCAGCGGACCGAGATCACCTCGACCGCGCGCGGCATGCTCTCCCGCTCCCAGGTTGGGCGGTGACCGCGATGAAGCTGGACACTCAGGCCCACATCGAGGCCGCCGAGAAGACCCTGCGCCTGTCGTGGGTCATCGTCTTCGGGGCGGTCCTGTACTCGGTCCTCACCGTCACCCCGCTCGTGCTCCGGTTCACCCCCAAGGGCTGGGAGCTGACCGCGCCGATCCTGCCGATCGTCGTAGACGCGGCGGTCGTCATCGTCGTCCGGGTCGACGCCATCGTCGCTCGACTGGACGGAGAGGCGGGGTTCTGGCCGGCACTCCTGCGCTGGCTCACCGGCTTCATGACCCTCGGGCTCAACGTCGCGGACTCCGCGCTCAAGGGCGACATGGTGGGCGTCGGCGTCCACTCCGTCGCGCCGATCCTGCTCATCGTCGTCGCCGAGGCGGGCCTGAAATGGCGCCGTGCGATCACCACGGCAGTGGAGCGGATCGAGCGTGAGCACGCCGCCGAACGTGAGCGTGAGCGCGCCGAGGAGCGTGAGCGCGAGGACCGTGAGCGGGCCGACCGTGAGCGCGAGCAGGAGGCCGCCCAGGCCGAACGTGAGCGCCAGGAGCGGGCCGACCGTGAGCGCCGTGAGCAGGCTGCCGCCGAGCGTGAGCGCGAGCGTGAGCACGCCGCCCGGGTTGCCCGCGAGGAGCGTGAGCACGAGGCCGAGTTGGAGCGGCAGCGCGAGGAGCGGGCCGACGCCCGCCGCCGCGAGGAGCTGGGCCGACAGGACCGTGAGCGCCGCCAGGAGCAGGAGCGGCAGGAGGCCGCCCGCAAGGCCAAGGAGGCCGCGCAGAAGGCCGAACGGGACCGGAAGGCAGCCGAGGCCCGCCAGGCGACCCCCGCACCCGTGAGCACCTCCGTGAGCACCCCCCGCCCTTCCGTGAGCAGTCTCGTGAGCACTGCCGCTCACGCGACCGCTCACGACGCCGACAAGCCCGCCAAGATGAGCGAGGAAGACGCCCGCCAGGCCGTCGCCGACGCGGTCCGCGAGGGCCGCTCACAGCGCCAGGTCGCCGCGCTCACCGGCTGGTCGACAGGCTGGGTCGCCAACCGCTTCAAGGAGCTTGACGAGGTCGCGGCATGAGCCGCCGGCCGCCGTTAGGAGCCGCTGCCATCTGGCAAGCCGTCATGGAGGCCGCAGGCCATCAGTGCCAATGCTCCGGGGGAGCGTGCGGCTCCCAGCACTCCAATAGCGGCCTCCGCTGCTACCGGACCGCGTCACACGCCCGGCTGCTTGCCGCCCCCGCAGACCTGACGCTTTCCCCCGCCGCCGCGGCCGCCGTGCCCGCGGAGCAGCTGCTCGCGTGGTGCCCCAACTGCCACCAGGCCGCGCTCGGCCAGCAGCGGGCCGCGGAACGCGAGCGCAAGCGGCTAGAAGCCCCCGAGCCCGCCATGTTGTTCGACCTCTCGTGAGGCGCTCCCGCGTTCCCGCCAGCCCCTCCGGTGTGCGAGTCGTCGCACCTCTCGCACCCGGGGGGTCCCGATGTCCTACCCGACCTGTAGGAGTTGACCCCATGACTACTGCCCGCGCCCTGACCGCCGCCGCGTTGACCGCGGCCTACATCGCTACGATCCCTGCCTCGAACTGGCTCGTTGCCCACGTCGGCGCCGTCCCGGTCGGTCTCGGCTTCGTCGCCCCGGCCGGGGTGTACACCGTCGGTCTGGCCCTGGTCCTGCGGGATTTGGCGCGCGAGGCTGCCGGCCGGGCCGTGGTCCTGGCGGCCATCGCCGTGGGCGCCGCGCTTTCGTGGTGGCTGGCCACACCCGCTCTCGCCGCGGCGTCTGCCGTTGCCTTCGCGGTCGCCGAGACGATGGACTTCGCCGTCTACGAGCCGTTGCGTGAGCGCGGGCTGATCGTCGCGGTCGGGGCGTCGAACGCTGCCGGCCTGCTCGCGGACAGCCTGCTGTTCCTGTGGCTGGCGTTCGGTTCGCTGCAGTTCCTGTGGGGGCAGGTCCTCGGTAAGGCGTGGATGACCCTCGCCGCGATAGCCGTGATTGCGCTGCTGCGGCGGCGCCGGGTCCAGGTGGCCGCGTAGCCATGCAATTCATGCTCGGAACCCACATGGCGAACTGGCTTTGGGACGACGACCCGCGCCTCGACGGCGTGACGCTGTTCATCTCCCGCAACCGTCTCGCCCGGCGCGTCAGCCCCTTCCCGGCCGCCCGCCGTGACTGGGCCCTCGACTCCGGCGGGTTCACCGAACTGAAGGACCACGGCGGCTGGCGCACCTCCCCGGAGGAGTACGCCGCGGAGGTACGCCGCTACCGCGACCAGTTGGGTCGCCTGTTGTGGGCCGCGCCGCAGGACTGGATGTGCGAACCGTGGGTGATCCACGGCGGCACGCACAACGGCCAGCGCTTCGCTGGCACGAAACAGGCCCGCGGAATGGGCCCGGGCGAGCCCGATGACCTTGAGACAGCTGTACGTCTCCACCAGGAGTTCACCGTGCAGAACTACCTCGAACTTCGCCGCATTGCCCCCGACCTGCCGTGGATACCCGTGATGCAGGGCTGGACCCTCGCCGACTACCGGCAATGCGCCGAGCTGTACGCCGACGCCGGAGTCGACCTCACCGCGGCCCCGGTCGTCGGGCTCGGCTCCGTGTGCCGGCGGCAGGCCACCGAGGAGATCGCCCGCATCGTCGACCACTTCCACGCTCGCGGCCTACGCCTACACGGTTTCGGCGTGAAGACCGACGGGCTCGCCGACTACGGCGACCAGCTGGCGTCCGCCGACTCTATGGCTTGGTCCGTCGGGGGTCGCCGTGACCCGAAGTTGCCCGAATGCACCCACGGCGCGAAGACCTGCGCCAACTGCCTGGCCTACGCCCTGCGCTGGCACCAGCGCATCCTCAACCGCCCACCCGTCTGGCGACAGCACGAACTGTTCGTCGTCTGACCGCAACCGGCCTCCCAGGTGTTCCAGCACCATGGCGGCCCGAGAGGATGGACCCCATGACCGACAAGACGCCCGCCAAGCTCGCCGACGAGGCCGCCGAGGCGATCCGCGCCATCAACCACCTGACCATGAGCCCCCGGGATGACTGGGAGTACCCCGGCGACGTCTACAGCCTGGTCGGCAACCTCTCCCAGATGGCGATGATGCTGCCGCAGCTCCTGGAGCAGGCCAGCCGCCTCATCGCCGACCTGAACGAGGACGGCCACCTGCGGAGCGACAAGGACCAGCTGGAGCACGACCTCGGGGAGACCTTCTACGGCCTGGACGATGCCCGCAACGCGGCACAGAAGCTGTACGGCTCCCTGAACCGGGCCCACAACGGCCTGGGCCCCATCGCGTACAAGGACTGACTCACCTACCCAGCAAGCACGACTGAGGCCCCCGCGCTTTCCAGGCGCGGGGGCCTCTGTGTCACCTACAGGGCGGGGCTCTTGCCCGCCTGCTCGGCACACTACGCGATCACGTCTCGCACCTCTCGCACTTCTCGCACTTTGGTGCGACGCATCGCACTCCTCGCACCAGTGCGAGCCATGCAAGGTAAGGCCAGAGAATGAACCGGAAGAGGTGTCGCACCCCTCGCACCGGTGCGAGACATAGGCTGCGCCGTCATGGACGCATCCACGCACATCACCGCCGTCACGAACCAGAAAGGCGGGGTCGGGAAGACAGCCACCGCGCTGAACGTGGCTGGCGCTCTGGCGGAGACCGGACACAACGTGCTCCTGGTCGACCTCGACCCGCAGGGCCACCTCACGGACGGACTCGGCATCGACCAGGCGCCCGCCGGGGAAGGCGCCGCGAACCTCTACCGGGCACTCATCGGGGAGTACACCGGCAGCATTGCCGACCTGATCACCCCACACTCGGCACCGGCCGGACGGCTCGACCTGGTGCCGAACACCATCGAGATGTTCATGGCCGTGCGGGAGCTCGACAAGCAGCGCGCCCGGGAGCACCGGCTCGCCCGGCTCCTGGCCGCCGTCCGCGGCATCTACGACCACGTGCTCATCGACTCGCCGCCCTCGCTCGACATCCTCACGGACAACGCGCTCGCGGCCGCGGACGGAGTGCTCATCCCCGTCCAGGCGGAGGACAGCTCGCTCAAGGCCCTGCGCCTGCTGCTGCCTCAGATTGCCTCCGTAGACGCAGACCTGCGGGAGAAGCCGCTCAAGCTGCACGGCCTGGTCGTCTCCCTGCTGCGCCGGCCGGTAACGAAGCTGGCGGAGTCTGTGCTCGCGGAGCTGGAGAAGCTCAACGGCCTGCCGATCCTCGGCACGGTGCCGCTCGGTGTCGTCGTCACCGAGGCGTGGCGGTCCGGACGGACCGTGGTCGACTACGCCCCCGACTCCGAGCACGCCCAGGCGTACCGCGCCCTCGCCAAGACCCTGGGCGGTGGGAAGTGAGCGCCCGCAGGAAGGAACTGCCGCCGCCGTCCAACGGTGGCGACCTCACGGCCCTGCTTCGGGCCCGCCACGCCCGTACAGACGACGGGGACGCCCCGGCGCAACCGGAACCGGCCCCGGCCCCGGCTCCGACCGTTCCTGAGCCCGTACAGCGGCCCTCGCGGGCCAAGGGGCCGGCCATGGACCGCCGCTCCTGGTACATGCCGAAGGAGTCCGCCGACGCCCTAGCGGCCGCGCTGGAAGACCTGCACTGGTCCACCCGCCAGCCCAAGCACGTCATCATGGCAGCGCTCGTGTCCGTCGCTCTTGGCCACCTGGACGAAGTACGCCGCCAGGTCAGCGAGTAGCACCTCTCGCACGGGTGCGAGAAACGACGTGGAGGAGCTGCCGCCCGCATTCCTCGCAGGCGGCATGCGGGGCCGACAGGTGCGCCTCGCAGTGGGTGCAGGCAGGCCCCCCGCAGAGTTCGCAGCGGGCTTCATCAACCGCCCCGTTGACCGTCGCCATGCTCTGCGCGCACTCGTCTGGGTCCAGCAGGCCGTTTTCCATCGGTGGTGTCTCCTCCTCGAGGTGGCCGCGAATCGTAGCCGCTGCCGCTGACTGGACCCGCTGCCCGCCGTAGAGCAGCGGGTCAAGGGCCAGTAGCCGCCCCTGCGTGCGACACGTGCGAGAGGTGCGAGAAGTACGAGACGTGCTCACCACGGGGTCGCTACCGTGGTGGGCACGGCAAGCCGCGTACGCCGTCCACTGCCGCCACCAGCGCCCACGCCGCACGGTGGCACAGCCGGTCAAGGTCTCCCGGGGCCCGCGTAGCTGATGACCTCTCGTCTGCCCGGCACCGTGCTGCCGCCGGCGGGAGCGTGGGACCTGCCGAGCTGGGAGAGCACCATGCCGAAGAGGCAGAGCACCGCCGCGAAGCGGGCCCGCGCCGCCACCCGCCAGGGCGAGAAGTACACCACCGCCCTCCGTGCCGAGGAGACCGGCACCGCCCCGGTCGCGGAGAGCGAGCCGCCCCGTCTGTATCCGATCGTGACGACGCCCTGCGTCCACGGATGCGACGGCACCCCGCACCCCGGTTACGTGTGCGAGACCTGGACTCCGTTCAAGCCGATCGGGGGGAGCCCGCGTACGAGCTGGGCCACCTGCCAGGCCGCGAACCTCCCCAACGGGCGTGCCCAGAGCCTCACCGACCGGTTCCAGGAGAAGCCCTCGTACGGCTACCACCCTGACTACACCTGGGTCCTAGCCCTGGCGTACGCAATGCTCCTGGACGAAGAGCCGGAGACCGCGCCGGACCCGCACCGGCTGCGCGCGGCGGTCGAAGCCGACGACCTGGCGGCCGTCGACGCGCTCATGCAGCCCCTCGACCTCGCGGCGGTGCGCCTGCTCGGTGCGCCGATCGCGGAATGGCACGAGAGCGGCCACGCCCGCGTCCATGCCTGGGCTACGAAGGTGAACACCACGGAGCCGGACGAACCCCGCTGGGACATGACCCTGATCGAGTACAACAGCCGCTGCCTGAAGCTGGCCGAACGCTGGCTGCGGTCACAGGAGGAACGCCGGAACCACAACGGCTATATGGAGACCGAGCCGGTCTCATGGTGGTTCTCGGTGCCGTTCCTCACCGAGCTGCTCAGGCAGACGCGCGGCGGCCACCCCCGGGGAACCCGGGTACGCCTCCCCGACGGCCGCCCGGCCATGGTGTACGGGCTGGTGTGGGGCCAGGAAGGGCCGCCCGTCGCATACCGCGTCCGTGAGCTGGAGCCCGGCAAGTACGGCAACGAGGGGAAGCTCGTGCCGAAGCTGGGGGGAGACGGCGAGACCGTGCCCGCCTCGGAGTGCCTCCCTCTCGACTAGACCCACGCCAATAGCCCGACTCGTCGCACCTCTCGCACACCTCGCACCCCCTGTGCCGCCTGGGTCGATACCTTCAGGTACCACCCGGCCTTCCCCTACAGTGGGGATCGCTTTGGTAGAGCATCTGCGGCCCCTGTCTCCGAACACCCTGGCGGAGACAGGGGCCGC
The DNA here is from genome assembly GCF_053593835.1 of Streptomyces sp. NPDC002076. NCBI lineage: Bacteria > Bacillati > Actinomycetota > Actinomycetes > Kitasatosporales > Streptomycetaceae > Streptomyces > Streptomyces sp. NPDC002076. Next base: position 8,199 of record NZ_JBSFDI010000051.1, read on the forward strand.
AGGCTTTCCCCCGACGCCGTTCGAGCGTCGACAAACGACCGTTTGCCGACACCGCCGGGACGGGCCCCAAACACCGCGCCTTCCGCGTCGACAACCCGCGTCGGGATTCATCGTCGGCAAACCCACTGTCGGACCGGGCCGGTAGCGTCCGGCCATGCTCATCGGATACGCGCGGGTCTCCACCGCTGACCAGAATCCCGACCACCAGGTCGACGCCCTGCTGCGGGCCGGCGTCGCCCCCGAGGACGTCCACATCGACACCGCCAGCGGCGCCAAGGCGTCCCGCCCCGCTCTCGACTTGGTGCTGCGGCTGCTGCGCAAGGGCGACACGTTGAAGGTGACCCGGCTCGACCGGCTGTCCCGTTCCGTCCTGCACCTGGTCACCCTCGGGGCCGAGCTGCGGCAGCGCGGTGTCGAACTGCACATCATCGAGCAGGGCATCGACACCACCACGCCCGAGGGCCGCGCGATGTTCGGCATGCTCGCCGTGCTCTCCGAGCTGCAGCGCGAGCTCATCCTGTCCAACACTCACGACGGCCTGGCCGCCGCCCGGGCCCGCGGCCGCGTCGGTGGCCGCCGGCCGAAGCTGACCGCCGACCAGGCCGCGCTCGCCCAGCAGCTCTACGACGCCCGGGAGATGACCGTGCAGCAGATCGCCGACCTGTTCAGCGTGCCCCGGTCGACCGTGTACGGGTACCTGGACCGCGGCGCGGCCGCGCCGGCACCGTCGCCCTCATCCTGACCAGCACTGCGCGCAGTACCCGTAGCGCAGCTCCTTCGCGAGCGCCTCGGTGCTGCACCCCTTGCACTGCTTGGGCCTCTCGCCCGGCGCGACGGACGAGGGGACCACGCCCCGTTCCCAGGCGTACCGCTTGCGCTTTCCAGGAGGGCGCCCGCTGCGGCGGCCGCCGTGCGTCAGGTCACGTGCCATGGCCGCACGATAGGCCCGCCCGCGATACGTGCGGGCATAACCCGCGTTGACTTACGCCCGGCTAAATAGCCGTTCCCCGCAGGTAAGTTGCGAGATAGCCGGACGGAATGCGCCTCTGACCTGCGTAGACGCAGGAAATCCGAGCATGGCGATTCTCCCTGGGGAAAAGTGCGTCTGATTTTCGGCACACATGCCCTACCGCCGGTGCGAACGGTCAGCCCGGCCCGGTCGACGGCTGCCGTCTGCAGGTCGACCTCTGCCCGTCCTGGGCGAGGTGGCCGCGGCACGGTCGACCCTGGCCGCCAGCTGGCCCACGGCCGCCAGGCGAGTAACTCGCTCCCGTGGGTCGTCTGGGGTTCTGATGCTCCCCTCACGACCGGGTGTCCGGGGTGTTGGTGGCTCGCCCCTGAAGGGGAGTGGATAGCGGACGGGCGCGGCCGCGCCCGACGCCCCCGGCTGACCCTCTCTGCGGTCCGCGCGTTCACCGGCACCGCCGCCTCGGCCGTGGACGGCCTCCCCGGCGGCACCGGGCGCGGACCGCCGCCTGCCGCACGTCACCCGCTCCTCTCTCCCACTGGCGGCTCTATGAGCGCTGCGGGCGCTCGTCGGCTGGGCAGGCCACCCAAAGCGGGGGGAGGACGGCCCGGGGTGGGGCGCCGTCGCCGCGCTGCGGGTAGTTGCGGGTAGTGCGCGGGGGAACCAGAAACACGCTGACCTGGGCTTTTGCGGGTAGTGCGGGGGAAGTGCGGGTAGTTGCGGGTAGTGCGTCGGAGGGCCAAAAACGCTGTGACCAGCAGGTTTGCGGGTAGTGCGGGTAGTTGCGGGTAGTTGTCGAGACTTCAGCGTGTTGGCTGAGCAATAAGTCTTACCGGGGTGAAATCAGTAGAGAGAGTGGCCGTGGACTACCCGCAACTACCCGCACTACCCGCATCGACGCAGGTCAGAGGCGGTTTCGGGGCTCTCGGGCACTACCCGCAACTACCCGCAACTACCCGCACGAGGTGCCCGCTCCGGGGTGTTTCCGCAGGTCAGGCGTGGTTCTGGTCCGCTCCGCACTACCCGCAACTGCCCACCTCGACTACCCGCAGGGGTCCGGGTCGTCCAGTGCGCAGGCGGGCATAACCGCAGGTCAGACGCAAAACGGGGAGTCGCGGGCACTACCCGCAACTCCCCGCACGACTACCCGCAACTACCCGCGGGCGGTCCTCCCGCTGCCTATCCGTCGGCTCCCAGCGTGGTCTGCTGGGGCTGGTCGGCACCGCCGCCGCTGGACTTCCGGCTGCCCGCGTACCGGACGACGCGCCACAGGTTGACCTTCCGATTCGAGTTGTACCCAGAGGAGATCTTCAGGTCGCTGTAGTACCGGCCCTCGCGGGCCTTGAGCCACTTGCCGAACTGCTTGGGCGAAGGCAGCTCACCGCCCTTTCCGCGCGGGATGACGTCGCTCAGCTCGGCGCTCATCACCAGCTCGTTCGTGGTGCGCGGCGCCTCGCCCAGGGTTTCGATCCAGGTGGAGAGGAAGCCGTGCCATTCCTCGGTCTCCTCGTCCATCTGGGCCATGGCGGCGTCGCGGTCCTCCAGCCAGCCCGGCAGGTCGAGCCAGTCGAGCAGGCCACCGAGGGCAGACGCCCAGCGGGAAAAGGTGCCCATGCGCACGTTGGAGACCGGGGCGCCGGCCGCGACCCACCCGCGGAGGAGGACGAGCACGGCCTGGAGGAGTGGGGCCGCGTTCACGGTGAGCCAGGCGTCCAGGTCGCCGATGGCGAAGTCGTCGCGCCGGTCCGGGTCGGGGCAGTCCGGGTCCAGGCGTACCCACACGGTGCGGCGGGCGAGGTCGCCTCCGGTGCGCAGGTTGTTGCCGGTGAACATCCATAGCCGGTTGTTCGTCATGGTTACGGTCTCGGAGCTGCCGAGAATGCGGTCGCGCCAGACGGTCTTTGTCATGAGGTCGGCGAGCAACGGAGTTCGGACGGTGAAGCCGCTAGGGAGGTTGTCAAAGGTAATGACCGGCTCGCCGCTGTCCCGAAGGTTTGCCGTAATCGCCTTGCGCAGCTCGGCATCATTCTCGGGCCACGGCGCGTCGCCCATTCCGTGGATTGCCTGGTGAATGCTGGTGAGAATCGTCTTTCCGGACCCCGGCGCCCCGGCAGTGATAATCCACATCGGCGTGGGCCCGTCAATGTAGTTGCGCATCAGCGGGATAAACAGCGAAGCCACGTACTGCGCCTTGTCCGAGCGCTGCACCCACGGGAAGTCGCGCAGCACCTGGTCGAGCAACAGGTCCCGGGCCCACTGCAGCAGTTCAACGTGCGGGTTTTCCGGAATCGGGGGCAAGTCGTGCTTGGGCACCAAATACAGCCCGGTCGCCGGGTCGTAACCGGCGTCCTGGACGAGTGAGCCGTCCTTTCTCAGCACGGGGCCGGTGGCCAGCCCCGCCAGCCGTGGAAGCGACCACGCCTGTCGTCCCAGAATTGTGGCGCACGTCTGCCGCATGACCGGCATCCGTACCTCGCGGAAATCGTCGCCAGCCTTGACGTTCTTGTAGGTGTAAACGTGCTCGGCAAAGTAGGCCCGCAGGTTATCCGGGGTGAGCTGCCGGACCACCGGGCGGCCGTCGTCCTCGGTAATCCAGCACAGACCACCGGACCGGATGTAAAGCGAGGGCACGTCCTCGCTACGCATCACGCGGACGAGGTCGTCCAGCGCATCGGCCTCGTTGCCCACGTCGATTCTCGGCTTCGCACGGTTGCCGCTGGCCGCGTGGGTGGAAGTGCCCTGCTGCGGCGGGACGGTCGTTGTCATGCCGCACCGCCGACCTGGCGCACTGCTGCGTCGCCCATGTGGCGCGGCCTGCGCAGCCCGGCGGTCATGCCCGACGCGATGGTCTTCTCGATCTCCTGCGCGTACCCGTCGCCGAGCCCGGCCTGCCTCGCGGCCGCGGTCAGCTCCTCCTCGGCGACGGCCTGGTCCAAAAGGCCGGCGGCCACCAGCTGGCCCGCGCGGTACGCCGCGAGGTTCAGCCGGTCGTTGCGCCCGCCCTCGGTCATCCCCGCCAGCTCGCGGGCCTCGGACCGCAGAATGCCGACCGCCCACCGCTCCTCACGGGTGCCCCCCCGCGACAGCTCCCGCAGCCGGGCGTCCAGCGCAGCCACGGAACCCCGCCCCCCCGCTTTGGGTGGCTTAGGCGAGGTGGTGACCAGGGTCAGCAGCCAGCCGGGCAGCTCCACCGGCTCCGTGATGCTCCCCTGCAGCTCATACCGGCGGCCGTCAACCACCGACCCGATACCGACGACGTAGCCTCCAGCGGCCCGAACGTCCACGCACCAGGCGACGGTCCGCGCACTGTTACGGATCTCGGTACCAGCGGGTGCGCGGTGGACCAGGTGGCGGCCGCCGCTGGGAGTGCCCACGGTCATGGTTGGTACCAGCGAAGCACCGGGAGTCCGGGTGGCGATGGCATCGAGCATGGAGCGGCCGTCGACGACGTCCGGGAAATCGGCCGGCGGTGCGTCGCCGTCGTGCGGGACGTCCAGGTCGACGACGACCAGGCGGCTGGGTCCGCAGGCGATACCGATATTGAACGGGGCGCGGGACCAGGTCCGCGAGATCAGCTCGGGATCCAGGGTGGCGCGGGCTTCCCAGTCCCGCCAGCGCGGTTCCTTCTGGCCCACGAGCAGGGGATGGACGTACATGCCGCGCTCGGCGTAGCGCAGCGCGCTGGCCAGCAACGATGGCCTGAGATCTGGTGTGGGGTGGTTCAAGGTGACACTCCGGGCTTTGGGCCGCTGCCCGGCGGGTGTGTTGTGCCACTTGCGTCACTGCCGCCCGTGGGTGTCTGCATGAGTAGGCAGATCTGGGCTACCGTGGCGCTGATAGCACGAGGTGATACCGCCGGTGCTAACGACCGAGATCAGTTGGGGTCGAGGTCTTTTGGGGTGGCCGTCCTGTTGGCCCAGGGCGGCCCCCACTGCTTTATGCGGAAGTCCAGGAAGTGGTCCCCCACTCGCGGTCGCGCTCCATGCGTTCGAGGTCGCCGCGGTGGACGCGGATGCCCCGGCCGGTCGGTCCGGTCCGAAGGACCCGCAGCCCGCGGCCGCTGTTGGCCCATCGATACGCCGTCCGAGTCGAGATGCGGAAACGGCGTGCGATCTCCGGCACTGTGAGCCATACCTCTTCACCTGCCATGAGCCGATCTCCTGTCAGTACAACGCTGGTTTGGACGCTAGTGACACTGGCGCCGCCGTGGGCACTCTGCCTCACGTGGTGCCGATACCGGAACGTATCGCCGGTGAGGCTACGACTGCTCTCGTCTCATCCGGAGTTGACGGGGATCCGCTCGCCGGGCGCGTAGACGTCTTCCCAGTGGCCGATCGGCCCGTCCTCGTCGTGGAACGTCACGTTAGTGACGAGCACGGCGACAGCCACGTGCTTCGGGGCGTCGATCTGGAGCGCGTCGAGCTCATCCTGTGACGCCTGCCGGGCGTGTGCCGTGCGCGTTCCGCGGACGACTTCCCGCCCGGTCCGTTCGGTGTAGAGGTCGCCCCAGTAGTGCTCCATCCGCCCCTCGTCGGCCAGTTCGGGTACCTCCGCCAGCGTGCGCGGCGGGTAGACCGAGACGCCGACGCTCGTAGGCCGGCCGTCCTGCCGGAACGTGCGGATACGGATGACCACCTCTTCGCCTGGCTCCAGGTCGAGAGCGCGGCACACGTCCGCGTCCATGAGTGAGCGAAGCATGACGCGGTGTCCTGCGGAGTCTTCGCCGTGCCCATATCGCAGGCCGGTACGGGTCATGCGCTCAAGCCGGTCGGCTCCGCTGATGACGACCGGCGGTGGGGCGACGACCGTTCCGGCACCGGCGCGCGTGACGATCAGCCCTTCCGACTTCAGCAGGTTGAAGGCGCGCGCTGCAGTGTTGCGCGCGACGCCGTATGCCTGGGCGAGCTCGTTGACGGTCGGCATCGCGTCGCCAGGGCGCATCTCTCCGTCGGCGATCTTCTGCCGGTACTCCGCGGCGATGTCCGCGTACCCCTTGCGCTCCACCATGGCGGTCTCTCCTCCGGTGGTCATTTTCGGTTGCCTGCGTAGAACGTACCATCAGCCGAGGGTAGAACGTACCCCTGCAGCCGTGGTACGTTCCACCTGTCACCGAAGGATATGCAGGGAGGGCCACCCATGGCAGGTACGAAGGTTCCGCCCCAGGCCGGCGCGAACGGCTCGCAGGCCAAGGCCAACGGCACGAAGAACACCTCGTTCACGGGGTTCGCCCCGTCGTTCGGGCTGAACGTGAACGTCCAGGCAAACGGTCGCGGTGGCGGTGGCGGTCGTGGGCAGGGGGTCGCAGCTGGCGGCCAGCAGGGCGGTGGCGGCTCGCACTTCATCCTCGGAGACCCCGAGTTCAACTCGGCTGAGGACGTGCGGAACTACTGCAACCACGTCCGCGCGCTGATGATCCAGGCGGCCATCGAACTGGCCATGGCCTCGAAGATCCTGGAGGCCAGGCTCGCCCAGGCCCAGACGCTTCCCGGCGACAACCCGATCCAGGCCCGCATGAGGGCGCTCAAGGTCGGCCGGAAGCTCAAGAAGGCCGCCGACGGGGCCACCGCCGCCGCGAAGAGCGCGGTCGGCGCGTACGGCGCGTTCACCCGCGAGTACGCCGACCTGATGCGCCCGCGCCCGCAGCGCCCCGCGTCCACCAACCCGTTCAAGTTCTGAGAGGCGGTAGCCCCATGGCCAGCAAGGACGCTCAGCAGCAGCAGGAAGACCGCCTCAACTCCGGTTCGTCCGCCTCCGGCATGGGTGCGTGGCTGTGGCACCGTGCCAAGCCGTACACCCCGCCGTGGATCGTCACGGGCGCGGTCGGCCTCGCGGGCGCCGGCGCCAACGCGATGTGGTCGGAGTCGCCGTGGGCGGGCGTCGGCCTCACCCTCGCCTCGGTCAGCCTGACGGCCGCGACCTGGTGGGCGGGCAAGTCGACCGGCCCCCAGCGCCGTCTCCACTCCGCGATCACGGTTGCCGCCGGGTCGGTGTGGCTCACCTCTGCCGCGCTGTCCGGCCCGCTCACCGGCCCGCTCCCCGACCTGTACGCCATGGGCGGGGCAACCCTCGCCCTGTCCTGGAACATCCGCCAGGTCATGCGCTCTTCGGCTGGCGAGACCTCCGGGTCCGACTCGGACAAGGGCCTCCTGGAGAAGGTCGGCCTGGCCCGTACGAAGCTCAAGGACGTCAAGGTCGAGCCGAACCGGGTCACTGTCCCCTACGAGCTGCCCGCCGGCGAACTCACCAACGACGACGTGGCCAAGGCCATCCCCAGGATTGCGTCGGCGCTGGACGTGCCGACCACCGCGATCCGCGTCATGCACGACCCCGACTCCGCACGGAAGGGCCAGTTCGTCATCGTGCCCGAGGACATGCTCAAGGTTCCGACTGTGTGGCCTGGCCCGTACGCGCCCGGCGAGTCCATCGCCGTGCCGCTGCGGATCGGCGTCTACGACGACGGCTCCGACCTGGTGCTGCCGCTCCTGGACGCGATCCACCTCCTGGTCATGGGGATGACCGGCTCTGGGAAGACCGAGGGCGCCCTGGACGTCATGTTCGAGCTGCTGACGCGCAAGGACGTCGCGGTCTGGCTGGCCGACGCGGCCAAGGCCGGCCAAGACTTCCAGCCGCTCATCCCCG
>NZ_JBSFDI010000052.1:0-15022 GCF_053593835.1 Streptomyces sp. NPDC002076
CAACGCCACCCCTTACGACCCCTGCAGCCACCCTGCCGCCCAACGCCTCGCAGCTCCCTGACTTGACTCAGAGGACTCAAGCGCTACGCGGCCCGCGAGGTCTTCAACCTGGTCAGACCGGTTGCCCGCACCCCTGCGTTATAGGGGCGTCTGTGAGTCTCGGGTACGCGGAGGCGGCCGACCGCGGCAGCGGGAGAGGTGAGGTTCGCATGCGTACTGTCGGCAGCCGCCCGCCTACCGCCCTGCGAGGCAGCCCACTGCGGGGCCGGGTCGCTGTGATCGCGGGGGCGGCGCGCGGCGTGGGCGAGTGCGGCGCCTGGCCGCGGAGGGCATGCGGATCGCCCTGCTCGGTCGTGAGAAGGAGACGCTGTCCCAGGTGGCGGCGTCGCTGGCCACCATGACCGTCTGCATCGAGGCGGACGTGACCGATCAGACCGCGCTCGACCGTGCCGCGCGGCAGGTCGAGGAGCGGCTCGGAGCGGCCGGTGTCGTGGTGGCCGACGCCGGCAGCGCTGTAGGCGGGCCTTTCAGCCGCACCGATGCCGAGCTGTGGCGACGCGTCGTCGACGTCAACCTGGTCGGGGCGGCGAACACCGCCAGGGCCTTCCTTCCTCAATTCGCGTTCGTGGTCGGCCGCATCACCCGGCGCGGACTACGGGAGGGATCGACCGACGAGCTCGGTGCCGATGTCGAAGTCCTCGGGGCGGGTGGCCGTGCCGACTGGACGTCGGTCAGGCCCGAGACCTGAACTGCAACGGGGCCGGGAGGCGTCCAGAGGGTGCCCGACAGACAAGCCACGAGGCCCGGTAGGACCCAGGCAAGTACCTGCCTGGGCCCTCGGGTAGTGCACGGCTTCAGTGCACTACCCGAGGAGTGGTTTCCCAGGACGGAAGCGGCCGTAGAGCCCTCAGGCGGGTAGGTGGTCGCCATGGACGAGGATGACGCGGCCGCGGCGCTGCGAGCGGCGCTCGACCAGCTGGCGTTCGCCACCCGGAGCGCGGCGGCGCTGTCGAGCACGCTGGACGCGGTCGAGGGGCTCAGGCGGGTGTGCCGCGTGCTGGTGCCGGGGCTGGCCGACTGGGCCGCGGCCGATCTGATGGACGAGGACGGCGCCGTCGAGCGGGTCTGTGTCTCACACCGTGACCCCAACACCGCCCTGACCGGCCTGACGGGACCGTTGCCGCCGGCGCCGGAGACGCCAGGAGGGCCGCTGTCCCGGGTGCTTCGCGGCGGTGGCCCCCTGCTGTTGTCGGCCGGGCGGCTGCCGACCGCGCAGGAGGCGTCCGATCCGCTGCACACGGCAACCATGCAACCGTTCGCCCGACTCGGGGGAGACTCCGTGATCGTGGCACCCCTGCGGGCACGCCGGCGAGTGCTGGGTGCGCTGACCCTGGTCAGGGGCGAGGGACACCCGCCATGGGGCGAGGCGGACCTGGCGCTGGTCGAGGACCTCACCCACCGCATCGCGCTGGCTCTCGACAACGCCAGGCTCTACGCCGAGACCCAGGCCGTCGCCGAGCGCCTCCAGCGCTCTCTGCTGCCGGACCTGCCCGTCGTACCGGGTCTTCGCGTCACCGCCCGCTACTCCCCGGCGCTCGCCACCGCGCAGATCGGCGGTGACTGGTACGACAGCTTCGTCCTGCCGGAAAGCGGTGACACCAATCTGATCATCGGCGACGTCACCGGCCACGATCTGCATGCCGCCGTGACCATGAGCCAGATCCGGAACATGCTGCGTGGCATCGCCTGCGACCGCCGGGAGCCCCCCGGCATGATCCTGCGCCGCTTGGACCTCGCAGTCGACGCCCTCTACAGCCACCGCACCGCCACCTGCGTGTACGCACTGCTCAAGGGCCAGGAAGGAGGGCCGTACCAGCTGGAGTGGGCGAGTGCCGGACATCCACCACCCCTGCTGGTCACTGCGGACGGCGACACCACCTACCTCTGGGAAGCACACGGCCTGCTGCTGGGCGTCGACCCGCACGCCGAACGGCCCAGTGCCTGCCTGCCCCTGCCCGAGGGCAGCACCCTGCTGTTGTACACGGACGGTCTGATCGAACGGCGCGGCGAATCCATGGATCACGGCATGACCCGGCTCCGGCAGCACGCTGCCGCCCTGGTCGACCAGGACATCGACGAGCTGAGCGACGAGCTGATGAACGCACTCGTGGCAGGGGCCCACGACGACATCGCCCTGCTCGCCCTGCGACTGCCACAGTCGGACGAGGGCGTCTCGCCCTGAGGCCACGTCGAATGCCCGCCGTACGCGATGTAAGTCTGGGGTGGGACGTTTTGGCCAGGTGGGTTCGGGGACACGTCGGGCGGAGGTCGTGTCGCGTGCGGGTTCGGAAGTGAGCTGGCATTCCATTCGTCCGCCCGCCCTGCCGTCCAGCTCAGAACGCGGGCGGCAGAGCTGTGCTGCGTTCAGATGACCGTGCCCTGGGCAGTGCCTTGATCAGAGCGGTGCGGATTTCGTCCGGCAGCTGTTCGCCGTGCACCCAGTCCACGATCAGTTCGGATACCTGCCGCAGTTTCGTGTTGGTGTGCTGTGAGACCTCTCGCAGCACTTGGAATCCCTGCTCGGGATGCAGGCCACCGAGGGTGATGACCACGCCGATCGCTTGGTCTACGACGGTGTGGGAGACGACGGCTTCCTGCAGCTGGCTGATTTCCGTCTGCAACTCGCTGATCTTGTTCAGGAGCGGTGTCCGTACCGGAACCGAGTGCTCCTTGAGTCGCGTGAGGCTGCCGTTTCGAGAGTTCTCCATCATGATCACAGCCCAGACCGCGGGTCTCCCGCCCGGGTCGCCGATGCCGTACGGAATTGCGAGGACGACAATTCGACTATTACCCCGGGTTGCTGTCTTCGTGCATCCCGTTCCACGGCGCGCAGCGGCCGGTGGCGTGGACCTCACTCAGGGTTCAACTCGGCCAGGGCGGTGGTGCACCTGCCCTTCGGACGATCGCTACCGCTCGGATCGCGGATGCTCCGTTGATGGTCGCGGGTGCCTGATGCACTGCAGGGATCCTGCGGGAGCGGATCACGGCTCACGACCATACGATCGAGCGCCTGTCGCACATCGCGGCAGGGCATCCGGGTGTGGCGGACTCGGGTGGGGGGACCCGGAGGCGGGCCGCGTTCAGCAGCGTATCCATGGAGCTGGCTCGACTCAGGCTCCTCCGGTTCAGCCAACGAGCCGGGGGAGCCGCTGACAGGATCGCAGTGGTGGCGACCGACGATGACGCCCATGGCCTTGCCGATGGCGGGCATCCGTGCGCGGTTGCGGTCGAGCGCTTCGCGTTCCACGGGCTGACGAAGCCGGTCGGGCGAGGGCGGCGACCTACTCCCGGGTGCGGGTACTCGAAGAGGAACCCACCGGGGTGCCGACGTCGCTGTGACCCGCCGGCCCGGGGGCCGCCCACCGCGGTGGGTCCGTGCGGAAAGGACGGCGGCGACGTGGCGGAGGGCCTGAAGTCCGGCGGAGAGCACGAGCGCCGGCTGTCCGCGGGGGAGCCGGCTCTGTGGCAGCAGGTGGTCGAGCAGCTGGGCACGGCCCTCGCCGTGATCGACCCGGCCGGGCGGATCGTCGCTGTCAACCCGGCCGCCGAGCGGCTTCTGCAGCGCGCAGCAGGGTCCGTGTACGGGCGGGATCTGCACGACCTGTGCCATCGCGACCCGGGAGGTGGCCTCGTCCCGCGGGAGCGCTGCCCGCTGCTGCGGGCACTGGCCGAGAGGCGTGCGGCACGCGGGGACGACGACAGGTGCCTGCGTGGTGACGGACGGCTGGTCCCGATCTCCTGGTCGGCCACCCCCCTGGCGGACGACGTCTCCGGCGTCTGCCAGGGCATGGTCGTGCTGATCGTCGAGACCGCGGCGGACCGCCGTGCCGGCAGGGAACGAGCGGAACGCGCCGAGCAGTCGGAACGGGTGGAACAGGCGGAACGAACCGCTCGTACGAGCGCTCTGGAGAGTCTCGCCGAGCGGCTGACACTCGTCGCGGAGATCACCGACGTGCTCGGTCAGACCCTGGAGGTGGACGAGGCCCTCGCCCGGTTGAGCCGCGTCCTCGTCCCCCGCCTCGCCGACTGGGCCGCGGTGGACCTGCGGGTCGGCTCCCGTCAGGTGCACCGAGTGGCCGTGACCGGTCCGGAGGGCCGTGCAGCCGGGCAGGAGGACTGGCGCGGCCATCTGCCCCCGGTCGGGGAGGCGACCCACTCGCCCCTGGTCCAGGTACTGAACGAAGGCGCTCCCGTCCTTCAGAAGCGGGTGGACCTGGACGCACCGCCCGACTCACCGCTGGCCAGCGTGCACGACGCCTTCCTCGGAGCGATCGGCGCGGCATCCGCCATCACGGTGCCGCTCGGCAGTAGACGGCAGGTCACCGGTGCGCTGACGCTGGTGCGCACCGACCCGGCACGGCCCTTCGACACCGGCGATCTCGACGTGGCCGGCGACATCGGCCGCCGGGTCGGTCTGGTCATCGACAACGCGCGCCGGTTCGGCCGGCAGCGTGCGGTCGCCGAAGCCATGCAGCGCAACCTTCTTCCCCCGCTGCCCGCGCACGGCCGGTTCCAGCTGGCCGCCCGGTACCAGCCCGCTCCGCCCGGCTCCCAGGTCGGTGGTGACTGGTACGACGCCTTCGCGCTGAGGGACGGCACGCTCGCCCTCGTCATCGGCGACGTCGTCGGGCACGATCTGACCGCCGCGGCCGGCATGGCGCAGCTGCACGGCATCCTGCGCTCCCTCGCCTGGGACCATGCCGAGCCGACCGGAGCCGTCGTGGACCGCCTCGACGACGCCATGCACGCCATCACCATCGTGCGGATGGCCACCCTCGTCCTCGCCCGGGTGGAAGGTCCGGACACCGGCCCCTGGACGCTGCACTGGACCAGCGCGGGGCACCCGCCGCCCCTGCTGCTGACCCCCGACGGGAACGCGCAGTACCTCGAAGCCGGGCAGGGACTGATCCTTGGAACCGACCCGTGTGCCGGCGATCCTCGCCCGAGCGCCGCTCACGCGCTGCCGCCGCGGTCCACGCTCCTGCTCTACACCGACGGCCTGATCGAAGTCCCCGGCAGCGACTTGACCAGAGGGCTCAGCCGACTGCGTCGCCACGCTCTCGCCCTCGCCCACGAACCTCTGGACATTTTGTGCGACCAGCTGGCGGCCCGGACGCCCCCGGGCAGCACGGACGACGTCGCCCTTCTCGCCCTGCGCCTGCCCGTGCCCTGACCGGGCCGAGGCGGTGATGGGGCGCGGCTGCTCACGTCCCCGGAGCAAGCGCCAGAATGCGGAACGGACCGGGTGACACGGACTGAAGGCCGTCGTCTCCGGCGTACCGCCAGCCCCAGGACCGCATCGTCTCGACGGTCCTGCCGTCCCGGACGTCCACCAGTGCGACGCCGAGCGCGGCGCCGTGGTCGGCGAGCAGTCGCCGCTGCAGGCGCCGGGCGAGGTTCCAGACATGGTCCCGGTACTCCCGGCGCACGCGAGACGGGACGACGATCCCAGAGACGACGAAGAGCCGCCCGGAGGCGGCGCGGCGGAGCAGACCTCCCCGGACGTGCCCGTCGAAGCCCGCCCACCATGGACCCGAGCCGCCCGCGGGGAAGCCATAGGCGTAACCGGTCAGGGCGGTGGTCTCCGCGATCAGCAGCGAGAACCCCGGCCGTCGTGCGTCGGCCGTGAGATGGCCCAGGAAGGGGCCACGTGCCTGGTTCCACGCCCACGGGTCACCACCGGAGGTTTCCGCGTACAGGTCGCCCAGCTCCTGCAGACGGTCCGCGACCTGACCACGCGTCAGCCGATGGATCCGATCTGCGACCTGCGGCGAGGACGTGCGCCCCCTCTGCGGCGTGCCCTGTGCGCGGGTACGCGGCCTGCCCCGTGCGGGCCGGAGAGCGGGGAGGGCCAAGGTCGTCGGGGGGAGCACCTGCGTGGTCATGGCCAACCCTGCCCCCGGGCGCGGACGAAGGCCGCCCCGGCGTCGTTGATCGCCGAGAACGGCACCGGTGCCTGAGGCGGTGCGCGGCGTGCCCTCGGTATGTCCACCGTACTCCCGGCCGGGCCCGCCCCGGCGGCCCGGCGGTCGCCGGCACCAGGAACGGCGCCGACCGTCCGCGTGCGGTCGCTGTCCTCCGGCACAGTCCGACTCGCGTGGTCACCGGGCTCGGCCGGGCGAATGTCAGGCGGCCGGCCGCCCGGCCGGTCATCGGACGCACGGCCACCCGTACCCGGCATACCCTGCAGAGGAGGCTGCCGTGGAAACGCGACGCAGGCCCCCGCACCGTCGCCCGCTTGCGCCGGGCAGTGACCCGAATCGTGGTCCCTAGGTTTCGTACTCGTCTCCCGTCCGGAGCTCCGTATGGAGCAGCTACCCCGCCGGTCGCGAAGGAGGAACCCGGCTTCATCTCCCCTCGACACCGCGCACGCCGTGGGACCCGCACGCTCCGGCTCGCGACCAGCAAACCGACAGAGCACGCGCACGCTCACGCCGACGAGGTACGACCCGGATCCGCGAGGCCACGAGGATCCGCCGGCCTGTCCGTCCCCCGCGGCCGTGACCCCGGAGAACCACAGCCATGACAAGACTCCGCGAACGCAAGAACAACCGGGAGGCGGTCCTGCGATCCCTCTACGGGGCCGTCGAACGCAATCGCCCCGAGGTCAGCGGATCGGTACTCCGCGCCGAGCTGGGCCTGCCCGACGAGGACCTCTCCGCCGCCTGCGCCTATCTGGCCGACGAGGGACTGATCAACGTGGACTGGACCTCGCACCGGACCCCTGCGGCCGTCTCGCTGACACATGAGGGCATCTGCCTGATGGAGGAGCTGGAGGAAGAACAAGGGGAATAGGGCAGGGCAGAGAAGACGGAGCCGGACGGCTGACCCGCCCGCTTCTCCTCGGCTCAGGTGTAGCCTGACCGTACCGAGAGCTTTTCGCGCAGCGCTTCCGGCGGTGCCGTTCCCGGCGAGGGACGAAACGGGCAGTCGTCCTACGGCTCCCGGGACGGGACCGGACCATGGAACCCAGCAGTACGCCGGCCGGAGGCGTCTCCGGTGCCGACGCGCACACGTACCGCATGCCCCTGCCCCGCCTGACCCTCACCCCGGACGTCAGCCACGGCCCGCTGGACGGTGCCTGGTGGCCGCGCTGCGACGCGCTGGAGCTCGAACTTCCCTCGCTCGTCGACTTGTTGGAGCCGGAGCCGGGGGCCCTGATACGGGTCACCGTGGACCCCGCCGGGTGGCCCGGCGCCCCGCACACGGTCATGGCCCCAGGCCGGGTGATCGCCGTGGAACCGACCGGACCCGGAAGCGACGCGCACGTCATCACCCTGGACTGCGGCACCGTGGGACGCTGGGTGCTCCTGGTCGTCCCGCCCGAGGAGCCCGCCGGAACAGCCGTCCGGCTGCTGGCCGCCGCTGCCGACCCGGAGAACCCACTGACCGCCGCGAGCATGCTGGCGCTCGCCGATGCGGGTCGCCCGGTGGGCGCGGCCGGGGAGGCGGAATGAGGCACGGGGCCCCTTGGGAGCCCGCGGCAGGGACGACCGGCCGGCCTCAACCACCATCCTCGCGTGAGCCGTTGCCCACTCTGAATGACACTTCTGCGCTCTTCGAGGAGTGCCGCATCGTCCGCACGCACGGCGAACTGGACACGCAATCCGCGGCACCACTGGTCCGCGCCCTGACCGAGGCCCGAGCGGCCCGGCTCGGACGGCTCTTCCTGATCGTGGACCTGAGCGAGGTGACCTTCTCCGACTCCAGCATCCTGTCTGCGCTGTGCGAGGCGTGGTCCGACTGCCACGCCCGGCGCGGCTGGGTACGCATCGTGTACGACAACCACACGACCGACCTGGTCTTCCGCCACACCGGCCTGCTCGACCTTTTCCCCGCCTACGCGAACGCACAGGACGCCTGGGAGGGACGAACCGGCCGACGCCGCACTCCGCCTCCCCGCGAGCGCACTGCCGGCCGCCGGGACGCACCGCCCGGCCGGGGACCACATGCCGCGCCGAACCACCCGACAGGACACCTCATGAGCGACCAGCTACGGCGCCCGCCACCGGCCCCGCCCCTCCTTCGCCTGTACCTCGCGCCCGAGAGCACCGTGCCACGCCGTATCGACGGGGCCTGGTGGCCGCGAACCTTCGACCTCCTGGCGGAACTCCCGTCACTGCTCTCCGGCCTGCCCCGCGCCTGGGGCCAGATCGTCAGTGTCCTGGTGAACGGCACAGGGTGGGCGGGGGCCCCGGGCCGCATGCTCGTCTGCAACCAGGTCGTCCGGCTGCGCAGGACCGCCACGGCGCGCACGCCGAGCACCATCGTGCTGATGGCCCCCGCCCATGGGCGCCGGGATCTGCTGGTCGTGCCACCGGAGGCCACCGAGCAGGCCGCGGAATCGCTCGTGTCCGCAGTGGGACTGACGCCGGAGCGGGGTCACTTCGCGAGCTTCGGGTGCGGTGCCGGCGATGGCGCGCAGGCGGGCGACGCATGCGGTGATCTGCCGGTCCCAGTCGGTGAAGAGGCCGCGGGCCGCGGGGTGGAGGAACAGGTAGCGGGCGAGGTTGCGCTGTCTGGCGGGCCAGTCGTCCAGGCCCGTGTAGAGGGCGAGGCCGCCGGGGTTCCAGGCCAGCAGGTCCATGCTGCGGCTGATGACGTACGCCGGGTTGGGGCGGAGTGATTCGAGCAGCAGCTTCAGGTGGGGGCGCACGGTCCGGCTCGGGGCGGACGCCCGTTCGGGGGCGTAGCGGGCGGCTCGGTCGGCGAGCTCATGCAGGTGCTGGTGCTCCTGGTCGTCCATGTGCAGGCGCGGGCAAGGGAGTCGAGGGCGGTGGGGCTGGGACGGGTCTCCTTGCCGCGCTCGAGGCGTACGTAGTAGTCGATGCTGATGCCGGCGAGGGTGGCCAGCTCCTCGCGGCGCAGCCCGGGGGTGCGGCGGATGCCGGCGCCGACGGTGAGGCCGACGTGTTCGGGGCTGGTCTGGGTGCGGCGGGCGCGCAGGTAGCGGCCCAGCTCGGCTCCCTCGCTGTTCGCGCTCTCGGATGGCATGTCTCCAGTCTCACCCGCTGAGTGCCTGCCGCACGGGAGTGAGGGGGGTCCTGTCATTACCCCGGAAGAGCCCGCCCTGCCACACCGACGCGATCCGGGCGAGGGTGAATGAGCAAGATGCGACGGCGTCCCGGCCACCGCCACCACAGGTACGACGTGGCAGACCGGGCGACGGGCGCCGGGCGCCGGGCGACGCCACGATGCAGAGAGAGCGAAATGCGGGCGTCAGGCACTCAGGCCGGACGGGTGTCAGTCCGAGAAGTCGAGGCTCTCCTGACCAGGGCCGGGGGCGCGTCGAGACTTCCGCGGCGGTTTCGGTTCCTTGGTTGCGTAGGCAGGTACGGGCAGGATGCCCTCGCCCCGTAGGTCGTCGGTGCTGATGAGCGGGCCGCTGGTCACTGCGTCCAGCAGCCGGGCCTGTCGGGGTTCGAGGGCTACGAGGAGCCCGAGCGCGTTGATGAGGTCAATCAGATCAACGGTCCACCGGGCAGGCCAGGTCGGGGGCAGGATGTCGTTCAACGGGGTCTGTCGTTCCACGTCTGGCTTGCGCTTGCGGAAGCTGAACCACTTGCGGATCACCTGCACCCCGCCGATCCGATAGTCCCAGACTTCCGGCGCCACCGGACGTATGCAGCCCGTGCCCACCGTGAGGGTTCGCGTGGACGCGTCGTAGGAGATGTCCGCAGGTAACCCGTCGTCCTCTCCGATCACGACGACGCATTCCGGTTGTTCCTCCGGGGGAAGCCTTGGGGACGAGCCAGGTGAACTGTCGTGGTGGGAGGCGAAGCGCTGGCCGTACGTGTGGATCCACACCGTGCGTCGGCCCACTTCCACGAGCTCCGCCCATAGAGCCGGGTCGCGTGTTATGGGGATACGGACACCGCGCTCGGCGAGGTTTGCGGCGAAGCGGCGGGTGTAGCCGCTGTGGCCGGCTGTTCCCGCGATGTACGCGAAGAGGTCCTCGGCGGTGACCGTTACGCCGTGCGTCTTGGTGAGGAGACGCAGCAGGCCAGGGGTGACGTTTGGTTCAGCCTGGTGAGGGTGGCGGTAGAGAGGGGCGACGCGGCCGCCTTCGGTGCCTTTGAAGTGGTGCATGTCGGGCAGCAGGGCAGTGAAACTCACCGCCGGCCCCGGACGGCCTGATTCCGTGTGGAGTTCGGACAGGTAGATCTGACGCTGGTCGTTGTGGGCGAACCACAAGGCCGGTCGGGAAAGTCGATCACTCGTCTGTCCGCGATGATGTACTGCCTGTCGAAGGTCATCCGGCCGTAGGGAACAGTGACCGGCAACGTCTCCTTCTCTGCGGCAAGGCTTTTCCTTTCCTGCTGGCCGGGCAGTGGTGGTTCCGGCTTGTCCGGACGGCGGTCTCTGGTTGTTTTCAGCAGTGCGGCCTTGTCCTCCGCTGGGGCTTGGACGAGTCTGCGCCACCGGCTCTCCAGGACGTCGCGGCTGGGTGAGACGGGCCAGCTGCGGTTGTTCTTGTTGCCGGAGCTCGTCCAGGGCAGCAGGGCGTCCACCGGTGGCATGGCCGACCACTCGGAGTCGGACGGGACGTTAAAAGGCGCGGTCCACTGTGTGGGGCATAGTTGCCAGGAGGTCCCGTCGCGATGACCGTCGAGGCCAAGCCCTTCCAGCCAGTTGAATTTCTCCTCGCGTGTGCCCGCGGGGACGTCGAGTCGCCAG
This sequence comes from Streptomyces sp. NPDC002076, assembly GCF_053593835.1. Classification (NCBI taxonomy): domain Bacteria; kingdom Bacillati; phylum Actinomycetota; class Actinomycetes; order Kitasatosporales; family Streptomycetaceae; genus Streptomyces; species Streptomyces sp. NPDC002076. The sequence continues at coordinate 10,738 of NZ_JBSFDI010000052.1, forward strand.
ACCCGCGCCGGTGTACCCGCGTCCGGGGTGCCGTGGCGGACGAAGACGGCGATGCAGATCTCCCGCTTGACATCCTGGAAGACCCGGGTGCGCGTGTCGGAGTAGGCGCCCTCGGGGGAGAGACCGATGATCCAGCCCTCGTCGGCGGCCTCGCGCAGGTAGTGGCGCATGCCGGCCGATCCCTCGCTGTCCAGGTATCCGGAGTTGGTGATGAGGGCGACGATCCCGCTGGGGGCCTTCGGCGCTCCCGAGGCGGTCAGCTGGTCGAAGACCTTCCAGGTGGACCAGGCCCAGAAGTAGACGTAGAGGTTGTCGAGGGCGTATCCGACGCGTCCGTTGTCCTCTGGGTGGAAGCGGGCGAGGATCGGGCCCTGGCCGTTCGGGTTGCCCTTGGTGATCCAGCGTCCGACGCCCGACTGTCTCGCACCTCGCAGGTAGGGCGGATTGCCGATGACCACCATGACCTTCTCGTCCGCCTTGATCTTGTTCGCCATTCGGCGGTGGCGGGCGATCGCCTCGTACATGAAGCCCAGGTGGTGCTCGACGGCGGGATCGTCGAGTGTGTCGGCCACCAGAAGCCTCGGCGGCCGGCGCGTGATGTCGGCGTCGTGGGACCGGAAGGCGTGGTGCACACGGAGTTCGGCGACGGCGTACGGCCCGGTCTGTTTCTCCAGCCCGACCAGCCGGCCCGAGAGCTCCCGGAGAAGCCCGGACTTGAGCGTGCTGCCGTACTTCAGCGCCAGGGACTTGGCGACGTGGTCGATGATGTTGATGAGGAAGGTCCCGGTGCCCATGGCCGGATCGACGACGGTGACGTCCTCGCTTCCGTAGCCGTCCTCCTGGCCGAGCCGGTCACGCAGCACCTCGTCGGTGAAGCCGACCATGAAGCGGACGACCTCGCCAGCCGTGTAGTACGTACCCGTCCGCCGTCGCAGTTCCGGGTCGTAGGCGCCCAGAAAGCCCTCGTACAGATGGAGGTAGGCGTCTCCGGTCTCGTCCTTGAACATCTCGGGGTCGACGGCCGATAAGACGTCGATCAGCGGGTCGATGATGCCCCGCAGATCGTCGAGGGCGTCGTCCGTCAGCACCGCCAGCGCCTTGCCCATCAAGGAATGCCGCTTGCCCAGTCGAATCGCGACCTCGGGAAGCGTGAGCCTGCCCAGATCAATGTGCTCAAGCCGAGCCAGCAGCATGGCAAACGTCAGCGTCTGACTGTATTGGTCCGCGAACTCCTCCGGACGAGCATCGGGAAAGAGCAGGTCCTTCCAGTTGCCGGCCAGGATCGAGAACGCAGCGTCAGCCTCCCCGTGCTCCTCTCGGGTCAGACGCTCGGTGACCTCGTCACGCAGCAGGGCGCAGATTCCCGCGATGCGCTTGACCAGTTCGTTGATGCTGTCGTGGACGATGGGCGCTGGCAGGAAGAAATGCGTGAGGGCCCGCTCGAACCCGGTGTCCGCGACGACGAGTTGCCGACTACCGGAATCAAGGTCTCCCACCAGGATCCCGGTCGGGCCAACCTGTACGCCGAAACGGTAGACCGCCCACTCGTATCCGTCGGTGTACAGCACATTGTGGAGTGCCTTGATCTTCTCCCACTGCTTGCGGTCGTGGCTCTTCACCGACCACTTCTCCGGATCGGCCCCCGAGCCCGGCTGCTTCAGCTCGACGTGCCCTATGGTCCTGCCGCCGCAGGCGATGGCGAAGTCGGGCCGGATCCCGAGTTCCTTGATGCGACTCTGACCGTGGACGATGAGCTTGAGGCGTTGCCGCGAGGCCATGCCGCGCAGCAGATGCTCCACCGGCGCGGTCAGACTGTCCTCCTTACTGCTGACCGCCCCTGCGGGACCTTGCAGCTTGGCCCTGACCTCCTCGCCGAACTGGGCAACGAGGTCCGCTACCGATCCGGTCGTGCCCTTTCCCGCCCAGACGTCCCCTCTTGCCATCGGCCCCCCAAGGTTGCACCCACGCCGACGATCAGACCCATACAGAATGCCCATGACATCTCAAGCAGCAAACACCAGTGGATGTAGGTTGATTGGTGACGAGCCGCCAAAACCCCGCGTACGGACATCGGTTGGAGCGTGAGCCGAGAGTGCGTCCGGGCGTGCGTCAACGTGCGGAGCGCGCAATCGGTGGACGGTACGCCGATCTTGCAGGCAGGCTGGGGCGATCGCGGGGGCAGCGTGCGTGCGTCAAACGAAGCCATCATGGCTGCGCGGCTCCTGGTATGTCCCCGCTGCTGCTCAACGGAGATCGACCACGCCGCCACCCGCGAGCTCGGCCGTGCAGCGACGCTCAGCGCGATCGACGACATCCGACATTGGGTGCGACGAGGCCGTGCCGTGCTGTCTGAGATCACGGATGATCATCTGAGTGCCACCCAGTCGGTGCGCGCCCGCTATCGCGGCTCAGGGGCCGTAGGGGCTCCAGTGCCCGAGGAAGGGTTTCAGGTCGTCGGCCCGTGGGTTGGGGATGTCGGGCAGTCGGGGCGGTGTGTTCAGTGGGTCGAGGCGCTCCACGGTGGCGGCTGCCCAGCTGATCCATGCTTCGGCTTCAGTTCTGGTCTGCCCCGGTGGCATGGCCTCGACTCGTGTGCGTACCGCGCTCACGTACTCGGTCAGTCGGATGGCGTGGTGCCATGCCGCTTCCTGTGCTTCGAGGTGCCGGACGCGGTACGCCTCCGCGTACCGGATGCGGGCTTGTTCCATGGCGGTTTCCCAGCGGATGCGCTTCTGGCGTGCCGCTTCGGCCTCGTCCTGGCGTCTGCGTTCGGCGGCTTCGCCGCGAAGCGTGACCTCCTGTGCGATCTCGGCGAGCTGCTCTTCGAGGGGGTGGCCGGGAGCGTCGGCCCATTCGCTCGCCCGGTGTGGCTGGCCGCCGCTGACGATGAAGCGGAGACGTTCGGACGGGGTGTAGTCGAAGCGGGGGATTCTGACCCAGGAGTGCTTCTTGGCCTCGGCGAGTTCCTTCTCGGTGGCGACGTGCTCGGCTCGGTCCTGTTCCTGGAGGACGAGAAACCCCACTGGCTGGCCCTGTGCGGTGATGGTGAAGTGAGGATGTGCCTTGCGGCGGCGATGAGACGGGGGTGCGAAGCCGGTCTGCCCGGCCGCGCAGGTGTGTCCTTCGGCCTCGGCGGCGGTGATGAGCGCCTGGATGAGGCGGAGAGCGCGTCCTTGGACGGGCTTGGTCAGGCCGAGCGGCTGCCGTTCGTTCTGCATGGCTCGGACAACGGCGTGTGGCCGAGTGAGCCGCGAGGGCACGGCGACGGGGTCGAGGACAGCAAGACGCCAGGCGGGGATGTCGACGAGCTTGATCTCATACCCGCCGCTGCGCCAACCCCCGTACAGCTCCTTCGTCTCCGGAATCCTTCCGGATCTGCGTGCCGCGGCGACGCGGGACGGCCACTTTTCCAGCTCAGGGCCGCTGCCGCTCTTGACGATTCTGCCGCCGGCCTCCGCGAGTTCTTGCAGCAGCTGCTCCGTGAACGTGAAGCGAGGCTGTGATGGAGGGGGTGGCTTCCGCTCGGCGGCCGGCGTTTCCTGCGCTCGGGTGGACTGAGCTCGTGGAGCGGCGGCCTGGGTCTTCCGGGGGCGTGATCCGCGGGGCGGGTACGTGCCGTGTGCCAGGTAGTGCCGGCCGGCGCTCGTCAGGGCGACGCTCCACTGCCCGGCCTTCCGGGAGACCGTCACCAGGCCCCGGTTGTGCAGTGCCTGACAGGTGGTCTTGTAGGAACTGGTCTCCCATACGCTGGCAGGACACCCGTCTGCCACCCACTGCAGCACCGAGAGCTGCCGCTCATTGACCCGCCGTTCCAATGGCCCGCCTTCGACTCGGAGTGTCGTACGACGGCGGCATGCTGCCAGTTCTTGGGGTAGGCGACCGGCGCTTCGAGTCAATTCGCTCGGACGAGCGGGCTGACGTGGCTGCAAGCCAGTCAGACGGAGAAGAGTAGGTGGGCGCTTTCCTACGCAGGGGGTCTGACTCCTGAGATCTCTGACCGGGGTGTCCTGATCACACTGTGTCGACCGCCGACCCGGGGATAGTGCGTTTGCTGGTCGCGGGCTGAGGGCGTGTCTCGATAGGGGCTTGCCGGACAGGCGTCATCACGATTCTGACCGTCCGCACGGCCCGGTGCCGGCTACGGGACAAGCCGTCGGCCTGGAAGGGGAACGAGCATGACCGGCACGTCCTCCGCTTCGCGTCCTCGTCGGCGCCGGCCGGCGGCGGAGGTGGTCCTGGGAGTGGACACGCACCGGGATGCCCATGTGGCCGCTGTGCTGTCCCT
>NZ_JBSFDI010000053.1:0-13310 GCF_053593835.1 Streptomyces sp. NPDC002076
CGCAGCCCGATCGCCTACGAAACCGCCTCCCGAACAGCACCAACTACGCTGACACCAGCCGCATAGCCCGTGTCCAAGATTCGGGGTCAAGGCCCTTCCTATCTACGTTGCGCGGTAGGCGGGCCCAACGGGCCCGATGAGTGCGGCGGCATCGCGAACCGCGCCACGGCGACGCTGTTCCACTCCACAGCGGGCGGTAACACGTCCGTGGTCGGCGGCGGCATCATCAACCACGGCACTATGCAGCTGACTCAGTCGCAGGTGAACAACAGCATCACGGAATTCAACGGCTCGCCCGCGGGGACCGCCGGCGGCATCCCAAACGGCGGCCCACTGACCCTGACCGACTCGGCGGTGGACCACACTACGTCCGGCGACGGTGGCGGAATTCTCAACACCAGCACCGTCACGCTGACCCGCTCGCGAGTGTTCGCCGACACACCGAACAACTGCGCCCCGCCCGGGTCCGCGCCCGGCTGCAGCGGCTCACCACCCACAGGCGATCGCCAAGACGTCGTTGGGCCGCCCGGTGTGGTCGCCCCCGACGGGGGCGGGGACGACCACGGCTCCAGCGGACGACCTTGCTCCCGATCCCGATTCGCCGTCGGGGAGCGGGCTGGAGTCCTGCCCGCGTCCGGTACGTCGGCGTGTGCCGGGCGCGGGGGTATCAGCGACGCGTCGGCGCCGTCTGCTGGGGAGCACGCTGGCAGAGCCGCGCATGCACGACGACGGAGCCGCCGGCAGCGCTCGCACCGTGGTTCTGGATCTCCTCGGTCTCTTCGCCTGGGCGATGCATCAGCCAGTGTCGGGGTGGACGCGCTCTCCGAGTTTCTCGACGACCCCAACGGTCAGCCCGGCTTCTTCCAGGGCTTCCCGCACGGCCGTCTGCTCCGCCGCTTCGCCAGGCTCGACACTCCCGCCGGGCAGTGCCCATACGGCGCAGCCCGCTTTCCCACGTGTCCCGAAACAGCCACCCCCGCATCTCCCAGCCGGCCGCTTCCCGAAGCGTCCGGGCGGTTCGTCAACCTGGATGGAGGTGTTGGGGAGCCTGGAAGATGCCGACGCGGAGCATGGCGCAGAGCGCGTCGGCTTGTCTGCCCGGGAACTGCTGGTTTCGCCGCCGACAGGATGCTCTGCCGTCTACGGGGGACTTCCAGGCTTCTGAAAGCGCTGCGGCTTTGGGTGTCAGCGCCGTGGCGTACCTCACGTCGAGGGGGGCGCGGCCGCCTTCGGGCTATGCGAAGTCCCAGGTCGCACCGGCGTTTGGGGGATCCTTCGTGCCGCCCTCACCGGCGCGGTCTGTGACGTAGCCCACTCCAGAAAATCGACTTGTCGATTTAGATTCCCCCAGCACGTGAGCGTTACGAGCACGTTAACCGCCGAGGGGCCGTCTGCCGGCCCTGGAGAGGAGCTGCTGTGGCAAGCTTTCCTCCGCAGCGTCGCGAGTCCGCGCGGTTGCGTGCGATTCACAAGCCCTTCGCACGCCGGTACCAGGTGATCCACGGTCACCGCTGGGCCTTCCGCATGGCGGGCAAGGGTCCGGTCCTGCTGCTGATCCACGGCATCGGGGACTCGTCGGACACCTGGGCCGAACTGCTCCCCGAGCTGGCCCGGCACCACACGGTCATCGCCCCCGACCTACTGGGCCACGGTTGCTCCGACAAGCCGCGCGGCGACTACTCGGTGCCCGCGTACGCCAACGGCATGCGGGACCTGCTGGGAGTGCTGGACGTCGATCGGGCGACGCTGGTCGGACACTCCCTCGGCGGCGGTGTGGCCATGCAGTTCGCGTACCAGTTCCCGGACCGGACCGAGCGGCTGGCACTGGTGAGCACGGGGGGCGTGGGACGCGGTGTCACTCCGGCGCTGCGCCTGGCCTCGCTGCCCGGGGCCCAGCTGGCTCTGGCCGCGTTGCGGCTTCCGACGGTACGGACGCAGGCCGCCATCGCGATTCGGCTGCTGCAGCTGTCTGGCACAGGGCTCGGCGTGGACGCGCCGGATCTCTTGCGTGTGGTGGATGCCCTCCCCGATACGGCCTCCCGCGAGGCGTTCATCCGCACGCTGCGCGCTGTGGTCGACTGGCGCGGTCAAGTAGTGACCATGCTCGACCGCTGCCACCTCGTCGCAGGTGTGCCGACCCTGCTGGTGTGGGGCTCGCGCGACCAGGTCCTGCCCGCCCTGCACGCCAAGGTGGCACATGCCGCCATGCCCGGCAGCCGTCTGGAGATCTTCGAGGGCGCGGGGCACTTCCCGTTCCACACAGATCCGCAACGCTTCCTTTCCGTTCTGGAGGACTTCGTCGCCACGACGGAGCCGGCGGCCAGCGACCGCACGGAGCAATGGCGAGAGCGGCTGCGCTCGCAGGGGCGCTGACACGGACAAGACGCCGGCATCCGATAGCGCTCCGCGAACTGCGCGACAGGGCGCATGGCCGACTTCCGTCATGGCGGCCTGTTCCGCAGACTCGAGCTGAGCGAAGCTCAACACGCCGCGAACGACTCCCTCGACGACGAGCTCAACGCACAGCCGGCCACACAGACTGCCAGTCACAGCTACGACTTCGGCGATGTGGAGGCTGCCTTCGCTTGGCACGGGACCTGTCGCGCCGGCCTGAGTGGAGAGACTGCGGCTTGCGTTCCGCCGCGACCGCCGCCCTCATGCCGTCCCGCATCTGTGCGCGCCTGTTTCGGATCCCTTGACCGGGGCATCCTCGGAGCAACCCGGTGAACACCCGGTCGGTGAAGGCGGGTGCGCGGTTCGGAGTGATGCAGGTACTCGTGCTCGGCGTGGGCAGGCTGACGTGGCGCGAGCGTCATCACGGCCACCTGCTCTAGGCGGCCCAAGTGGGGCGCCGGCTTCCCGCTGGAGGCCATTGCCACGATCGGCCTTCCGGATGCCTACGAGGCCCCGGGTTTTGACGGGCCGACGTACTGCCGGGCCGTGCCGGCGCCGTTCCCGCCGGCTCCCTGCCCGCTGTCAGGGCTGTTCGGGGTGGCCGATCTTGCGCAGTATCCCGAAGGCTCGCAGCAGGGGTGCTGGGCCCGTGTCCATGAGGCCGGAGGCCCGGCGCGCCCTGCGGGTGCGCAGTACGGCGCGCACCGCGGACAGGGCGGCGCAGGCGATCACCGCGGCCGTGAGGTCGGCGTCCGGCGTGTCTGGCGGAAGTCTGCGCTGGACCAGGACGGTGAGCCGTTCCTCGAAGTCGGAGAAGGCCTGGACGAGTCGGGCTGTGACGACGTTCTCGATGCCTTGGACCGGGTGGCTGAGGGCGGTCAGGGTGGAGGCGGCGAAAGGCTCGGCCGCCTCCAGCAGGGCGTTGCAGACCGCGTCCAGGGGGTCCTCGTCCGCGGGACGCCGGGCCAGGGCGTTCTCGACGTAAGCGAAGATCTCGACGCCGTCGGGGAGCAGCAGCGCCTCTTTGCTCTCGAAGTAGCGGAAGAAGGTGCGCGCGGAGACGTTCGCGTATGCGGCGATGTCCGCGACCGTTGTGGCCTCGAAGCCGCGTTCTTTGAACAGGTGCGCGGCCCCCTCCAGCAGGCGGCGCCGCGTCTCTTCCTTCTTGCGTTCGCGCAGTCCGGCGGGGGTGGGCTCACTGGGCATGGTCCGAAGCCTCCCGCCAAGGTGTCGCGACTGTCAATTGACACACATGCCACCCACGGTCGGCACCTCGCGGCTGACGCATGCCGCACCAGCGGTGCGGCCCCTGGTGCGCACGCACTCCCTGGGCGCCGTCAGAGTGTCGCCCAGTAAATGACACCACTGACAATTGTCATTCATGACACTTCTTCTCTAGAGTTCGTGTCACTCATGACGCTTTCTTCTGGAGGTCACGGTGGCCCGATCTCTGCAGCACCCGCCCGCGCCGAGCGGGGCGCACACCGCCGCCCGGCCAGCGACCGACTTCGCCGCGGCCCGCCGCGGACTCGGCCGCCTCGGCGGCTTCTGCGCCCGGCACCCGGCAGCGGTGATCGCCGTCTGGCTGCTGGTCCTCGTCGCTGCCCTGGCCGGACGGCACCTCGCCGCGCCCACCTTCAGCGACCAAGTCAGCCTGCCCGGCACCGCCTCACACACCGGCGCCGATCTCCTTGCCACCTCGATGCCGGAGGCGGGCAGGCCGGGCGGCAAGGTCGTGTTCCACACCAGCTCCGGCGCCATCGCCGACCAGCACTCCGCGCTCGAGCGGACCCTGGCCGACCTCCGGGGTCTGCCGCACGTCACTGCTGTCTCCGCGCCCGTCACCAGCGCCGACGGACGCACCGCATACACCGCCGTCTCCTTCGACGAGCAGCTGAAGAACCTCGGCCACGACTACACCGGGCGACTGGACAAGGCGACCGGCCCCGCCCGGGCGGCGGGGCTCGCCGTCGCCTACGGAGGGGATCTGGATCAGGTGGTCCGTGCACCGGCCGACGACAAGCTGAGCGAGGGCGTAGGCGTCGTCACCGCCCTCGTCATCCTGCTGCTGGTCTTCGGCAGTGTCCTCGCCGCGCTGCTGCCGCTGATCACCGCGCTGATCGGCGTCGGGGTCGGCCTCGGCATCGTGGGCATCGTCGCCGCCATGCTCTCCTTCGCGACCTCGGCCACCACCCTGGCCGGCATGATCGGCCTCGGTGTCGGCATCGACTACGCCCTGTTCCTGACGACGCGCTTCCGCCAGGACCTCATCGACGGGCGCGACCCCGCCGACGCCGCGGCCCGCACCGCGCGCACCAGCGGACGCGCCGTCCTCGTCGCCGCTGTGACCGTGGCCGTCGCCATGCTGAGCCTCTATGCCTGCGGGCTGACCTTCATCGGCAAGATCGGCCTCGCGGCTACCCTCGCCGTCATCGTCACCGGCGCTGCCGCCCTCACCCTCGTACCGGCGGCCCTGGGGCTGGTGGGCAGGCGCATCGACCGGTTCGGGCTGCGCCGCCCGGTCGCGGAGGGCACGGGGGCCGGCGACGGCCGCCACCGCTACGCGGACCTCGTCGCCCGGCGCCCCTGGACATTCCTCGTCGTCGGCGTCGCCGTCCTCGGCGTGTGCTCCCTGCCGCTGCTGTCGATGCGCCTGGGCCACGTCGACGCCGGTGCCGACCGACCCGGCAGCAGCACCCGCACCGCCTACGACTGGATTGCCCACGCCGACGGGCAGGGCTTCGGAGCAGGAGCGAACGGCCCGATCGTCACCGTCGTCGACGAGAGCGGCGCGAAGTTGCCCGTCGACCGGATCACGGGCGACGTGACCACGGCCCTGAGAACCACCCACGGCGTGGCCGCCTTCACCCCTCTCAAGGCGAGCGCCGACGGCAGGATCCTCGTCACCACGCTCACCCCGACCACCGGCCCGCAGGACGCCGCCACCGGCGACCTGCTCGATGCCCTCTCCGGGCGGACACTGCCGAAGGCCCTGCACGGCACGGGCGCCAAGGCCTACCTCACCGGCACCGTGGCCGGCCAGGCCGACTTCCGGGACACGGTCGGCGAACGGCTGCCCATCGTCATCGGCATCGTCCTGGTCCTCGCCTTCCTGCTGCTGATGACGGTCTTCCGCAGCCTGGTGATCCCGCTCAAGGCCGTAGTACTCAACCTGTGCACCACGGCCGCGTCCTACGGCGTGCTCGTCGCGGTCTTCCAGTGGGGCTGGGGCGACTCGCTGCTGGGGCTTTCGGAGCCGGTGCCCATCGAGTCGTACGTGCCAATGATGATGTTCGCGATCGTCTTCGGACTGTCCATGGACTACGAGATCTTCCTGCTGTCCCGGATCGCCGAGGCCTGGCACCGCACCGGCGACAACCGGCTCGCCGTGGGGGAGGGGCTGTCCGCGACGGCGCGCGTGATCTCCGCTGCCGCCTTCATCATGACCGCGGTGTTCCTGTCCTTCACCACCTCGCCGACCGTGGTCGTGAAGATGCTCGCCCTTGGGCTGGCGATCAGCGTGATCGTCGACGCCACCGTGGTGCGCCTGATCCTGGTGCCGTCCGCCATGTTCCTCATCGGCCGGGCGAACTGGTGGATACCCCGCCGGCTCGACCGGGTCCTCCCGCGCCTGCACGCCTGACCGCCCGCCGACCGATCCGGAGCAGTGACCACGTGAGACCGAACCCCCGCCCAAAGACCCGCCTCATCTGGGCCGCCACCGCCGCGACCCTGGCCCTGCTCACCAGCGCGACCGACCTCTGGGTCGAGCACCGCACCGAGGAGCGGGTCGTCGCCCAGGCGCAGCGCCGGCTGAAGCCGGACGGCCCGGTGCACGCCGACCTCACCACCCCCCTCGCAGGCCTGCGCACTTTGGGCGGGGAGGTCGGCGACGTCGAGGTGCGGGCGAAAGGCGTACACGCTCAGCACGCCGTGCTGGATGTCACCGTCCGCCTGAAAGACGTCACGACGAACGGCGACAGCGCCGGCGGCACCGCAACCGCCACCGTGGGATACGACCAGGTGACCCGCCGCCTGGGCGCGCTGGGCAACGGCCTGACCGCCGACGGCCAGGACGGCCATCTGATCCTCGCAGGGAGCGTCGGCCGTCTGGGCCTGCCAGTCACCGTGCGGGCGACCCTGGCCACGACCGCGCACGCCTTCACCATCACACCCACCACGGTGGACGTCCTCGGCCGGAGTGTGGCCGTCGACGACCTCGCCGACCTGCCGGCCGCCTCCGGGCTCCGCGACGAACTGCGGCCCAGGACCGTGGCCGTCACCGGCTTGCCCCACGGCGTCGCGCTCACCTCGGCGCACGCCGCCGGCGACGGCCTCGTCCTCGGTTTCTCCATCGCCGCCGGACCGACACCGAGCACGGGCCGGAAAGCCGCCTGACCGTCCGAGCGGCGGCCGCCCGGGAGACGACCTCGGGGCGCCCGCCGCTGACGGTCAACGGCAACTCACACCGGCCTGCGACGGGAAAACGATCTGTCTGGTGGGTAGCGGCAGCGCCTTGCTCTAGGCCGCGTATCGGAAGTGATTCGTGCGCATAGGGTGTCGTCATGTCGCTGAGCCGCATAGCCCTCTTGTCCGGCCGTTCGATCGAGCTCACCGAGCTGCGAATGTCTTCGACCTACGGAGGGATGTTGGAGGGCTACCCGTGCAAGCTCATCAACGACATGAAGGTCAGCGGCCTCCAGCGGCAGGCTGAACGTGCGTTTCCCTCCACGCCGGTCTATCTGATTCCGCCCTCCCGTGAGTACCCGGACCGGACCGCCGGCGCCTTCGGCCCTGTCGAGGTGCTGCCTTCTGTGGCCTGCCTCGGTGCCTTCCGCTCGACAGCGATCGCTCCTGAGCTCGACCCGGTGCTGCACCGTTCCGCGCTCATCGTGGTCTGGTTCCAGACGGGCTTGGATGTCCCGTCGGGCGAGGACGCCAACCTTGCGCTTCGCAGCATTCGCTGGGAGGAGCTGGCCCAGGACTACGAGCTCTAGCGACGGGTGCCGATCACAGCCCCTCGTTGATGGCCGCGATGAGGACGTCGCCTCGTAGCGGACCGCCAGTTTGTCGTGGCGCGTGGCAACCGCGCGATGCCTCTTGAGGCGGTTGATTCCGCACTCGACCGCGTGACGCTCGCGGCAGTCGGCCGAATCGAAGCGTGGCGGTCGGCCGCCGCGGGAGCCGAGCTTCTGGCGGTTCGGTGCCTGGTCGGCCTTGTTGGGGATGTTGCAGCGGATCCCACGGCGGCGCAGGTAGGCGCGGTTCTTGCGGGAGCGTGCGCCTTGTCCGCCCGCAGGCGATCGGGGCGGACACATGGCCGGCCCAGCCCGATGCGGGGCACGCGGACCTTTTCCAGCACGGGTTCGAACTGCGGCGAGTCTCCACGCTGGCCTGCCGTCACCACGATTGACATGGGTTTCTGGCCTTGCTCGACGGCCAGGTGCAGCTTGGTGGTGAACCCGCCGCGTGAACGTCCCAGCCCGTGACCACCAGGCTCGGCGAACACGCCGCCCGGTGGTTCTTTCTGCAGATCGCCCCGTGTTCGGGCCCCGGCCGCACGCTGATGGGCACGGCATACCGTGGAGTCGACGCTCAGGTCCCACGTGACCGCACCCTTCGCGTCGGCCAGGGACTGCAGGCGGGTGAGGACCCGGTGCCAGGTGCCATCCCGCTGCCACCGGCGGACCAGGTCGTAGATCCTGCCCCACGGCCGGTATCAACGGGTACGTCTCGCCACGGAACACCGGTCCGGACCCGGAACCGCATGCCGTTGATCAGCTGCCGCCGAGACCAGACGGGCGGCCGTCCCGCCTTCGTCCCCTTCGGCAACGACGGCTCCAGCGCCGCCCACTGCTTGTCCGTGAGATCGCCCCGCCCCATGAACCGTGATCATTCATCGCTCAAGATCCACTTTGCTTACACGGCTAGCATGGGTCCTGCTCTCGGACGCCGACATCGTGCTGCTGAACGAGCCCACCTCGCAGATGGACAGCATCAACGAGAAGCGATTCCGGCGGGTCGTCGATGACCTGGCGGCCACCCGAGCCGTCATGGTCGTGGCCCACGGACTGACCACCGTGCAGCATGCCGACCACGTGGTGATGCTGACCAACGGCACCCTCACCGACGCCGGCACTCACCAGACGCTGATGGACTGCTGCTCGCCGTACCGGGATCTGGTCAACAGTCAGCGGATGCAGGCCGTCTGACGCATCCGCAGATCGTACGAGCGGTCGGCCGACCTACCCCGGGCCCTTGGTTCCGGTCGCGGCGATACCGAGGCCCGCGTGCCGGGCCGCCGTACCCACGTTCCGGCTGCTGTGGGAGATCGAGGACACCCCGGGTCTGCTGACCGGCGAGGGCACCAGGGCGTCCGCGCGGCCGTCCGGCCGATCACCGCCCTGGGGGACGCCGGGGCCGCCGTCACCGCGCTGGCCTGCCACGACTGCGGCGAACTCTGTGTCCAGCGCCGCCGCACTCGGGGCAATTCACCGTCCTGGCTGCCTGGATCACCTCGGTCCTCGCCCGTCCGCCGCAGCCGGCGCCAGTGCTGCGAGCGGCAGGCCGACGAACAGAGCGCCGCCATCGCCTTCGCCGACGGCATCAGCGGACCACCGCACCCGCGACACAACTACGGCCTCGCATTGTCTCTCGATACCACAATCAGCCGCAGTCGGGGAACACCGTTCCTGCTCATCCTGGTCAGGCGAGGTCCGTAAGGTCTTCCGCGAACACGTGCGACAGAGGTTGCGGTCCCACGTACTGCTGGCAGTTGCACTGGCCAGCCTCGTAGCGCAGCGGCTTCTTGTTCTCATCCCAGGCCGTTGGCACTTCGACACGTTCGTGGCACTGGCCCTTCTTGTCGTGCTTGGCGAGATGGTGCGTGCATCCGCACACTGGCTCTGGCGGCTTGTGCGCCGCTTCGATGGCCAACCGTTCCTGCTTCGCCGCCTCCAGCAACTGCAATTTGCGCTCATGCCGATTGCGCAGTGCGGTGCGGACGTTGTCGGCTGCCCACGCGAAGCCACCCGTCCAGAAGATGATGAGAACCCACCAGAACCAGTCCACCAGATGCCCCTTCCCCCTGGTCTGCTGTGGGCCAGCATAGATGGCCCGTCCGAGGTGCTTGGTCTTGTCATGTAGCCTCAGACGCAGCTTCGGAACGCACCGCACAGTTGTACGGCCACCTGTCTTTCCTGGAGTTGGGCGGGGAGCCCAAGGACCTGCGCGCAACCTGTGGGTTGAGCCGGCCGAGCCGGTCAGGCCGGGCGGCGGGATCAGCAACAAGAACGAAGACCGGCAGGCACGCACCGAGTACGCCACAGCAATGGCGCGCCAGGCAGAGCAGGCTGGTGTCGAGTACACCGTCCACCTGACAGGCAACGACCTGGGCGCCTAGCCGGTTGTAGATCGTGGCCTTGCTCGGGTAACAGGTCCCGGGCCGAACTGATCCCCGCCTCGATTGGTTCGGTCCGAGGCGCTGCTGTCTCAGCTGGACTGGTCAGTGGAGTGGCTGATGGCGCTGTCCGTGCCGTAGAAGCGGCCCTGGTCGCACAGGGCGTCGATTTCGGCGTTGTCTTCCTCGCTCAGTTGTGCATCCAGCGCGACGCTGATGACGTGTCGGGCGCGGGCCAATCGCCGAGCGACATCCCAGTCGGCGATGAATTTGCCGACGGTGTACTCGTCGGCGGTTCCGGATGCCTGGCGGGATCCGAGTCGGTCGAGGGAAACGACGAACTCGTTCAGGTCCTGCAGTACCGCGACGACCTCGCTGAGGGGCATGCGGATCTCTCGGGAGGACATGTCCATCAGCCGATTCAACTCCATAGTTGGTGCTCGGGCCCAGATCCTGATCTTGCTCGGGGCTGGTTCCGGAACGGGCGCGGCCACCGGTGATCACCGGTGGCCGCAGCCTTCCCGCAGGTCTACCCACCAGATCACGGTCTACGGCTGGAGCACCAGGTCGAGCTGATACCAGGTGCCCGGCTCACCGCCGAGGTCGGTCGGGTCTGCTGGGCCAACCGGGGCGAACACGGCCTTGGTCAGCACCCTCTGGGGCGCGGCATTGTTAGGGGAGGTGGGCGCCCGCAGTGTGCGCAGCCCGTGTCGCGCCACCGCCAGTCGGCACAGCTCCCGGACGGGCGCGGTCTGTTCCTGGTGGGCCGGTTCGCCGAGTGCTGGGGCGGTCGCTGTCCGGGGTCAGGGCGGAATGGGCAGCGCGGATGCAGCCGGGGATCCGGGTGCGCTCGCCGGTGTTGCCCGCCGGGTCGTGTCGCCGCGCCAGCCCCCGGCCACGCGGCGGCACGAGAGACATGGGGGCCCTAGCCGGGCGGTGCCCAAACGTCGGGCCCGACTTCCCGCCACTCCACCCAGGCTCCGCTCGCCAGGTCCTCGGGCTCGACATCTTCGGATCCGGCCTGGCGTAGGTTCAGGGCCGCGTCGGGGTGGCCGTCGACGTCCACCGCGAACCGCTCCTCGGCCTGTACAGCCAGGTCGAAGGTGGCGACGGCGACTCCCACATGCCGGTGGCCCAGGTCGACGCCGACGATGGCGCCTGGAGGGTACTGGGGCAGCAGCCGGCGCCCGGGGCGGCCTCGTCCTTGTACGATCGCGGCGACGGCTTGGCGGCTCATGCCCAGTGCGGCCTCCAACTCCGGCCGGGACTGGAACTCGCCTGCTGAGTGGATGGTCAGGGCCACCGGCAGGACACCGTCCGGCCCAGGAGCCGACGCGGCCACGGCCTCCACCGCGCAGTGCGGCCCGTACGGGAAGCGAGCTCCGGCGGCTCGTACGGGGTCGATGTCAGTGCAGGAAGCATCCCGCTCAACAAGAAGCCACGGTACGCAGTCCGGCCCGGATCCCAGGCCACAGGCTGATGAGGAACCACGCGACAGGGGAGGCACCTCGTACAGCGGTGAGCCGCAGACGGGGAGTCCGTTCCCGCGTCGAACCAATACCCCGTCGTGACGTACAGTGATGCCGACCCCGGCGTACCCGGACCCGCCCGGCTGGTCGGATGCCGAACAGGAGGAGGTCGCCGCACTGCGGCAGGGGGAACGGGACCTCGCGGAACGGATCGTCGTCCACCCGTCCTGGGCCAGGATCGACGCCTCTGAACGAGCAGCCGCCCGCGGCGCGCTCAAGCATGTCCTGGAGAACGATGAGGACCGGCAGGCTGTCCGCCTTCAACGAAGGATGCGGAACACCCCCGCGTCGGCGGGGAGGACGGTGTCGGTGGCAACCTCGCGTAGGGTCCTGCCGGCAGCCGGTGTCGAAGTGCATGTAGTCGGGCACGTCGATGTCCTGCCACGCCCATCCCTGGGCCGTGAACGGCCGCCAGGACAGTTCGCCTTCGAGTATCTTCCCCTTGTCGTCGGTGCGCTGTCTGTGCTTCGCGGAAGGATTCCAGCAGGGTGCAGCGCAGGTCCTTCCAGAGCCGGCGCGTCGATGTCGGAGGCGCGTCCGTTGGCGTGCGGTCACTCCCGTGCCAGGGCGTCGATCTGTCGGGCCGACTGCAGTTGAATGCGGCCGTGTTGCCGTTGGCCAGGCTGGCGGTGTTGTCACCGCTCTACTCCTCCAGCGCGCGCCCGGCTGATGGGAACCCACTCGAAGAGCGTGGAGAAGATCCGTACGACCCTCTGGGCGGTGTCGGCATTGACGACGATGCCCCGGCGATGTGTCTCGCTGTCGAAGCCATGGTGGTTGATCTCCACGCGGCGCAGCTGGCCGGGCGCGGTCACCGTACTGGCCTCGCGCACCATTCCGGCGTCCTTCGGTGATCCATCATGCCCTGCCCTCGGCGAGGAGGCGCCCCACAGGCCGGCCGTCCCTGCGGCGGTCACCCGGCTGAAGCCGCCCACCACCTACTTCTCCCGCCGAGACTGCTGCGGTTGAGTGAGAAGGAGTACGGCTCCCCAAGGATGTCCATGATGGCGAGTTGATTTCTCTTAACTTCTTCTGAGATTCGGATGTGTCGCCCAACAGGTGGTCGCCTGCGTCCGCCACCCACGGAGGTCAACGGATGAATCTTCGTCCTTGGGTTGCAGCGCCGCTGGCGGGTGCGGCTATCGCCCTCGTGTCTGCGTCGGCCGGTGTCGCTGCGCAGGCGTCTGCACGGCACGCGTCCGGCTCCCTGTGGCTCCATAGAGGGGACGGGGATCATGGTCACCATAATCCCTGGCGTGACTGCTACAGCCAGCGCAGTGTCGTGCTCATCGACAATAACCTGAGGGCCATTCTGACTGATGGCCGGCGTGGGCCGGAGGCTGTCGTCCTCCAAGGGGCTTCGGGATCCTCCTCGTCGCCGACGGCACCGTGGGACAGTTTTACTGTCTTGACGTATATGGACGTGAATTATCCCACCCAGACCGACAACCAGTATGAATTTGAGATTCGCGACTTCTTCAGGGTGCACCCACTCTTCGTGGTGAAAGCATTCGACCGCCACGAGCGAGCCTTTCCCTTCCCCGCAGCCCACTGCATCGATGACGAGGACGGCGGTGACCGCGGGGACCGTGCTGGTCCACATGGCGGCACAACTGCTGACGGGAGTGGTTCGTCCGGCTCCTTGTTGCCCCAGAAAGGGGACCCCCGTCAAAACGGCCAGGGCGAGCAGGAGACGCGCGCTCCCGCGGGCACTATTCCCCCTGTTCCGCGTGACAGTGCGGCTGCAGGCTGGAGCGCCGGCCTGCTGAGTGGGAAGCACATCGTGATCGCGGCCGGCGGTTTGCTGATGGTTCTGGGAATGCTGGCTATGGCCTGGCTCCGCCGACGTCGTTCTGCCTCGTGACACTCGGCCGCAAGAGGAACCAACAGCACCTTAGAGGTCGTTTCCTTTGGCGTGATCGTTCGTTGAGCGGTGCATGACGGGTCTGATTGAGCGGTTGGTGCCGGATGAGTTGTGGACGCTGTTC
>NZ_JBSFDI010000054.1:0-9821 GCF_053593835.1 Streptomyces sp. NPDC002076
TGTCATATGGGCTTGCTGGCACAACGCCACCCCTTACGACCCCTGCAGCCACCCTGCCGCCCAACGCCTCGCAGCTCCCTGACTTGACTCAGAGGCCTCAAGCGATATGCCGCCCGAGAGGTCTTCAACCTGGTCAGGACGGTATCCAGTGTCCCCCTGTTATAGGGGCGTCGGTGATACGGCGAGGTCCCGCCGAGGACCATCCTGGTGGGCCTGGGCGCGGAGCCGTGAGACGAAGAAGCCGCACCGGAGAGCTCCGGTGCGGCTTCTTTGTGAGATCGGCTGCGCTGTCGGGCAAGATGCGGTCGGCGTCTCATGCGGTCTGTCCCCGTGACGCTTTCGGGGTGCGCCTACTTTGCGATTGCACTCGCCTACGCTTCTAGGCGGTGTCTCCCTGATGGCAGTGCCTGCACGTTGAGGGCGGGGTGGTGCTGCGTCGCACGCCCAGCCTGCAGCCTTCCGGCCAAGTACGCGGGGGCGGACTCATCGGTCGGAGCTTCTCGGCACCCTCCCTGACCAGGCGACACGGCATTCAGGTGATGGACTGGCTGAGAACGATTGGTTTGATGCGCACCTTTTGGATCTCCACCGTACGCGCATGCATGTCGTGAGCTTCGACGAAGGGCACATTTATGTCTTCGGCCATGTGTAGGACGACGAAAACTCCGGTGGCACGGCGGCTGGCCGCCGCGGCCGTCGCGTGGGGCAGCTGCCTGGCGCTCGCCGGCCCGGCGGGAACCGCCGGAGCGGCAGCCGCCGCCCCGGCATTCCGACGGTCTTTTTCGGCGACTCGTATACCGCCAACTACGGCATCGCTCCCTACCAGCAGGCCAGCAGGGCCAGCACCGGCCAGTCGCCCTCGGCGGGCACACCGGTCGCGACGCGCACGACCGGCGGCAGACAGCCAGGCAGATCGTCCGGATCCGCATCCCTGAAGACACCTGTTCGAACTCTGGTTCGCGCGTCGCGTTGGGCGAACTCGCGGGCCAGGGTCGTCTGGGTGACCACCAGTTCGGACAGCTCTTCCTCGACGGCAGCGACCCGCTCGTTCAATGCGGTCAGCTCAGCCCGCAGCCCCTCCACCCGATGCCGGGCCGCCTCCTCACGCTGCTTCAGCAACGTCAGCAGTTCCTGCTCCATTCGTCCCTCCGGCGATGCCGCCGACGCAACGGCGCCGGCCCCAACCCCCACACCACCCAGGGACTTACCGGACCACCGGAACGCGAAACCCCCGCTGATCACCGTCCCTCAAACGGAGCCGCACCCATCCTGCTTCCCTCCGCCAGGGCCAGGGCAGGCCGAGGGGATCTCACCCCTCGGCTCTCACAGAACCGTGCCTAACAGCCGCCCGTTGCACGGCCTCTTGCCGTTCTGATCAGGCCAGTACGGCATCCGTCGTCAAGCGCCAGTGCGCGCACATGCGTGGGTATCGCTGGACGATCTCCACGAGTTTCGCAAGGGCCTTCCGTCTGCCCGCCAGCCGCTTGCACTTCTGGCCGATCCAGCGCACCAGGTAGGCGTTGATGCGCATCAGGAAGAGGCGTAACTCCCACGGCCGGAAGCAGCTGTAGTAGTTGAGCCAGCCCGCCACAACAAGGCGTAGCGGGAGGCGCCATGCGGCCCGCGCCGGGCTCGTTCCCCTTGTTCCGTCAGGCTCCGAGCAGGCCGACCGCGCCGTACCACACCGGGCCCGGGTTGAGTCGATCCGGGTAGAGGGCCGTCATCTGGTCGAAGTACTCGCGGGCGGTGGGATTCTGGCCGAGCAGCCGGATGGCGTCGACGAGGTACTGGCGAGTCTCTTCGATGGTGGCCGGGTCGTCGGGCAGGTCCTTGTTCTTGTGACCGGCCACGACGGAGCGCGGCTGGAGCGCGGCGACGCGGTCGAGGGCCAGGAGCCATTCCTGCAGGCCGCCGTCGCCACCTTCGAGGATGTACTGGTGCACGCCGTTGTAGACGACGTCGCCGGCCACCACGAGGCCGATCGATGGCACGTGAAGGACCGTGGTCTTGTCGGTGTCGGTGTGACCGACTTCGACAGCCTCGATGAGGTTGCCCTCCAGCAAGAAGCCCTCGGCGGGGACCGGCTGGGCCAGGACCGGGGTGTCGGGGATCAGACCGGGGAAGCGTTTGTCCCACAGTTCCTCGCGTCCCTCGGTGGCCTGCTTGTGCATGACCTCGATGGTTCCGGGGGTCGCATAGACGGTGACGCCGGGGAACCGCTTCACGAGATCGGCGGTGCCGAACCAGTGGTCGCCGTGCCCGTGGGTGGCGTAGATGTATGCCAGGCGCTTGCCGGAGCGCTCGATCCAGTCGCCCACCTGCTGGGTCTGCTCGATGGTGAGGGGCGGGTCGACCAGCACGGCGTCCTCGTCCCCAAAGATCAGCGTCGACGTCAGGGGCGAGGAGACGAGCCCTTCACCGTTGGGCAGCCGCTCGCCGCCGGCCCGGGGCGTCCCCTCTTGGACGAGAACCTCGTACGCCAGGGGAGAGGATGCGGATGCGGTCATGATGGTGCCTCCTTCAGGGGCAGAATGTGGCTCGCGCGACCGTCTGCCTCCGTGGCCGGGTCGCGAGCCGGACCCAATGTCTGGGTGCGCAGTTGAGATGGTCTGATCCGACGGGTGCGGTGCGTCCGCACCGTGGTGGACCGGGACGGCCGGCTCGTCGAAGGCGTTCCGCCGACCCCGGTCACGCTTGCCCGAGCGTGGGGTGGCAGGTGTTTTCGTACAACCCTCAAGAAACAAGCGTAGCACGTTTGGCTATGTCGGCTCCGGTTGCAGAGGAGTCACCCTCGCCCCCTCGGGCGAACGGCCTCGGGCGAACCGGAGGCCCGGTCGGAGCCCGGATGCGGCAGCCGTCCGCCGCCGACTGTCCGGCGGCCGCGGATACGACCGGACGCCTCCTGCGTGCTGAGTACAGGCATGGATGGGGGGCGTTCTTCCGCGGCAATGGATCTCCGGGGACGCCGCGACACCCCCGACGGGCGCATGCTCCCGTTCATGCGCCTGGGCGCCGGGTTCCGGCCCGGACGCTGGCCCGGTCGAGCGGTGCCGCCGGCCCCTGCGGGGTGCGGCCGGATCTGACCGGCCGCAGCGTGGCCGGGCCGATGTGGGTGAACGGGCCCGACCCTCGGCGAGAACGCCGAGGCTGCCTGTCTCCCTGTGCGGCCGGGATGCGGGAGTGATCGAGGAGCGGGTTGCAGTCAGGGGGACGTGCTGACGGCACCGGGGCCGGTGATCGGCTCCACCTCGGAGCCGGAGACCTCGTGGCCACAGGAGCAGCGCAACTCGACGTGCACCTGGCCGCCGCAGCCGGCGTGGTTCAGCAGTGTCGGCGGGCCCTCCGGGCCGCCGAGATGGGTGTCTCCGTACTGCAGGAGGGCGGCCAGAATCCACTGCAGGTCGTGGGCGGGCGACGTGAGGTGGTACTCCTGGCGCGCGCGCTGTCCGCCCTCTTTGTAGCTCCGGCGCTCCAACAGGCCGGCGTCGACGAGTTGCCCCAGGCGTTCAGTCAGGACGCGACGGGAGACCCCGAGGTGCTCAGCGATCTCGTCGAAGCGGTGCAGCCCGGCAAAGACCTCACGCAGGATGAGCAGGGTCCACCGCTCGCCGATCAGTCCCAGGGTCGCGGCGACGCTGCAATTGCCCAGATCAAGGTCACGCCACTCCATAACTTCAGGATACCTTCAGGGTTGCCATTCGGAACCCAGCCCTTGACTTCCTGAGTTCCAGATGAAAACTTAGCCGACATCGGGCCGTCGGCAGGCACTACGGCGCCCTCGGCCCGCGATGCCGCCCGGTGACCGCCCGAGCCCGGTCAGGCTTCCGGCCCGCCGCGCGCCTCACGAGCCGATCGGCCCATCCCCTTGACCTCCGGTCCCTCCGCGTACGACTGGACGGAAACCGAGGTGGGTGGACGCATGTTCACCCAGCACCGCACTCAGCCATGAGCATGGAGGAAGCATGTCGAGCAACCAGGCGATTGTTGATGCCTGCCGCCGCGCCTACACCGGGTTCGAGAAGAACGACTCGTCCGACCTGGTGGCCCTGATGTCGCCGGACGTGGTCTTCCATTTCCCCACCTCGCTGCCCTACGGCGGGACGTTCCACGGCCGGGACGGCTTTGCGGCCTTCTACAAGGACCTCTTCGACCACTACTACGAGTACTTCAACTACGACCTGCACACCGTGCTCGACGCCGGGTCGCACGTGGTGGTCCCCGTCCGGGCCCGGGCGAAGGCGAAGAACGGCCGCACCATGGAGAACGAGCACCTCCTCCTGTTCGCCGTCACCGATGGACTGATCACCGAGGCGCGGCTGTACGCCGACACCGCCAAGGGCCGTGACGTGATCGAGGGCCTTGAGTTCTTCCCCTCCGCGGCCGACTGACCCGTCCGACCGGAACCGGGAACCGGCATGGAGCGCCAGCCCGTTCGCGGCCAGGACCCGGACCCGACCCGGAGCCAGAACGACGACGTACCGGCCGGGCTCCCTAGGGCACGGCCGTCCCACCTCCCTCCATCGGTGCACCGGTGCCGCGCGCCGGGGCCGACAGCGGCCCCGATGACCCACCCCCGGCCCGCCCCGGCCGCACCTTCACCGGCGGCATGCCGCCGTGCATGTCAGAGAGGACATGACCGTGATCATCAACAGTGACGAATTGGACGCGACTTCCGCGTACAAGCTGCTCATCGGGGCGGTCACGCCACGCGCGATCGGCTGGGTGAGCACCCAGTCGGAATCCGGCATCGCCAACCTGGCGCCGATCTCGTTCTTCACCGTGGTGAGCCGGGTGCCCCCGATCGTGTCCCTGACCCTTCAGCCGCGGTCGGACGGGACCCTGAAGGACACGTTCATCAACATCCGGGACAGGGGCGAGTTCGTCACCAACCTGGTCACGCTTCCGCTGGCCCACGAGATGCACCGCAGCGCCATCGAATTCGACAGCTCCCAGGACGAGTTCGACGAGGTCGGCCTCGAGAAGGCGGACTGCGAGGTCGTCAAGGTGCCGCGGGTGAAGGACTCACCGATCGCGATGGAATGCGTCGTCGACCGGATTATCCAGGTCGGCGACATCAACGACCACGTCGTCTGGGGCAAGGTCGTGCGCTTCCACGTCCGGGACGACGTCTACGTCCAAAACGGACGCATCGACACCGGCGCGATTCCCGCGGTCGGCCGCCTCGCCGCCGAGTACACCCTCGCCGACAACGCGTTCGTCCCGCCCCTGCCGGACGACGTACTGAGCGCGCGACTGGGCCGGCGCAGCCACCGTCTCGACGGACGCCCGGACGGATGGTCGCAGGTGGACAGCGCTGACTGGTCCCCCTCCGGAGCCACGAAGGCATGACGGCGTCGCCACCGGGCCGGCCGCATACCAGCCACGCACTCCCGCGCGGTATGTCATGGACGTCCGGAGCGGCCGCGCCGTACACCGGGCCCTGATCAGGCCCCCGAACGGTCCGACACTCGACATCGCACCCCCCGAAGGAGCCCCCCATGCCGGTCTTCAACGCCCACATCCCCGCCAACCGCTTCACCTCGCAGCAGAAGCGCGCCCTCGCCGACGCCCTCAACCAGTCGCTGGTGCAGGGCCTCGGCATCCCGGAGGGCGACCGCTTCATCATGATCAGCGAACACGGTGAGGACGAACTGTTCCTCGACCCGACTTTCATGGGCATGCAGCGCAGCTCGGACGCCATGATCATCACGGTTCTCTTCGGCGCCCACCGGCCCCTGGAGGACAAGCGGGCGGTGTCCGCCGCCATCAGCAGGCTGGTCGTCGAGGCGCTCGATGTCTCTCCCGACGACATATTCATCGCCCTGATCCCGGTCCCGAACGAGAGCTTCTCGTTCGGGAGGGGTGAACTGCAGCTGGCCGAAGGGGCTCCTCGCTGGTGAACCCCGCGTCCCGCCCGCCGACCAGGCCCGGAGCCTGCCCGCGGACCGGGGCGGGCCGAGGCCCGGCGCACCGGCCGGGCAGGGCACTGGGGCACACGGCCACACCGGAGTGCCCGAGCATCCCGCCGGGCGAACGGGCACGGCACGCCGAACAAGGGATCGGCGACGGGAGCAGCAGAATGAATCAGCAAAGGAATCAGTCGTGGAAACCGAAACCGCCGCGTCGACGCGGACGCCCGCGCCCGGCCAAGCCGAGGAGCCGGTCTTCGCGCTCCACCACGGGGGAAAGATGGCGATCACCCCGACGGTGCCGCTGCGCGACCGCGAGGACCTCTCACTCGCCTACACGCCGGGTGTCGCCGAGGTGTGCACCGCCATCGCCGGGCAACCTGGTCTCGTGCACGTCTACACCTGGGTCTCGCACACGGTCGCGGTGGTGACGGACGGCACCGCGGTGCTCGGTCTGGGCGACATCGGCCCGCAGGCGTCGCTGCCGGTCATGGAGGGCAAAGCGGTCCTGTTCAAGCAGTTCGGCGGTGTGGACGCCGTGCCCATCGCGCTCGCGACCACGGACGTGGACGAGATCGTCCAAACCGTCGCCCGCCTCGCACCGTCCTTCGGAGGCATCAATCTCGAGGACATCTCCGCGCCCCGGTGTTTCGAGATCGAGCGCAAGCTTCAGGACCGCGTCGACATCCCGGTCTTCCATGACGACCAGCACGGCACGGCCGTCGTCACCCTCGCGGCCCTGCGCAACGCCGCCCGTCTCACCGGGCGGACCCTGGACGACCTGCGCGCGGTCATATCGGGCGCAGGGGCGGCGGGTGTCGCGATCGCCAAGATCCTGGTGGAGGCGGGCATCGGCGATGTCGTGGTCACCGACCGGGCCGGAGTCCTGCACTCCGGCCGTACGGATCTGACCGACGTCAAACGGGACATCGCCGTGAACACCAACCGGGCGGGGCGCACCGGCGCCTTGGAGGATGCCCTGGCCGGCGCCGACGTCTTCATCGGCGTCTCCGGCGGCACGGTCCCCGAGGCCGCGGTCGCCACCATGGCGCCCGGGGCCTTCGTCTTCGCCATGGCCAACCCCACCCCCGAGATCCACCCCGATGTCGCCCACAAGTACGCGTCGGTCGTCGCGACCGGCCGCAGCGACTACCCGAACCAGATCAACAACGTCCTCGCCTTCCCCGGCATTTTCGCCGGCGCCCTGCGCGTCCGCGCCTCCCGCATCACGCCGGGCATGAAGATCGCCGCCGCGGACGCCCTGGCCTCCCTGATCGCCGAGGAACTGCGTCCGGACCACATCATCCCGTCGCCGTTCGACCCTCGAGTGGCCCCCGCGGTCGCCGATGCCGTCGCAGAGGCCGCCCGGCGCGACGGCGTGGCCCGGGTCTAGGCGGCCAATTGCGCTCTGTCCCGTGATCCGAGGACAGCGCCGAGCCCAGCCCATCGAACGCGTCGCATCCCCAATCCGCAGGTCGGGGAGACGACGCAATCCACCGGATGCAGCGCCTGGACGCACGTCCGACCGACTTCCCCCATCGAAAGCCAGGACCGGTCCCCTTCCGGGGCGACGTCCGCTCCCGGACAGTGAGGACACACATGAAGACGGAACGCGTCGCCGACAGCGACGTACGGTACCGGCGCACCGGCGACGGAGACCTGGCCGTGGTGTTCGTCCACGGCTTCCTTGACGACCAGTACGCCTGGGACCGCCTGATCCCCCAGCTCACCACACCCGGCATCGAGTGCGTCACACTCGACCTGGCCGGCTGCGGCGACCGCGACGCGGTGGAGGGGCCCTACGACTACGACCGGTTCGCCGACGAGGCGGGCGCGGTGGTTGACGCCCTCGGGAAGCCTTTTGTGATCGTCGGTCACAGCATGGGCGCCGCCGTGGCCGAACTGGTCGCGGTGCAGCGGCCCGACCGGGCCCGCGGACTCATGCTGGTGACCCCGGTCCCCCTCGCGGGCGTACACCTGCCCGACGAGACGATCGAACAGTTCCGCTCGCTGGGCGGCGACGCGGACGGGCAGCGGGGCGTACGCGAACAGCTGTCCGCCGCGCTCCCGGAGGCCGAGCTCGACCGGCTGGTGGCGACCGGACGGCGTCTGCGTCCGGAGGTCATCCGCGTCCTTGCCGACTGCTGGAACACCGGGAACCCTCACGGCGAACGGCCGAGCAGCTACGTCGGCCCGGTACTCATCCTTCGCGGCGAGGGCGACGGGTTCGTCACCGAGGACATGGTCAACGACGCGATCGCGCCCCGCTTCACCGCCATGACAGCGGTATCGGTGGCCGAGGCCGGCCACTGGGCCCACATCGAGCAGGCGGCCGACGTCGCTACCCACCTCGACCGCCTCCTCGCCGAGGCCCAGGGCACCGACAGCGCCCCCGCCGCGAACACCCCCCGCCCGCAGGGGTGGACGAACGCCTTCGCGCAGAAGTCCGCCGCCGCATTCGGTGAGGCGTTCACCAAGGACGTGGTCCTGGAGGCGAGCGTCTTGACCCGCCCGGTGGAAGGCCGCGACCAGGTGAACAAGGTGATGGGCGCGGCGAGCGCGATCTACGAGTCGCTCGGCTTCACCCGGGAGACCGTCGACGGCCCGCGAACCTACCTGGAGTGGGAGGCCACCGCGTTCGGCGGCCTGCCGATCGAGGGCGTCACCATCCTGACCAAGAATGCGGACGGCCAGATCCTCCGAGCCGCCATCCATCACCGGCCGCTGGGCTCCGCGCTCCGCTTCTCCGCGGAACTGCGTACCCGGCTGGCCGGCGAGATCGACGCCGACTACTTCCACCAGGGCTGAAGGCCCTGCCTATTCAGAAGGTTGTTCCATGATTCAGCGCAAGGACATCCAGTTCGAGGCCGACGGCGGAGTCACGCTGCGCGGATGGCTCTTCCTGCCGGACGGCCCGGGACCGCATCCGGCGATCACCATGGCCCACGGCTACGCCGGGGTCAAGGAGCACGGCCTCGAGCCGTTCGCGCAGGCCTTCGCCGAGAACGGCTTCGTCGTCCTGGTCCATGACCACCGCGGCTTCGGGGCGAGCGACGGACAGCCGCGCCAGGACGTCGACCCATGGCGGCAGATCGCGGACTGGCGGCGGGCCATCTCCTTCCTGGAGAGCCTCCCCGAGGTCGACCCGGAGCGGATCGGCCTGTGGGGCACCAGCTACGCCGGCGGCCACGCGATCGTCCTGGGCGCGACCGACCGCCGACTGCGGGCCGTGGTCTCCCAGGTGCCGACCATCAGCGGCTTCGAACAGGGCCGGCGCCGTATCGCCCCCGAGGCCGTCGCAGCCCTGGAGGAAAACTTCTCCGAGGACGAGCGCGCCCAGTTGCGTGGCGAGACCCCCCGCACCCTGGCCATCGTCAACAGCGACCCGGCGGTGCCCGCGTCCTACCGGACACAGGAAGCCATCGACTTCTACCTCCAGCCCAAGCCCGACGGTGTGTGGGAGAACGAGGTCACGGTCCGCTCCACCCGGGCCGCGCGCATGTACGAGCCCGGAATCTGGGTCGACAGGGTCTCACCCACACCGCTGCTCATGGTGGTCGCGCTCAACGACACCGTCACCGTGACCGACCTGGCCCTCTCGGCCTACGAGCGCGCGCTGGAGCCCAAGCGACTGCGGACGATCCCGGGCGGTCACTTCGACCCCTACACCGCCCAGTTCGACAAGGCGAGCAGCGCCGCCGTCGAGTGGTTCCGCGAGCATCTCGCCTGAGGGGCGCCCCGCACGCCACCGCGACCGGCATGAACTGGCTGCCCCGCCCCGCGGGTGCCCTGTGATCTGGCGATGCGGATGGCGTTAAGAGGTCATCTCATTTGGGGTGTTCGATAGGCTATAGGCGTGGGGATCGTTGAGCGGCTGGTGCCGGATGAGCTGTGGGAGTTGTTCCAGCGAGT
>NZ_JBSFDI010000055.1:0-8434 GCF_053593835.1 Streptomyces sp. NPDC002076
GACACCCTCCAGGACCTGCTGAACTGCTGGACCGGCATCTGCACCACCTGCCACCGACCACTGCCCAGCAGGACCACACCAAGATCAAGACAGACCTAACGGAGTCCTACTAGCCGGCCTGCTGGCCCCGCCCTCGGGTGTCCATCCCTGGACCGGGTGGACGTTCAGTGCGGGGTGGGGAACGCAGCAGACGCTCGATGTGCATCTGGTGCAGCCCGACGTCGTGATGGAGGTCGCTGTCGACGTCGCCCATGACAGCGCCGGACGGTGGCGACACCCTGCCCGTCCACACCGCGTGCGCACGGACGTCGACGTGGCGCAGGTACCCCTGTTCGGCGAGTGACCCACACCGCCGACGCAGCCGACAAGGAGCTGAGCGCTGCCATACCGCATCCCTATCGGGCGGGGGCCGCGCTGTCGGAAGGTGTGGCGCGGATGCGGTCGATGAGCGCCTCCATACCGGTCAGCCCAGCGTCAAGGCCGAGTTGCCGCATCCAGTTGTCGACCTGTTCACGGCGCTCGGATTCCACCCGCAGGTCCAGGGCAGGGTTCGCCATGAAGATCCCACCGTGTGATCCGCCCGAGTCTTCCGGCACCGGGGCCAGCCCTTCGGGATAGAGGAGAGCGGCTACGGCGTCGCCGGTGACGAGGTGCAGCTGCTGGGGCTGGGCAACGAGAACCTCTTCGACGTCGGCGAGGTCCGCCAGGGCCGCAACGACGGAGGGGTCGACGACCGTGCCGAGGATGCCTTCCAGGAGGCCACACAAATCCGGCACAGGATAAAAGTAGTCGAACTTGTGAGCCCCGAGGGCTGCGGCGAACCTGTGCAGACGGGAGATGACGTCGATCTGCACGTGCGCGACGCCGTGGTTGGCGGCGTAGACGTCGGGCAGTGCGACCGTCACCACGGCCTCCACCGGGAATCCCGCCGGTTCCTTGCTGCCGGCGTGCCAGGCCAGTCGGGCCCTGCGAGACCGGTTGTGCCCAGCTCGGCGGAAATGATGGAAGCCGTCGACCGCACCGCGGCAGATGCCCAGCAGGGCGCGCGGAAGCGGGGAGTCATTCAAGGCCTTCGTGAGCGTCGCGACCGTGCGTTCTGACAGGGGGCGCCACGCCGCTGCCTCGCCGATCGGCACGTTGATGCCGGTGCGGAAGACAAAGTCAGCAGTCGGGGATCCATCATTGTCCTGCGGAATCTGCGGGGCTGTGACGTGCTGCCCCATGGGCACGGCTTCAGCCAGGCGGTCCTCGCGTGCAAGGGCCAGGAGGCGATCGCGATCGGCCGAGGCGTTGCGGCCGCTCAGCCGGATCGGCGCTTTCATGTCCATCAGGAGCGGGCGAGGGGCAGCGTTGGGATCGACCTTGATGACGATCACGCTTCGGGCGGAGCCGTCGTCGAGCGGCACCGTGATGAACTTGGGCTCCCATGGCGGATCGAACTTCTCGTAGCAGCCACTGACGATCTGGTCGAGCGCGCTCTGCGCGTCGACGCCTACGACCCGGTCCTCGCCGTCGGCGGCGCGATCGTTGACGCCGACGAGGATCATGCCGCCGTAGGTGTTGGCCATGGCGGCGATCGACTTCAACAGACTGGAGGAGTACTCACGCTTGAACTCCAGCGTCTGGCTCTCAACCTGATCCGGGCGCCCGGCCAGCGCCCGTATGCGCTCAATCGTCAAATCCGCCATCGAAGCAGCGAACAGTGGGGTAACCATCACGACATCATCCCTATCTTCCCTTCCCCCCGCTGCGAGTTATGCGGTACCGGCGTGACCCGTGTGCAGATGACCGCAGGAGCTGTCACCCGGATCCGGTTCGGAAACGCGAGCGCCAGGTGCCGCCAGCCTTCTGCCCAGGCACCGCCTGGTAGTGGTCCTGGTGCTCGCGCTGGACTGGCCCAGCTTGCTCGGCTTGGCATTTGGCGGTGATGGCGCGCTGCTTACAGTCGTCGCACAGGTGCGGGGGTGGGTCTCCCGTGGGACGTCCCACCCGGCGGGCTCGATGGCCTTCCACCGTTCGTCCGTGAACCTGGTGCCGCAGCCGGCACACACAGGACGGCGGGCCTCCCTCTCGGCCCGCTGCTGCTCGGCCGCGCGGCGCAGCTGCTCCTTGTACTCCCGCTCGCGGGCTTCGTACTCGGCCTGCTGGCGGGCGTCGTGGGCTTCGCGGCGCGGGTTGCCGATCGCGTCCAGGAGCGTCTGGTTCTCCGGGCGGCCGAAGCGCAGGAAGATCGCCCCGGCCGGGCCGTGCTCCTTGAGCTGCTTCATGCCGGTGACCACGACGGGGAGCTTGCCGTCGTACATGTGGAAGCCGTCGTGCGCGGTGCCATTCCAGTGCTGGTGGGTCAGCGCGGGCGCGATGACGGTGTGGGGGTTGCGCGGGCCCACGCGGTTGAAGACGAGCAGCAGCGGCGGGTGTGGCTGGTCGCCGTAGCGTCCGTCGGGCGCCCACCAGCGGGTGCGCCACATCGGCCGCTCCTTGCCGTCGGCGTCCTTCACCTTCCGCTGGCAGAACCGCATGTACTTGCCGATCTTCGCGGCGAGTTCCTGCGCGGACTCGTAGCAGTTGTCGATCTCCACGAACAGCAGCGGCACCCCGTCCTCGGGCGCGGTGATGACGATGTCCGCCTGGGCGCCGCCATTGCCTGCATTGGACCAGGTGCCCGTCGCGGGCAGCGCCACCTCGGTCGCGTAGGAGGCGAGGGTGGCCAGCCCGGCCGGGGCGTCGACGGCGGCCTGCGCGGCGGCGAGGACGTCGGCCGGCTCGCCATCGAGCTGGGACAGGTCCGGCTTCGGGCGAAGCAGGAGCGAGCAGGGCGTCGTTGACCGCCATCGGTGGGAGGCGCCGCTGCGGCCCGCGCCACGGGCCGGGCCGCCCATCTCCCCCACCTGCCGCCCCAGCTCGTAGGAGGCGGCTTTCAGGCCCATGGGCGTGAGGTTGCGCAGGGTGTCCCCGCCCGGGATCTGCCGCCGTTCTCCACCAGGCCGTGCTTGCGCAGATCGGAGAGCGCCCCGAGATGCGAGGCGGTGCTGGCCTGCTTCCGCTCGGAGGGCTTGGCCGCACAGATGCAAACTAACTCGTATAGACCTGACCCATTTTGGATACTTTGTAATAGTCGGGGGCTGCGATATCGAGCTTGAATACCATGCCGTACCGCTGACGGATCGCGGCCACGGATCGGTCTTTCTGCTCCCGTAGGCACCGGTGTACGGGCGGATCGTTAGTGGGGCACTCGTCCGGCTCCTTGACCATCAGGTCGGGATGGTGGTCACGTACGGGGTCCCAGGACAAGGTGTGCCACGGACTGGACATCTCGGGCACTTCCGCGTGACTGCGCTGGCCACGGTAGTAGTCGATGAATTGTCCGTAGGCGCCATGGTTGAACGCGATGACAGACCCGGATTGGTCGCCGGCCGTGAGTATGCCGTCGAGGACAGCGACCATGCGTTTGGGGTCGGCTCCGTAGTACGCGGTGATCTGCATCGAGCAACGGACCTTGTAGCGGTCATCTCCATTTGAGCCGAACCACTGTTTCGCCGCGCCCCCGCGGCAGGTGTCGTTAAGAACAAGCATGCCGAGCCTGAGGGGAGTGTGGTTGGAGTATGCCTGTACCACGTCTCGAAGGCGGCCCTCCGCTCTCTGCCGGGCCTCTACCGCCTCGGTGCTGCCGGCGAGTTTGCGGACTTCTTTCGGGCTCGTGGCTCGGTCCTGGGACGAGCAGGAGGAAAGGGCTAACACGACGATGGTTGCGACCGTGCCCCACACGGTCTTGCGAGATCCCGTCATGTTCTCTCTTCCCTCTGGGTGCGCCCGGCCTGGGCGCTATAGACACTCTCCCGGCAGGCGGGCGGGTTCCGCATGAGTACCCGTACCTACATGCGCGCGTTCCGGGGCAGCCTTGGGTGCGAGCCGCCCCGGAACGGATGGTCTCTGGGTTACAGGCCCATACGAGTCGGTCAGCGCAGTGGCTGCGGGGCCCCGCAGCAGATCGAACAGAGCTCGGATCGGGCGCACGCCCAGCCGGGCGCGGGCGTGCCACAGGGCCGTGGCCGTGACCGTCGGGATCGGCAAGCCGTCCAGCGCGCTGGTCAGCTTGCACCACACCGAGAGGTACCCGATCTGTTCGAACAGGCCGGCGGCCAGCAGGAGGTAGACCACGCCCCTGGCGGGCAGCTTGCGCAGACGGGACTGCGTCGTGCCGGTGGCGGCGAGCGCCTCGTCGACCATCTCGAACGGCACGATCCGGGTCAACTCGCCCAGATGGCCAGGGGCGAAGACACCTTCGGCTACCGCGATCTCGCGGGTGATGACACACTGACCGGACAGCGGAGCTCCCGTGGGCAACGACATGTCTTGGCGGACAACGTCGTTCTATCGGGACTCCGCTTCTTGCGTCTGCCGGTCAGCGAGATCGAGGAGCTGACGCGATTGCAGCATGATCGGCAGTTTTCCGCCCTACGATCATGGTTGATTTCAGATCATACGGCGATCGTTCGGATGGGTGATGTTGAGATGACCGCAGAGGCGCTGGCGATCTTGCAGGCGGCCGGAGCTGAAGGAATCGAACACCCCGGCGGAACGCTGCTGGCGCACCTGCAGCGAGTCAGCGACCTTCTCACCTCGTGGGGCGCTCGCCCGGCGCTGGTATCGGCTGGGCTGTGTCACGCGTTCTACGGGACCGACGGATTCCCGGTCGCGCTGCTGGACACAGGGCGCCGGGCGGAACTGGTCGAGGCGATCGGCATCGAGGCCGAAGCACTCGTCTACTTCTACGCCTCCTGCGACCGCAAGTCCTCCTACCGCGGACTGGCGGATAGCCGAGGCACATTCGTCGATCGGTTCACCGGCGCATCGATGCATCCGAGCCTCGAAGCGCGTCGGGACTTCGCTGAACTCACCGCCGCCAACGAGCTGGACATCGCCGCGATCAGCCCAGAGGTCCGCATGCGCTACGGCGCCGACCTACTTGACCTGTTCACTCGGTGGAGGCCGCTGCTGTCCAAACGAGCATGGGCGCACTGCTGCAGCGTGCTGGACCAGCCCACCCACAAGTATTGATGCGATGAAGGGGCGAAGTCCCGCCCTCCGCGGGTGGTCTGGGTAGACGCCAGTCACCCACTTCGTGACGGCGAAGGAGCCCCAGGTGAGCGAGTACGACGGACACCAGTACGTCGGTGTCGACCTGCACCGCAGGCGGTCCGTGATCGTGCGTCAGACCGACGACGGTGTCCAACTGAGCGCAGTACGCCTCCTCAACGACCCGGTGGCACTCGGTCTGCAGATCGAGAAGGCCGGGCCCGATCCCGACGTGGTCCAGGTTACGGGCGGCGTGGAGAGCGATGCTGAAGCTGGCCCGGTCCGGGTCGGCCCCGGGAATGGTGCTGGTGGCGTCGGCGATGGCGATCCTGATCACCTGGTAGGCGGTCAGCAGGGCGTAGATCTCCTGCGCGATGCCCGGCAGAGTGCGGGCCCGCAGCACGCGCCGGCCGAGCAGAGACTTCTTGATTGCGAAGTAGGCGGACTCCACTTCCCATCTCTCGTGATACAGCCTGACCAGCTCGAATGCCGGGTAGCGGTGGGGATCGAGCAGGGTGGTGGCCAGGCGGTAGACGCCGGTGTGCCGCCCGGTGGCAGTGGAGATGGTGATCTCGCACTCGATGACGCGGACTTCGGCCGTGCCAATCCTAGAGAGGAAGGAGCCGTCGTCGAACCGGCGCAGGACGGGCGGTTTGCGCAGCGCGGAGAGCCGGGCCAGGAAGCCGGCCCCGGTGCCGTCCACGGCTTCGAGGAAGGCGTTGGTGGCAAATCCCCGGTCCAGCAGCACGACCATGCCCTCGTGCAGCGAGCGCAGCAGGCGGCGTCCGAGGACGGGCTCGCCCGGTTTGCGGGGGCCGAAGACCGCGTCGATGACCGCGCGGGTGCCGCAGGCCACCAGAGCGACCAGCAGGACCTGCGGATAGCCGGAGGCGGCGGTGTACTGGTTGGCACCCTTGCCCAGCCGAGCCCGCACGTCCGCATCGTCGGCGACATCCAGGTACGTGCCGTCGATCGCGACCACCAGCAGCCCGGTCCAGCGGGCCCCGGCAGTGCGGACCGCCGAGGCCGGGCCGCGCACCAGGTCGAACAGGGCCTGCAGTGGACGCACCCCGAGCCTGGTGCGGGCGTGCCACAACGCGGTCGCGGTCACCGCCGGCAGAGGCAGTGCCTCAAGGGCGCCGGTCAGCTTGCGCCACACGGCCGGGTAACCGCATTCCTCGAACAGCGTGGCCGCGAGAAGAAGGTAGACCACCACCCGGGCAGGCAGCTTCCGCAGCCGCTGCTGCACCGCCCCGCACTCGGCAAGGACCTCATCGACCATTTCAAAGGGCACGACCTGGGTTAACTCGCCCAGATGACCCGGGGCGAAGACACCTTCAGCTACCGTGATTTCACGCGTGATGACAGACTGTCCGGACAGCGGAGCCTCCGGTCCTTGTGAACGGCTTGTCTTGGCGGACCAGCCAGTTCTACCGGGGCTCCGCTTCTCGCGTCCGGCGTCCTCCCAGATCAGCCCTCACTTGCGGCCACGACCCGACCCGTAACTTCATGGCCTTGCCCTAAAGGGTGGAGCACTGGCCAAGATCAAAGGTAGACGCCGCGCACGGCACATGCCGACCGTGCCGGGCGCGGGCAAGACTCCAGCGGGCTCCCCGACGGCTAATCGGAGCGAGGTCCGCGCTGGAGACCGCCTGTCGCCGGGCCACCCCGTCCCGGCGTACTCCTCCCGCGTCAACCGCGCTTACCTGCGTAGGCGCCGCATCAGGGCGGTCATCCCGGAGAAGACCGACGAGGTACTCGACGCCATCCGCGCCGGCGGCGCCGCCGAAGCACTCCAGTGACCACCACCCTTCCGCCAAGAGGCTCCCGTAGCCGCACCGACCATGGCAGCGCTCCCGCCCGGGCGGCCGCGTTCACCACTCGATGGACGCGAGAAGAAGGCGCTCGGCCGGGCAATACCGGCCGAGCGCCTCTGTCAGCGTGCCTCTTGCTAGCTTCCGAGGATCAGTACCGAGCCCTCGTGTGGGGCGCCCGGAGCCTCATGGACCGAGTGCCTTGGGTGCGACCAGATGGTGTAACTGAGGCACGCGACGAGGCCATCCCCGCTGTCGGACCGCAGCGCCAGACAGTGAACTCGTTGGGAATGAGACTCTCCGATGCCGGAGAATTTCAACATTTCCTCGAACTGAGCCGGATCCGCCATGCCGATGGTGAGCGGCCGATACACCGTTTTCAGTTTCATCCCGAGCACGCCGTAGAAGGTCACTTCGATGAAATCGGGCCCGGATGCCGGTTCAACGCTTCGCAACGTGAGTTCCGAATGGCTGATGCTGTAACGCCATGGCCGGAACTTCCGGTCGAAGGAGATGGGCAGGCTCGCGCTGCTCGGCTGTGGTGTCTCCTCTTCAGGGTGCGAATGGATTGGCAACAGGACTCCCGTTTCTGTAGAAGGTGACGCGAGGCCATGCACTCGGATTGTCCTCGATGTAGCTTAGCTCCCACCCGGTGGCGTGCCCATCGAAGATCGGATCCAGACCACGGCCCGTGCGAGCAGCTGCTCTGGGATCGTCGATTCCGTCCAGATTGAAGTGGATCGGTGTCTTCCCATCCTGCACATAATCCTTGAACTCGCTTACCCACTTGTCACCGGCGGAGGGCCAGTCATGGTACGACTTGGCGCCGACTGAGTCTGCAAATTCATGCAGAGCCATCGGATCGTCATCGATCTCGCTGAGTCCGAGCGCAATCCCGCCGCAGCCGGTGGAATTGTGCACCAATACCGGTGTGCGGCCTGCCAGCACGTAGTAGGTGTGGAGGTCGTCGACGGTGAGGTTGTAGGTGCGGGTGTGCTGGTCGAAGGCGCGGTTGGTCTGGACGCGGACAGTGGTGCCACCGGTGCTGAGGAGGGTGGTGCCGGGTTTGAGGTCGTGGGCCTTGACCCACTGGTGGGCTGAGGGGCTCCAGAAGGGGTGTTCGTAGGTGGCGGTGAGTTTCCGGAGGCCGTCGGGGGTGGCGAGGGTGAGTTCGTCGAAGTGCTTGTCGCCGTCGGTGATGATGAGACGGCTGACCTTGCGGGGTGCGGTGCGGCCGGTGAGCGGGTCGGTGGCCAGGACGGTGTCACCCGGGTGGATCGTCTCGATGCTCCGCGGGGCGGTGTTGGCCATGAGGACCTTGGTGCCGGCCAGGAAACACTGCGTACACCCCTTCGCGTAACGGAGGCGGCGCAGGTCCTGAAGCGCTTCCAGCCCTCGTTCGAGGAGCTTGAACTTGGACCTGAGAGTGACGTCTTCCGCGAGTTGGGCGCAGGCGATGACGTCGCCGCCCTTGCAGTCCTCCAGTTGTCCGAGGCCGAGGAGGTCCTTCTCCACGGTCCACAGCTCTTCGGCGGCGACCTCGG
>NZ_JBSFDI010000056.1:0-7990 GCF_053593835.1 Streptomyces sp. NPDC002076
TACCCCTTATTAATTTTATCATAAGCAATAAAAAAACTGGCCAAAGCCAGGGTTAATTTTATAGCTTATTCGAATTTAATAGATATTGAAATATTTATTTTAAGAACAAGACCATCAAATCTTCATCAAAATATTCGTCTCCTTCTTTCAAGGCATTTATTTCAACTCCATATTTTTCAAAACCTAAGTTACTATATAGTTTTCTACCCGAAGTATTATTTGAAACAACTGACAGCCTTATTTGTTCTAAATCCGGATAATCTTTTTTTACTTTATTAATTAAAGTAGACAATAAAAGTTTACCTAAACCTTTACCTTGGTAATCTTCATGAATGAACATTCCATATATATCGCCCTTATGTCTTTCCTTTTCTCCAATTTCTTTATGAAATGAAACCATTCCTATTAATTCTTTTCCGTCAAAAATTCCCATAAAGAATTTGCTGGAGTTTGGCGATATTCTTTCTATAATTTCTTGTTCTGAGAACTTCACTTCTCTCTCGTAAGTAGACCCAAAAGATTCAGAGGCTGCCTTTAAAGCATTCAATCTCAATTTTTGATATGAACTCCAATCACTTTTATCAATTAGCCTTATTTTCATAATCCACCCCCATTGTTAAGTGTATTTTACCATAAAACAAAAAAAGCCCACTGCAATGGGCTTTAAAAACTGATTTCTTAACTACTATTATATCATAGCCCTTTTGGGGACTTTTTATTTGTTTTATATTTTGTATTGCGATGAAACTAAACTTACAAGGCTATTTTTCACGATATCCTCGCATATAATTTTTCATATATTCAGGATTCTTTGTTTCCCATTTTTTACGAACTTTCTTACGAGCTTCTTTTCTACATTCTTCGCTACAATATCTTTCTTGCTTGGCGGTATTGAACAAATTTTTGCAAGTTTTGCACCGAATAACGCTCATTTTTCTTCCTCCTTTCTGCTTGTTAAACACATACACGAGAAAAAATGTACAGTGACGGCGTGAAGTACGAGCTGACCCAGAGGGAGGGGGCTATGCCCCCATAGTTTCTTTAAAAATATTTTCAGATTTAAAAAATAAAATTAATAAATAATAAATTAATATAAATATTTTTTTATTAATTATAAACCTTTTAGTAAGTTGCTCCATGCTTGCTTTTCTCGTTCCGTCTTGTCGGTATCGACTCCGTGCTTGCTTTCATATTCAGATTCAATCTGTTGCATAGCTTTTTGTTTAGCAGTTTCAATTTCTTTGTCACGCTTTAACTTATTATCATTGTAATTTCTTTCGGCAACTTGTTTCATCAATCCATTAATCTCATCACGTTCGGCGTTCGCCTTATCTCTCATCTTGTCAAAGGCTTCTTTGCTCCGCTGTCTGCTCGTCTCCTCTAGTTCTTTGCGTTCAATCTCTGCGCCTTTTCGGATGTCCTCAACCCAATTGCCTGTATGTTGTTGGCTGTTGTCTTTGATTGTTTCTGTCATGGTGTCCCCCCCTTTTATTATGCGTTCATATCATCAAGAAATGTGTTGCCAAGATATTTAAAGTTATAAACATTTCGGACTGAGTTGTTTCGTTTATACTCTACCGCTCGCGTTATTCTGGTACCGTTTGACGCTACTAAACAATCGGCGTCTTTGTAAACATCATACTGCGCAATACGTAACAACTCATCAGCTTTATGGTAGACCGCATTAGATTCATCAGCCAATGACTTGAGTTCTGCCATTAGCTTAGCGCCCTTAATATTCAACTCATCTTGTAACTTATCGGCAGCCTTTTCAATATCTGAGACCAATTGATTATAATCATCTTTGGTCACTAATGGAGTGCTTTCCAATTTGTCTAACTGTTTTTGATACAATTCAATAGCGTGTTGTGATGTCCATATATCCCCCTTTGCTTTATCATAAGCTACTAAGTCAGCGATCTCCTCGGCTTTGATTAATTCATCATTAGCGATTTTTAAGGCTCTTTCCGCTTTTTCTTTATTATTTTTAAACTTCTCAATTTCCAATAAATTACCGTCCTTTTGATTGATAAGTTCTGCTTCAATTTCTTCAAATGTTTTCATTGTGGTTTCTCCTGTATTTATTTGTTAGTAAATATATATTATAATCGGAACTATTGATAGTTCCTGTAATTCCCTATGTTTATTAGGTTGATAGCTGTTTTTATAAGTTAGTTAAAACAACTGATTTTGGTGGGTGTCTTACCCTCATTATTTCTCCTTTATTATTCTGGTACTGTACCAAGTGGCCCACGTTTTGCGACTTTAATCGCCACAACATGACTTCCATTAAATACGGTAGTGCCTAGTTTAAATAACTGGTCAGGGTCATCTTGCCATTTGCCAATGACTTTCATATTATCCAGTGTCTGATTAAAGACAAATGCTGATGCATCATTTACTGTGTAAACCATAATTACTTTGTCGCTCATTTTTTTATCTCCCTATGTTTAAACTCGTTTTATTGAAACAATATTTTTTATGTTAAATAAATAGCCACCTAGCCACTCCGCATTTTTATCAACTAAAAGTGCATGACTAAATTTCTCAAATTCCTCTTCATCATAAGGAATATTAAATGGCATTTTTTCATTGACTGTAAAGACTACTGTCTTTGTAAAATTAAAGCTCATTATCAAACCTCTTTTTCTAAATTGGTATAGCTTTTTTCATTTGCTAACTATTGGTTTCTAAAATCACCACAATAGTTACATATTATTTAAGAAAATAGTTATGAATAATTACGCTTTTAAAACCTCTCAAAACCCTGTTATAAAGCCATAGTTACGATAAATACATTAATTACACATTTTTCCTTTATATAATATAGAATATTAAAATCTAGTATCCATAATTGGTATAATTAACTCAAACTCTTTTATAATAAATTACTATTTTACTCAATATTAAAAGTGTATTTTGCGTATTTTCTGTAACTATCCTTTTATATAGCTGTTTATGAGTATCAAAAAAACATAACTATTTGTAACTAAATTACACTTTTATGGTGGTTCATACATTGTTTCAAGAAATGCTTCAACTGCTTTTGCAGTACGTTGAGGGTTACCAATTGCAATAACACGAAAAGATTTTCTTTTTCCTTCAAAAGTTGGAAATGTACGAACCGTTTCAAAATATCCAATAATATCAAGAGCTTCTTTTCTTCGTTTAGGACTTCCAGCACCGTAATAGGTTTCTTTCAATAGCTTCTGAACCTCATCCGTTTTGATTATTGTCTTGTTCCCTTTGATGTGTTCCTCGATAATATAAATTTGCACATCGTCAAAATCAAAGTGATCACTACTGAAGTTATCCATTTCCACTTGCTTGAAATTGAACTTAAATTTATTCTGTCTCCAATAGACAAATGAAGAATATAAAGCAGCCACTCCTGCAAGCGCCGTTGCTTCTCGACTGGTCTCAGATACTCGCTGTTCAGTGAAAGCCTCCCAGTAGGGTGCAAAGATTGATTCACGTTCGCTATCAGTCTCTCTTTTTGGACGATTCTTAAAAGCAATGTTCACAGCCCTGCTATTCATTTCAGAAGAAAATAATACTTTTTCATTTGAATCAATAGACAGTACACCAGTCAGATTAATATCCGCATAGTTTTGGCCAATACCTCGACCACGATATGTGCTTTCAGTAGCCAGTATTTTCAAATAACGTTCTAAACTCTTTCCAATTTCTCCTGATTCAGTCACCAGTAACATTTCCCCTCCATCAAATCCAGCCCAAGCCATTGCGGCCGTTGCCTTATTTGAGAGTTCGTCTAGGTTGACATGTTTCGTATCAAAAATGGATGAAATTACTTTATGACGCAAGCCTTTACCAGTACGTGTCCCAGATTTACTGACAAAGAACCTTGTCTTAGTAATCTCACGACATGCCACCAGCATTTGATAGATTGGCTGTAGTTGCGCATTATGCAAGCTGTCTACATCATCTATCACCATTCCTAAGTAATTAGCGTTCAAGATTGACATTTCAATTACATCAGAGAGCTGACAATCAAACACTTTAAAGTAACATTCATTGTCTTTGATAGAACAATTTTTTAAAATTTTCTTTTGATGCAGATCCATTTGAAAGTCATGACAAGCAATAATCGATGCTTTTATTTCTTTAAGAGGTTTTAGCTTTATCTGTTCATCTATAAAAGATATAATTTCTACAACTTCACTAGCTGTGAAGTCAGAACGCTTGCCTAATTTATATTCATGAGCAATATCCATCTCTGACAATCGTTTGAATTGTGAGGTTGAAATATCATATAAATATCCATGATGCAAAGCAATCTTTCCAAATAGATAATCTAAAATCACATTGACAAAACGAGGAATACTTTTACTTGATTTTAATGTAACTACTTCTTTATCTTCTCCATCGTCAGTTTTTTCAGCTTTTTTATTAACTCCACCGTAGAAAATAGATACAGTATTTTGACCATTGTTTAAATGCAAACTAGGTCTTTTGATTCTTTTATTTTCTCCTGTAGACTTTACTGACAGATAAGGATATTCATAAATATCACGATGCAAGATATTGACTAAATCAAGACTTTGAGGAATCTTAGCGCCATCAATGTTTCCAAATTTTTCCCAGGGAAGATCAATCACCTTTTTTAGATTATTTTCTAACCGTTCCCATGCTTTGCGTTGTTTTTCCAAATCTCCGTAATCAGTTTTAACTTCTGTCACTTCTTCCCCCTATTCAGCCAATGAATCCATCAAGGATTCCAATTGACTTTTTTTATACCAAACAGTACGATCTCCATCTTCTAAAATCACCTGCTTTAATCCGTGTGCCCGAAGTTTAGCTAAATATGTGGTTGAAATGTTCAGTTCTTTCAATAATTCAGCTTGTTGCACATATGGGAACTCACGACTTTGTTCAACTCTTGCCTCAACTAATTTATCAACACGATTTAATACTGATTGAGTCAGTTCCTGCTCTGCTTCAAATGATAAGATGCTCATGATTTCCCTCCTCGTTTAAGTCTTATATGCAACTTTGGGGCTTTAGTTTCATTGACAATTAATATTTTTCTTACTTCAGCACGACTAGGTTTAACCAACCAAGTAGGTAGTATTTCTGTGCTTATAACGTCCATTTTTATAAATTTCATACTTTATCTCTTTTCTTAGTTTCAGCTTGTTTTTTCAGTTTCCAACTTTGTGCAAACTCATGAGATACTTTGATACAAAGAGGAGCTTTATTTTGATTGAAAATAATTACTGTTTTTTTGTTTTTTATGCTTTTTAAAAAAACTTGATGTCCAATTTCAGAATTCATTTTTACAGAGAGAATTAAAAAATGTTTATTTTCAAAAGTTCGTGCTTTCTCTAAATCTTCTATTTTGAAAGTAGATGATTGCATTTTAAGCCTCCAATTCCACTTGATAGCCATTCCCCATAAAAGTAAAGGTAGCTACGCTTTTA
The DNA here is from genome assembly GCF_053593835.1 of Streptomyces sp. NPDC002076. NCBI lineage: Bacteria > Bacillati > Actinomycetota > Actinomycetes > Kitasatosporales > Streptomycetaceae > Streptomyces > Streptomyces sp. NPDC002076. The sequence goes on from NZ_JBSFDI010000056.1 coordinate 5,442, forward strand.
CCATCAAAAAGTTTGTCAGTGACATCATCCACTTCAATGTGGTGTCTCGATTTTGCTAAGCACTGTGTGAATAATAGCTTCGCTTCATCAATGGTTATAAATTCTGTCATTTGTGTTTCTCCTCAAATATGTTATAATTTGAGTAAAGCAAAACTCATGAAGAGCTTGCCTTACTTATAGTTTAAAAGTCTCTACTTTGGTCGGTGTGGACTTTTTTTGTTGTCATTGTTGCTTTAATAGCAACTTTGAGTGGTTCGTAATCGGAACCAGCTTCAATCATGGCTATTGCGATACTTTCAAGCATTTTGTAACGTTCCATTTCCACCGAATCAAGGAGGTCTAGGAGCGTTTTTTCTTTTCGCCAGTCAGTATCTCTAGCTTGAATTTGCTTCTTTGTCAGTCCTGTTACTGTTGTAGCAAGCAAACTTCTAATAATCGTATGCCATGTATTACCATGTCGTGAGTAATGATTCCACTCAGAAATAGCTTGATGAAGAGTAATTCCTTTCGGCTTTTCAACTGCTCTTGCAATTTTTCTTGCATAGAGTTCCTTCTCCATTTCATCAAATCGTTTTACAAGAGCGATTTTAAAATTTCTAACTACTTCTGTATTATCCAGATAAGTAATCATCAACATGGCTTGATTTCTATTAAGTTGATAGATTTTTACTTTTTGACCTCGACTATCTGGCAAGGTCGATATTTCAAATATCAACTTACCGAATTGCTCAAAATCTTTTTTATGTTTATTGATGAGTAAACGTAACGATGTCCTTTCGATTCCTGCATATTCAGCAATAACGATATGGTTAGTCACAACTTCCGCTTTACTCATGTCAGGACTGGTTAAAAATGCTAAGTCTTTCATTATTAAATTTCTTTCTAGCGTTTAATACGCAATATCGTATCTCAACGACTGACTTCATTGTTCTCAATTTCAACGTACTGGGCGGTGCGTTTTTTTAATAGTCCTTAGCGAGCCACTCGGTAATGCGTTCGTATGTACTCTGACGTACTTTCTCATTACGTGTTGGGCTTTCAAGACGTCCATAAGTAAGACGATTAATACCAAGCTGATTGGCAGCTTCACCTTTTGTTAAATCTAGCACTCCTCGTTTTTTGCGTAGAGCAGTTTTAATTTCTGATGTTAAATACATTATTTTACTTCACCTTCTTTCTAGATACTTCAAAATTGAAGTATCTAGACAATAGTATAATACTTCATTTTCGAAGTGTCAAGTGATATACTTCAAAATTGAAATTTTTATTTTAAATAACTACCAAAATGTTGTATAATGATAAAGAGGTAAAAATATGGCAAACGAAGTATATAAAGCTTTAAATCGTATTAAAGAGCTACGAATTGAAAAAGGTGTTACTCAAAGCACCGTAGCAAAAGCAATAGGAATTTCTCAAGGTATGCTGACTAATTATGAAACTGGAAAACGTTCTCCTCGTGATTTCAAAGTTTGGCAAGATTTAGCTGATTACTTTGACGTTACGACTAGCTATATTATGGGAACTAGTGATTTTAGAACATATCAAGACGAAATTAATGAAATACAAACATCTGCCAAGGAAAATTACGGCGTTGAAGTTCCAGCGGAAATAATTAAAGATTATAAGGGAAACCCTGTATCCACTACCTACAATACTCTTGCTCTACGCACAGAAATGGCTAAAAAACTTCTTCCTGAATTAGACAAAATGATTTCTACAATTGATAGTTATTTATATAGCTCTCCCACGATTGATTTTGATGATAAAGAAAAAGCTGATTATTTTTATTCTGATGAATTTAAACTAGCCAATGCACAAATAGATCAACTACTCATTTGGAAACACAGAAAAAAAGTTTTTCAATTAAAGAAGCAATTACTAGAAAAACAAATACAGAACCCTGAAAATTACTTTGCCCTCGAAGATGGCATCACTAAAGCCGAATTAAAAAAAAGGTGGCAAGATTATCGTCGTAAAGATTCTAATGAAAATGAACTTTAACTTCCTACACTTTTAAAATCAACATTCATGTTTTGACTTTTGCGTACTGGGCGGTGCTAGAAAGACAAATCAACATGAACAAACTAAATATAAAAGAATACAAAACAAAAAGCGGAGAAGTACGCTATATTCTCCGTGGCGCTTATATCGGTACTGATGTGCTGACAGGTAAGCAAGTTCGAACTTCCATTACTGGGCGTACAAAAAAAGACATAAAAGTTAAACTTTCACGTCTTCAAAATGAGTTCATAAAAAATGGTTGTACTAAAAAAATTAAAGTCTTAAAAACTTTTGATGAAGTTGCAGCAGCATGGTTTGATTTTTATAAAATAAATAGAAAATCAGCAACTGTCAAGCAAACAGAAAAAAATTTAAGATTATATCTTATCCCAGCATTTGGGAAGTATAAGATAGATAAACTCACAACTGCCATTTTACAGCATCAAATTAATATATGGGCAACTATCGCTAGTAAACCTTTAAACGGGCGTCAGGCACGAAAAAAAGGCGAAATGAGCGATTATAAGAGATTATAGTATATAATCTCT
>NZ_JBSFDI010000058.1:0-6709 GCF_053593835.1 Streptomyces sp. NPDC002076
CGGTCCCTGGTCCGGGTGCCCGTACGTCGTGCTGCGGCGGCCGATGCCGCGGCCCCCGGGGCCCTGGCCCAACGCCTGACCACACTCCCCCCGGCGGAACGGGTCAAGGTCGTCCTGGAATCGGTCCGCACGCAGGTGGCCGCCGTACTCGGCCTCCCCGGACCCGAGGCGGTCGATCCGCTGCGCGCCTTCAACCAGGTCGGCTTCGACTCGCTGACCGCGGTGGAGCTGCGCAACCGGCTGACCGCGGCCACCGAGGTCCGCCTCCCCGCGACCCTGATCTTCGACTACCCCACGCCCACCGCCCTGGCCGAATACCTGACGACGGAAGTCCTGGGCACGTCGGCCGAGGCCGCCGCCCCGGTCGTCGCGGCGGGAGCGGCGGCGTACGACGATCCGATCGCCATCGTCGGCATGGCCTGCCGGTACCCCGGAGACGTCCGTTCTCCCGAGGATCTGTGGACACTGGTGACCGAAGGCCGCGACGCCATCTCGGACCTCCCCACGGACCGGGGCTGGGACGTGGAAGGGCTCTTCGACCCGGACCCCGACCGGCCCGGCACGAGCTACACGCGCGAGGGCGGCTTCCTGCACGACGCACACCACTTCGACCCGGTCTTCTTCGGGATGAGCCCGCGCGAGGCACTGGCCACCGACCCGCAACAGCGGCTGCTCCTGGAGACCACCTGGGAAGCGTTCGAACGCGCGGGCATCGACCCGGCGTCACTCCGCGGCAGCCGTACCGGTGTGTTCGCCGGCGTGATGTACAACGACTACGGCACGCTGCTGCACCGCGCACCCGACGGCCTCGAGGGCTACATGGGCACGGCCAGTTCCGGGAGCGTCGTTTCCGGCCGTGTGGCCTACACGTTCGGCCTGGAAGGCCCGGCGGTCACCGTCGACACCGCCTGCTCGTCGTCCCTCGTCACCCTGCACCTGGCCGTCCAGGCGCTGCGCAACGGCGAGTGCTCGCTGGCGCTCGCCGGCGGTGTGACGGTGATGGCCACGCCGGGAACGTTCGTGGCGTTCAGCCGTCAGCGCGGCCTCGCGGCCGACGGCCGCTGCAAGCCCTTCGCCGCCGCGGCGGACGGCACGGCGTGGGGTGAGGGCGTGGGCATGCTGCTGGTGGAGCGGCTGTCCGACGCCCGTAAGAACGGTCACCCGGTGCTGGCGGTGGTCCGCGGCTCGGCGGTCAACCAGGACGGTGCCAGCAACGGCCTGACGGCGCCGAACGGGCCGTCGCAGCAGCGGGTGATCCGTCAGGCACTGGCCAACGCCGGGCTCTCGGCGTCCGAGGTGGACGTGGTGGAGGCGCATGGTACGGGTACGACGCTGGGCGACCCGATCGAGGCGCAGGCGCTGCTGGCCACCTACGGCAAGGAGCGTGCCGAGGACGAGCCACTGTGGCTGGGCTCCGTCAAGTCCAACTTCGGTCACACGCAGGCGGCCGCCGGTGTCGCCGGAATCATCAAGATGGTGATGGCGATGCGGCACGGTGTGCTGCCGCGGACCCTGCACGTCGACGAGCCGTCCCCGCACGTGGACTGGTCTGCGGGCGCGGTGGAGCTGCTGACCGAGGCGCGGGAGTGGCCGGAGACCGGCCGTCCCCGCCGGGCGGCGGTCTCGTCCTTCGGCATCAGCGGCACCAACGCCCACACCATCGTCGAAGAGGCCCCCGCGCTCGAAACAGAGACCGATGACAGTTCCCCGCAGGTGCCCAAGGTGCTGCCTTGGCCGGTGTCGGGCAGGACTGTCGAGGCCCTGCGTGTGCAGGCCGCACGCCTGCGCGCCCATGTGTCGGACCACCCCGAGTTCAGCCTGGCGGACATCGGCTATTCGCTGGCCGTCCATCGGGGCACCTTCGACCATCGCGCGGTCGTGGTGGCGGGGGACAGGGACGCATTCATCCGCTCACTCGACGCGCTGGCCGCGGGCGAACCCTCGGCTGGACTGGCCGAGGGCGGTCCGGTCGGCGGCAAGCTCGCCTTTCTGTTCACTGGGCAGGGCAGCCAGCGGCTCGGCATGGGCCGGGAGTTGTACGACGCCTATCCCGTGTTCGCCCGGGCGCTGGACGAGGTCTTCGGACGGCTCGAACTCCCGTTGCGCGAGGCGATGTTCGGCGATGAGCCCGGAACCCTGGACCAGACGGCTTACACGCAGCCCGCCCTGTTCGCGATCGAGGTGGCGCTGTTCCGGCTCCTCGAATCGTGGGGCATCCGGCCGGACTTCGTCTCCGGTCATTCGATCGGTGAGATCGCGGCCGCTCATTGTGCGGGTGTGCTGTCGCTGGAGGACGCGTGCACGCTGGTCGCCGCGCGTGGCCGGCTGATGCAGGAGCTGCCGTCCGGTGGTGCGATGGTGGCGGTGCAGGCGAGCGAGGACGAGGTCACCCCGTACCTGTCGGACGCGGTGAGCATCGCCGCGGTCAACGGTCCGGCCTCCGTGGTCGTGGCCGGTGACGAGGACGCCGTACTGGACATTGCCGCTTCCTTCGAGGAGCAGGGGCGGAAGATCAAGCGCCTGACGGTCAGTCACGCCTTCCACTCCCCGCACATGGACGGCATGCTGGAGGCCTTCCGCCAGGTCGCCGACGGTCTGTCGTACGAGACCCCGCGCATCCCGGTCGTCTCCAACCTCACCGGCGCCCTCGCGACCCCGGACGAGCTCACCAGCCCCGACTTCTGGGTCCGTCACGTCCGTGAGGCGGTCCGTTTCCACGACGGCATCCGCACGCTCGAAGCCCAGAACGTCAGCACGTTCATCGAGCTGGGCCCGGACGGTGTGCTCTCGGCGATGGGCCAGGACTGCGTCACCGGCGAGGACCATGCGTTCGTACCGGTGCTCCGCGCTGGCCGTCCGGAGCCGGAAACCCTGACCACGGCCCTCGCGCACGCCCACACCCGGGGAATCCCGGTGGACTGGCAGGCCTACTACGCCGGCACCGGCGCCCGACGCGTCGACCTGCCCACCTACGCCTTCCAGCACCAGCGCTACTGGATCGACGTACCGGCGACCGTCGGCGACGTGACCTCCGCCGGACTCGGCTCGGCGGACCATCCGCTGCTGGGCGCGGCTGTGGAACTGCCCGACCAGGGCGGTTACGTGTTCACCGGGCGGCTCTCCCTGGACAGTCACCGCTGGCTGGCCGACCATGCGGTGGCCGGCACCGTGATCCTGCCGGGTACGGCGTTCGTCGAGCTGGCGATCCGTGCCGGGGACCAGGTCGGCTGTGACCGGCTGGAGGAGCTGACCCTCGAGGCGCCGCTGGTGCTGCCCCCGCGGGGCGGTGTGGTGCTGCGCATGTCGGTGGGCGAGCCGGACGGTTCCGGTCGCCGGGAGGTGACCTTGTACTCGCGGCCCGAGGACGCCGAGGACGGGACCTGGCTGCGGCACGCCGGCGGCGTGCTCGCCACCGAGGACGCGGAGGACGCCGCTGCGCACGCAAGCGAGGCGCAGGCCGACCCCGGCTTCGCCGTCTGGCCGCCCGCCGACGCCACGCCGCTGGACGTGACCGGACTCTACGAGCGGTTCGCCGAGGGCGGGTTCGGGTACGGCCCGGCCTTCCAGGGGCTGCAGGCCGCCTGGCGACGCGGGGACGACATCTTCGCCGAGCTGGCGCTGCCGCGGGACCAGCACGACGAGGCCGCGCGGTTCGCGCTCCATCCCGCCCTGCTCGACTCGGCACTGCACGGTTTGGCGCTGGGCGAGTTCACCGGTGCCACCGGCACCGCGCCGGGTGCGCTCCGCCTGCCCTTCTCGTGGAGCGGGGTCGGGCTGCAGGTGGCCGGTGCCACGGCGCTCCGGGTGCGAATCAGTCCCGCCGGTGACGGCTCGGTCGCCCTGCGAGCAGTTGACGAGACGGGTGGCGCGGTCGCGTCCGTGGACGCCTTGACGCTGCGGCCGGTCGACCCGGCCCGGCTGGGAACGGCCAGGGGCGGGTTCCACGACTCCCTCTTCCAGGTGGAATGGGCGCGGGTTCCGGCGTCCGCCGGCACGCGGGTGCCGGCCGGGCAGTGGGCCGTCGTCGGCGCCGACCACCTCAAGCTGGGTGCCGCGCTGGAGGCGGCGGGGGTGTCCGTCGACGCGTACGCCGACCTCGCGGCGCTCGCGGGGGTCGTGGCGGCGGGCAAGCCTCTGCCCGACCTGGTCCTGGTACCCCGGGCTCCGCAGGCCGCCGGCGACCTCGCCGACGCGGTGCGACAGGCGGCCCACGAGGCCCTGGAGCTGGTGCAGTCCTGGCTCTCCGAGGAGGTGTTCGACGGTGCTCGGCTCGCGTTCGTCACCCGCGGCGCCGTCGCCGCGTCGACGGGCGACACGGTCGGCGACCTGACGCAGGCGTCGCTGTGGGGCCTGCTGCGTTCGGCTCAGACGGAGAATCCGGACCGCTTCCTGCTGCTGGACGTCGACGAGCACGACCTCTCGTACCGGGCCCTGCCCGGCGCGGTGGCCGGTGGCGAGAACCAACTGGCCGTCCGGGAAGGAGCCCAGTACGCCCCCCGGCTGGCCAGGGTCCCGGTGACCGAGGCCGAGGGTGACGCCACGGCCGCGCTCGACCCGGACGGAACCGTGCTCGTCACCGGCGGAACGGGGGCGCTCGGCGGCCTTGTCGCGCGGCATCTGGTGGCGGAGCGGGGTGTCCGGCACCTGCTGCTCACCAGTCGGCGCGGGATGAGCGCCGACGGCGCGGCCGAGCTGGTCGCGGAGCTCACCGGGCGCGGAGCGAGTGTGCGCGTCGCCGCCTGCGACGTGGCGGACCGGGACGCGCTGCAGGCCCTGCTCGCCGAGGTGCCCCAGGACCATCCGCTGACCGCCGTCGTCCACACCGCGGGCGTGCTGGACGACGGGCTCGTACCGTCGCTCACCCCGGACCGGATCGACACCGTGTTCCGGCCGAAGACCGACGCGGCCCTGAACCTCCACGAGGCGACCCGGGACCTCGGCCTGTCGGCGTTCGTCCTGTTCTCCTCGGCCGCCGGTACCTTCGGCACGCCGGGTCAGGCCAACTACGCGGCCGCCAACGCCTTCCTGGACGCGCTCGCCGAGCACCGCCGGACCGAGGGTCTGCCGGCGGTGTCGGTCGCCTGGGGGCTGTGGGAGCAGCGCAGTGCCATGACCGGGGAGCTGGCGGAGGCGGACCTGCGGCGGATGGCCAGGTCCGGCCTGCTGCCGCTGTCCTCCGCGCAGGGCCTGGCCCTGTTCGACACCGCCTGCCGGGTCGGCGCCGACTCCGCACGGGCCGTGCTGGTGGCGGTGCGCCTCGACACCGAGCCCCTGCGATCCCAGGCGGCGGCCGGCGTGCTGCCCGCGCTGCTGCGCGGCTTGGTGCGGGCGGTGCCACGCCGTACCGCGCGGACCGCCCAGGCCGCGGTGGCGGGCGCGGCGGACCTCGTCCGGCGGCTGGCCGGACTGACGGCGGGGGAGCAGGAGCGGACGCTGCTCGATGTGGTGCGTGCCCAGGCGGCAGCCGTGCTGGGATTCGCCGATCCCGGAGAAGTGGGTGAGACACGCGAGTTCCTCGAACTGGGCGTCGACTCGCTGACCGCCGTGGAGCTGCGCAATCACCTGGTCGCGGCGACAGGGCTGCGGCTGGCGCCCACCCTGCTGTTCGACCACCCCACCCCGCAACTCGTCGCCCGGCATCTGCGCGCCGAACTGGCCGCCCGGACGTCCGGCGCCGGGGCGCCCGGTGAGGAGGCATCCCGCGAAGGCGGGCCGGCCGGCGCGGACCACGTGCCGGACGGTGGGACGAGCAGCGGAATGTTCGGGCAGATGCTGCGGCGCGCCGCCGAACTCGACGCGTCCGGCGAGTTCATGGGTCTGCTGATGGAGGCCTCGCGGTTCCGGCCGTCGTTCGCCTCCGCCGCCGAACTGCGCACACCGCCACGGCTGGTGCGGCTCGCCACCGGTGACCGGCAGCCGGCGCTGGTGTGTTTCTCCTCCATCCTGTCGATCTCCGGGCCGCACCAGTACGCCCGGTTCGCCGCCGCCTTCCGGGGCCGGCGTGATGTGTGGGCGCTGGCCGCGCCCGGCTTCCTCACCGGGGAGCAGGTACCGGCCGGTCCGGAGGCGGTGATCGAGGCGCAGGCCGAGGCGGTGTTGCGGCAGGCCGACGGCAGGCCGTTCGTGCTGCTCGGCCACTCCTCCGGCGGCATGCTCGCGCACGCGGTCGCCGAGCGGCTGGAGAGCGCCGGGACCGCACCGCGTGCGGTGGTGCTGATCGACATCTACTCGCACGACGGCGACGCCATCGTCGGTATCCAGCCCGGGCTGTCCTCGGGCATGAACGAGCGGCAGGAGAGCTACGTGCCGGTCGACGACACCCGGCTGCTGGCCATGGGCGCCTACTTCCGGTTGTTCGGCGGCTGGAAGCCGCGGCCCATCGGCGCCCCCACGCTGCTCGTCCGGGCCGGGGAACGGCTCTTCGACTGGACGAGGGACGGGGACTGGCGGTCGTACTGGGAGCTGGAGCACACCGCAGTGGACGCACCGGGTAACCACTTCACGATGATGGAGCAGCACGCGGACGCCACGGCAGGAGCCGTGGACGACTGGGTCGCGCGGCTGCGGTAGCGGCGCGCCCCGCACGGCCGAGGGCCGGGCCCCCCGCGGGGGGGGGGGGGGCCGGGGGGGTTGGGGGGGGGGGTTTTGGGGGGGGGGGGGGGGGGTGTAAACAAGGACCGCCGGGGGGGGGCGGCCGGGGGGTGGCGCC
>NZ_JBSFDI010000059.1:0-6473 GCF_053593835.1 Streptomyces sp. NPDC002076
GCAAGTCCGGCGAACACAACCGCCGGAAGATCGTCTAGGACAGACGTCAAGCATCACCCGACGCCAACCCGTCAACCATCAACTGAGACTCGACATGTCTCCATCCGCTCAGCGACCAGGCACTTGCCGGTGACCTGAAAGGCGGAAGCACGTCGGGCCGTGCCAGCCCATCCCGGGCGTAGGCGGGCCCTCCATTCGCACAGGCCGTAGGGCCCCCTCAGCCACAGCTGCTCCCTGGCAGTCCGCAGTCGGCAGCCACGCCGATGACACAGACGGTGCCGGCACCTCGGCTGGGTGCGCCCACTCTGGCGTGAACGCCCACGGTTACAATCACGCGTACGCAGGCGTACCCGGACAACCTTGCAGCGCGTCGCTGAGAGTTTCGGCACCGTCCAGGCCTGTCGCAGGAGAGCCGTATCCCGTCGTGGGGAACCCAACGACGAGGCGCCACGGTCCATTCCGCGTTCCGCGCTAGGTGCCCCAGTGTCGGCGAGCGTAAGCTGCGGCAGGTACTCCGCTCGGGCTTTGCGTAGTCCGACGCCGGCCTCATCCGGCGCTGGCACTGGGGACGCGGCGGGCTGCGGCTGAGGCGGCGGTGCTCCCGGCGTCGGCGGGGAGTTGATGTCGGCGGCCGGTGCCGGGGAGATCAACGTGCTGGGGGCGGGCAGTACGGGCGCGGGTTCGGGTGTGGTCGGCTTGGGCAGGGGTGGACTGGCCTCGCCGCTGGCGTGGATGCCGGACTTCGCCCACTCGCGGGCTTCGGCGTCGGAGAGGTTCAGCACCTGCGTCTCCTGGGCGCGGCCGCCGAGGACGACTGACGTCCTGACCCAGTTGAGCGGCCTTCGACCAGTCGGACTGCTCCACGGCGATTTCCGCGAAGTGGAGCCCCAGCCTTACGGGTCCGTGCTAGAACGCGAAGGACCGCCGCACCACCAGGGTGCAGCGGTCCCGTGATGCTCCGCGGTTCTAGGTGGCGGGCCTGGTGCGGGCCCCTAACCGACGTTGAGGTTGTCATCCACGAGGAACTCCGGGTAGCCGAAGACCTCACCGAGAGTGATGAAGGCTTCGCAGCGGTCCCGTCGATCGCAACAAAGTAGGCCTTCATCGCCCGGAGGAACAACCGAAACCCGAGATCCGCACAGGCTTCGGTCACCACCTGCTCGAGCGCAGCAACCAGGCCAGGTACCGACCCGGCGGTGGCAGCACGCTCCAGCCCGTCGGCGACCGCGCTGATCTGTTCCAGCGCACGTCCTCGCAAACCGGAATCCGTCACCGGTCGCGGCGGGGGCGGGTCGCAGACGGTGGCGTGGTCGCCCCAGGGCGTGTCGTCCAGCGGGCGGCCGGCGGCGCGGGCGAGGTTGGGACGAACTCAGGGCTGGTGCCACATCACTCGATTCCGAGGGGTCCGATGCCCAGGTCCTCACGCATGACGCGACGCATCTGCGCCATAGCCTTGCGTCGCCGCTCTATCAGGGGCGCGTCGTCGGCGGAGCCGACAGCCACTCCACGGGCATAGGCGTCGCGGATCGCGCGCAGGCGGTGGAACGCCTCGTTCCCCGCCTCCACGACCTGCGGGGGGCCCACGAGCCAGAGGCGTTCGCTCGCCGTGTAGATGCCGGTGCCGCGCACGGCTTCCCGCACCGCCGCGTCGCGCGCCGACTCGGACATGTGGTCGCCCAGGGCAACGGCCCGCATCTCCTCGCCCGCGGCTTTGAGGGCGGAAACATACTCCGTGTAGACCTCGCGCCGTACTTCCAGAGCATGCCTGGCTTCCTCCCGCCGCCACCGGTTGCGGTCGGCGATCAGAGTGGCTGCAATGCCGATGACGGCACCGGTCAGTGTCGAGAGCAGGGGCGTCCAGTCCATGTGTCGCAGCTTGTCGAAACCGGTGCGCTGGCACCAGTGCTTTCGCTACGCATGGCTGTGACCAGCACTTTGGAAACAGACCGTAGAACCCAAGCGCCGTCAGTGAGCCCGTTTTGGGCCGTCGCCGAGACCTGGCAACCGGCTCCACCGGCTGCGGCTTGGCGAACCTTCATATCTCAGCCTGACGACTCCTCGATCGCGCCTGGTGGGCACCCCCGCCCAGCATCGGGATCGGGGGGTGCCCGGTCGGGTCATGCTCGGGTGAGCACGATCTTCTTACCGCCGGCCCGTCCGGTAACCACCCGGGCGAAACGCAGCCGGTCCCTCGCTCAGCGGCAGGGGTTCCGGTGCGAGTTTCAAGGTTCCCGCGGCGGCCTGCTCCGCCAGCTGGACAAGCTGCGCGGCGTTGGGCTCGAAGTAGAGGTCCCAACTCGTGATGCCTCGTTCCTCCGGAGGCGCGTCCGAGGTCAGGGAGCACAGTCGGCCGCCGTCCCGCACCAAAGGCAGGGCGGCGTCCGCCGTGCTGGCGGCGATGATGAGGGCGGCGTCGAACCCGCCGCGTACCTTGGTCGACGAGTTCGGGTCGTGGTAGTCGACGACCATCATCGCTCCCAGACCGAGCAGGCGCTCTGCGGCGGTAGCAGACGCGGTCGCTGTCACCTCGATGCCCTTGGCCGCGGCAAGCTGGATGGTCAGGGCTCCGGTGGCCCCGCCTCCGTTGGTAATCAGGAGCCGCTGTCCTCGGCTGAGGTCCAGCTTTTCCAGGGCCTGCACCGCGGTGAGTCCGTTGACCGGCAGTGCCGCCGCGTGCACGGCGTCCAACCCGGGTGGGCAGGCTGCCGCGTGATCCACGTTGATCAGAACCTGTCGGCCCAGAAGCCGCTTCCCCCGGGCAGCGGGGCCTCGTGTGCAAGCACCCGGTCGCCCCACGGCAAACCCAGCTACTTCTGCAGGAAGAGGCTCAGCAGAGCCGTCACTTCCTTCGGCCTCTCCTCGTTCACGAAGTGGCCCGTATTCTTCAGGACTACTCCCTGGACGTTCGCGGCGTATTCATGCCACTGGTTGGGGACCCCTGAACCGAAGGAAAGCTGGCCACCGACCGCGAGGATAGGCATCTTCAACTTGCCCTGCGCAAGGAATTCCTTGTTCTGCTGAACGTCTGCGCGAAGCCCACGGTACACATTCATCCAGGCCGTCGCGCGGCCGGGCTCCTTCAGGAAGTGGGCGTAGTAGTCAAAGTCCGACGCCGTGAACGGCGACTTGTCGCCCGCGACGTACTCGAGCATCATGTCGTGGACGAGGACGCGTTCGTGACCAGCAATGAGCTTTTCAGCGAGGGGCAGCTGGAACAGGCCAAAGTGCCAAGGCGAGGGCTTGTTCGGGTCGGCGTTGAGCGCGGGGTAGCTGTAGATGCTCTTATCCGGGATGGGAGCTTCCATCACAGCCATGCTTCGCACCTCCGGCCGGAACTGCGCCGCATAGCCGTAGGCGACCCACATACCAATATCGTGGGCGACAACCTGCACGCCGTTGTTGAGCTTCAGCTGCGTCAGTAGCTGATGCACGTCCTTCGCCAACTGCGCCGCGTCGTAACCACTCTCGGTGACCTGGGACTGGCCAGCACCACGCAGGTCGACGGCGATCACGGTGTGCTTCTTGGAGAGCGGGCCCATCTCCTGCCGCCACTCACTCCAATCCTCGGGGAACCCGTGGATCATTACCACAGGTGAACCTTTGCCACCCCGCACATAGTGCATGCGAAAGCCATTTACTTCCGCGAACTTGGACTGAAAGCCAGCGGGTGGTTGAGACTGCGGGTAAGACGACGTGGACTGCGCCGCCACTGAGCCGTGCTCGCGACTCTCGCCCCATGCTCCGGAGCTCAAAGCCACGGAGCCCACCAGGAGAGCCACCACAGCCGTGATGAGCGCGACGAGCTTGTTGGTCTTTCTCATTCCGATGCGTGGATCTTCGCTGGACAGCTTGCTGTCGTTCACTTTCTTGTCCTTTCTCTGTGCGTTTCGGGTTCACTGCCGGCGCTGTGGACGCGGTGCCGACGTGCAAGGTTGCGGTCTTTCGATCAGGTGGGGATCGGCGCGGCCGACGCGGCGAACGCGGCCTCCAGGGGGACCACCTCGGGTGAAAATGTCTGCCGGAGCGTTCCGCCTCGGCGAGCCAGGTTGATCACCGTTGTCACGTCCAGTATTGAGCCTGTCATTGAGATTGTCCCCTTCCTCGTATGCGTGGTGGGTTTTGGTTTCCGGGTGGCGTTTAGATGAAGGTGAACAGCTGGTCAGCGTCGAATCGCGAGATCGGGCTGGTGTACACCCTTGCGAGGTCGGGGTAGCCGAGGGCCAGCAGCACGGTCGTGCTGTGTCCGGTCTCGCGGATCTTGAACGCCTTGTCGACACTGGTCGGGTCGAACCCCTCCAGCGGCGTGGCCTCGACGCCGAGTTCGGCGGCCGCCATCATGGTCAGGCCCACCGCCATGTAGGTCTGCTTCTCCATCCAGTGGCTCAGGTCCTTGTAGCCGTAGTTGCGCAGGTTGAGGAAGTCCCGGGTCATCGACTCCCACAGCTCCTGCTTTGACGGGTCAGGGAACCGGCCGTCGGCCCTCTCCTTCGTGAACACCGCCTCGAGGTGGCTGTCCGGCACATCTGCCCGGGTGGTGAGGATGACGGTGTGTGACGCGTTCAGGATCTTCTCGGCATTGTCCTGGAACCGCTCGCCCAGGTTGTTGGCGAGCCGCTCTTTGCCTTCGGGCGTGGCGAGGACGTAGAAGTGGTTCGGCTGGATGTTCACCGACGTCGGCGTGGAACGCAGGAACCTCAGCAGCTGCTGAAGGGTTTCCTCCGGAATGGTCTTGCTGGGGTCGAAATACCTGGTGAGATGCTTGTTCATGAGCTTGTCGAGATTCATGTCAATCCGCCTTCTTCTTGCAATCGGTAGATGAGGAGCGGTGGTTCGCAGGTTTTGGGCTAGTTCTTGCCGCGGGCAAGCAGTTCATCAATACGCTCGAAACTCATGCCTGTCGTGGCCGAGGCGACGTCGCCCGCGACGAGCGCCTTGGTGGCGTGTTCGAGGGCCCCCATCGCGTTCGCGTAGAGCATCGGACCCACGCTGATCCGCTTGACCCCGATCTTTTGCAGCTCCGGGACGGTCAGCACCTTGTCAGCCGGCGACGCCAGGACGTTGACCGGTTTCGGCGCGACCGCGGTCACGATCGCGACGAGCGCGTCGCGGTCGGGCGGGAACGGCGCGTAGAGCACATCCGCGCCGGCCTCGGCGAAGGCCGTCAGGCGCCGGATGGTGTCATCGAGATCGGGCCGCCCCTGGATGAAGTTGTCGGTCCGGCCAGTGACGACGATGCGTCCCTTGGCCGCGTTGACGGCGCTGCGTACGCGATTGACTGCCTCGTCGAAGTCGCGGATCGGTTGATCGGGATTGCCCGAGGTGTCCTCGATCCCGATACCGGCCAGGCCAGACGCCACGGTGGCCTGATCGGTCGCGGCGACGTCTTCAGGCGTGTCGCCGTAACCGTCCTCGAAGTCTCCGTTCACGGGCAGCCTGGTGAGTCGGCCGAGCAGCCGCGCATGCTCGAGGTGCTCGTCGCGGGTGACTTCGTGACGCCCGTCGGACCTGCCAAGCGTGCCAGCGAGCGCCGCCGACGATGTCACGATCGCCTCGAAGCCGGCATCAGCGCCGAGAGGCCGTCCCATGCGCTCGGCATGACGAACCCGCCGTCACGGGTGTGCAACGCCATGAATTTCTCGTAGAGCTCAGAGCCCGGCATGTGAAGCCCCTTCTTGAAAGATCACCGGATCGGTGAGAGGGGTACCGGGCCGAGTACGCGGCCCGGTACGTGGGTTCGAGCGGTCAGCCGGACGTACCGACCGAGCTGGCGGCGGGGATGTCGACGTCGGACTGGTTGACGTTGTTGATGAAGTTGGTGAGTAGGAATCGCACCGTCACCGCGACGATCGCCAGGATCTGCGGGTCGGTGTACCCGGCGCCTCGCACACCCGCGAGCTCGGCGTCGCTGACCCGCCCGCGGCTGTCGATCACCCGTTGGGCGAAGCGAGCGGACGCGGCGCGTTTGGGATCGACCGAGCTCCCGGCGCGGCCGAGCTCGATGTCTTCGCCTGACATGCCGCCGAATTCGGTCGCGACGTAGGTGTGCATCGCCAGGCAGTAACTGCAGCCGTTGGCTTGCGACACGGCCAGCGCGATGCTGTGCCGCGTCTTCGCATCGAGAACCCGGCTCAAGGTGCCTTGCAGAGTCGTGACGACCTCGAGAACGGTCGGGTTCGACGCGATGGTCTTGAACATGTTCGGGACGAAACCGAGCTGCGCACCAACGTTGTCGAGCATCTGCTGCGCGCCGGCGGGCACATCCTCTCGAGGGGGAACGTTCAGTCGTGACGTGGCGAATCGACCTCCGGTCGGGGTGTGAGTAGTAGCCATCGAGCTCGGGTCGGGCTCGTGGTGCTTCAGAGCTCCGCCGCAGGCCTTAGAGGTCATCTCATTTGGGGTGTTCGATAGGCTATAGGCGTGGGGATCGTTGAGCGGCTGGTGCCGGATGAGCTGTGGGAGTTGTTCCAGCGAGT
>NZ_JBSFDI010000060.1:0-3752 GCF_053593835.1 Streptomyces sp. NPDC002076
AGCGGGTACTTCCTCGGGGCAGGCATCGTCAGGGCTCCTCTCGTGAAACCCATCTGACCCTCTGTCACCTCTCCCCGCATCTCGGGGGAACCTCAAGGAAGCAGCAGAGGTCGTCGCGCAGCCTTCGGCGGGCACCGTTGTGTAGGGCTCATGCGCAGCCCGGACCATGCGCGGTGCAGCGGCAACTCCACCGGGCCGTGCTCGGGTCCGGTCAGCGTTATGGCCGGCTCACGCGACGGCCAGGGGTTGTCGGTGGCGCCGGGCACAATGGCACGCATGGCTCCCAAACCGCACTACCTGCCCGCCGCCTTGATCGGCGGCTTCGGCGTGCCGGAGACTGGCCGGGTCGTCGGCCTCCGGCACGCGAAGGTGTGCGTGCGCCGACGGAAGGAGCCGGAGAAGGTGTTCGGGCCGTTGAAGGCGGAGAACATCGCCTACCAGTACGGGCTTTACGACGTGGATGACCCGAGCAGCGACCTTCCCGCCGACTTCGCGGAGGCCATCTGGCAGGAGTACGAGGGGGCTCTGCCCACCGCGATCCTTGCCCTTGAGCAGGGCACATTCACCAGGGACGACTGGAAGACCATCCTGCTGCACGTCCAGGCGCAGTCCATCCGCCATCCCGACTACGACCGCGTCGCCGTCACCTACATCCAAGGGGAAGGCGGCTTGCCCACTCCGGGCCGTGATCACGTGCAACGCCAGCGGCAGACCACGTTCCGAGAGACCCGGCAGTGGATGGCCAATGCACGCTACGCCCTCATACGCCGAGGCGCGGCCGCGCCTCGGTTCGTGCTCAACGACAAGGGCTACATCCCCATGCACGACACCCTGCTCGACCTGAAGGGTGTCCTCTTCCCGGTCTCCGGCGACATCGCCGTGCTGATGGTGGTGGGCGCCGCGCAGCCGACCGACGACTACGAGGCCGGCCCGCTCACCGAGCGCACCCTCAACGCCAAGGGCATGGAACTCGTGAACCGAGCCGCCTGGACAGTCACCGAGATCACCTGCGTGATGGGCCACCCCGACGACGCCGACTACCTGCTACAGCTACCGGAAACC
Source organism: Streptomyces sp. NPDC002076 (assembly GCF_053593835.1). NCBI lineage: Bacteria > Bacillati > Actinomycetota > Actinomycetes > Kitasatosporales > Streptomycetaceae > Streptomyces > Streptomyces sp. NPDC002076. The sequence continues at coordinate 1,063 of NZ_JBSFDI010000060.1, forward strand.
GGATCCACGCTGCGCCTTCCCCGACTCGGCCCGTATCGCGGCAACCGAGAACCCAGCTACTTCCACTGGGTGTTGACCGGTACAGGAGTGCCGCGCCCGCGAGAAGGCCAGGACTTCCGGTGAGGCGCCCAGACCGCCTAGCGCAGCGGTGCCGTTGACCCACCACGCGCCTCCAGCGCAGGCTCCCTGGCCCCCGTTCGTCCTGGCCCGTGCCGACGAGTGTCGTACGGCCCGTGCCGGGACGCCCCTGCTGTCAGTGCCGCCTGGCATGGTTCTGATCATGTTCGACGGACTTCATGACATCGACTGGGCGTCGATGGAGCACGCGTACGGCTCGGCCGAGGAGGTACCGGCGCTACTGACGGCGCTGCGCTCCCCGGACGCCGAGGAACGCCGCAAGGCCCTCGACCGTTTCTACGGCGCAGTCCACCATCAGGGCAGCGTGTACCCCCCCACGGCGGCCAGCCTGCCCTTCCTGTTCGAGCTGGCCGCCGACGGCGCCACGCCCGACCGGGTCGCCGTCGTCGCGCTGCTGGTCAGCATCGGCCGGGAGTCCCTCGACCGGGGCTTCGAGGACGACGGCACCGAGATCGAGTACTACCCCCCGATGGGCTGCGCGCAGGCCGTCGCCTTCCTGCGCGAGCGGGGTGCGCAGTTCGCCGAACTCGCCCGCGACCCCGACCCCAACGTGCGGCTGGCCGCGATCCCCGGGCTCGGGCTCTTCCTCGACGACGCCGACCGGGCCGCCGTCATGCTGCGCGAGCGGCTGGCCGCCGAGCAAGGCATCGCGGCGCGGCTGCGGATCGTTCAGGCGGCGGCCACCCTTGCACTGCGGCTGCCTGCGGTCGCGCAACAGGTGATGGACTGGCTCGGCGGGCTCGCCGCCGACCCGGCCCAGGGCCCCGTGACACGGCTCGCGGCCCTGGTCCAGCGGGCCCGCTGCGCCCCGGATGAGATCGGCGAGGACGTCGTGGTGGCCGCAGTCGCCCTGCTGCGTGAGAGTGCCCGCGCCTTACCCGTGCGGCCGGTCGCACCGGCCCCGAGCCGCCCGGCGGCACCCACGGAAGGAGTTGCGCCCCAGATCGTCGCCGCCTTCGAGGATCTCGACCGGTACACGCGCGTGTACGCACCGACCACGGCCCTGCTGCGTACGTTCCACGAAGCCCTGGGGGCCCGGGTGTCCGAGCGCACCGCGGTGCTGGCCGAGCAGTTGAGCAGCCCCGACCCCGGCTCGCGCCTGGACGCGGTGCGTATGAGCGGGGAGCTGATGCGCACCTGGCGCGGGGATCACACCCGGCTCCTCCTGCTGATCACCGACCAGCTCACCACGGCCGATCAGGAGGTTGCCGCCGAGGCTGCGGCCGTCCTGGAGGCCTGCCACCCGATCGCCGCCCCGGCCCGGGAGGCACTCGCCGCACACATCGATGCCCAACGCGCGGTGCACGGCCCTCACGTATGGGCGGCCCCCGACGTGCTGCTGCGCAGAAGCCATCAGGAGGCCGTGCGGGCCTTGGCGCGCCTCGGCGACGCACGCGCGCTGCCGAGTCTGCTGGCCGCGCTGGACAGCGACATCGACGCCTGGCGCGCGATCCAGGTCGCACAGCATCTGCCGCAGGCGGCGGACCAGTTGGTGCCCCGGCTCTGCGACCACCTGCGCCGGATCGACCTCTCCCAGCAGCAGACCGAGATGAGCGCCAACGCGATCCTCTCCGCCCTGGCCACGCTGGCCGACCCGGCCGCGCTTCCTGTGGTGGTGGACACGCTCGGTGCCGCGGTGCGCCATGAGCAGTACCGCGTCACGCGATCAGCTCTTGAGGCGCTGGGGGCGTTCGGCCCGGCGGCGGCCGGCACACGGGAGACGATCCGGCTGCTGACCACCGCCACCGATGCGCACGTACGGCCTGCCGCCGTCGCCGCGCTGTGGGCCGTCGGCGGTGACCTGGCCGAGGTCATGCCGCTCCTGCTCGACCTCCTCGACGACCGCATCACCTTCCGGATCAGTGACGCAGCTGATCTGCTCGGCGAGATAGGCCCGCCCGCCTCCGCCGCCCTGCCGCTCCTGCGAGACCTCCTGACACACGACTACGAATGGGTCCGAGTGCACTGCGCGGCCGCGCTCTGGGAAATCGGCGGCCAGGCCGAGGCACCGGCCGTCCTGAACGCCTTGCTGCAGGCCATGGCCAAGAACCCCGCGACGGCCAACCACGTCGTCGCCTGCCTGGACCGCATGGGCCCCCTCGCGGCACCGGCCCTGCGCCTGCTCCGCGAGCAACTGGCCCTGCCCCGGCGCGGCGGCAGGTTCCAGAGCATCGAGCACGACGAGGAACTCCAGCGGGTCGGCCATACCCTCATCACCCGGCTCGATCCTCCAGCGCCGGGCACCGCCGCACCGCGAACAGCCTGAGTCTGCGCCGCCCCTCCGCCACAACCACCCTCTCGCCCCCAGCGTGCGGTTCCGTCAGGGCGGACATCTGCGCGCCGTCGCTAGGCGTACGAGCGGTCGGACAGGCAGCGTTGTCCACTTGCGTGTCGGCGGCGTTGTGCGTGTTTCAGGGCACGAAGGGCCCCTACAGGACGCCGGTATCCGGCTCCCAGTGTGGGTTCTCGCGTTGCCCTAGGTGGAGGAGAGCTGTTGCTCTCTGACTGACTCGGATCCCTGCCCGTGTATGAGATTGATCTTGTCTTTTTGC
>NZ_JBSFDI010000061.1:0-3571 GCF_053593835.1 Streptomyces sp. NPDC002076
GGGGGTGCCGGGGGCACGGTGCTGGTCACGGGTGCGACGGGGACGTTGGGTGCTTTGGTGGCCCGGCATCTGGTCGCCGAGCACGGCGTACGACACCTCCTGCTGGTGAGTCGCCGCGGCGCCGAGGCCGAGGGCGCGGCCGGGCTGTCCGCCGAGCTTGCGGAGCTGGGTGCAGAGGTCACCTGGGCGGCGTGTGATGTGGCGGATCGCGAGGCGCTGGCCTCCCTCCTGGTCTCGATACCCGCCGAGCATCCGTTGTGTGCTGTGGTGCATGCGGCGGGTGTCCTGGATGACGGTGTGATGTCGTCGTTGACGCCTGAGCGGGTGGACGCGGTGTTGCGTCCGAAGGTGGATGCGGCGTTGCTGCTGGATGAGTTGACGCGCGATGCCGGGTTGTCGGCGTTCGTGTTGTTCTCCGGTGCGGCGGCGGTCTTCGGTGCTGCCGGTCAGGGCAACTACGCGGCGGCGAACGCGTTCTTGGAGGGGCTGGCGCAGCGTCGTCGGGCTGAGGGGCTGCCGGGGAGTACGCTGGCGTGGGGTCTGTGGGCCGAAGCCAGCGGCATGACCGGAACCCTCAGCGACCGTGACCTGCGCCGGATCTCGCGCGACGGAATGACCGCCCTGTCGTCGGAGGAGGGCCTGGCCCTCTTCGACACGGCGGTGGGGGTGGACGAGGCAGTGCTGCTGCCGATGCGGCTGGACCTGGCGGCGCTGCGGGCCGAGGCCGCGGCCACCGGGACGGTCCCGGCACTGCTGCGCGGCCTGGTACGGATGCCACTGCCACGCGTGACGGACGCCGCATCCGGCGGCACCGCGACCTCGCTCGGACAGCGCCTGGCCGGTCTGCCCGCGGTCGAACAGGACCGCGAGCTGCTCGAGTTGGTGCTGCGCAGTGTCGCTGGCGTGCTCGGCTACGCCGGGCCCCAGGCGGTGGCGCCTGGGCGTGCGTTCAAGGAGTTGGGTTTTGATTCGTTGACGGCGGTGGAGCTGCGTAATGACTTGAGGTCGGTTACGGGGCTGCGGTTGCCGGCGACGTTGGTGTTCGATTATCCGACGCCGGGTGATCTGGCGCGGTATCTGCGGGATGAGTTGGTGGGGCCGGAGGGTCCGCAGGCTGTGGTTCCCGCTGCCGCTGTCACTGGTGCTGGTGTGGGTGTTGGTGGGCGGGTCGTCGGGGATGATCTGGTCGCGATTGTGGGGATGAGCTGTCGTTTTCCCGGGGGTGTGGAGTCTCCGGAGGATTTGTGGCGGCTGGTGGCCGGTGGCGGGGACGGTGTGTCGTCGTTCCCGTCGGATCGGGGCTGGGATCTGGAGGGGTTGTATCACCCGGATCCGGATCATGCGGGGACGTCGTACACGCGGCAGGGCGGTTTCCTGTATGGGGCGGGGGAGTTCGATCCGGGGTTCTTCGGGATCAGTCCGCGTGAGGCGTTGGCGATGGATCCGCAGCAGCGGTTGCTGCTGGAGACGTCGTGGGAGGCGTTGGAGCGGGCGGGGATCGATCCGACGTCGGTGCGGGGGAGTCGTACGGGTGTGTTCGCGGGGGTGATGTATCACGACTATCTGGCGGGGCTGGTGGAGTTCCCGGAGGGGGTTGAGGGGTACATCGGGACCGGGAATGCGGGGAGTATCGCGTCTGGTCGGGTGGCGTACACGTTGGGGCTCGAGGGTCCTGCGGTGACGGTGGACACGGCGTGTTCGTCGTCGTTGGTGGCGTTGCATCTGGCGGCTCAGGCGTTGCGCAGTGGTGAGTGTGATCTGGCGTTGGCCGGTGGTGTGGCGGTGATGGCCACGCCGGAGACGTTCGTTGATTTCAGCCGGCAGCGTGGGCTTTCGGTCGACGGGCGGTGCAAGGCGTTCGCGGCGGGTGCGGACGGCACCGGCTGGGGTGAGGGTGCGGGCATGCTGCTGGTGGAGCGGCTGTCCGATGCCCGCCGTAACGGTCACCCGGTGCTGGCGGTCGTGCGGGGTTCGGCGATCAATCAGGATGGTGCGAGCAATGGTCTGACGGCGCCGAACGGTCCCTCCCAGCAGCGGGTGATCCGTCAGGCGCTGGCGTCGGCGGGTCTTGCGGCGTCGGACGTGGACGCGGTGGAGGCGCACGGAACGGGCACGACGCTGGGTGACCCGATCGAGGCGCAGGCACTGATCGCGACGTACGGGCAGGAGCGTGGCGAGGACCGGCCGCTGTGGCTGGGGTCGATCAAGTCGAACATCGGTCACACGCAGGCGGCTGCGGGTGTCGCGGGCATCATCAAGATGGTGATGGCGATGCGGCATGGTGTGCTGCCGCAGACCCTGCACGTCGACGAGCCGACGCCGCACGTGGACTGGTCGGCGGGTGCGGTGGAGCTGCTGACCGAGGCGCGGGAGTGGCCGCAGACCGGCCGTCCCCGCCGGGCGGGCGTGTCCTCGTTCGGTATCAGCGGCACCAACGCCCACACCATCATCGAAGAGCCGCCGGCGATCGCCGGGGCGGAGCGGGGCGAGACCCAACCGGTCCGCGTTCCCTCTGTGGTGCCGTGGACGCTGTCCGCCAAGGACGCGGACGCGCTGCGGGACCAGGCGGTCCGTCTGCGCGCGCAGCTGCTGGCCGACGAGGACGTGGACCTGGTCGACGTGGGCTACTCGCTCGCAGTGGGACGCACCGCCTTCGAGGAGCGGGCGGTTCTCGTGGCCGGCGACCGCGAGGAGTTCCTGCGGCAGCTGGGTGCGGTGGCGGGCGGGCAGTCGCCCGCCGGAGTGGTCAAGGGCTCTACGACCGCAGGGAAGCTGGCGTTCCTGTTCACCGGCCAGGGCAGCCAGCGGCTGGGAATGGGCCGGGAACTGTACGAGGAGTACCCGGTCTTCGCCGAAGCGCTGGACGAGGTGTGCGCCCGGTTCGAGGTGCCGCTGCTGGACGTGCTCTTCGGCGACTCCGACGCTGGACTTCTGGATCAGACGGCGTATACGCAGCCTGCGTTGTTCGCGGTCGAGGTGGCGCTGTTCCGGCTGTTTGAGTCGTGGGGTGTGCGCCCGGACTTCGTGTCTGGTCATTCGATCGGTGAGATCGCGGCCGCTCATTGTGCGGGTGTGCTGTCGCTGGACGATGCGTGCATGCTGGTGGCGGCGCGTGGCCGTTTGATGCAGGAGTTGCCGTCCGGTGGTGCGATGGTGGCGGTGCAGGCCGCCGAGGACGAGGTGGTGCCGTACCTGACCGATGCCGTGAGCATCGCGGCGGTCAACGGTCCGGCGTCGGTGGTGGTCGCGGGTGACGAGGACGCGGTACTGGAGATCGCCGCCCGCTTCGACGAGCAGGGCCGCAAGACCCGTCGCCTGACGGTCAGTCACGCGTTCCACTCGCCGCACATGGACGGCATGCTGGACGCCTTCCGCGAGGTCGCCGAAAGCCTGACGTACGAGGCTCCGCGTCTTCCGGTGGTCTCCAACCTCACCGGTTCTGTGGTGGGCGCCGAGGAGATCCGTTCGCCGGAGTACTGGGTGCGGCATGTGCGGGAGGCTGTGCGGTTCCTGGACGGTGTCCGGGTGCTGGAGGCCGAGGGCGTTACGGCGTTTGTCGAGCTGGGTCCGG
>NZ_JBSFDI010000062.1:0-3339 GCF_053593835.1 Streptomyces sp. NPDC002076
AACGCCGTGCCGGGCAGCAGCACCGCACCCATGACCGCGTGATCGGCCAGCCACGGCTGCGTCTCCACCGACAACCGGCCGGTGAACAGGAAGCCTTCGGCGTCGGCGAGGGAGACGGCCGCGCCCAGCAGCGGGTGATCGGCGGACCGCAACCCCATGGAGGTGACGTCGCCGACCGCGGTGCCGGCGTCCAGCCAGTAGTGCTCGTGCTGGAAGGCGTAGGTGGGCAGGTCGACGCGTTCGGCTCCGGTGCCGGAGAAGTACGCGGTCCAGTCGACGGCGACCCCACGCACGTGGGCCACGCCCAGGGCGGCGGTGAGGGACTCGGCCTCCGCACGTCCCTGGCGCAGCACGGGGACGAAGGCGTGGCCGTCGCCGGTGACGCAGTCCTGCGCCATCGCCGACAGGACACCGTCGGGGCCGAGCTCAACGAACGTCGTCACGTTCTCCGCTTCCAAGACCCGCATGCCGTCGCGGAAGCGGACGGCTTCACGGACGTGGCGGACCCAGAAGCCGGGGTCGGTGATCTCCTCGGCGGTCGCGATCGTCCCGGTGAGGTTGGATACGACGGGGATGCCGGGAGCCTCGTACGACAGACCCTCGGCAACCTTGCGGAAGGCCTCGAGCACCCCGTCCATGTGCGGCGAGTGGAATGCGTGACTGACCGTCAGACACTTGGTCTTCCGGCCCTGCGCCTCGAAGGAAGCGGCGATGTCCAGTACGGCGTCCTCGTCACCGGCCACGACCACGGAGGCGGGGCCGTTGACCGCGGCGATGCTCACCGCGTCCGTCAGGAACGGCGCCACCTCGTCCTCGGCGGCCTGGACGGCCACCATCGCACCACCGGACGGCAGCTCCTGCATCAGCCGACCACGGGCCGCGACCAGCGTGCACGCGTCCTCCAGCGACAGCACACCCGCACAGTGCGCCGCCGCGATCTCACCGATCGAATGACCGGAGACGAAGTCCGGGCGCACACCCCACGACTCCAGCAGCCGGAACAGCGCCACCTCGACGGCGAACAGCGCGGGCTGCGTGTACGCCGTCCGGTCGATCAGCCCGGCATCGTCACCGAACAGCGCCTCACGCAGGGGCAGTTCGAAGTGGGTGAGGATCTCGTCCAGCACCTGGGCGAACGCGGGACAGGCGTCGTACAGCTCCCGGCCCATCCCCAGCCGCTGGCTGCCCTGCCCGGTGAACAGGAACGCCGTCTTGCCCCGGCCGTCGGCGTTTCCGAACGGCATGCCGACCGGGGTCTTGCCGGCGGCCACCTCGGCCAGACGGTCGAGGAAGGTGCGGCGGTCGGCCGCGATCACCACGGCGCGGGTCTCCAGGGCGGACCGTGTCGTCGCCAGGGAGTGAGCGATGTCGGTCGGGTCGAGTTCGGGGCGCTGCTGTATGTGGGCCAGCAACCGCTCCGCCTGGGCGCACAGCGCTTGCTCGCCTCGGGCCGACAGCAGCCAGGGCAGCACGGGCAGCGAGATCTTGGCGGGCGAGGCCGCCGTGCCGTCCTCGGGTGAGAGCTGTCCGTCGTCGGCCAGTGGCGGCTGTTCGACGATGACATGGGCGTTGGTGCCGCTGATGCCGAAGGAGGACACCGCCGCCCGGCGGGGACGGCCGGTCTCCGGCCACTCCCGCGCCTCGGTCAGCAGCTCCACCGCGCCCGCAGACCAGTCCACGTGCGGGGATGGCTCGTCCACGTGCAGGGTCCGCGGCAGCACACCGTGCCGCATCGCCATCACCATCTTGATGATCCCGGCGACACCGGCCGCGGCCTGCGTGTGACCGATGTTCGACTTCACCGACCCCAGCCACAACGGCGTGTCCTCGGCCCGGGCCTTGCCGTAGGTGGCCAGCAGCGCCTGCGCCTCGATCGGGTCGCCCAGCGTCGTACCCGTACCGTGCGCCTCCACCACGTCGACGTCCTTCGTGGTCAGCCGGGCGTTGGCCAGTGCCTGCCGGATCACTCGCTGCTGCGAGGGACCGTTCGGCGCCGTCAGGCCGTTGCTCGCGCCGTCCTGGTTGACCGCCGAGCCGCGGACCACGGCCAGCACGGGGTGGCCGTTCTTCCGGGCGTCCGAGAGCCGCTCCACCAGGAGCATGCCCACGCCCTCGCCCCAGCCCGTGCCGTCCGCCGCGGCGGCGAACGACTTGCAGCGGCCGTCGAAGGACAGGCCGCGCTGGCGGCTGAACTCGGTGAAGGTACCCGGTGTCGGCATGACGGTGACACCGCCGGCCAGCGCCAGCGAGCACTCGCCGTTGCGCAGCGCCTGGACGGCCAGGTGCAGGGTGACCAGCGAGGACGAGCAGGCGGTGTCGACGGTGACCGCCGGGCCCTCCAGGCCGAACGAGTAGGCCACACGGCCGGAGGCGATGCTGCTGGATCCGCCGGTGCCGAGGTAGCCCTCCACGCCTTCGGGTACGGCGCGCAGGCGGGAGGTGTAGTCGTGGTACATCACGCCGGCGAAGACACCCGTCCGGCTGCCGCGCACCGACGCCGGGTCGATGCCCGCGCGTTCGAACACCTCCCAGGTGGTCTCCAGGAGCAGCCGCTGCTGCGGGTCCATCGCCAACGCCTCACGCGGGCTGATGCCGAAGAACGCCGGGTCGAAGTAGTTGGCGTCGTGCAGGAACCCGCCTTCGCTGACGTAACTCGTGCCCTGTTGTTCGGGATCGGCGTCGAAGAGACGCTCGATGTCCCAGCCGCGGTCGGTCGGGAAGCCGGAGATCGCGTCCCGGCCGTCCAGGACCAGCTGCCACAGGTCCTCGGGCGATCCGACGCCACCGGGGTAGCGGCAGCTCATCCCGACGATCGCGATCGGTTCCTGCTCCCCCGACTCGACTTCCTCCAGGCGGCGCCGGGTTTCATGAAGGTCCGCCGTCACCCGCTTGAGAAAGTAGCGGAGCTTTTCCTCGTTCATACGTGCATCCCTCTCGCGGCAGCCAGAAAGGCGGAGCCGTTCACGTCAGGAGATCCCGAACTCTTTACCGATGAAGTCGAACAGGTCGTCGTCCGTCGCCGATTCGATCTCCTCGGCGACCTCGGCCGCAGCCGCGTCGTCCTCCGGCTCCTTCCGGCCGTCACCCCACTTGGCCAGCAGGTCCTGGAGGCGTGCGGTGATCTGCGCATGCCCGTCGCCATCGGGGAGGACCACCGCCAAAGATGCCTCCAGCCTGTCGAGCTCCGCGAGCAGCGGGGTCACCGCCGCCGGCCCCTCCGGGGCGGTCTCCTCCCGGAGGAAGGCGGCCAGGGCGGTGGGCGTGGGGTAGTCGAAGATCAGGGTCGCGGGGAGGCGGACCTCGGTGGCCGCGGTCAGCCGGTTGCGCAGCTCCACCGCG
>NZ_JBSFDI010000063.1:0-2130 GCF_053593835.1 Streptomyces sp. NPDC002076
GCCAGCCGGGCAACAGCCGAACCAGTGAACCTGAAACCACGTCAATCCGCCCTGACCAGCTAGTCATCCACTCCCGCGCAGCGGGGGAACCTCACAGGCGGGCTGCCTTCTGAGCCAGTGTCTCGTCTTCCATCAGCTTCTCTCGCTTCCTGCATGCTGTGTGCCAGAGCCTCCGCCCACCGGGCCGGGACCCGCACCGCCGGCACTCCTCCGCGGTGGCCAGTGACGAATAGGTATGCCAGAGAACTGCGCCTAGCGTGTGAGGGTTCTTACTGTCACTCACCCTTTCAGTGTCGCGTTCACAGGCTTGCGGGGCATCTTGGCCACCGTTCTCGCCCCAGCGTCCTGTCGGGGACGCGTTGCGTCCTCTTGCTCTATGTCAATCAGGCTGCTTGCCGAAGGGAGTCGTGGTGATGCCGATGTGGGCGTCGTTGAGGAGGGCGCGGTAGGAGGACGTCGGAGAGTCGTCGTCGCAGTGCGCATATGGCTTCGGTGCCGGTGTTGCCCGCTTCCTTGCGTCGCTGAAGGTAGGCGCGGGCATCTAGATGGTAGTGGGCCTGAGTGATCGCGATGCGGTGTAGGGCTGCGTTGAGCGGCCGGTTTCCGGTGCGGGCAAGGCGATGTGGCCGAGGGCCGTCGCGGCCTATCCGCGGCAAACGCCGCGTCAGCGCAGGGCGAACAGGTACCAGCCGCGCTCAGCTCAGGAAGCCTCGTCCGCACCGGCCGCGCCACGGAGGGCTTCAGCGCCGACGGAAGCACCCTCTACACCGGGAGGGGCTCCAGACAAGTGACACCCGGTCGGTCGACGCCGACGACCACGACCGCTTCTGCTCCTCCAGGCCCTCCGACCGCGGGGCTCCTACGACCCCTTGGATGGTGCGGGAGCGGCGAGTCCACAGCCTCCGCCTCTCGGAAACCAGTGGCGGAGCCCGCTTCCGGGTCCTCTGAGACCCCCGCCGGCCACACCGACAAGTCGACGCTCAGGCGCAAGTTCCTCCTGACTGCCTCGCGCGAGGCAGTGGGCGAGCGCTCGCTTAGAAGGCGTCCGCCAACTCCATTCGGTCACCACACCATTGCCGCGCGGACACGAGCCGAAGCCAGCCACCGTGCCACGAAGCTGCCCTTTGATGCAGTCGGATGCCTCACCGTGTGTTGTGTTTGGAAATCACAGCCCAGGCACGTCGGCGCGACCGGCGCCCGGGCGAAGCTGACGCTGGGACGCTGGGGCCGGCGTCCTGCCCTTGAGCAACCGTGGTGCGCTGCAGCCGCGCTGGCCAACCCTGGGATGCCGACGGCGCGGGCCCTTGACATGATGGGGCAAGTGCCAAGAAAACGCCCCTCCCGCTCGGCCGCGTTGAGGGGTATGGGTTGAGGCCGGTGCACACCCGATACTCGGGCAGAGTCCGCCTCGGTCCTGCGGCTGCGCAGGTAAGCGCAGCCGCCACCACGGTCAGGCCGTCGGGGCAGCGCCTGTGCGAAGACAGGAGAATGCCATGGCAGCGCACACCGCTATCGCCAGGTTGCACTCCGGAGGGATCACGGCGAGCCGATTCGGACTCGCGCTGAACCTCGCCAGCATCGGACGGCTCAAGTTCGAGGATTACGAGGTGGAGAACATCCGTCCTGTGGTCGTCTCGAGCCCACTGCTGCGACGGCCGCTGAGAGCGCTCGGAGAGACGAGACTGGCCAAAGCCATCGGGATCACTGAGATCACGATCGCCGGGATGATCTCCACCGGACGGTGGGCGCCCAGAGTCTCGGCAGCCGGCAGCCTGCTCGCGGCCGGGATGTTCACCATCACGCTCAGTTTCCTGATCAGCACTCCGGAGGCTTGGCACCAGCGGGGCCCAGAGCCGAAGCTCTCGCCAGCCGGCCAATTTCTGATCAAGGACGTGGTGCTGCTGGGTGCTTCCCTGATCACCGCCGCGGAGTCGCTGAGCAGAAACCGACGACCATAGCCTGTCACGGCTCCCCGGCCGCCCGTAACGCCTCGGACATCCAGGGACCCTTTGAACTCAAGTGTCTCCATCCGCTCTGTCTTGTCTCGGTTGATGCTTGACGTTGTGGCTTCACCTGATGCTTGACACCGCTTGCCTCGGCTTGGCTGTGCGCGTCTGATCCGCGTGCAGG
>NZ_JBSFDI010000064.1:0-1987 GCF_053593835.1 Streptomyces sp. NPDC002076
AACAGCGTCCACAACTCATCCGGCACCAACCGCTCAATCAGACCCGTCATGCACCGCTCAACGAACGATCACGCCAAAGGAAACGACCTCTAAGGGCTTGCAGATCATCAACATGGCGTCTTGATCACGCTGCTGGGGTCGCCGCTCAGGGCTTGAACTCGGGCCTGGAGGGCTGTGAGAGCGGAGGGCGGGGTGGCCGCCGGCGGGATGACGATGCTGTGCGCCCTGAGCAATTTCCTGATCTTCAGCAGGGTGCGGTGCATGGCGGTCCGACTGCTGTCGAACAGCACGGCGAGGAGTTCCGCAGCCAGGGCGACCCGCAAGTGAAGGACGGCCGCCAGGACCTGGTCGGGGAAGGTGAGTCGGGGCGGGCGGCCGCGCTTGACGTCGCCGTCGACGGCCAACGTGTCGGTGAGTTCGCTGAGTTGCTGCCGGGACATGCCGGTCAGGGCAGGGTTCGGACAGTAGCGCATGGTTCCACTCCGGGACCCGCTTTCGTGAAGCCCGGGGCCCTGGGATGGCAGGGCAGGGCTGCGGATGCAGGGCATAGTTCCAGTCACCGTGGAAGGCGTGGCGGGTCAGTGGCAGGGACGCCATCTCCGCGTCGTCGATCTGGACTCCGGTTGGGTAGGTGTTGGTGTCCAACTCGGTCGTGACGCGTAGGCCGGTGCGGGTGGTGGTCGCGGCGATGGACTGGACGATGACTTCGTGGCTGGTCAGCGGGCGTCCGCGCCAGTTCATAGTGATGTGCGAGAACAGCCGGTGCTCGATCTTGTTCCACTTCGATGTGCCCGGTGGCAGGTGGCAGGTGGCAGGTGGCAGGTGGCAGACGGTGATCGTCAGTCCTGTTTCGGAAGCGAGCCGGGCGAGTTCGAGCTTCCAGGCCCGGGTGCGGTAGCCGTTCGAGCCGCCCGCGTCGGCGGTGATGAGCAGTCGTGTCGCCTGCGGGTAGGCGGCCTGGCCCTGGCCGGACCACCAGCGGCGGATCGATTCCACCGCGAACGCGGCGGTGTCATGATCGGTGCCCACGTTGACCCAGCCGGTGTTCGCCGCGAGATCGTAGATTCCGTACGGGACGGCCTTGCCCAGCTGGGGATCGGCGAAGTCATGGACGTTCACCGGCATCGGATCAGCCTCAGGGCGCCATTGGCGGCCGTTGTTCTTGAACTCGCCGACGAGCTCCTTCTTCTTGGTGTCCACGCTGATCACCGGCTGGCCAGCGTCCCGGTGATCTCGGGCCCGCTCGTTGAGATACCGGAACTGAGCATCCCGATCCGGATGTTGGCTGCCCTCGATGGTCTTGGCGTTGGCCTGCAGACTGAATCCTTCCTCCCGCAGCAGGTCCGCGACCGTGTCCGCACTGACTTTGTGCCCTGTCCGGTCCGGCTCCCGCGCCAGAGTGCGGGTCGACTTCACCGTCCACCGCAGCGGCGACATCGGATCACCGCGCTCGTCCGGCTCGACCAGCGCCAGCAGTGCCGGCCGCAGCCCCGGATCGAGATCTGCGACCCTCTTGCGGCCCCCGCCCGGCCGCCGCACCCGCCCCAGAGGCTCCTCACCGGCCTCCAGCTCGAACACGCCCTTGCGTACCGTGGTCTCACTCACCGAGGCCGCCCGCGCAACGGCCCGAACACCACCGTGTCCCAGGACACGGGCCTCTGCGGCCATCAGCAGCCGTCGCTTCCGCTCATCCAGATGCGGGAACAACAGCACGAACTTCATGGCGAGTTGGGCACAGATCTCGTCCGAGATTCGCGTACCACATCAACGAGCCATGGGACGGGAAGCAACACCTTGATGATCTGCAAGCCCTTACAGTCCATTTCGTTTGGTGTGATCTTGCGGCATGCTGTTCGCGTGTCGAGCGAGTTGGTCGAGCGGATGGTGCCGGACGGATTGTGGGAGCTGTTTCAGCGGGTGGTGCCGCCGGCTCCGGTGCGACCGCAGGGTGGCGGTCGCAGACGGCACGGTGACAGGGAGGTCCTGG
>NZ_JBSFDI010000065.1:0-1959 GCF_053593835.1 Streptomyces sp. NPDC002076
TGTCGAGTCTCAGTTGATGGTTGACGGGTTGGCGTCGGGTGATGCTTGACGTCTGTCCTAGACGATCTTCCGGCGGTTGTGTTCGCCGGACTTGCGGACGACCACCTCCTTCCTGGTGACACGCGGGACGGTGGTGATCAGCTCTTGGCCGTGGAAGACGCGGATCGTTTGCTCGTCCAGGTGGGCGGTGACGACCTGGTGGGCATAGCCGCGGCCGAGCTGGATGCGCTGTCCGGCGACCATGAAGCCGCCGACGCTGCTGACCGTCCGCTCGGCGATCTGCTCGGCGGGCGGTGGCAGCTGGGGAGGCGGCCCGGCCGGACGAGCGCCTTGCAGGCGTCCGCAGGCTGAGGGCGGCAGGGGGCTGGGCAGGGTGGCCTTGAGGACACGCTGATCATCCAGGACTTGCAGGACTTTGCCGTCGAGCCGGAGGGTGACCCGCTGTCCGGCGAACGGCCAGCCGACCAGGACCTTGTCACCTGCCAGGCCGACGTAGCCGACCGCGTTGACGGTCCGGTCCACCTCCACCACCCCCTTCGTGTCCTTCGCCGGGCCGGGGTCGTCCGCCCATGGTCCGGCGGGACGGGCACCTCCGCCTGCCAGCAGGGCTTTGAGGTCGCGGCCGGACAGCTTCGAGGGCAGCGTCTTGTGCCGGCCGCCGCCTATGAGCACGTGCAGCCGGTTCACGTCGATCCGCAAAGTCACCGTGGTGCCGGCCAGGGCGGGACCAAACCAGATCTGCTGCCCGCGCAGGCTCAGGTTCCCCGACGCGGGCACCACCCGATCCACCTCGATCGCACCGATCTCCCCCTCGGCCATCGGCCAGGCCCGCGGTACCGGCTCTGGCTCTGGCTCAGGCCTCGCGGAGGCCGGAGCGGGGACCGGGTCGAGGCGTGCGGGCAGCACCACCGGCAGCGCGTCCTGCTCGGACCGCGGCCTGGGAACGAACCGGCTGGCCGGGACGGCCATGTCCAGGGCCTGGTGAGGCCGCATCCGGTTGTAGTCCTCCAGCCAGGCATCCACCACCGTCTGCGCCGTCGCCAGATCGACGAACGGATCGTGGCCGTCGAGGAGTTCACGCCGCAGGGTCTGGTGGAAGCGTTCGATCTTTCCCGTGGTCGTCGGGGACTGCGGCTTCGTCAGCCGGTGAGCGATGCCGTTCTCCCGGCAGATCCGGTCGAACATCGTCTCGCCCGGCTTGCCGGAGCCGAAGCGGGCGGTGAACTGCTTGCCGTTGTCCGTCAGCACCTCGCCGGGCACTCCGAACCGCACCAGCGCCTCGCCGAAGGCCAGACACACCGCCCGGGCCGTGGCCCGCTGCACCACCTTCGCGATCACCATGAACCGGGAGTGGTCGTCGATCCCGGTGACCATCTTGCACTCGCTGCCATCTGCCAGCAGGATCCCGCCGACGATGTCCATCTGCCACAGTTCCATCGCCGTCGACCGCTCCCACCTGCGGTAATCCGACCGGCGCCGCTTGCGCACTCCCGGCTCGATCAGACCGTTGCGGACCAGGACCCGGTAGACCGTCGCCCGGGACGGCACCGGCGTGAGGCCTCTGCGTTCCAGCTCGTGCACCAGCCTGCGCGGCCCCCAGCCTGGATGCCGGCGCCGTAACTCACACACCACCGCCTCCACCTCCCCGGCGATCCGGTGCGGACACGACGCCGGCCGGTGCGACCGGTCCGCCAATCCCGGCAGACCCGACTGCTCGTACTTGCGCACCCAGGAATGCACCGACTGCCTCGACACCCCATACCGGGCCGCGACTTGAGTGACCGGAACCCCCGCGGCGACCTCCATCACCGCGTGATACCGCTGCTCGACCACGCTCAACTCCACCAGCACGGCCCCGGCCCTCCCTGCACGCGGATCAGACGCGCACAGCCAAGCCGAGGCAAGCGGTGTCAAGCATCAGGTGAAGCCACAACGTCAAGCATCAACCGAGACAAGACA
>NZ_JBSFDI010000066.1:0-1761 GCF_053593835.1 Streptomyces sp. NPDC002076
CCTCGTGGCGGAGCCACGTGGGCGGTTCGGCAACGCGGCGAGCGTGCGTGCCAGGCGTCGCCGAGCAGGCGGGAATTTGACGACAGGGCCTAGAAGGGCCATGAAGATCTTGGTGAGGGGCTGTCCGGCCGTAGGCCGGGCAGCCCCTGTTCGCTATGCGGTGGCCGGGGCGAGTTGCCAGCTGCCGCCGGTGTGGGTGAGTCCGAGGTTGACCAGTCGGCGGAGGTTGAGGGCGGCTGCCCGGGTGTGGAGCCAGGTGTTGTTGGCGATGGTTCCGCGGTAGCGCAGGCGGCGGTTGCCGTGCTGGACGAGCCAGGCGACGGCTCGTTCGACCGGTGGTCTCCAGCGCCGGTAGTCGGCTTGCCATCTGGGGTCGGTGGCGGCTTGGTGGCGGGCCGCGGCCTGGAGGTTGTGGTGGGGGCGGATGGTCAGGATGCGGCCGGCCTTGGCCTTGGTGCACCGCTCGCGCAGCGGGCATCCGGTGCACAGGTCCTTGAAGACGGCCTTGCGCTGGTGGTGCTGTCCGCCGGGGTCCGACAGGGGGACCGTGTGCCTGGCGGGGCAGGTCACGAGGGCGGCGGTGGTGTTGATGGCGAAGTCGTCCAGGGTGAAGCCGCCGGGGACGGCGGGCCGTAGCGGGGCGGGCTTGAAGAACAGCCGGTGCCCCGCCTGGTGGAGGGCGTGGCGCGTGTCGCCGGCGGAGTAGGCGGTGTCACCGAAGGCGTCCACCGGACTCTCCTCGTCGGCCAGCAGGTCCAGGCCGACGGTGGCCTCGTGGTGCTCGGCTCCGGCACCGGGCCGCAGAGCCACGGCGGTGTATAAGCCGGTCTCGGGCTCGATGGCCAGGTGGGCTTTGTATCCGTCCTGCTGGTGGGTGCGGGTCTTGTGGATGTGCCGGGACTCAGGGTCGACGGTGGAGACCATCCGGTCCGGCGCGGTCCCCTGGGTGATGCGCCAGCGTCCGTCGCGGCCGTCGGAGTCCTCGGCGGGCTCGACATCCTGCCCGGCGACCAGGGCCAGCAGGCCGACCGCGTTGGCCGCTTTCTCGCCCAGTTCCTGGTCGGGCAGGTGGCCCAGCAGCCTGAGTGCGTCGGTGACCAGAGCGTCGACGAGGGCGGCGCGGGCCTGTTCGTCGTTCCAGGCGATACGAGGCTTGCCGGGATCGGTGTAGTCATGCGCGGTGCACTGGACCGCGCCCACCTCGGCCGCGCCGGGGACCTCGCGGATCACCGCGCGGACGGCGGCGATGAGCTGGGTGACGGTGTCCTGGGTGGCGACCGCGTCGTCCAGCACGGTGGAGTCCAGCGCCCGCCGGTGCTTGCCCTTGAGGACACCGGTGGCCTCCACGACCTCGCGCACGGCTTCGAACACGCGGTTCGGCCGAACTGAGCGGGAAAGGCGGCGGCGGAAGTAGGCCAGCAGCGACGCATCGAACGCCATGTCGTGCAGACCCAGCCCGCACGCGGCCTTCCACCGCAGGTCACACCGCAGTTCCTGGACCGTCTCGAAGTCCGACAGCCCGTGCAGGGCCTGCAGCGTGATCGCCGCGGCCAGGATCTGCGGCGGCATGCTCGGCCGCCCGTTGGCCGACGGGTACATGTCCGCGAACATCTCAGCCGGAAACAGCGCACCACGGTGCTCGGCCAGAAACGCGAACACACTCCCGGCCGGGATCAACTCCCGGCAGGTCTCCCACACATCCGGCCCGACCGTCTCCCCGGCCCATTCCCCCATCACCACGAAACGAGTCTGGCCCCGCCG
>NZ_JBSFDI010000067.1:0-1718 GCF_053593835.1 Streptomyces sp. NPDC002076
CTAGAAGGCTCATGAAGATCTTGGGGTTCTGGCCCCGCCGCGTGAGCGGCGGGGCCAGACTCGTTTCGTGGTGATGGGGGAATGGGCCGGGGAGACGGTCGGGCCGGATGTGTGGGAGACCTGCCGGGAGTTGATCCCGGCAGGGAGTGTGTTCGCGTTCCTGGCCGGGCACCGTGGTGCCCTGTTCCCGGCGGAGATGTTCGCGGACATGTACCCGTCGGCGAACGGGCGCCCGAGCATGCCGCCGCAGATCCTGGCCGCGGCGATCACGCTGCAGGCCCTGCACGGGCTGTCGGACTTCGAAACGGTCCAGGAACTGCGGTGTGACCTGCGGTGGAAGGCCGCGTGCGGGCTGGGCCTGAACGATATGGCGTTCGATCCGTCGTTGCTGGCCTACTTCCGTCGCCGTCTGGCCCGCTCTGCCCGGCCCGACCGCGTCTTCGAGGCCGTGCGCGAGGTGGTGAAGGCCACCGGGGTCCTGGGCGGCAGGCACCGGCGGGCTTTGGACTCCACCGTGCTGGACGACGCGGTGGCCACTCAGGACACTGTCACCCAGCTCATCGCCGCCGTCCGCGCGGTGATCCGCGAAGTCCCCCATGCCGCCGAGGTCGCGGCCGGTAAGTGCACCGCGCACGACTACACCGATCCCGGCAAGCCCCGTATCGCCTGGAACGACGAGCAGGCCCGCGCCGACCTCGTCGACGCGCTGGTCACCGATGCGCTGCGGCTGCTGGGCCACCTGCCCGACCAGCAGCTGGGCGAGAAGGCCGCGAACGCGGTCGGCCTGCTGGCGCTGGTCGCCGGGCAGGACGTGGAACCGGCCGAGGACTCCGACGGCCGCGACGGACGCTGGCGCATCAGCCAGGGGACCGCTCCAGGCCGCCTCGTGTCGACCGTCGACCCCGAAGCCCGCCACATCCACAAGACCCGCACCCACCAGCAGGACGGATACAAAGCCCACCTGGCCATCGAGCCCGAGACCGGCTTATACACCGCCGTCGCTCTGCGGCCCGGTGCCGGAGCCGAGCACCACGAGGCCACCGTCGGCCTGGACCTGCTGGCCGACGAGGAGAGTCCGGTGGACGCCTTCGGCGACACCGCCTACTCCGCCGGCGACATGCGCCAAGCCCTGCACCAGGCGGGGCACCGGCTGTTCTTCAAACCCGCCCCGCTGCGGCCCGCCGTCCCCGGCGGCTTCACCCTGGACGACTTCGCCATCGACACCGCCGCCGCCACGGTCACCTGCCCCGCCGGACACACCGTTGTGCTGTCCGACCCCAGCGGACAGCACAACCAGCGCAAGGCGGCCTTCAAGGACCTGTGCACCGGATGCCCGCTCCGCGAGCGATGCACCAAGGCCAAGGCCGGCCGCATCCTGACCATCCGCCCCCACCACGACCTCCAGGCCGCGGCCCGCCGCCAGGCCGCCACCGACCCGGACTGGCAAGCCGACTACCGGCGCTGGCGACCACCGGTCGAACGCGCCGTCGCCTGGCTCGTCCAGCACGGCAACCGCCGCCTGCGCTACCGCGGCACCATCGCCAACAACACCTGGCTCCACACCCGGGCAGCCGCCCTCAACCTCCGCCGACTGATCAACCTCGGACTCACCCACACCGGCGGCAGCTGGCAACTCGCCCCGGCCACCGCATAGCGAACAGGGGCTGCCCGGCCTATGCCCGGACAGCCCCTCACCAAGATCTTCATGAGTCTTCTAG
>NZ_JBSFDI010000068.1:0-1712 GCF_053593835.1 Streptomyces sp. NPDC002076
CTAGTGCCGCATCAAGCAACGTTCGCCCTGTCGACGAAATCGCGAAGGCGTTCGTCGGCGGCGTGCTTGTTCCGCCAGATGATGTAGCGGCGGATCATGCTGCCCTGCTCCTTGTGGCTCGTGTGGTCGGTGCCGTCCAGCGCGAAGTAGCGGAGGGCGGTGAACTGGGCCTCGATCCGGTTCAGCCAGGAACTGTTGGTCGGTGTGTAGGCGAACTCGACGTTGTTGACCGTGGCCCACTCGCCGACCCGGGTGTCCTTCTTCGTGGTCAGGTGCGGGGAGAAGTTGTCGAGCACGATCGCGATCCGGATCTGGGGCGGGTAGAGGCTGCGCAGGTATCGGCAGAACTCCAGGAACCGCGTCCGGTTCTTCTTCAGTTTGATGTGGCCGTAGAGCTTGTCCTTGCCCAGGTCGTAGGCGGCGAACAGGTGCCTGACGCCGTGCGGGCGGGTGTAGGTCGCGCGTCGGCGGGGCCTGGGTTCCCGGTCGGGGTCTTTGTGCCGGCCGCCGCGTTCGGCCCATTGCCGGCCGGGGTGGGGTTGGAGGTTGAGTGGGCCGAACTCATCCAGGCATAAGACGACTTCGGGTTCGCCTTCCTCGGGTATGACCTCGCCGTCGGCGATCGCGTAGAGGTGCTCAACGCGGGCCTTCTTGGCGGCGTAGTCGGGGTCGCGGGAGGTCTTCCAGGTCTTTATGCGTTGAAATGAGACGCCCTCCTCGCGGAGCAGGATCCGAAGGCCCTCGTGGCTGATGTCGTCGACCACCCCCTCGGCGACCAGGAAGTCGGCCAGCTTCGCCAGGCTCCAGGTCGAAAACGGCAGGCCGTGTTCGGCCGGCCTGGACTTGGCGATCTTCTTGATCTCCCGACGTTCCGGGAGACTGAAGGTTCTCGGCCGGCCGCCCTTGTACTTCGGATAGAGCGAATCGAAGCCGTCGGCATTGAAGTTGTGGATCACGTCCCGGACCCGGTCTGCGCTGGTGAACGTGACCTCGGCGATCTTCGCCACGGTCATGCCCTGCGCCGACAGCAGCACCATCTGGGCACGGCGCCAGGTCACCACCGACCCCGTGCCGCGACGGATAGTCCGCAGCAACCGCCGGCCCTCATCGTCATCGATCTCACGGACGCGTACTCGCTCAGCCACCCGCACATCCTGACGGCCACGCGCCACTCAGGACAGGACCGGCGGCGCGTCAATCACTCCTGTAGACCTGCCACCGCCGGTCTGTCAGTGCTCGGGTTAGTTCGGCGTCGTACTGATCGGCGTCAAAACAAAACGCTGGGGGCCGCACCTTGTCCCTGGGCACCTGCCAGTCGGACCACTCCACAATCCCGCCGTGCCGCTGCACGAACACGGACAGGTAGCCACAGCATCCGCCCGTGCACAAAGGCTCGCCCAGCACTACACGTCGCCCCTCGCCAGTCGCCCAGAGGGCACCATGACCGTCGGCGGGCAGCGCCTCCTCCGCAAACGGGCCCCGGCCTCCCTCTCCAACCGCCTCTGCCACCACTTCCTCGCCGTCGATCCGGAACTGCAACTGGGCAGCCCATCGCGGGCCCGGTGGCAACGCACTGACCTCAAGCCGATTGAACACCCGAGCACCCTACGTGGGACCTGGCCATCACAGTCATTTCCTACGACCGGGTGCGGGCATCTGGCCAACTACCAGTCGACGTCCCAAGAGGCGAACGTTGCTTGATGCGGCACTAG
>NZ_JBSFDI010000069.1:0-1483 GCF_053593835.1 Streptomyces sp. NPDC002076
CTTATGCCGCATGGAGGACGCGCTTGCGCAGGAGGTCGAAGTTGGCGCGGCCGAACATCTGACGCTTGATCATCTTGATCTTGTTGTTGTGGCCCTCGACCGCACCGGAGCTGTAGCGCAGGGTCAGCCCCGCGACGACGGCGTCGAGGTCCTGCAGGAGGCCAGTGGCGAAGGTCTGCAGAGCGGGGATCGGGTCTTGTTGGACGCGGGCGATCCAGTCTTCGAGCTGGTGGCCGCGGCGGTCGTTCATCAGCTCAGCGAAGGCGCGGACGTGCTCGGCGGTCCGGGCAAGCGCCGGGACGCGCGCGAGGATCTCCTTGAGTTGCTGCGCGTCGTCGATGTCGAGCCGGTCGGGATGGCGGGTGATCCACCCGGTCACGTCCCGGACCGACGGCTTGCGGCGGGGCGGATCCTGTTGCGGGAACGCTTCGCGCAGCCGCCGCACGTAGACGCGGACGACCTGCTCCTGGCCCGGGTAGCCCCGTTGCCGGATCTCCTCGAACAGCCGGCGGGCGACGGTGCCGCCCTCGGCATACCGCTGGTGGAGGTAGGGCTTGTAGGGGTCGAGGATGCTGGTGCGTCCCGTCCAGCGGCCGACCAGCAGTTCGTCAGGGTCCGAGGCGTGGGCCAGGCGGCGCACGGTGCCACGAGCCAGGCCCAGTCGCCGGCCGATGGCGCGGAGGCTGACGCCCTCGCGGATCAGGGCGTGGACGGCCGCGTGCTGTTCACGGACGCGGTCCGACAAGCGTCCGGTCCGGCGTGGCTCGGCAGCGGTGGCCGACAAGGAGACGGGCTGCGAGGGACCGGCGGGTGGCGGGGGTTCGGGCAGCAGGGCTCGGTGCTGGAGCACGGTCTTCTCGACGGCACCAGCGAGGTTCTGCCACAGGTGAAAGCGGTCGGCGACGTGGATGGCGTCCGGGGCGCCGAGCCGTGCGGCCTCGGCGTAGAGGGCGGAGCGGTCACGGCAGATGACCTTCACGCCGGGGTGGGCGGCCAGCCAGGAGCGGACGGTCTCGACGCTGCGATCCGGCAGCAGGTCGACCGGTCGGCGGGTCTCGATGTCGACCAAAATGGTTGCGTAGACGTGGCCCTTGCGCAGGGCGAACTCGTCGATCCCCAGCACGCGCGGCGCCGGCGGCACGGGCTCGGGAACCGCGCGTATCAGTCTGAGCAGCGTGGAGCGACTGACTGGGACGGCGAAAGTCTCGGCCAGGCGGGAGCCGGCCCGGCCAGCGAGCATGAGCCCGAGCCGCTGCAACGCGGTCTGGAGCTGCTGACTCCGCCGTCCGTACCGGAAGGTGACGCCCTCGACCTGCTCGACGAACGTGCTTCGTGTGCAGGCTTGTTGGCGGCAGCGGAACCGGCGGACCCGTAACTCGATCACGACGCGACGCTGGGCTGCGGCGCTGTCGTCGAGCCGACGCACGTAGCTGCTGTGAACGCGGCCTGAGGGCGTTCCGCACGACGGACACTCCGCACCCGC
>NZ_JBSFDI010000070.1:0-1482 GCF_053593835.1 Streptomyces sp. NPDC002076
CTTAGAGGTCGTTTCCTTTGGCGTGATCGTTCGTTGAGCGGTGCATGACGGGTCTGATTGAGCGGTTGGTGCCGGATGAGTTGTGGACGCTGTTCCGACGGGTGGTTCCGCAGACGGAGGTCATACGTCCGCAGGGCGGCGGACGACGGCGGGCGGGCGACCGCGAATGCCTGGCGGCGATCATCTTTGTAGCGACCTCGGGGTGTACCTGGAGGCAGTTGCCGCCGGTGTTCGGTCCGGCCTGGCCGACCGTCTACCGGCGCTTCGCCCAGTGGAGCCGGGCCAGGGTGTGGGCGCGCCTCCACCGGGTTGTCCTCGACGAACTCGGCGCCCGAGGTGAACTGGACTGGTCGCGGTGCGCGATCGACTCCGTCAGTGTCCGGGCGGCAAAAGGGGGCCACTGACCGGACCGAATCCGACCGACCGCGGCAAGAGCGGATCGAAAATCCACCTGATCACCGACCGGAACGGTCTGCCCCTGTCACTGGGCATCTCCGGCGCCAACATGCACGACAGCCTCGGCCTGGAACCGCTCGTGCGTGGGATACCGCCCATCCGCTCCCGGCGCGGCCCGCGCCGCCGACGACCGGCCAAGCTCCATGGCGACAAGGGATACGACTACGACCACCTGCGCCGATGGCTCCGCAAGCGAGGCATCCGTCACCGCATCGCGCGCAAGGGCATCGAGTCCTCCACACGGCTGGGCCGCCACCGCTGGGTGGTCGAGAGGACGGTTTCCTGGCTGGCCGGCTGCCGCCGCCTGCACCGCCGCTATGAACGCAAGGCCGAGCACTTCCTCGCCTTCGTCGGCATAGCCGCAGCCCTCATCTGCCAACGCCGTCTGAGCAGATGATCCGATCAGACAGGCTGGGAGCCGTGTCAGGCCAGCATGAGGACTACGCCATCGCCTGCGGCGGCGGCAGCGGAGAAGAACCGGGTCAGCTCCTCGTAGCGGTGCCGCAGAGTGTCCAGGTCCGAGGGGACCTCGGTTTCGGATTCCGGCAGGAAGTAGATCTCGGCGCTGCTCATGGTCGCCAAGTCGTAGTACCCGGCCAACTCGTCAAATCGTGTGGTGGCGAGGCAGCCGCTGGCCCGGGCAACGTCCTCGGGGCTCAAATACCTGGCGGGGCCGAAGTCCATGTCGTCCTCCAACGGAAGCTCAGCCCCTCCGTGGATCACATCCACCGGCATGCCACCGTGGGCGGCAATGAGGTAGTGCAGCTTGTGCCACGACTTCTCGATGCTGAAGTAGGGCGCCTTCTCGGGTGGAAGCGGGGCCTCTTCGGCCCAGGCATCACCCAGCTCGTCGATGCGTTCCTGCGCCCAGGACGGATCACTCAACGACCGCTGCAGCTCAGCAGCGGAGAAACGGACGTACTCGCAGTGGATGCCCATGGACGCGAACCCTAACTGCAGACTCTGACATCGCTCCGGTCTCGTCTGTCAACTGCCTGCCGACAGCCATAGGAAACGATGTCTTAG
>NZ_JBSFDI010000071.1:0-1450 GCF_053593835.1 Streptomyces sp. NPDC002076
CTAGTAGGGCTTGGTCAGGTTCACTCGCCGGTGGCGTGTCCGTTTGATCGGGTGTGCCGTTGACCGGGTGTGATGGGTGGGGAGTTGGCCGCGGTCCGGTGTGATCTGGAGGATTTCGCGGCGGAGGTGTTCGAGCCGTTCGCGCGGGCTGATCAACGCAGGTGGGGTGCGGTGTATCTGCGGGGTCTGCTGCTGGACGGGCGGCGCAAGTCGGTGGAGCCGATGGCCGCCCGGCTGGGTGAGGACGGTAACCGGCAGGCATTGGCGCACTTCATTACCTCCAGTCCGTGGGATTCGGCGCATGTGCGGGCGCGCCTGGCGTGGAGGATGCAGCAGGTGATCAAGCCGACCGCGCTGATCATCGATGACACCGGCTTTCTGAAGGACGGCGATTCGTCCGCGTGTGTGTCGCGGCAGTACACCGGCACCGCGGGCAAGGTCACCAACTGCCAGGCCGGGGTGTCGCTGCACGTGGCGTCCGATGGTGCCTCGGCTGCGGTCGACTGGCGTTTGTTCCTGCCCGAGAGCTGGGACCCCGCCTCGCCGAAGGCCGATCCGGCCAAGGTGGCCCGCCGCGGGCCGTGCGGCGTCCCGGCCGAGGTGGGCCATGTCGAGAAGTGGCAGCTGGCCCTGGACATGATCGACGAGACGAGGTCGTGGGGCATCGAGATCCCGCTCGCCGTCGCCGACGGTGGTTACGGAGATACGGCAGCCTTCCGGCTGGGTCTGGAGGAGCGCAAGCTCACCTACGTGGTGGGCATCTCGACCACGACGACCGCCCAGCCGGAAGAAGCACGACCGCATCTTCCGCCCTACGGCGGCCGCGGTCCCCGGCCCCAGCCTGTCTACCCCGAGCCGGCACAGACGGTGAAGAAGCTGGTCATCGCGGCTGGCCGACAGGCCGCCCGACCCGTGCAGTGGCGGGAAGGCTCCCGCCCAGGCAGCGGCCGAAGCGGCCTCAAACGCATGTACTCGCGGTTCGTGGCCCTGCGGATCCGTCCCGCCGGGCGCGAGATCCGCAAGGCCGCCGACGGCCCGGAGCTGCCGGTGCGCTGGCTGCTGGCCGAATGGCCGGCCGGCGAGAGCGAGCCGGTGCAGTTCTGGCTGTCCAACCTGCCCGCCGACACCCCGCTGGCCACACTCGTGCGCACCGCGAAGCTGCGCTGGCGCGTCGAGCACGACTACCGCGAGATGAAACAGGCCCTGGGCCTGGCCCACTTCGAGGGCCGCACCTGGAGGGGCTGGCACCACCACGTCACCCTCGTCTCCGTCGCGCACGCCTTCTGCACCCTCCAGCGACTGACCCGATCCCCAAAAGAGACGGCGCCGGCCTGAGCCTCTACCAGGTCGCCCGCGAACTGCAGTCGCTCCTCGCGGTCTGGACCGGCGCCTGCCCCACCTGTCACCGCAACACGCCAGAACCGGTACCAACCTGACCAGGCCCTACTAG
>NZ_JBSFDI010000072.1:0-1428 GCF_053593835.1 Streptomyces sp. NPDC002076
GGTCATGTCCCGCGGGGTGGTGTAGTCACGGCAGCTGTTTCGGTTCCGGTTGTGGGGTGATCTGTGGTTCGGGTTCGGTTGGCTTGGTGGTGAAGAGCTCGGCCATGGAGGCTTCGGAGAGGTAGCGGCGGTCGAAGACCTGCCACTCGTCGTGGAGTTCGGCCAGGACCGCGGCGGCGAGCCGGTCCAGGGCGGCGGGGTTGGGGAAGACCTGGACGACGTCGGCCCGCCGTTTGATCTCCCGGTTCAGCCGCTCCAGCGGGTTGGTCGACCAGATCTTCTTCCAGTGCGCCGGCGGGAAGTCGGCGAACGCGGTGATGTCTGTTGCCGCATCCAGCAGCATCGTCTTGACCTGCGGGAACTGCCGTCCGAGCATGTCGGCGACCACGTTCAGCTGGGTGCGCACCTGCTCGCCGGTGGTCTGCGCGAAGATGGTGCGGATGGTCGCGGCGACCATCTCCCCGGAGCCCCTCTCGATCACCGAGAACACGTCCCGGACGAAGTGAACCCGGCACCTTTGCCAGGCCGCGCCGAGGAAAACGGTGCGGATCGCGGCCACCAGACCGCTGTGGCTGTCGGAGATGACCAGCTGGACGTTCTCCAGGCCGCGGGCCCGCAGCGAGCGCAGGAACTTCGTCCAAAACGGCTTCGACTCGCTGTCGCCGACCATCAGCCCGAGAATCTCGCGGTGCCCGGTGGCGGAGATCCCGGTGGCGATGACCACGGCCTGGGAGACGATCCGGTGATTCACCCTGGCCTTGCAGTAGGTGGCGTCCAGGAAGACGTAGGGGAAGACGGTGTGGTCCAGCGGCCGCTCCTTGAACGCGGTCAGTTCCTCTTCCAGCTCACCGCAGATGCGGGAGACCTCGGACTTGGATATCCCGCTGTCCGCCCCGAGTGCTTTGACCAGGTCGTCGACCGAGCGGGTCGAGACACCGTGCACGTATGCCTCCATCACCACGGCGAACAACGCCCGGTCGATCCGCCGCCGGCGTTCCAGCAGCGACGGGAAGAATGACCCGCTGCGCACCTTCGGGATCTTCAGGTCCAGGTCGCCGGCCTGCGTGGTCAGCAGCCTCTCCCGGTGTCCGTTGCGCCAGGTCGTGCGCGTCTCGGAGTGCTCGCGTGGCGCGGCACCGATCATCTCGGTGGCCTCGGCCTCGATCAGCTCCTGCAGGATGCGCTCGCACACCACCCTGATTGCTTCAACTCCATCGGCCCGACGTAGTGACTCAAGCAGCCGCATCAGCTCAGACTGGGACAAGGCCATCGCGTGCTCCTCTGGTCGAACTGCCCGTTCACCAGGGAGACTTGCGCGGTGGCCTGCCCTTGTTCAGGGAGCACGCACGGTCAGCGGATGCACGCCCCGGGCAGACACCCGCGCGTTCCGGGACCATGCCCGGCTACACCACTTCATGGGACGCGATC
>NZ_JBSFDI010000073.1:0-1413 GCF_053593835.1 Streptomyces sp. NPDC002076
TGAGACCTGATGCCGAGCCGATTGTGGTGAAGTGGATGATCCTATGCTGTCGAGAAAAGCCTCTAGCGAGTTTCATGGCGGCCCGTACCCTAAACCGACTCAGGTGGTCAGGTAGAGAATACCGAGGCGTTCGGGTGAACTATGGTTAAGGAACTCGGCAAAATGCCCCCGTAACTTCGGGAGAAGGGGGGCCAGCTCTGGTGAGAGGACTTGCTCCTCGAGCTGGGGGTGGCCGCAGAGACCAGCGAGAAGCGACTGTTTACTAAAAACACAGGTCCGTGCGAAGCCGTAAGGCGATGTATACGGACTGACGCCTGCCCGGTGCTGGAACGTTAAGGGGACCGGTTAGCTCACTTTCGGGTGGGCGAAGCTGAGAACTTAAGCGCCAGTAAACGGCGGTGGTAACTATAACCATCCTAAGGTAGCGAAATTCCTTGTCGGGTAAGTTCCGACCTGCACGAATGGCGTAACGACTTCTCGACTGTCTCAACCATAGGCCCGGTGAAATTGCACTACGAGTAAAGATGCTCGTTTCGCGCAGCAGGACGGAAAGACCCCGGGACCTTTACTACAGTTTGATATTGGTGTTCGGTTCGGCTTGTGTAGGATAGCTGGGAGACTGTGAAGCATGCACGCCAGTGTGTGTGGAGTCGTCGTTGAAATACCAGTCTGGTCGTGCTGGATGTCTAACCTGGGTCCGTGATCCGGATCAGGGACAGTGTCTGATGGGTAGTTTAACTGGGGCGGTTGCCTCCTAAAGGGTAACGGAGGCGCCCAAAGGTTCCCTCAGCCTGGTTGGCAATCAGGTGTTGAGTGTAAGTGCACAAGGGAGCTTGACTGTGAGACCGACGGGTCGAGCAGGGACGAAAGTCGGGACTAGTGATCCGGCGGTGGCTTGTGGAAGCGCCGTCGCTCAACGGATAAAAGGTACCCCGGGGATAACAGGCTGATCTTCCCCAAGAGTCCATATCGACGGGATGGTTTGGCACCTCGATGTCGGCTCGTCGCATCCTGGGGCTGGAGTCGGTCCCAAGGGTTGGGCTGTTCGCCCATTAAAGCGGTACGCGAGCTGGGTTTAGAACGTCGTGAGACAGTTCGGTCCCTATCCGCTGTGCGCGTAGGAGTCTTGAGAAGGGCTGTCCCTAGTACGAGAGGACCGGGACGGACGAACCTCTGGTGTGCCAGTTGTTCTGCCAAGGGCATGGCTGGTTGGCTACGTTCGGGAGGGATAACCGCTGAAAGCATCTAAGCGGGAAGCCTGCTTCGAGATGAGGACTCCCACCCACTTGATGGGGTAAGGCTCCCAGTAGACGACTGGGTTGATAGGCCGGATCTGGAAGCCAGGTAACTGGTGGAGGTGACCGGTACTAATAGGCCGAGGGCTTGTCCTCAGTTGCTCGCGTCCACTGTGTT
>NZ_JBSFDI010000074.1:0-1327 GCF_053593835.1 Streptomyces sp. NPDC002076
TGAGGTTCCCCCGAGATGCGGGGAGAGGTGACAGAGGGTCAGATGGGTTTCACGAGAGGAGCCCTGACGATGCCTGCCCCGAGGAAGTACCCGCTGGAGTTGCGTGAGCGTGCGGTGCGGATGTACCGGACCGCCGAGCCGAAGCCCGTGATCCGCCGCATGGCTGAGGAGCTCGGTGTGCACCACGAGGCCCTGCGCAACTGGATCCGCCAGGCCGAGGCCGACGCCGGCGAACGGAACGACATGCTCACCACCGAGGAGAAGGAAGAGCTGGCTCAGCTGCGGCGCGAGGTGCGGGAACTGCGCCGGGCCAACGAGGTCCTGCGGACGGCCTCGGCTTTTTTCGCGGCCCAGCTCGACCCGACCCGGCCCAGGTGACCGCGCTCGTCGACGAGCACCCGCACCTGGGGGTCGAGCCCGTACTCCGGGAACTGAACATCCCTTCCTCCACCTACTACCGCTGGCGTCAGGCCGAGAAGGAGCCGTGCGAGCGGCGCCGCCAGGACGCCGAGCTGACAGGGAAGATCCGGCAGGTCCACGCCGACTCCGGCGGGATCTACGGCTCACCCCGCGTGCACGCCGTCCTCAAGCGTGAGGGCGTCCACGTCGGCCGCAAGCGTGTCGAACGGCTCATGCGCCAGGCCGGCCTGGCTGGGATCAGCCCCCGCCGGGGCAAAGGTTTCACCCGCCGGGACCCGGCCGCCGACCTTGCCCCTGACCTGGTGCAACGCGACTTCACCGCAGCCGGGCCGAACCGGTTGTGGGTCACCGACCTGACCATGGTCACGACGCTGGAGGGGCCGTTGTGGCTGTCCGCGATCCGCGATGCATTCTCCCGCCGGGTGGTGGCCTGGGAGACCTCCGCCCATGCGGACGCGGACCTGGTCCTGACCTCGCTGGAGTATGCCCTGGCCAGCCGCGAAGTCGCGCCCGGTGAGCTTGTTCACCACGCGGACCACGGCACCCAATACACCTCTGTGAAGCTGACAACACGCCTGGTCAGGGCCGGGGTCCAGGCGTCCATGGGCTCGGTCGGCGACTCGTTCGACAACGCCCTGGCGGAGAACCTATGGATGGTGATCAAGACCGAGTGCATCCGCGGCCGGGTCTTCGCGACCAGGGCCGAAGCGAACCTCGCGCTCTTCGAGTACATCGACGGCTTCTACAACCCCCGCCGCATCCAGAAACGGCTCGGCTACCTCAGCCCGATCGAGTACGAGGAGAAGCACTACGCCAGCCGGGCAACAGCCGAACCAGTGAACCTGAAACCACGTCAATCCGCCCTGACCAGCTAGTCATCCACTCCCGCGCAGCGGGGGAACCTCAC
>NZ_JBSFDI010000075.1:0-1322 GCF_053593835.1 Streptomyces sp. NPDC002076
TGCCTCATTGGGGAAGTATCGATGCTGCGGCCCAACCCATGGGCCGTGACTCCCCGGTGAGTGTCGGGGGACGGCCTCGTTGCCGTGCCGCGCTCGACGGCCAGTTTGAGTATTGCCGCCCCTGACACGCCGAGGCCCCAGACCGGCGTCAAGGACATGCCCCACCGAGGGCCGAACAATGAGGAACCGGCAGCCGGGTCTCGTCACCTGCGGAGTCAGCCACCAACTCCGGCAGAAGGGACGAGATTGATGTTCGTCGGATGGGACTGGGCCAGCGCCAGCCACGACGTGACCGTCATTGACGACCGCGGAACCGTGATCGACCACTGGGCCTTCCAGCACAGCGAAGACGACTTTTCGGCGGCCTTGGCCCGGCTGTCCAGCCATGGCGCCCCGGCTGAACTGCCCGTCATTATCGAACGTTCCAGTGGGCTGGTCGTCGACCGCTTGCTCGAGGCCGGATACCCGGTCGTGCCTGTCCACCCAACTGCCTTTCACGCCGCCCGACCTCGATGGGGCGCCTCCGGTGCCAAATCCGATCCCGGTGACAGCTACAAACTCGCGGACTATCTACGCACCGACGGCCACCGCCTGCGCCGCCTCGTGCCTGTCGACAGCGGCCTACGAGAACTCCAAGCCCTCGTGCGCCTGCGCGATGACCACGTTCGTGCACGCACGGCCGCCGGCAACCAGCTCGGTGCTCTGCTCGAGCAGCACTGGCCCGGACCCAAGAACCTGTTCTGCTCGCTCGTCTCCGACATTGCCCTGGACTTCCTGACGGACTACCCCACGCCGCAGTCAGCCGCCCGACTCGGCGAAGCCCGCATGGCCGCCTTCTGCAAGCGCCATGCCTACCGCGGCGGCAAGCCGGCATCCGCACTGCTGGCCCGACTCCGCTCCGCTCCCATCGCCCCCGTCAGCCTCCCCGCGGACGTCCTCACCGCGCTCATCACCGCGCAAGTCCAGCTTCTGCGCAGTCTGCAGGCCACCATCGCCCAGCTCGAGACGACCATCAAAAACCGTCTTGCCAAGCACCCTCGGGCCCTCCTCCTCGCCGAGCTGCCGGGCGTGGGCACCATCAACCTTGCGCAGCTGCTCGCCGAGGTTGGCCCAGTCCTTGACCGCGTCGAGTCCGCCGAACAAGCCGCCGCCGAGTGCGGAGCCGCACCGGTGACCAAGGCATCCGGGAAGACACACGGCGTCTACTTCCGGTGGGCCGCCAACACACGCGCCCGCAAGGCCATCACTGCCTTCGCTCATAACTCCCGCATGCAATCACCATGGGCCGCCAGCCTCTACGCAAACGCCCGCGCACGCGGAAA
>NZ_JBSFDI010000076.1:0-1316 GCF_053593835.1 Streptomyces sp. NPDC002076
CTTGGCCTGGTCGTCGGTGTCCTTGACCTGCTGGGCGGCAGCGGCGTCCGCGGCCGCTCGTTGGTCCTGCTGGGCCTTGAGATCCTTGGCCTTGGCGATACCGGCGTTGGTCCGCTCGGTCAGCTCCTCCGACTCGATCTTGACGGCGGTCTGGTGGGTCTTCTTCGCTTTGGCGACGGCGGCGGTGGCGGCGTCGGCCGCGTCCTGGGCGGCCTTGGCGTGCGCCGCCGACTGGGCTGCGGCGGTGGCCGCTTCGCCCGCGTGCTTGGCCGCGTCATCGGCGTCCTTCGCGGCGTTGTCCGCATGCGTGGCCGCCGCGTTGGCCGCATCCTGCGCCTCGCCGGCCGCACCGGCCGACTCCGCGGCAAGCGCCGCTGCGGCGTTGGCGGCGCGGTTGGCCTCCTGCGCGTGCCGATGAGCGGCCGCGGCCTCGGCACCGGCCTCGGAGGAGTGGACACCGGCCTGGGTGGCGTAGTCGTTGGCCTCATCGGCCGCATCGGCGGCGGCGTCGGCGTTGGTGCCGGCATCGGCGGCGGCCTTCGCCGCGTTGCCCGCATCGGCCGCCGCGTTACCGGCCTGCTTGGCCGCATCCGCCGCCAGCCGTGCTCCCTTGGCCGCGGCGCGGGCGTCCTCGGCCGCCTTGCGCGCCGCCGAAGCCTGGCCCGCATCCGTGGCCGCGTCCGCCGCGGCGCTCTGGGCACGGGATGCGGCCTGCGCGGCACCCACCGCCGCCGAAGCCGCCTGCTCCGCCGCGCTGGCCGCCAGCCGCGCACTGTCGTTGGCGGCGGCCGCGGCGTCGATCGCCTCCTGCGCAGCCTCCGCGGCCTGCTTGGCGGCAGAAGCTGCCCGGCCGGCCGCCGAAGCGGCGTGCACGGAGTCGTTCTTGGCCGCCTGGGTCTCGGCCGCCGCCTTCTGCGCGGCCTCCTTGGCCAGCTTCGCCGCCGTCACGGCACGCGCGGAGGCGTCCTTGGCCGCCTTCGTCTGCGCCGCCGCCCTGGCGCCGGCCTTCGTGGCCTGCGCCGCCAGCTGCGCGACCGTGGCGTGCTCCTGGTCACGGGCACGCGCCACGTACTGGCCGACCTCCAGGAACTCATGGATGTCGTCCGCCGAACCGTTCAACGCGATCCGGCCCGCGGCCGCCACGTTGGAGCCGCCCGCGCTGATGATCTGCGCGACCTCGACCCGCTCGTCCTGCGCCCGCCGGTCGAACTGACCCGTGGACAAGAACGCCCGGATGTCATCCGCCGTGCCGTTCAGCGCGGCCTGCCCGGCCTTCTTCACCTCCGGGCCGCCCGCATCGATGATCTGCGCGACCT
>NZ_JBSFDI010000077.1:0-1193 GCF_053593835.1 Streptomyces sp. NPDC002076
ATGAGGTTGCCGAGGTGTTGCGGTCGGCGGTGCCCGCGGAGGCTGGTGTTTCCGGTGTGCTGTCTTTGCTGGCGTTGGACGAGTCTGCTGGTGTGTCGGTGTCTGCGGTGTTGGTGCAGGCGCTGGGTGATGCGGGTGTTGATGCGCCGTTGTGGTGTGTGACGCGGGGTGCTGTGTCGACGGGTCGTTCGGATCGGTTGGGCAGTGCGGTGCAGGCTGGTGTGTGGGGTCTGGGCCGGGTGGTGGCGCTGGAGGTTCCGGCGCGCTGGGGTGGTCTGGTGGATCTGCCGCGGGGGGTGGTGGATGAGCGTGCTCTGGGGCGGTTGGCGGATGTGCTGGCCGGTCTGGGTGGTGAGGACCAGGTTGCGGTGCGTGCGTCGGGGATCTTCGGGCGTCGGCTGGTTCGGGTGTCGTCGCCGGGTGTGGTGCCGGGTGAGGGCTGGGTGTCGTGTGGCACGGTGTTGGTGACCGGTGGTACGGGTGCGTTGGGTGCTCGGGTGGCGCGGTGGCTGGTGGCGCGTGGTGCTGAGCATGTGGTCCTGACCAGTCGGCGGGGTGTGCAGGCGCCGGGTGCGGCCGAGCTGGAGGCGGAGCTCGTTGCGTCGGGTGCGCGGGTGACGATCGTCGCTTGTGACGTGGCCGATCGTGAGGCGCTGGTGCGGCTGCTGGAGCCGCTGCGCTCCGAGTTGACGGGTGTGTTCCATGCGGCGGGTGTGCTCGACGATGGTGTGCTGGATGCGCTGATCCCGGAGCGGTTCGAGCGTGTGTGGCAGGCCAAGGCGGATTCGGCGCGTCATCTGCACGAGCTCACGCGTGATCTGGACCTGTCGGCGTTCGTGCTGTTTTCGTCGGTGGCCGGTGTGCTGGGTGCCGCGGGGCAGGCGAACTATGCGGCAGCCAATGCGTTCTTGGATGCGTTGGCCGAGGAGCGGCGTGGTGAGGGGCTGCCGGCGGTGTCGGTGGCGTGGGGTCCGTGGGCTGATGGCGGGATGGCGGCCGAGGGGGTCCTGGAGCGGCGGTTGCGGCGTGAGGGCATGCCGCCGATGGATCCGCAGCTGGCGATGCGGGCGCTGGAGCAGGCTGTTGGCCTGGGTGAGCTCGGTGATCCGGCGTTGTGTGTGGTGGACCTGGACTGGGAACGCTTCGCGTCCGGCTTCACCGCCGTACGCCCCAGCACACTCCTCGACGAACTG
>NZ_JBSFDI010000078.1:0-1186 GCF_053593835.1 Streptomyces sp. NPDC002076
AGCGGGTACTTCCTCGGGGCAGGCATCGTCAGGGCTCCTCTCGTGAAACCCATCTGACCCTCTGTCACCTCTCCCCGCATCTCGGGGGAACCTCACTGGGGTGCGCCACGCTCGTCGACGCCATGAACCGGGTCCACGGCCACCGAGCGCACATACCCGCCATGTCGAGCCCCGACCCTCTCCGCTATCTCTTCGGGCCGGCAGCCACCATCTCCTTTCTCCCCTACCGCGAGGACCTGGCTGTAGAGGGCCATGACTTCCGGTACTACTTCTACGGAGCACTCGGGAACCCGCCCGGGGCGGGCCAGGTGCTCGTGCTCTCCAGCGGAGGGCACGCCGACGTGTCCCATGGCGGGGGCACAAAGCTTGCCAGGGCAGACAGCACCGGGCTGGCCGGCGTCCTCGCCGACGGCCGGCTGCGTGACTTCGGCCAGTTGCGTGGCTACAGCTTCGCTACCTGGTGCAGGGGGGAGGCGGTCCGATGGGGCGGCGACACGGTGATGCCGTACGCCTGCGCTGGGGCTGTTGAGATTTCCGGTGTGTGCGTGAGTCCCGGTGACTACATCTACATGGACAGCGCCGGTGGCGTCGTGATTCCCTCCGCCAGCCTGCGGCGGGTGCTTGCCATCGCCGAGGACATCTCAGCCGAGGAAGCGGAGGCCGCGAAAGGCATCAGAAGTGAACAGGCGCAGCCAGGTGAGTAGCGGCGCAGACCCGCGGGAAGCGGCGGCTGCTGGAGGCCCCCCTTCCCGTCGTGCCCAACGCATACGAGATCAGCACCCCGCCGAGCTGGACGCCCTCTCCTGGACCCCGTGCGTCCCGTTGGTGCTGCACGGGGTCCCACGCGGTGCCGACGACGGCGACGGCACTCGCGAAAGCCCAGACCGCCAGGTGGTCGGGATCCAACGTCACGGTGCACGCGACGACCAGTCGGCCGTCGCCGGACCGTGACGGCGCCAGGACGATCCCTGCCGCCTGGAAGCACGCGCGTCCACATCCGTGCCCGGCCTGTCGAAGGCGACCTGCAACGCAGCGTCGCCGCTACGGGCCGCGCACGAGCGATGGGGGCAGATTGGGCAACCCTTCCTCGTCCGATCGCGTCCCATGAAGTGGTGTAGCCGGGCATGGTCCCGGAACGCGCGGGTGTCTGCCCGGGGCGTGCATCCGCTGACCGTGCGTGCTCCCT
>NZ_JBSFDI010000079.1:0-1174 GCF_053593835.1 Streptomyces sp. NPDC002076
GTTTAGGGTACGGGCCGCCATGAAACTCGCTAGAGGCTTTTCTCGACAGCATAGGATCATCCACTTCACCACAATCGGCTCGGCATCAGGTCTCAGACACATGCAAGGCGGATTTACCTACCTTGCGTCCTACACCCTTACCCCGGGACAACCACCGCCCGGGCTGGACTACCTTCCTGCGTCACCCCATCACTCACCTACTACCAACTTGGTCCGGCGGCTCCACCACTCCCCTTCACCCGAAGGATCCGGGACGGCTTCACGGCCTTAGCATCACTGGATTCGATGTTTGACGCTTCACAGCGGGTACCGGAATATCAACCGGTTATCCATCGACTACGCCTGTCGGCCTCGCCTTAGGTCCCGACTTACCCTGGGCAGATCAGCTTGACCCAGGAACCCTTAGTCAATCGGCGCACACGTTTCTCACGTGTGAATCGCTACTCATGCCTGCATTCTCACTCGTCAACCGTCCACGACTACCTTCCAGTGCCGCTTCACCCGGCAGACGACGCTCCCCTACCCATCCGTACACCCGTTGGGGCTGTATATACGAATGACACGACTTCGGCGGTACGCTTGAGCCCCGCTACATTGTCGGCGCGGAATCACTAGACCAGTGAGCTATTACGCACTCTTTCAAGGGTGGCTGCTTCTAAGCCAACCTCCTGGTTGTCTGTGCGACTCCACATCCTTTCCCACTTAGCGTACGCTTAGGGGCCTTAGTCGATGCTCTGGGCTGTTTCCCTCTCGACCATGGAGCTTATCCCCCACAGTCTCACTGCCGCGCTCTCACTTACCGGCATTCGGAGTTTGGCTAAGGTCAGTAACCCGGTAGGGCCCATCGCCTATCCAGTGCTCTACCTCCGGCAAGAAACACACGACGCTGCACCTAAATGCATTTCGGGGAGAACCAGCTATCACGGAGTTTGATTGGCCTTTCACCCCTAACCACAGGTCATCCCCCAGGTTTTCAACCCTGGTGGGTTCGGTCCTCCACGAAGTCTTACCTCCGCTTCAACCTGCCCATGGCTAGATCACTCCGCTTCGGGTCTTGAGCATGCTACTGAAACGCCCTATTCGGACTCGCTTTCGCTACGGCTTCCCCACCCGGGTTAACCTCGCAACACACCGCAAACTCGCAGGCTCATTCTTCAAAAGGCACGCAGTCACG